>NZ_BFAV01000119.1 GCF_002933875.1 Desulfocucumis palustris | reverse complement strand
GTTAGGGGTGTTTTTGTTGTTTTCATTCAAAAATAGTCGAATCAAACTCAGTTATATCAAGGGTTGAAGTCAATTATTCATGTGAGAAAGTTGAGTAAAGTTAATGAAATTCGCTACATAAAAAAACCTGGTATTTTTATTGAAGAATTAAAAAAATCCCTGAATAATAATGGTCTTCATTTTTCTTTTGCAGCTATAGGTGAGTCAAATATAAACACTTCTATTTTAAAAGTTAAACAATTCATCGTACGCCAAATGAATGAATAAATACACTATGGAAGGTTGGAAGAGTGACAAAGATGAGAAAAAATTACATAATGATGTTGGCGCTTATCCTTGCAATGCTTCTTACGCTGGCTGCATGTTCCCAAAAGTCTGAAACCGGTATGGATAAAACCGGTCAAGACAATTCCTTGAAAAGGGTGGAGGAGGCCCAAAAGCTGACAGTTGGGCTTTGTGCGGCATACCCGCCATTTGAATCCAGAAACGAAAAAACTGGTAAAATAGAAGGTTTTGATGTTGATCTTGCCAATGCCCTGGCCAGGGAAATCGGAGTGGATGTTGAAATCAAGGACGCAGAATGGCAAGCTCTTCTTGGAGGGCTGACTAAAGGTGATTACGACGTTCTAATTACATGCATGTCAAAAAAAGAAGCAGCAAAAGAAAACGTTAATATGAGTGATGTTTACTATAATTTAAATGACGTGGTTGTGGTTCGTGAGGATGAAAAATCCATTAATTCCCCGGAGGATCTTAAAGGAAAAGTTATTGGTGTTCAATTAGGTTCGGGGAGTGAGCAAATAGCGGATAAAATGCAAGGATTTAAGGAAATAAAAAGATATAATTATAACCCTGAAGCATTTATTGATTTAAAGAATAAAAGAATAGGCGCTGTTATAGTCGGCTACGCATACGCTGTAAACCAGATGAAGACGGAAAAAGGGTTCAAGATACTTGACAAGCCGCTTGAATCATCCGAAATTGTAATGGTTTTAAGGAAAGGCGAAGACACCCTGACCCAAAGGCTTAACGAGGCATTTGCAAATATTAAGAAAAATGGTGTTTATGATCAATTAATAGGAAACTGGCTAAAAGTATAATAATATTATAGATTGCCAGGGGGTGAACAATATGTTTACCCCCTATTTGCAGGGGTGTAAATTTGAATTTTGAAATAATCGCGGATAACTTGTGGTTTTTACTATCTGCTGCCTTATTGACAATAAAAATCACTATACTCTCGTTTATTGTGGCTTTGTTTATATCTTTTATTGTCGGCACCATGAGGTGCGAAAAAATACCAAATAGCGTTGAGAAAATGTTATCAATATATGTTGAAATATTCAGAGGGACACCGCTTCTAATTCAGCTCTTTTTTATTTACTACGGTTTGCCCTCTGTGGGAATTAACATGCCCGGATTTTTAGCCGCAATTTTAGGTCTTGCCCTTAATAGCGCCGCGTACATGTCCGAGATTATTAGGGCATCCATTAATGCTGTTCCCATGGGGCAAAAAGAGGCGTCATTTGTTCTGGGATATAATAGGTTCCAGAGTTTGCTCCATATCGTTTACCCCCAGGCAATACGTGTAGCCATACCCCCATTGATGAATTCATTTTCATCTTTGCTAAAAGAAAGTTCTCTCGTGTCAGTACTTGCTATTACGGAGCTGACTAGAATAGGAAACCTTATATATACCAGGACCTACAGGGCGTTTGAGATTTACCTGACCCTGGGGATTATATATTTTGTTATGACGTATACAGTTTCTGTTATCAGTAAAAAAATCGAGAAGCGAATTAATAAAGCTTATGTGAGTTAAAGGGGGGTGAAATGTGGGTAATCAAATATTGACAATAGCGGGTTTAAACAAGTCATTCAATGGTGTTAAGGTCCTTCAAGAAATTAATCTTGATGTGAATAATAGGGAAATTATATCAATCATCGGCCCCAGCGGTTCCGGAAAAAGTACATTGCTAAGATGTATCTGTAAGCTTGAATGTATTGATTCCGGTGTAATACTATTAAATGGACGCTCAATATATCAAAAAGATTTTGCAAAAAAACCGGGAACAAAAATAGGGATGGTTTTCCAACAGTTTAACTTGTTTCCACACTATACTGTCCTCGAAAATATTGCCAGGCCGTTGATGACTGTCAGGAGGATTGATAAAGAATCAGCAATAGAAACAGCTCGCACCCTTATAAGGAAAGTTAAGCTTGAAAATAAGGAAGCGAGTTTCCCCCGTCAACTTTCAGGCGGGCAGATGCAGAGGGTGGCTATTGCCAGGGCCCTTGCAATGAACCCTGATATAATGCTGTTTGATGAACCTACATCTGCCCTCGATCCAGAACTTTCAGGAGAGGTTTTTCAGACAATAATAGATTTGGCCCGGGATGGCATGACAATGATAATTGTTACACACGAGATGAGCTTTGCTGAAGAGATTTCCAATAGAATAGTCTTTATGGATCACGGAATGGTAATTGAGGAAGGGAATCCCGAAACAATTTTTCACAGTCCGGAAAAAGAAAGAACATTGAGCTTTTTAAAAAGAATTAGATTGATTAGTTAAGCTCCCACCGGGGCAATCAGTATTAGTCCCCTCAAAGCGCAAAGTAATTCTGATAGACATGTTTACACTGATTTTCCATTTGTCTTTTGTACCTTGTATCTTTTTCAGGCGTAGTGACGGATGTTTGTGGCTTTTAACCAAAAGCTGCAGCGAATTATCTACTTGAGAACGGTTTGCTGGTTAAGCTTTTTATAAGAGCGAACAAACTTTGTGCTGAATTCCGGAGCGTACATGCTTTATTCTTCATCACCGCTCATGTTTCTTCTCTCCCTTTTGGGAGAGTATTGTGTGGAACATTTGTTTGCCTGACAGTGATGAAAAAATATGACGGCAAAGGCGGTTAGGTTAAAAGACATTCTTTAAATTAATTTGTAATCCCGGCAACAGCGGGGAAGTTAAAATACCGTTTTTACCATATGCCTCAACAAGATTCCAGTTTTTTTCTCCAGAGGTAAAAACCTCTATTACTTTGGCGTCCGGGTCAATGATCCAGTATTCTTTAACGCCGTGGGTGTAATACATTTTACTCTTTTCCACTTTATCCCGGCTGGTCGTTGAGGGAGATAATACTTCTATTACCAAATCCGGTGCACCTTGAACATTATTTTCTGTAATAATACCCAGTCGCTCATTTGAAATGAACAAAATATCCGGCTGTGGCTTATCTGTCTCCGTTAAGATAACATCAGTTGGTGCGCCATATAATTCGCCGAGGTTATTATCGTCAATGAAGGTACCAATAATTTGTAATAGTTTTCTGCTTATTTTTTGGTGGGTAGTCTTTGGTGCCGGAACCAATATCAATTCACCCCCAATTAGTTCATACTGGTTGTCATCATTGATTTTTAAGTAATCTTCATAAGTGTAAAGCTGCTTGTTAGGAGTTTCTTGCATCATTTAAAACCCCCTTCATTTTTCTTCCGGAGCCGACTTAAATACCTTATATTTTTGTTCTTCAGCAAGCTAAAAGATAAGTTGGGGAGTTACCACTTTAATCTCCCGGCTATCTCATCATATATGTTTTCTCTGGTATCCACAAGGGCAATCACTATTAAAAGCTGGTATACACCCAAAAGTGGTAGCTGAAATGCTTGGGCATTCAACAACTAACCTTACCCTTGACACCTATTCACATCATTTGTTAAGCCTTTTTCAAACTCTACGCCCTTTGATTTTAATTCGCTCAACTTTCGCAGTGATCTAAGGCCTTGATATTTCTGGAGAATTTACTTCCTTATCATATACTTGTTCTAAATACTCGGCCCCAAAACCATGCATCATTTCCAATATGGGAATTATTTTTTTCCCAACTTCTGTTAGTCCGTATTCTACTTTTGGGGGAACAACAGGATATACCTTCCTGAATATAAGATTATCCTCTTCTAAACTTCTTAACTGCTGTGTCAGCATTTTTTGAGTAACATAAGGTAATCTTTTTTTAATGTCATTAAACCTGAGTGTTTTGTAACTTAAATACCACAGGATTAATATTTTCCATTTGCCGGAAATTATTTTTTGCACCATAATCATTGGACATATATCATATTTTACACATTTTTCCTTCATGTGGCATTCCTCATGCCGTTTCTCTTTATCGATCATTTTTTTCACCCCAATGCCTTAAGTATCTTTTTAGGTACTATAGCACAAAAAAGTGCCTACTTGCTAAAAAAGATACTATTTAGCTAATATTATAACACATATTATTACACACAAACGTACGTAGGTGCTCAAATTTTCCTGGTGCTTCCGACTCAGGCCATGCCCATCGCCGGCCACAGCAAGAAGGCGATCTACGGCACTAAGGTTGCGCCCCACATAGCGTAGCAGCTTACCGATGGCTTTGCGTATGGCCTTTCTTCCCGGGTTTCTTGTTGCGGACAATGCCTTGAGATAGGCACGAGCAATTTGACGATAAGTGCGCGGTCTTCTGCCTGGTTTACCAAGAGTCTTATGCAGGATGTCAATAATATCATCCAACTTCTCCCCGGCTTCGTTTAGCAATGTACTATTTTTAAAACGTATTTTTGGGGGAAGTGGAAGAAGCATAAAATTCTAAGAGAAAGGTGGCGGACGAAAAAGTTTATTGAGAACTGTCAAATTGACCATAAGTTAATGCTTTTCCGGAATTGATGGAAAATTAACGGATAAGGGAGGAAAGCGAGTATGACAAATCAAAAGAGGCTTGGATTATATAAGACCATGCTTTTGATCCGGCGTTTTGAAGATAAGCTTGTCGAGCTATGTAAAATCGAAAGAAAAATTCCCGGGATGATGATTCTCTGCACAGGCCAGGAGGCAGTGGCGGCCGGTGTGTGCGGCTCCCTTGAAAGAGATGACGTGATCATCAGCAACCACCGCAGCCACGGCCACCTGATCGCCAAGGGCGCCGATCCGAAACTGATCATGGCAGAAATCTTTGGAAAGCGTACGGGATGCAACAAGGGAAAAAGCGGCACCCTGCACATTGCCGTGCCCGAGGTAAACGCTCTCTGCACGACCACCGTGGTGGGCGGCGGTATTCCCATCGCCGTGGGAACGGCCTTTGCCCAGCAGTATAAGAAAAGTAATTGTGTAACGGTTTGTTTTTTCGGAAACGGCGCGGCTGATGAAGGCAGCTTCCACGAGGCTTTAAACATGGCCGCATTGTGGAACCTGCCTGTAATATTTGTTTGTGAAAACAATGTCTATTCCGGGGCGCAGAGGATGGAGGAGCATACCAAAATTAAAGATATTGCAGTGCGGGCGATGGCCTATGATATGCCGGGCGAAGTGGTGGACGGCAACGACGCTGCTGCAGTTTACGAGGCGGCGTTAAAAGCCAGGACGAGGTGCCTGGCCGGGGAAGGCCCGACCCTGCTTGAATGTAAAACCTACCGCTGGCGCGGTCACGGTGAAGCCGACCATCAGGTTTACCAGCCCAAGGAAGAAATTGCCGCCTGGATGGAGCGGTGTCCGGTGGATAAACTGCAAAAGGAATTGCTGCGGGAAGGTTTGATTTCGGAGCAGGAGCTTTTGACGATTGAAAAGGAGATAAACGAAACGGTGGAAAACTCCGTTCGCTTTGCGGAAGAAAGCCCCTGGCCGGCTCCCGGTGAGGCGCTCGAAGACGTCTACGTATAGAAAATCTTGAAAGGAGACTATACATGCAGAAGATAACAATGGGTCAAGCGGTTCAACAGGCCCTTCTTGAAGAAATGCGCAGGGATCTCGACGTCTTTATTGCAGGCGAGGGTATAGGTGTTGGAATCCATGAGTCCCCGTCGCTGCCTACTTTTGGACTTTTAAAAGAATTCGGGCCGGGCAGGGTTAAGGACACCCCGGTTTCAGAAGCCGCCATTGCCGGCCTGGCGGTGGGAGCTTCGGTAATGGGCCTACGGCCGGTGGTGGAAGTTATGTTTAACCCGTTTTTCACCATTGCTTCGGATCAGATTGTCAACCATGCCGCCAAGCTTCGCTACCTGTCCGGCGGCAAAAGCGCCTTCCCCATGGTGGTTCGGGTTAAGACCGGCGCCGGTTTTGGCGCGGGCTGCCAGCACTCCCACAACCTTGAGGCGTGGGTAGCCCACTGCCCCGGTCTTAAAGTTGTAATGCCGGGCACCCCGGCTGATGCAAAAGGACTTTTGAAATCGGCCATTCGTGACGATAATCCGGTTATTTTCATTGAGGACATGGCGCTCTATTTCGCCCCGGGGCCGGTACCTGAGGGTGAGTACACAATTCCCATCGGTGCGGCGGACGTTAAGAGGCCGGGCAGCGACGTGACGGTGGTAACCTGGTCCAAGATGCTGGGAGTGGCTTTTAAAGCTGCGGCCGCGCTGAGTAAGGACGGAATTGAAATGGAGATAGTAGATTTAAGGACGCTGGCTCCCCTGGACAAGTACACCATTCTTCAATCGGTACGGAAAACAGGCCGCCTGGTTGTACTGCACGAGGCTACCCGTACCGGCGGTTTCGGCGGTGAAATTGCCGCGCTGGTGGCGGAAGAGGCTTTTGACTCCCTCAAGGCTCCGGTTAAGAGGGTGGCGCCTCCCGATATACCAGTTCCCTTCAGCCCTCCGCTGGAACAGTTTTACATTCCCAATGAGGGCCAGCTCATTCAGGCTGTCAAAGCGATTATGGCCTGACGGTTTTCAGATAACACAGGGACGGTTCTAAAAGGGGACAGGAGTTTTGCGCGAAAAAAAGGCTCAACCGGCAGATATTGATATGCTGCTGTTGAGCCTTAACAATGCCTACGCGCGAAACTAATGTGCAAAATTTTTGATTGCCCCACAGAATGAAGTCGCGACTATTCCGAGCTATGGGATTTCAATTTTTTCGTATTGGCTTTTTACATTAAATTTTCCTGCTTTTTTTACTTAATGAACCGGAACAGGTCAAAAAAATTGCCGTTATATCATGCTTTTGCTTTGCAATAATGAAAAAAAATAAACCGCCCTCTGGCGGTAAGATTAAAAGACATTCTTTAAATTAATTTCTAATCCCGGCAACAGCGGGGAAGTTAAAACTCCGTCTGTATCATACGATTCAAAGAGATTCCAGTTTTTTTCACCGGGGGTAAACACCTGTACTGCTTTAGCGCTTGGATCTACAATCCAATATTCTTTAACACCATGATTGTAATACATTTTACTCTTTTGCACTTTGTCCCGGCTGGCCGTTGACGGCGAGAGTATTTCTATCACTAAATCCGGCGCGCCTTTAATGTTATCTTCGGTAATAATATCCAAACGGTTAGTGGATATAAAGAGTATGTCGGGCTGTGGTTTATCTGTTTCACTTAAAACAACATCTAGCGGGGCAGTAATAACTCTACCTAATTTGTTTTTTCGCACATAATCCCGTAGTGTAGCCGCCAGTTCCAGGCTAATTATTTGATGTATTGATTTTGGCGATGGAACCAAAATTAACTCACCCCCGATTAGCTCATACTGGTTGTCGTCATCAATTTTTAAGTAATCTTCGTAAGTGTATAGCTTGTTAGGAGTTTCTTGCATTGCCAGAAGCCTCCTTTTATTAAACTAATATATCGCATTCAAGTTATGCTGCTGTTCTTTTTCTAGCCCAATCAGTTTCTTATTGTTGTGAGATATTATACCAGTGTTTTGCTCCTGAGTAAACTGGGCCTCATTCGCAACTTGTGTGTCACTGAACACCTGTTCAATCCGCCAGGGATACCATTCACCGGACGGGAGAATAACATAAATCAACACAGGGTCAGAACCAAATCACCGTTCATGTTTGCGTAGTGGCCGACCATAACCGTATTCCCCTGGCGCCCTATAACCAAATCCATGTAACCACCGTTCTCTAGGAGGCCGTTGAAAAAGTCCATCTGCTGCGTTGCGGCTGCGGCCTCAATGCGGGAGTGTACTATGAGTACACTGAAGCTTGAGGCCTTGCCGCGCCTTGCATCTGGAGCTTTTTGAACGGCCTCGGGCGGTAGTTTATCAACACGGTTATTGCTTTTTCAATGTGTTTCTCAACACTCTCCTAGCTTCAGATAAAATTCTTCACCTTTGCCAAAGTCATTGAATTTCCGGTGTGTTTTTAGTATGCTCTCGACTGTAATCTGAAATTTTGTCATTATGCTGTCGCTCCCATATGTTGTATATAATTTTTAAGGCGAGAGTATTTAACCCCCGCCCAAATGTTTGACCATTTGTGATTAACTGGCACGCTTGCTCTTTTTAAATGCACCACAGCGCACACGATTGACTCACTCTCTACCTTCCTGACTGGAAAGCTCCACAGCTGTACGCTTATCCTGCGTCCAATCTATAGCAGGGGCAGCCGCCGCCGCGTCCAACGCTTCTTGTTTTGAGCTAAGAGTGTGAACAGATAAGCCGCTGCGCTCATGTGTCAAAACCCACTGCCGTTTATTCTCTACTCTATGGATTACTCCCTGATAGTTAAAACTTTTCCTTTGGCCATAAAATAGTAAACTCCCTTCGCTGCTTTAGTATTTGCTGACAAAAACAGCTAGAGGGTAATCCGTCGTGTAAATTCAGACCCTGCGGACTAGCTTTTTAAAATTAGCCCCTGGAGGCTAATCCCAGCCTTGAAGCCCGCATGAATACTGTTTGGTGCCGAAGAAGGGAGTCAAACCCTTACGGTGTTGCCACCGGCGGATTTTGAGTTTTACCCTGGGTTATATCAGCATTAAAAGCAATATCGCTGAGTCCATAATTTACGCGTTTTGGACGACTCAGCGATATTTCATTTAACACGGTAAAATTGGGTTATAAAAGTCCGATGGTAAAAAAAACGGTAGAAAGAATACTCAATAAGGGGGCCTGAAAACCTGTTCGTGGGTACCTACGTTTCTTAGTTGAATGATATTTTCTGATAAGCGTAATGTAATTCGAACAGACATATTTACGCTGATTTCCCAAATATCTTTTGTGCCTTGTATTCTTTTCAGGCGTAGTGATGGATGTTTGGGGTTTTTAACTAAAAGCTGCAGTGTATTATCAACTTGGAAACGTGTTTGCTGATCAAGTTTTTTATATGCCCGAACAAACTTTGTGCTAAATTCCAGAACGTACATGCTTTAATCTCCATCAACTTTATCGGCTTGCTGGTGCAAAAATTTGATGGCCTCGTCTACGTTTTCAAAATGGTGAACTCGGTTGGAGGCGAAATCCTCATCGGCTTCTTTTTCCGCCTCCTGCCATTCGGCCGTCCAGTACCAGGACTGGTCGTCATTGAAAACGGCTTCTTCTTCCAGCCTTCTGGCCAGTTCAAATTTTTGCTCAGGAGATAGAGCCTTAATTTCCTTCACCAGTTTTTCAATTTCCATTGCCATAAGGCGAACCTCCTTTGCTTCTGTAAAGCTGAAGTATCGAAAAAAAAGATTCATATACGGGCTTTTCTCTCTCTTATGATGTCGTCACTGAGCGAATCCTTGCAATTTTTCAACGCAAGGCGGGCTCGCAAATAACCATTATTAGGTTTCTGAAATTGGATTTTTTTATCCTGTTTCTTGAGGGTTAAAACGAGATCGTAGACCCGCAAAATATTGTGTGGACCCAGCGACTCTATTTCTTTTATTAAACGTTCTTTGGCTTGCACGGAGAACACCACCTTCTCCATTGCTTACATATTAACTTATTAGCCCCGGAGACACAACTACGGGGTGCTTTATTTGGTGAAGCTCCAGTAATCTTTGCCCCCACACTCCGGCTTGGGTTAATTCCAACAAGGTTCTTTTTTCTCCAGAGGAGGAATTTTATTTTTATGGCAAAGGATGTTTTGCTCAAAGTTCTAATGGACAAGCCGGTTTCTTACCATGCGGATTTTGCAAAAGCATTGGGAAGCGTTACAGCTGGGCTTTTTCTTTGTCAAGCAATTTACTGGACGGGAAAAGGTTCTGATGATGACTGGTTTTATAAATCACGTGATGATTGGAAAAATGAGCTTGGTATGTCACGCAAAGAGCAGGAAACGGCCAGGAAAAAATTGAGGGATGAGGGAGTTTTACAGGAACAAAAAAAAGGTTTACCGGCCAGGCTTTATTATTGTATCAGTCCAAAGTATCAAATCACGCTCCAGGGCACTCCCAGCCATACGGTTGCTTTGGGCGCGGACGTGCACGGCAACATCACCAGGCTCAACAACGTTTTGGCCGAAATGCCGAAGAAACTGGAGTATTGCCTGGAACATCTCAAAACCCTCCGTCAGCAGATGGAAACGGCCAAGAAAGAAATTGATATCCCCTTTGAAAAGGAGCAGGAGCTGCAAAGCAAATCCGCGCGGCTGCATGAACTGAACATTCTGCTTAATATGGACAAGGCGGAAAACGAGATCATGGACGACGGGCCGGATGAGAACCTGGATATTCCCGCAAAAAAGGCCGTGGGCTATGAACGGTAATTGCTGAACACACATTAATAGCTTTGACTTTCTATTTTCTCAAGGCTTACAGTAAACAAAAACCGGGAAAGAGGCACGTAATGAAAGAACCTTTTAAATTCCAGACCCTGCCGGAACGGATTGCGGCGCTGTTTACCGAAATTCATAGCGACACCGCTATTGACTTGCTGCACAACAATGACGAGTATGGCCAGCTCCATCAAAGAAAAGGAGAACTCACGGAGCGGCACCCTTTCATTTCGGCTGTTCTGGAGGGTGAGGGGCCGGTTGCTCTCAGCAGGGAAGAACATAAAATCCTTACGGATTACCTGGATACAGCAACCCGCATGGAGGACATGGAGCGTATGCAGCTTTATTTTCGCGGGCATACGGGCAGTTTTTCCTATCTCAAAAAAATCGGCGCACTATAGCCGCATTGCAACAACTCCTTGAAGAAGCATCGGAAGACAAAGTCCGGTGCTTTTTGCGTTCGGAGGTGATCGTTATGCCCTATGTGGCCCCGGAACAAATTAAGCGAGCCAAACAGATGGATCTGCTGACCTATTTGCAATATTACGAACCGCAGGAGGTGGTTCACTTTTCCGGCAACGTCTATACCACCCGCAGCCATGACAGCCTGAAAATATCCAACGGGAAGTGGTGCTGGTGGTCCCGTGGCATTGGCGGGCGCTCCGCCCTGGATTATCTTATCAAGGTCCGGGGCATGACGCTCCCCGAGGCGGTCATGCGGATAGACGGGCAGGCAGTTGTTGAGCCGCCTGTCCCGTCAAAGGCACGGGAACCCGCCGAGCCGAGAAGGTTGCTGTTGCCGGACGAAAACAAAAGCAACGACCGCGTAGTTGCCTATCTCAAAGGGCGCGGCATACACAGCGCCTTGATTGGTTACTGCCTTGAAACCGGACGGCTGTATGAAAGCCGCTACCGCCGCAACGCGGTCTTTGTTGGCTTCGAACCGCAGGGCGTTCCCCGCTACGGCGCGCTCCGGGGTACATCCGGCAGCCGGTTTATGGGGGACGCAAGCGGCAGCGACAAGCGCTTCTCCTTCTCCATTCCGGCAAGGGATAAATCCACCAAGCTGCACCTGTTTGAAAGCGCCATCGACCTTTTGTCCTACGGCACGTTGGAGCTGCTTTCCGACAGGGATTGGCGGCGGGAAAACTGTCTGTCTCTGGCGGGTATTTACAAGCCGAAAAAGAATATCGAGGAAAGCACCCTGCCCGCCTCTTTGATGCAATACCTCAAGGATTACCCGCAAATAACCGGAATTTCCCTGCATCTGGACAACGACGCACCGGGAAGGCTGGCGGCGGAGACCATTAAGGCCATCCTTCCCTCCACCTACACCATTTCCGATGAGCTGCCCTCACGTGGGAAGGATTACAACGATTATCTCAGGATGGTATTAAGGATACGGCAGCCAAATAGCATTGAAAGATGATTGCTTTTTAGATACTTTAAAAAAAATACAAATTTCTTGATTCATGTTATCGTATATGATAACATGATGATGAGGTGAGGCATATACTAAGATTAGAGGTGTATCATGGATTGGCAGGTAGAATACTATAAAAAGGAAAACGGAGATATTCCCGTACTGGATTTTCTGCTGTCGTTGGAAGCAAAAATGCGGGCAAAAGCCTTTAGCGAAATAGAACTGCTGGAAAAGCATGGACCTGAATTAAGGGAACCATACGTCAAGCCCGTAAAAGGCAAAGGCCTTTTTGAATTGAGAATCAAGTTCGCCTCGGATATCAGCAGGATTTTCTATTTCACATACCACCAGAAGACTTTTGTGCTGCTTCATGGTTTCACCAAAAAAACTCAAAAAACTCCGCAAAGAGAGATTGAACGGGCACTGCGTTATAAAGAAGATTATGAAAGAAGGTGTGACAATGAGTAAGGCAGGAGCAAAGTTTTCCGAAGTGAAAGAGCTTTTGATGAAGGACGAAGAATTCAAAGCTGAATACGAAAAGCTGAAACCGCGCTATGATGTGATTTCACAAATCATTGAAGCACGCACCAGCCAAAATATTACCCAGGAAGAATTGGCGCTTCGGGTTGGAACCCAGAAATCCAATATCAGCCGCCTGGAAAGCGGAACGTATAATCCATCCCTGGACTTTCTGTCCAAGGTTGCCCGCTCCCTCGGCAAAGAGGTACAGGTTACGCTAAAATAACTATTGCGAGAAGCTATAAAGAAGTGAGTGATAGCACAGATGATTAAAAAAAGGCACTGAGAGATCAGCGCCTTTTTTATGTATTGAAACGAATAAATGCGCTTTTGCGCTATTATATTATTATACATGAGTATCAGGTTAAAACAGGAACCCCATCTACCAATTGGTGGTAGGTAATGGTGGTGGTTCCAATGCAGGCGTTCAAAAGCCTATTGAATAATTGCCCCTTGAATTTGCGGCGATTAAACCGATAGCAATACTCGTTGAAGTATGCCTGTAAGTGCTTTGAATCCAGTCCGTGATAAGTCCCTGCAATCAAAGTTTTGAGGTTTGAAATCGCGGTATGTAACCATTTCAGGTGGTCAGGATTTTCATTCGGGTTAAACTCTTTGCTGTACACTGTATAGCCTTCTTTTTCCAGACAGGGATAGCTTCTGTGTAAATCCGAAGAGATAACTGAACCTTGTTGAATCAGTCCTTTTACCGTATCAGCCAGTGTGCTTGCCCTAAGGTTCTCAATCACGGAGGCTTTAATATACTGTGGACGGCCTTGCTTATCCAACGACAGACCAATAAGAGCTTTTGTTTTGTCAGTTCCCCGTCCCCGTTTTCCGCCTTCAGTGGGGCCACCAAAAAAGGCATCATCAAGTTCAACAATACCTGCCAACAGATAGTAGGCGTCACGATCACCCATAGCCTTACGGATTTTGTGTAACATCAGCCACGCTGTGGGGTAACTGACTTCAATGTCTTGTTCAAGCTTTCTGGCTGCTATGCCCCTCTTATCATGGGCAGTCAGGTATATTGCCAAAAACCATACATCCAGTTTTGTGTGAGATTTATGCATTATAGTACCTGCAGTCACCGATGTTTGATATCTACAAGCCTTGCACTCGTACAGTTTTCGGGTACCGATATAATAGAACTGGTCATGGCCACACTTTGGGCAACGATACCCCTCTGGCCACCGGATCTGAAACATATGCTTGCAGCAAGCATCTTCATCAGGAAATTTATCTTTGAATTTCCTCAGACTCATGGTTTCTTGCTGTGACATATTATCACCCCGAACGTATATTTGCTTTAATTATAACAAACATACGTTCCTTTGAGCAATGGTTTTCTGAGACAATTTAATACTCATGAAATTAAATCATTTCTATTATTTAACTAACATACTACTATTCAATCCATTCTATTGGAATTAGCTTTTTATTTTCGCCTCTCCATTCGCAAACTTCGTGAACTTTGTCAATTTCACCCCATATGCTACTATCAGCATGTTCCAACACAATAATCTGAAAACCATTATTTGAGCTTTTTAACGCCTTTGATATTGTCTTAAAGATTTTTTTGACTGCAATTTGATCTTCATCTTCAAGCTTTGGGTCTAAGTCTTTTTCATCATCTTTTGCTGCTAATTTCTGCGGGAAATAAACTTGACTGGGCTGATCATAGACAATAAAACTTGGCACAGACGAATGAGCTTGCTTATTAAAGAACAGATGAAATCCAAGGGTCACTGAAATATGATATGCAAGCCAGTTTGAGCCGCTTCCAATTTCCCATAAATAATCATCACGTCCATCTTCACCGCTTACAATAACAGTAAGATTCTCATAGTCTATTTTTATTGGATCATTAGGTCTTTCGGAATCAAGCACAGGTATTAGCTTTATTGCATATGCTTCAATTGTTCTTAACGCTGTATTTATCCTTTGTCTTATTGCATGTTCATCTACCTGAGCCCTTAAATCCTTAAGCCGCTCATTTAATTTATCTATTTCCGCCAGAAGTTGACTATCCGTTCCAAGCGTTTCAAATGTTTCACTCGCATATTGTACCTGTCCTAAAAATCTTGCAATATTTTCAAGGGTATATTTTTCCTCTTCGGAAGAATTACGTATATTGCTTTGTATTTTAATTCTCTTTTGAATTGCAACAAGTTGCTCCGTAAGTTTCTCAATTTCAGTTTTTACACTTTCATATTCACGTTCAAAAGCAGCAGGAATCCTACTAGTATATCCAGCTTCTTCTTCAAGCCTATTAAGACTTATATAAAATTTTTCAAGTTGTTCTTTAGGATGAGCATCTGGTTTGCCACAAATTGGGCATATATATTCACCTTCTGCAAGGCTTTTCAACCATTTAGAAACATTTAACCTTTCGACTTGTATAGTTAATGATTCTCTATAATCATCTATGCTTTCCATAAGTTGCGTCATCTCTGTATATCTATTTTTAAAAGAAGACAGCTTAAGTGAAATCTCATTCTCCTCTTTACGAAGTGCCACTATTTCTTGGGAAGATTCCTCAATATTTTTATTTAGAATATTGGAATCAGATGCCTTTTTATTAACAAGTGAGGAAAGCAACTCAATTTGCTCTTCAAAAGATAATTCATCTAATTTATAAGTAACTGTAAGTAGCCCAAACTCTTGTGCAGCAGCTAACCATCCATTTATTTCAATTTTCCATTTTTCTGCAACATCTTTAAGCTTTTGTAAGTCTCTTTCCTTACGTTTTAATTCTTTTGAAAGGTTATTTATTTCTTGACGCTTTGCTAAAATATCTGGAGTAACAGCTCCCAATATATACGGAAAAATATTAATTAGTTTTGTTCGATGTTCAGTAGTATCCGCTTTAAAAAATAATGTATTTGCATTTGCAACAATATTTTGAGGTTGAAAACAAAAAGCCATTAGATCTCTAAAAGATGGTCTGCTGTAGTAATTATTACTTGTATCGGACTCCATATCTAAAAAAGATAGAGCTGATAATTCATCCAGCTGTTTTTTTACATTACTAGATGTTGTGTTTTTTATAGGCACTTCTGGAATAGTTACAGAAGTGCCTTCTGCAATGTACATATCCTCTGTAGATTTCTGCATCCCTGGCTCACGTCTAGCAAGGAGTATTTGAGTATTATTAGTTTGGATAACTACTCCAAACCAGCTACAAGCACTTCTTATCGTCTTAACAGGTATATAACATGAACCTGACGCTAAGCAATAGTCTATTATGGGAATAATCGCTGACTTCCCAGTTCTTGATGCTCCTGTAATAATATTAATTACTCCTAATTCAAACTCAATCTCCTTAAATTTAAATTCGGTCTTTCTAGGCCATAGGATCAGTTTTTTTATTTGAAAATTCATTCTAAAACCTCACTTTCAGTATTTGAGAGATTTCATGTAAAGTAAGCTGAGAACACCAATAGCCCAACTTCTCAGAGGCTTTGCCAAGCTTAATTATTGATTTAGGCTCACTTTTATGCTCTGTTGTTGATATGGGAAATACAAGTGCATTTTCATAGTCTATTGAAATCAGCGAGGCATTTAAAGCAATTCTTATAGAATCAAGCGTGTTGTGTTTCATGTTTGAACTGGATATATGTATTTGCGATACTACATCATTCTTAAGTACTTTAGTTGATAGAAATTTATTTGCAAAATGCCTTAAACCGGATGGCTTATTTGTGCCATATAAAACTTCAACCATATCACCTCGAAAAACAATAGGCAAGACAATAAACAAAATAGGAAATGGCGTAAATAATGAGTTAAAACTATAATACCCCCGAACAAAATTCCATATTGCGAATGCTCCAAAAGCAGGGTTTTGCACATTTCGAATTTCCTTATTTAGATCGCTCATTATTTTCACATCCCTCATTTAATAATTTTTCATATTTTGGATGCCATCCAATCTTCATATCGTCAGATAAAGCATGGTAACAACCTGATGTGAAAAAAGATGGTACACAAAGATGACCTATACTAATACTATTTTCTTTGCAGCGGAAATATAAAAGTTTTCCTTGCTCTTCAGGAGAAAGATTTTTTTCGGTTAGCTTTATAATATTTTTTTTATTATTCCATTTGGTAATTAGTTCGTCTTTGTAATTCTTTAAATTAGATTCACTTATATCTCCTCGACTTGCCCATAACGTTCTGTTTGTGGACGCTCTTAGATAATCACTTATGGCTTCAATTTTATCAGTATAGTTACAGTCAACAATGTCTAGCTGCCTTATGTACCTTCTTACAGCATCATACTCACTCTTTATTTCTTCCTCTGTTGGTCGAGGTGCTAATTCCTTGAGACTTAGTTTTTGATTAAACTCGCTTGTAATTGCAATAAGTTGAAATTTAAAATCTTTATATGTAATGGACATAACTTTACTTGATTCAACTAATTCGGCTGTTTTTTTATCTAACCATCCAAGAATATAGATAAACACATTCTCCAAAAGATCTTCCGGAATTAATACTTTTTGGCAGAATGTGTTATAAAGAATTGTCGTATAGTTGTCCTTTATTGTAGCCAAGCTAAAATTTTGAATTATCATACATGCTGGTAGCATATTATTATGATTGAAAAAATCTCTAATATATAAAGCGTATTCATCACTCAAATTTTTTTCTTTTCCTTTTTTATCATAGAATTCATTTTTTGCCTCTTTCCAGGCTTTTTTTGCTTCTTCGAGAGTTTTTGCATTGCTGAATGAATTGGCAATCTCTCCATGTCTCTCTGCCGCTACAAAAAGTTTGAAATTAGTACTACTAGAACTTAATTCACTAGCTTTAACAGCCAATAACCAATTATAAAACGTCTTCCATAAGTCTACTGCTCGATTGGATATGGGATTTTTGTTGGAAAGCACGCTTTTTATCTGTGTTGCCTCAATACTGCCATCATCTTTTTGGGTAGCAACGTCATCAAAAACCTCAATGCTAACAATATCATTATCTGAGCAGCTTAATAACTCATATAGAGCATGTCTGACTTGAAGTGAATAGGCATAGACTTTATCCGGCACATGAGTTTTTGATAAGTTAGTTTTTTTAACAGCATCATTTTTTGCTTTGCTCATATGCTTCAACCCCTTAATTGACATATATTAAAGAATCTTGAGTTCCAATCTCTGCTTATTTGGCTATGTATAATTTGAAATCACTGATCGATATTATATATATGTGGGTTTAATATTGTAATTATTTCCACAGTGATCAATGTACTCCTTCTTTGTTTGTATTTCGGAAATAAAAAATTATCTAAATTGTTAAACATTAAAACATGAAGCGACAACAATTTAAGGAAAAAAAGAGAGGCTCGCCAGCACAGCCAGCGAGCTTTTTTATTTCTATTTAATTAAATACCAATGAAATGCTGCGTAAACATGGCCCCGTACTGTCCACCCTGAACAATACCGATCCTAATGTGAGTATAATTCGGGTTCAGAATGTTGGCCCTGTGACCTGCGGAGTTCATCAAAGCAGCATGAGCCTTTTCGACGGTTTGGTTCCCGGCGGGGTTTTCCCCTGCATAAAAGAAGGAAGTAGATGATATTTTTTCATCTACCTACTGCACAACTTGTCTAACTGGAACTATTTTTACGGAGACCTATCGAATGAAGATGTTATTAATCTTCTTTCAGAATTTCCAGCAGAACGTATAAAAGAGGCAATTAGATATATTGTCGAAGTTACCAAACCACTCCCGAAAAATGAAAGCTCGATCAGGGTTGTAGCTTTCCCACAATCCCTGGTGCCGATATTAAATGAGCAAAAAAGTCTACAAGACACAAATAGGCTTAAGTTCGGAGAATATTATCAGGAAAATGATTTAGTATGCTACCAGGAAGATGGAGCACCTATTAACCCGGACAGCTTCTCAAAGAGGTTTGGGTAGTTCATAAAGAAGCATGAGTTATCGCATATTCGATTTCATGATTTGCGGCATCTAAATGTTACAGGGCTAATAGCTTCCGGCACAGACATTGGAACGGTATAAAAACAGGTGGGGCACAATTCCCTGGGCACCACGTTAGACTACAACCACCCATCGTTCCAATTACAGAAAAAGGCTGTTGAATCGCTTTTCAACAGCCTGGAAAGCTTACGGTAGAAATAAGGTAGAAAACGACCGCTATTCGTTTTCTACCTTAACTATCTGAAAACCGTAAACCCTTGATTTTACTGGTGCCGAAGAAGGGAGTCGAACCCTTACGGTGTTGCCACCGGCGGATTTTGAGTCCGCTGCGTCTGCCAGTTCCGCCACTTCGGCATGAATCCTTGTTTTAGAGTCGATTATTAGTATACCAAGCTGCGGAGATATTGTCAATAATCCTGACCGGGACTATTTTTTACATCGTTGTATGAAATTGTTATTGAATTATATTCCTTTTAGAATGCGGGGGAGGACTGATTTACATATTGTCGAATCATTAAAGTAAGGGGACACACCTTCTGTTCGGACCAATTTCATATTTACTGACAAATTACGGAAGGAATATCCCCAACGGGATCCACTCATTGAGAAGGGGGTGGCAAAGGAATTGCGCCCTGACGATGTTTTGGTGCAAAAGAGCAAAAACGGCGACCTTGATGCTTTTGACGAACTGGTTAAAAAATACGAGAGTAAAATATATACAGTGGCATATAGATTTACAAGCAACCATGCGGATGCCAACGATTTGGCCCAGGAAACCTTTATAAGGGTCTATCAGTCGCTGGGCACATTCCGGGGAGACTCCAGCTTTGCCACCTGGCTTTACCGCATTGCCGCCAATGTCTGCAGGGATGAATTGAGACGCCAGCAAAGGCGTAAAAAGGTGTCGCTGGATGAGATCATGTCCCATCCGGGCGGTAATATATATCTGGCTGATGAGGCCAGCAGCCCGGAAGAATCCCTGGAAAGGAACGAACTGCAGCGGGCGGTGCAGAAATGTTTGAATACACTGTCGGAAGAGCAAAGACTAATATTGGTAATGAGGGAGATACAGGGATTGTCGTATGAGGAAATTGCCGCATCCCTTGACTGCTCTCTGGGAACGGTAAAATCCAGGCTGAGCAGGTCGAGGCAGGCGTTAAAGCAAAAGGTGCTTGGGGACCGGGAACTTTCAAACATTGTTGCACGTCAATTGAAGTAAAGGGGGGGTTGAGATGCAGTGTCACGAAATACGGGATCTCTTATCAGCACATCTTGACGGTGCGCTGGAACCCTCCGAACATGCCCTGGTGGCTTCCCACCTTGAGACTTGTTCAGACTGTTCAAGGGAATTTGACGATTTACGGATGGTTGTCGGGCTGTTGAAGACAATGCCGGAGATATCCCCTCCCGCTGATTTCAGGGTTAATTTAAGAAAAAGGCTGGAGGCTTCAGCTAAGCAGTCCAAAAGAAAAGTGATTATGGGCATATTAACCGGGGCCGGTCTTTCCAGCAGGCTGGCTGTGGCAGCAAGCCTGCTGGTGGTGATAGGCAGTGCGGCTATATTGTACGGTCACGCCAACCAATGGGGCCATAAAAATGATTTTTCAATAAATAATAGTCTTTACGGCGGCAAGAGTATTGCCTTCCTTAACAGCGATAAAACAAAGGAACCTGGTAATAAAGACCTTGAAATTTCCCCTGAGGTCCGGGCCAGGGACAGCGCCGCGGCCGGAGAAACCGCTCCTGACCTGAAAGCCGGCGGGGAAAGCGGATATAAAGAGGATTCCGTCAGAATCGACGCCGGCAATCAGCCTTCTGACAATAACGGGTCTTCCGGCGAAGAAAACAGATTATATACCATGGCTGCCCCTGAAAAAACAGGTGAACCCCAACAGGAAAAGGAAGTCGCGGACACTCCGGATTTGCTGAGCAGCCCTAAGGGGAAGTCCTCTTCGGCCCCTGCCGCTTTCAGAACTATGCTGGCGGCACAGCCCAAGATTGTCAAAGAGGCTGAGGTTAGTCTGGCCGCGGCGGATACCGAAGCGGCAGCTGGGAAGGTTTCAGGGCTGGCCCTTTCCCTGGGGGGGCAGGTGGAAGCTTCCGAAGATGCCGGGGTAAAGACCCTGGTGCTGAAAGTGCCGGTGGACAGCTATGATGAGTTGATGGGACAACTGGGTGAAATGGGTGTTCAGACCGGGAAAACGTCGGAAAATGATATAACAGAGAATTATAATAATGCGGTGTCTAACATTAGAATGCTGGAGAGTGGAGAGGGCGCGGGAAGCCAAAGCGGGAATAAAGACGAGACAAAAGCTGAACTTGAGGAAAACCGGCAACTATTGAAGGGTTACGAAGATTCCCTGCAAAATGCACTAATAAAAGTAAAGATTACTAATAAACAGTAATTTCATGGTAAGGCCGAAAAAATTTAACTCCGGCTTGATATATAATTTTAATATAGCCACCTGCGGGTGGCTATAGATATTTATCAACACCGGCCGCCCGCGGGGAAAAATGCCGTGTGTCTGCTACGGCCCGGCCGGTGGGTTGTCCGTAAAAATTATTATATGCTCAAGGAAAATGTATTTTTTTGCCGAACTAATTGGGAAAACATAAGGAAGCTGATTGCATTTACGGTTCGGAAGGGTTGTGGGTATGGAAAAACCGGGAACGCAAAAGGGAGAATTCAAGGTTGAGGGTAGAACCGTCAGGGAGATTGAAAATTATCTGGCCGCAAAGCCATCAAATTATTCCGGCAAAATTTTGAAAACCCTGCTGATATTTTTGGTGGCGGGGGTTATTTTGATTTTGCCGGGCAGCCTTATATGGAACCTCCGGCAGGATTCGGCTGCGCTTCGTTCCCAGGTGGCCGTTCTGCAGGAAGAGAACGACATGCTGAAAAAACAGCTTGCCGGACGGATGCCTCCGGTTAATACTGTTCAGCCGAAGGATGAGACCCAGCCCCGGAATTCAGGAGAAAATTTCGGTAATAGTGTTTCCGCTGCGGGCACCGCCCGGAACGGGCAGGCTGCCCCGAAAGAAACTGCGAATAATTCCGATCCCTCCGGTTTGCAGCCGGGCGGCTATATCAACCACCGGGTGCAGAGCGGCGAGTCCCTTTCCCACATTTCCAAACGTTATTACAATTCCATAAGGTATTCGGAATATCTGGCTAAAGTTAACGGCATTTCAGTGAATAGCCAGTTAAGTGTCGGGCAGATAATCAAGGTGCCCGGGAATCCGGATAAATCCCAGATTAATTGAATCTTCCGTAAGATAAGGCCGTTACATGAGATTTATGATTGCTTTAGTCTTGCCATGGTGGTAATAACAGGTTAAAATGATTAAGATTGCAACAAATAAAGCACATACCGTGTATAGTAGCCAGGTCATAATATATTAAGCACGGAAAGGAGGTCAGAAAAAATGCGCGAAAAGATACAGGCCGCCCTGGATAAAGTACGTCCGGCCCTGCAGCGCGACGGCGGGGATGTGGAACTGGTGGAAGTTACCCCGGATAATGTCGTCAAGGTAAAATTAAAAGGTGCCTGCGGTGGCTGACCCATGTCCACTGTAACCCTGAAAATGGGGATTGAGCGGTCGCTCAAACAAGCAGTTCCAGAGGTAAAGGAAGTAATCCAGGTATAATTGCAGGGAGGTTCCCGGATGAACGGGTAACCTCCCTGTTGCGTTAAGGTCAGGGGACACACCTTCTCGGGTCAGCTATAATCCTTACGTTTCCACATATTTGTTGGGTTGGTTTAGTTACTAACTTCTTAACAAAATCAACAAAGGAATGTCCACAAGGTATGTCAGGCGACGGTTATCACCTTTCCGGGGCCGGTTAGTATGTTGTTTATATCATACATGTTGCTTATTATTCCAACTTGGAGTTTTTCCTTGAGTTTATAATATTCAAGGCACGTGCCGCAGGAAAGTATTTTTACTCCCCGGCTTCCCATCATCAGCAGTTTTTCCAGCACAACAGAGCCCTCGCAGGTGAGATACACCCCGCTGTTCAAAAAAATTAGGGTGCCGGGCAGCGGGTCTGTTTCGCTTAAAGTGTTCATCAGGCTTTTCATAAGTGTCATGCCCAGGTCCGGGGACCCCTGACCGAGAACGTTACTGCTTATAAAATACACTGTTCCGGCATTTTCTCCCGCCGCCGCGGGCTTGACTTCCGGGACGGTCTCTTTCACTCCCGGGGTTTCCTCACCTTTGGTGATGGTGATGTAAAAGTCAGCCCCTTTTTGCTCCACGGATACCCCGCAACCAGCGTTCCGGGCAAAAAGGGAAACGTTTTCCCTGGCCGTTTCGTTGTCTACTATGGTTATCAGAGTATCGGAAACCATGGTGTCCAGGGCTTTTTTGGTGGTAATCACCGGTTGGGGGCAGGCAAGCCCCCGGCAGTCAAGCTCCTTCAAACATTACACCCGCCTTTGCACATATTTCCTCACCTAAAACCTTCGCGGCCTGGAACCTCTCCAGTTAATAGCCTTCTTTGCGGACTCCGGCTTTTATATTATTTCCACGGCAGCGGCCTCTTTTTGCCGGACAGTACCCACCACCGCCGCGGCCACGCCCATTCTCTCCATTTCTTCCATTAGAGAATCCAGCTTGCTTTTATCTATAGCTATGAGAAGCCCTCCAGAGGTCTGGGGGTCGTACAGTATGGCCCTGATTTCAGGCGGGGTGTCTTCGTTCGCGAAATGTGCCATGGTCCCGAAATAGTCCCTGTTGGCGTACGCTCCCGCCGGAATAAGTCCCATGGCAGCCAGTTCCTTCACTCCGGGCAGCAGGGGTATGCTTTTAGTCCGGAGCGTTATGGTTACCCCGCTGCCCCTGGCCATTTCCACCGCGTGTCCGACCAGTCCGAATCCCGTTATATCGGTGCAGGCCCTGGCGCCGGCATTGATCATGGCCTCGGAAGCGCCCCGGTTTAACGAGGACATGGCGTTTACGGCGGCCTTTACCGATTCTTCCGGGGCCAGGTCTCCTTTTATGGCAGTGTTGACTATACCGGTTCCCAGCGGTTTTGTCAGCACCAGCATATCCCCGGGGACAGCCCCGGCGTTGGAAATTACTTTGTCCGGATGCACCAGGCCCGTTACCGCCAGGCCGTACTTCGGCTCGTCATCCTGCACGGTGTGACCGCCGGCCACGATGGCTCCCGCCTCCGCAACCTTCTCCGCGCCGCCCCTCAGTATTTCGGCAAGAATGTCCGGGGAAAGGCAGTTTGGAAAGCATACGATGTTTAAAGCCAGGAAAGGCTTGCCGCCCATGGCATAAACATCGCTAAGGGAATTGGCCGCGGCAATCTGGCCGAAAAGATAGGGGTCGTCAACCACCGGTGTAAAGAAATCCACCGTATGGATTAAGGCGGTATTATCATCAATTTTATAAACAGCGGCATCATCGGAGGTTTCGGGTCCCACCAGAAGCCTGGGATCATTAATTGGGGGTAGGTGTCGCAGCACTTGCGACAGGGTGGCTGGTCCCACCTTTGCCGCTCAGCCGGATGATTTGGTCATGCCCGTCAGCTTTATCTGTTCCATTACTGCACCTCCCTCTCCGTACAGGCTTACCAATTATAATACCACTATTTCTTTAAACAATTAACGCTAACTGGTTATAGCGCCGATAAAAAATACTTATTGCCGGCGTGCTGTTGATAAGGAAATCACATGTGTCCGGGGCCGGACGCATGTTAATAAGTGTGGTAATCTTTTCCCCCGTTAAATCATATATTGGGACAAGGAGGGGATAAAATGGCCTGGAGAGATTTCAAACAGAAAGTAAAACGGCAGATGTCCGATATACTTGAGATTCCCAGCGACGTGGTGCTGGATCTGCCTAAAGTGGTGATATTGGGCAATCTTCAGGTTTTTATCGAGAATCACCGGGGAATAGTGGAGTATACCTCCGAGACGGTTAGGATTAATGTCAGTGAATATGTGGTGGTGGTCAAAGGAGAGAACCTGCTGCTGAGGAACATACTGCCGGAGGAGATAAGCGTTGACGGCAAGATAACCGGGGTGTTTTTTGAGTAATAAAAATGACCGGCTTTATTATGAAGCACTAAGTTTTAAAGCGGGGGAGAGCAATGTTTATCTTTAAATTGTTATCTTTTCTAACCGGTTACGTAAGGATAATGGTCCGGGGCAATAACCTGGAAAAATTCATCAATATGGCTGCCGGCCGGGGAATATTTCTCTGGGATATCAAACGGCTGGACAGCCGGAATATTTTGGTCAGCGCCAGGCTCAGCGCCGTACATCCCCTGCGCCATATAGCCAGGGCCACAAAGTGCCGGTTTGAATTCAAGGACAGGGAGGGGCTGCCCTTTCTGCTTTCCAGGGCGCGCCGGAGGAAATCGCTGCTGGCCGGGGCGGCTGTTTTCCTGCTGGGGATGTACATGCTAAGCTCCTTTATATGGTTCGTGGACATTGAGGGAAATAAAAAAATAACCGACGGGCAGATATTGGAGTCCGCCTCCAAAGCCGGGTTGAAGAAATGGGTTTTTAAGTGGAACTTTACTCCCTCCAGGGTGGAGAGCGTCATTAAAGAGGATTATCCGGAAATCTCCTGGGCGGGTGTGTATGTTAGGGGAACCAGGGTGAAAATTCAGGTGGCGGAAAAGGTAATTCCCGGGGTCAGGGATGAGCATCCCGCCCACATCGTGGCAGCCAAGGCCGGACTGATCAAGGAGATACTGGTGCTGTCCGGCAACCCCGCGGTGAAGGAAGGAGATACGGTGGTGCCCGGCCAGATTCTGATCTCCGGGATAATACCCGGCCCCGGGTTATCCATTGAGGGGGAGAATAATCCGGGGCAGGAAAGAAGCGGCGTAATGGAGAACACCATTGTTCAGGCCAAGGGACTGGTCCGGGCCAGGGTCTGGTATGAAGGCTATGGCGAGGCCCTGCTGGAAGAGAAGATAACCCGTCTTACCGGAGATGAAGTTTCCAGGGTTTGCATGAAAATCGCAGGCAAGGAAATAATTTTAAAGGGTCCCAAAAATATTCCATTTATTGAAAGCACCGGTGAGAGCCAGGTTAAAAAGCCCCTCCAATGGAGGAATATAAGCGTACCTGTCGAACTAATAACTGAAAAATATCATGAAACCGAAAGATATACCGAGCAGAGGACCAGGGGACAGGCGCTGGCGCTGGCCGAGCAGAGAGCCATGGCCCAGGTGTCCCGGGTAATGCCTTCCGGTTCCCGGGTTATGGTCCGGGAAGTAAAGGAAGTGAGCGTTAAAAACCCCGAGAATCTGGTGAGGATCAGTGTTTTTGTGGAGACCCTGGAGGATATCGGAGTTGAAAAACAGTTCAAGCCGTGATATCATACCGTGAAGTTGTTTTTGGTTAAATGTGTAAACCAGGCCCTTCGTCCTGTAGCATATGGAAATATTCATTTTATTCAGGAGGTAGTAATTTTATTGACGGAACAAACCGAAGCTAGGGTAATATTGGAGGATTTGGGTGCGGCAGCCGAAATTTTCGGCCGCCATGACGAGCATCTGTCGCTTATTGAGAAGGCTTTGGGTATACGGGTGGTGGTCCGGGGAGAAGAGTTGGTGATACTTGGGCAGCCGGAGCAGGCTGATATGGCTAAAGAGGTTTTTAGTCAGTTACAGGACTACTACCGGGCGGGGAACAGGCTGACCAGCCACGAAATCAACTATGTGTTGAAGGCCGTGACCACTGGGGTAAACGGCGCCTTGAGCAGTCTTGCCAGGGATGTTATTTTTTCCACCTCCAGGGGGAAGCAAATAAAGCCCAAAACCCTGGGCCAGCAAAAATATATTGAATCCATAAAAAAGCATGACATAGTATTCGCCATCGGCCCTGCCGGTACCGGAAAGACTTATCTGGCGGTGGTTATGGCCATAAGCGCCCTGCGCAACAAAGAGGTGCAGAGGCTTGTTTTAACAAGGCCTGCGGTGGAGGCCGGGGAAAAGCTCGGCTTTTTGCCCGGGGATCTCCAGGAAAAGGTGGATCCTTACCTGCGCCCGCTTTATGACGGCCTTTACGACACCCTTGGGGCGGAAAATACCCAGAAATACCTGGAGAAAAACACCATTGAGATTGCTCCCCTGGCTTATATGAGGGGCCGCACCCTTGAAGACGCCTTTATTATTCTTGACGAGGCGCAGAATACCACGGTGGAGCAGATGAAGATGTTTCTCACCCGCCTGGGCTTTGGTTCCAAGGCTGTAATAACGGGAGACATAACTCAGATCGATCTGCCCCGGGGGCAGACTTCGGGACTGGTGCACGCCCAGAGAATATTGGAGAACATAGAGGGGATAAATATTCAGTACCTTACCACCGGGGATATTGTTCGCCACCCTCTGGTACAGGAAATAGTTAAAGCTTATGAAGAGGGTAATAAGGGGAACCTATAGGGGGTGGAAATATGCTTCCATTCGCCAGCCTTGGGAGGAAAGTGGCAAGCGGCATTTCCCTTCTGATGAAACAGCGTAAAGTTCGCAGGAGCCTGGCCGCCACGGTGTTTTTTGTAATTTTAACCCTGCTTATTTCCGTTGATTTTATGCCTCAGAAGGTAGATTTGCAGTTGGGCGACGTTTCCAGGGAAGATGTTTACGCTCCCAGGGAAGTGGAGTTTGAGGATAAGGATAAAACCGAGGAAAGAAGACAAATAGCCGCCGCCAATGTTGAGCCTCAATATGAGGATAACGAGCAGGCCAGCGGGGCCGTGCGGCAGGATATTACCTCCGTGCTGGAATCCATAAAGGTTATACAGGAACAGGGCGACCTCAGCAACGAGGAAAAGGAGGGCCGCCTTCGTTCCTTATTGCATTTCAGCATGTCGGAGCAGGATCTGGCGGTTCTGGCCCGCCCCGGGGCTGATTCCCTGAAGCTCCTTGATACGGAACTGAACAAATATGTAGCCGCCGCCATGGAAAAGGGAATAACCCAGGAAAACCTGGAAGAGACCAAAAAGAGCATCGTAACCGGCATTAAAAGCCTGCATCTGGATAATGCCTACATTAACCTCGGACAGGGACTGACCAACTATTACCTGCGGCCCAATAAAATATTCAACGAAATAAGGACCGGCGCGCTGGAGCAGGCGGCCAGGGAGTCCGTACCGCCCGTAATGGTAACAATAAAACAGGATGAAAAGATTATAGGTGTGGGGGATGTTGTAAAAGAGGAGCATATGAAAAAGCTGGAGGCCCTGGGATTGACCAGGAGCCTTGCTTCCTGGCGGGGCGTGGTGGGCACCGCCCTGCTGGTGGCCATACTCATGCTGGTGGTTCTTTTTTACCTTTACCAGCAGAACAGGGAAATATATAAGCATGCGGGTCATCTTTACCTGCTGGGCATAATAGTGGTGGTGGTTCTGGCGGTGGCCAAGGGCTTACTGGCCATCGACATTGACACCTGGCGGCAGCTGGACGCCCAGCTTGGTTACATGGTTCCACTGGCGGCCGGGGGAATGCTTATCGCCATACTGCTGGACTCCCGGCTGGCTGTGCTGGTGCTGGCCATAATGAGCTTCCTGCTGGTGCTGATATCCGGCGGGCGGATTGAATTCGGAATGGTGGGTCTGATCAGCGGTTTTGCGGGGGTATACAGTGTAAGCAAGCTTAGCCAGAGAGGGGACCTGGTCAGGGCCGGGCTGTACACCGGGGCCGCAAGCGTGGCGGCCATACTTACCATGGGTATTATAGGCAATAATTCAGCCGGGCTGGTGCTGAGTTCCGGTTTAATACTGGGAACCATTAACGGATTGCTTTCCTCGGTGCTGACCATCGGGGCCCTGCCATACCTGGAAAGCACCTTTGGCATAACCTCTTCGGTAAGGCTGCTGGAGCTTTCCCATCCCAGCAATCCTCTTTTGAAAAAATTGCTTACAGAGGCCCCGGGCACCTATCATCACAGCATTCTGGTGGCCAACCTGGCTGAGGCGGCCACCGAGGAAGTGGGCGGCGAGAGCCTGTTGGTAAGGGTGGGCGCCTATTATCACGATATCGGTAAAATCAAAAGGCCTTATTTTTTCATAGAGAACCAGATGACTTCGGACAATCCACATGATAAAATCGCCCCCAGCCTGAGCACCCTTATTTTGACCTCCCACGTGAAAGACGGGCTGGAACTGGGCCGGGAATACAAATTGCCCAAGGATATACTGGATATCATTGAGCAGCATCACGGCAGCGGAATGTGCAGCTATTTTTACCACAAGGCCCTTGAGAACAACGGCGCCGAAAATGTAAACGAGGACGAATTCAGATACGAGGGGCCAAAGCCCCAGACCCGGGAAGCCGCCATAGTAATGCTGGCCGATTCCGTGGAGGCGGCGGTAAGGTCCCTGCAAAACCGGACCCATGGACGGATTGAGGGGCTGGTACGTAAAATAATAAAGGATAAACTGCTGGACGGACAGTTGGACGAATGCGACCTTACCTTTAAGGATCTGGACGCCATTGCAAATTCTTTTTTAAAGGTTTTAAGCGGCATTTTCCATTCCAGGGTGGAATATCCGGATATGTCCAAGGAAATGGAAAGGAGAAAGAATCGAAATGCCGGTTCTCGTAAGCAACTTGCAGGAAAAAATCCAGCTCAGTGAAGAAATCGCGGCCACGGTGGAAAAGGTTGTGCTGGCAGTGCTGGAAAGGGAATTAATTGACCCCGGCGCGGAGATTAGCGTGGTTTTTGTGGACAATGACTATATCCGCCAGTTAAACCGGGAATACCGGGGTATTGACAGCCCCACCGATGTTCTTTCCTTCGCCCTGGAGGAAGGGGAGCCCATGCCGGATTCCGGGGAGGAAAGGATTCTGGGAGACGTGGTTTTATCCCTGGAAAGGGCGGAGGAACAGTCCAGGGAATACGGACACGGTTTTATGCGGGAAGTGGCTTACCTCACCGCTCACGGGGCGCTGCACCTTTTAGGCTACGACCACGGCACGGAGGACCAGAGGAACATTATGAGACAAAAGGAGGAAGCCGCCTTGGCGGCCCTTGACCTGGGGCGTTAGAGCGGTTTTTTATATGGGCAGAGGGAGATTGTGGAGGAGTTTCGGGTATGCCTTCAAGGGCATTTACCATACCTGGAAAACCCAGCGCAACATGAAGATCCATTCCGCAGCCGCCGCCGTGGTGTTCATTTTGGCCCTGGGGCTGAGAGTGGCGGGCAGGGATCTGGCGCTTTTGATATTGGCCATGGCTTTGGTCATGAGTGCGGAAATGATAAATACAGCCATTGAGGCAACAATAGACGCCACTGTCAAGGAGTATCACCCCCTGGCCGGCGCCGCCAAGGACGTCGCCGCCGGGGCGGTGCTGCTGGCCGCCATTGCGGCGGCGGTTATCGGATTACTGGTCTTTTATCCGTATTTTATCGGGGGTATTCCTTCGGGAAATAAATAAAAAGGTAAGGAATCAGGGGCAGCCTAAGAAGGTGTGTCCCCTTTCCTTGGACAGGTGATTATTATGATTCAGGAATTGATTAATACTGCCGTCGCGGCCAGGGAAAAGGCCTACGCCCCCTATTCCGGATTCAGGGTGGGGGCCGCCCTTCTGACCGAGGGGGGAAAGGTTTATAACGGCTGCAATGTGGAAAACGCTTCTTACGGCTTAACCTGTTGCGCTGAAAGGGCGGCGGTTTTTAAAGCAGTGAGTGAGGGTGATACAAAATTCAAAGCTATAGCGGTGATTTCAGACACCGAAGATTTCTGTACCCCCTGCGGGGCCTGCAGGCAGGTACTGGCCGAATTCGGGGGAGATATTAATGTGATCATGTGCAACAACAGGAAAGAGTTTCTGGAGCAAAAGGTTTCCCAGCTCCTGCCCGGATATTTCACATTAACCCCGGCTGCGGGGAATACTACGTTAAAAGGTTAAATCAAAGGGGAGCGCCAAATGACCGCAAAGGATTCATATAAATCTGGCTTCGCAGCCATCGTGGGCCGCCCCAACGTGGGCAAATCCACCCTATTAAACCGCCTGGTGGGGCAGAAGATAGCCATCGTTTCCGATAAGCCGCAGACCACCAGGCATAAAATACACTCGGTAATAACCAGGGAGGACGCCCAGCTGGTGTTGCTGGACACCCCGGGAATTCACAAACCCAAGCACCGCCTGGGGGAATACATGGTGGAAGTGGCCCTGGGAACCCTAAAAGAGGTCGATGTAATACTATTCGTGGTGGAGACGGAAACCCCGGGGCCCGGCGACACATTCATACTGGAGCAGATGAAAAGGGTAACAACCCCGGTTTTGCTGGTGATTAACAAAATCGACCGGATTGCCAAACATGACTTGCTTCCCTTGATTGAGGGTTACAGGCAGCTTTATGATTTCAAAGAGATAGTGCCGGTTTCCGCCTTGAATGGTGAAAATGTTGAGCGGCTGACGGACTTGATGGTGAATTACCTGCCCGCCGGTCCCAAATATTATCCCGACGACATGGTTACCGATCGGCCGGAAAGGTTCATCATGGCCGAGCTGATAAGGGAAAAGGTATTGCACCTCACCTCCCAGGAAGTGCCCCATTCGGTGGCCGTGGTGGTGGAGGATGTGGCGGAAAGAGCCAACGGCGTGGTGGCGGTAAGGGCCATTGTATATACCGAAAGGGATTCCCAGAAGAGGATATTGATAGGTAAGAGCGGGGCGATGCTTAAAAGGATAGGCCAGCAGGCCCGGGAGGAAATGGAGGCCCTTTTCGGCTCCAAATTTTTTCTGGAGCTGTGGGTCAAGGTAAAGGCGGACTGGCGAAATAAGGATTCTTACATTAGTAATTTCGGTTATACCCCGGAGAGGTAAGGAATAAAATAGTAGCGGAACCCGGTCTGGAAAAGCCCGGGTTCCGCCGTTTTAAGCTGTCAAACGATTGACTTGGGGCCGTGAAAAATTATAAAATAAAACAGTTTCCGGATTATTTACAGATCATTTTGCTATTTTCGGGGGGTGGTATAATGGATGACCCGTGCCCACGACGTAGTTTGAATTATAATTCCATACCACCTGTTTTGTTTGTTGAGGAGTAAAATTTCCGTTCAAACTTTACCAGGAGGCTGATCTATGAATTAAAATTTCGGGGGGTGAACCCGATGATAAAAACTTATTTTTACGATGCGGAACAAAACCGCATAATTCATGATGTGGAACTTATACCCAGGGAGTTGCTGGCCAATCCGGAAAGCCTCCTCTGGGTGGATTTGTTTAATTTTACCGACCTGGAGATCAACCAGGTGGCCCGGCTGTTTGACTTTCACAGCCTCACCGTGGAAGACTGCCTGCATTACAGTCCCCGGGCCAAGGTGGACAATTACGAGGATTACTATTTTTTTAATTTGCATGCCTTGAGATACGAGGAAGAAAGTGACGAGGAAATTTCACTGGAGCAGTTGAACGTGTATCTCGGCAGGAATTACGTGGTGACCCTGCACAGGCGCACACTGCCCACCCTGGGGCGAATCGCCAGGGACTGCCTGAACAACCGGGCGAATGTAATGAAAAAGGGACCGGACTTCTTCCTGTATTCCACCCTGGACGGCATCACCGACATGTATTTCCCGGTGCTGGAACGCATCAACCAGAGGATTGAGGAACTGGAGGATGACCTTTACGAGCAGCCCACCAAGGAAATTACCGAAGAGTTCTTAAGCCTGAAGAAAACCATTCTCTCCATGCGCCGGGCCATTATGCCCCAGAAAAGGATGTTTACCAACGCCAGCGGGCAGTATTCCTTCAGCATAGACGAGGAAAACAAACCCTATTATCTGGACCTGGTGGACCACATAGAGCGAATTATAGACTCCATCGACGGCTTCGGCGCCCTGGTGGACGGCGCCCTGGCCACCTACTATTCGGTGATCAGCGCCCGGACCAACGAAACCATGCGGGTTCTGACGGTTATTTCCACCATTTTCATGCCCCTGACCTTTGTAACGGGTTTTTTCGGGATGAACGTTCCGCTGCCGGCCCAGGAAAACGGTATTTCCACCCTGGTCATAACCGGCGGCCTGCTGGGGGTATCGATTTATATGTATATGATATTCCGGATTAACAAATGGCTGTAGGAGACCGTTGAAAAACTGCGCCTGTTTAACTCAGAGCCGTCCAGTGCTCCGCGCTGGACGGCTTCGCCTTTCGCGCCATGCTTGTTTTTGAACGGCCTCTTGGTAGCTACTTTGGGCCGTTCCAGCGGCTGAAAATATCGTTTTCAATGCCCAGCAGTTCCAGCGCCCTGCCCGCGGTCTGCCGGATTAGGTCACCGATTGTTGCCGGGCGCTGATAAAAGGAAGGTATGGGAGGCATTACAACAACACCCAGCCTGGACAATTTAAGCATGTTTTCCAGATGTATGGCGTTAAGAGGCGTCTCCCTGGCCAAAAGCACCAGGGGACGCTTTTCCTTTATGGTCACGTCGGCGGCCCTGGAAATGAGATTGTCGGCATAGCCGTTGGCTATGGAAGCCAGGGTTTTCATGCTGCAGGGGGCGATTATCATTCCCTGGTGGGAAAAGGAGCCGCTGGCCGGCCCCGCGGTCAGGTCCTCCGGCTGGAAAGAAACCGTGGCCAGTTCCGCCACCTGAGCAGCGGTATAGTCGGTTTCCAGTTCTATGGTTTTCACCGCCCAGGGACTTAATATCAGATGGGTTTCAATTCCAAGGGATTTAAGGGCCTCAAGTACGGCGACACCGTAAACCGCCCCGGTGGCGCCGGTTATAGCCACAACTATTCGCATCTATATACCTCCAACTCCGGTTTTCCCGGATTCCTTATATCCTGGCAAATTCGCCGGGGAATGTCCCCAATTAATTTTAAAGCCGCTGAGCGAAAAAGGAAAGCGCCGCTTCATAGAACTCATTTACTCCTTATATTCTTTCATGTTTTTGACTGTGGGAATATAATTAAATCAATACTGCCAAAAAAGGATATGAAAACTAATGAAGCTTTACACCGAAGAGGCCCTGGTGCTTAAATCGGTTTCCATGCGGGATGCCGACCGGGTGTTGACCCTTTATTCCCGGGCCGGGGGTAAATTCAGGGCGGTGGCCCACGGGGCGGACAAACCCTCCAGCAGAAAGAGGGGCTCGGTTCAGCCCTTTACATACGGTAAATTTCAGCTCCGGCGCGGCAGGGAACTGGACTCGGTGGAGCAGTGCGAGGGCCTGGAATATTTCAAAAGACTCCGGGAAAGCCTGGAGGGAATCGCCTTTGCCAGCTACATGGCCGAACTGGTTGACGTCTTCACTTCCGAGGGTGAGGCCACCCCCGGGATTTTTGAGCTGATTATGGAGTCATACGGCGGTATTGGGGAAGGCCGGGACAGTATTATTGTACGTTCTTTCGAGTTAAAGCTTCTTAGTCTGTCAGGTTATCGCCCTCACCTGGAAAACTGCGTTTCCTGCGGCAGGGAGGCGGGTGACGGAAGGGCTGTCCTGGTTCCGGCCCTGGGTGGGCTGGCCTGTTCCCGCTGCGCCACCGGACATGCCCCGGCATATTCATTGAAAAGGGACGCGGTGGAGGTTATGAAGTTAATTATGAAGTGGTCCCCGGACAGGCTTGCCCGGATAAAAATTGGCGGCGGCACGGAGAAAGAAATGAAAAATGCCCTGCGCGGTTTTATACAGTACCACCTGGAAAGCAGATTGAAGTCCGTGAGGTTTCTGGATTGGCTGGAAAATGAATAAAAACACCCCCATAAGGGTTAAATATTAGCAGCATGCAAAATTTGACGGGGGTGTGACAAATTTGAACGAGCTGGAGAAAATAGATCTGATCAGATCCCGGCTGGGGGTTTCCTACGCCGAGGCCAAACAGGCTCTGGACGCGGCCGGAGGGGATGTGGTGAGGGCGCTGATTGAACTTGAGGAAGGGGAAAAGAATTTTTCAAACCGCGTTCAGGATCGCGGGCAGGAGTTTGTCGGCCAGTTGAAAGGATTGCTGCACAAAACCCAGGAGTCCAGAATAAAGATCAAGCAGGGTGATAAAACAGTGCTGGAATTCCCGGCTCCGGTGGGGGCGCTGGGTCTTTTGGGGGTGCTGGCCTCAAGCCAGCTGGCGGTGCTGGGAGCCCTGGGCACGGTTACCGCCATGGCCAATAATTATACCCTGGAGATAGACCGGGGAGATGCAGGGCGCTCTGAAAGCCGGGAGGAAGATGTGGAGGGCGGAATGGACCCTCGGGTGGGGGAAGGTCCATTTGATAACCAGGGGCCTTCCCCCGGGGTACATAACAACGGTTTAAAGAACAGGGCAATGGGGCCGGAGCGTGACGGCGGGACAGCGGCCGGGCCTGTCATGGGTGAAAGAGGCTGGGGTTCCGGACTGCACCTGGGGGCGGGAATCTGGCGCCGGGGCAGGAAGCGCAGAAAAGCGAAGACCGTCCAATCCATGAATGACTGATTTCCCGGATAACGTGGCTATCTTGACTATTGCCTGCGGTTATGGTAAATTACAAAAAAATACCGCGATGAAGGAAAAAGTAGCCGGACAGTTTTTTTAAGAGAGCCGGGGTGGGTGGGAGCCCGGTAAAAGCATCCGTGCCAAAGGGGTTCCTGAGCATCAGGAGGAAAGCCGGTTGTCCGCCGGCAAGTAAAGCCTGTATTAAAAGAGAGGGCCTGAATAAGCGGGCCAAGCGGGGTGGAACCGCGGGATTATACCTCCCGTCCCCGGCAGAGCTGCCGGGACGGGAGGTTTTTGGTTGTTATGACATACATTGGGGACATTCCGGGTGTGTGCCCTGACATACGTTGGGGACATTCCTTCTTGAAGAAAGATAAATGAAATGGGATTTAATTAACCTAATTTAAATTGTTAAAAGGTGGGATTATGACAACCAAAGAAGGTGTGTCCCCTTACCTTATAAAGGAGGCTAACAACGGTGAATTTTCAGGAATTGATACTCACCCTGAACAAATTCTGGGGCGAAAGGAACTGTATTATTCAGCAGCCTTATGATGTGGAAAAAGGGGCGGGCACCATGAACCCGGCCACTTTTCTCCGGGCGCTGGGACCCGAACCCTGGCGGGTGGCTTACGTGGAGCCCTCCCGCAGGCCCACGGACGGCCGCTACGGGGAAAATCCCAACCGGCTGCAGCATTATTACCAGTATCAGGTTATTTTAAAACCGTCCCCGGACGATGTGCTGGAGATATATCTGGACAGCCTGCGGTCCATTGGAATTGATCCGGACCGTCACGATATCCGGTTTGTGGAGGATAACTGGGAGTCCCCCACCCTGGGGGCCTGGGGCCTTGGCTGGGAAGTCTGGCTGGACGGCATGGAGGTGACCCAGTTTACCTATTTCCAGCAGTGCGGCGGACTGGACTGCCGACCGGTATGCGCTGAAATAACCTATGGGCTGGAACGCCTGACCATGTTCATTCAGGAAGTGGACAGCGTTTTTGACATAGAGTGGGTTAACGGCATCACGTACAGGGATGTGCATCACCAGGGAGAGGTGGAGCACTCCCACTATAATTTTGAAGAGGCCGACACCGGAATGCTGTTTAAAATGTTTGAAATGTTTGAGGGCGAGGCGCTGCGGGTGGCCGGCAGGGGCCTGGTGCTGCCCGCCTATGATTATGTGCTTAAATGTTCCCATACCTTTAACCTGCTGGATGCCAGGGGCGCCATCAGCGTAACCGAAAGAACCGGCTATATTCACCGGGTGCGGAATCTGGCCCGCACCTGCGCCCAGGCTTACGTGAAGCAGCGGGAGGAACTGGGTTATCCGCTTTTGAAAGGGAAGGGGGCATAAATATGACCAGCAGTTTTTTGCTTGAAATAGGCTCCGAGGAAATACCGGCCAGGTTTATCGACCCGGCCCTGGAGCAGATTAAAAAAATGACGGCTGATTTGCTTAACGAGAGCAGGATCAAATTTGAAAGCGTGGAGACCTACGGAACTCCCAGGCGGCTGGCCGTGCTGGCCGCCGGCATTTCACCGGTGCAGGAGCCGTTGCTGCAGGAAGTAAAGGGACCGGCGGTCAAGGTTGCCTTTAACGCCTCCGGAGAAGCCACCCGGGCCGCCCAGGGCTTTGCCAAAAGCCAGGGTGTGGATGTTTCCGACCTGGTGGTCAAGCCTGTGGGGCCGGTGGATTACGTGTTTGCGGTAAAAAGGGAGGAAGGCCGTCCCACCGGTGAGATATTGAAGGGATTATTTCTGAATATAATCAATGGCATTCACTTTCCCAAACCCATGCGCTGGGGGGACCTGGAGGTGCGTTTCGCCAGGCCCGTGCGCTGGCTGGCGGCACTGTACGGCAGGGAAGTGGTTGATTTTGAATATGCCGGGCTTGTGTCCGGAAGGATAACCTATGGACATAGATTTTTAAGCAAGGGACCCATAAGGCTGGAAAAACCGGAGGATTACCTGGATAAATTGAAGGAAGCCCACGTTATGGCGGACCCGGCCGAACGCAAAAAGGTCATCAGGGAGCAGGTGTGCTCCGTGGCCGGGAGCGAGGGGGGAACCGTGGAGGTGGACCAGGAGCTGCTGGATGAGGTTACTAACCTTGTGGAGTGGCCCACCGCCCTTTGTGGGGTATTTGACAGAAATTACCTACGTCTTCCCAAGGAGGTGCTGGTCACCCCCATGCGGGAGCACCAGCGTTATTTCCCGGTGGTGGACCCGGCGGGGGCGCTGCTGCCAAAATTCATCGCCGTAAGAAACGGTACCGCCCAGCACCTGGATATTGTCAGGGCCGGAAACGAGAAGGTTCTTCGGGCCAGGCTGTCGGACGCGTCCTTCTTTTGGGACGAGGATCTGAAAACTCCTCTGTCCCGGCGGGTGGACGAACTGAAAAAGGTTGTCTGGCAGGAAAGCCTTGGCAGCGTTTATGAAAAGGTCCGGAGAATAACAACACTGGCCCGGCAACTTACCGCAGCCATGGGATTGGGGGACGGCCCGGCGGAAACGGTATCCCGGGCCGCCTACCTGTGCAAGGCCGACCTGGTAACCAGCATGGTATACGAGTTTCCCGAGCTGCAGGGGGTAATGGGCAGGGAGTATGCCCTGCGCAGCGGGGAAGAATCCGGTGTGGCCGAAGCTATTTTTGAGCACTACCTGCCCCGCTTCGCAGGCGACCGGCTGCCTGAAACCTTTCCCGGCATGGCTCTTTCCCTGGCGGAAAAGCTGGACACCCTGGTGGGCTGCTTTGGCATAGGCATCCAGCCCACGGGTTCCCAGGACCCCTACGCCCTTCGCCGGCAAGCTCTGGGCATTTGCCATATTATTATTGAAAGAAAACTTGTGCTTTCTCTGGGAGACCTGCTGGGCAGGGCTTATGACGGTTATGCGGAGGGGCGGGAAGGCGGAGCCGGAACGTCACCTCTGTCCGTGGAGCGGGATAATGTTCTGTCCGCGCTGGAGGAGTTTTTCATATTAAGGCTTAAAGGAATACTGGCGGAGCGGGGTTTTGGCCACGATACCGTGGAGGCGGTACTGGCGGCCGGTGTGGACGACATATACGGCGTGTTGCAGCGGGCCGGGGCATTGGACGCTTTCAGGCAGGACGAATATTTCGAGGAACTGCTGACGGCATTCAACCGGGCCAACAATCTGGCCAAAAAATATGAAGGTACGGCTGTGGACGCCTCCCTGTTCGAAACTGACGCGGAGCGAGATCTTTACGGCGCCTGCGGGGAAGTTGGCGTCAAGGTGTCCGGGCTGCTGGAAAAGAGGGATTACAGCGGCGCGCTAAAGGAAATAGGCGCCTTGCGGGGGCCGGTGGACCGGTTCTTTGAGGGCGTGATGGTGATGGTGGAGGACGAAAAGATAAAAAACAACAGGCTCGCCCTGTTGAAAAATGTTGCCGGCCTGGCGGCCCCGGTGGGGGATTTAAGTAGAATTGTGACGGCTTAAAATTTTATTTGTATAAATTATATGTCCTTGAAGGGAATTAGAGTCGGACATATAATATATATTAGTATATAAGTATGGTTAAATAGTATGTCACAAATGCTCTTGAGGGGCGATTTTATTGGAACTGACCAAACGGCAGGCGGTAATTCTGGATATAGTAAAAAGGGAGGGACCCATTACCGGCGAGCAGATTGCCGACAGGCTTTCACTCACCCGGGCTACACTGCGGCCGGATATGGCCATACTTACTATGTCCGGCCTGCTGGAGGCCAGACCCAGGGTAGGTTATTATCACAGCGGCAAAAATCCCAGCCGGATATTGATGGATAAACTGCACAGCATAAAGGTGGGGGACGTTAAATCCGTTCCCATAGTGGTTACTGAAAAATGTTCGGTTTATGACGCGGCGGTGACCATGTTTATTGAAGACGTGGGTACCCTGATTGTGGTAAGGGAAGGCGGTTTTCTGGAGGGAGTGCTTTCCCGGAAAGATCTGTTAAAGATTACCCTTGGCGGTCACGATATATATAAACTTCCTGTGGGGGTTATCATGACCCGCATGCCCAACGTGGTAACCGTGGAAACAGAAGAATCGGTGTGGTCCGCGGCAAAAAAGCTGATCACCCATGAGGTGGACGCCCTTCCGGTGGTGCGGGTGAGTGATGACAACTCCGGGGTGGAGGTTGTGGGCCGGTTGAGCAAGACCAATATAACAAGGCTCTTCGTTGAATTGGGAGAATCTTAAAAAAAATAAATTTGAGGCCGTTCAAAAAACAAACATGGCGAAGAAGGATAAGCCGTACGGCGCCGGGCTTACTGGTTAAGCAGGTGCCGGGGGCGCGCCTTACTGAGATATATAAAATTTTTAAACCGTTAAACAAAAGTCAGGAAGGAATGTCCCCAATGTATAATGTCCCCAACGATACTGGCCGGCGAGCCAAGATGCCGGGGGAAAGTTTTAGGAACGGTCTCCTGGGAAAAAGCAGTTAGGGGGAGTTTATATTACCGCTTTAGCTAAAGATAAACCGGTTGTTTATATTATATCGGATTCCATCGGGGAAACCGCGGAACTGGTGGCCAGGGCCGCCACCAGCCAGTTCAACGGCAGCGGGGTTGAGGTCCGGCGGGTGCCTTATGTCAACGATCCTGATGAAATTCCGGAAATAGTGGAGGAAGCCGCGGCATTTAAAAGTCTGATCGCTTATACCCTGGTGCAGTCCGATTTGAAGGAAATACTGGTAAAGGAAGCCGCCAGGTATAATATTATAACCGTGGATATACTGACCCCCATGCTGGATGCCCTCACCCAGTTCCTGGGCACTGAACCCAAGCTGGAACCCGGGCTGGTCCGTAAAATGGACCAGGAGTATTACCGCAAGGTGGAGGCCATTGAATTTGCTGTTAAATACGATGACGGCAAGGATCCCAGGGGGATTTTAAAGGCGGATATAGTCATACTGGGAGTAAGCCGCACTTCGAAAACCCCGTTGTGCATGTACCTGGCGAACAAGCAGATTAAAGCGGCCAATGTGCCCCTGGTGCCGGAGGTGGCGCCCCCTGAAGAGATATTCAAACTGCCGTCTCACAAGGTGGTGGGCCTGACCATCAGGCCCTCCAATTTAAACGAAATACGGCGGGAGAGACTGAAAACACTGGGTCTTACCTCTGATGCCGATTACGCCAGCATGGACAGAATATTAAAAGAGCTTGAATATGCCGAGTCAGTGATGAAAAGGGCCGGCTGTTCAATAATAGACGTTTCCAACAAGGCAGTGGAAGAAACGGCCAGTAGGCTGCTGGAGATATATTACAGGGGGGTTAGACATGCCAAATAAAAAGTATGTGTATCTTTTTGAAGAGGGCCGCGCGGATATGAAGGATCTGCTGGGGGGCAAGGGCGCCAACCTGGCGGAGATGACCAATATCGGACTGCCTGTGCCCCAGGGAATTATTATAACCACGGAAGCCTGTAAGGAGTTCTATACCGAGGGCAGGAACTTTCCTCCGGGCATGGAAGACCAGGTCCGGGAAAAAATGAAGGTGCTGGAGGAAAGGGCTGGTAAGAAATTCGGCGATACGGACAATCCTCTGCTGGTCAGTGTCCGTTCCGGAGCCCCCATATCCATGCCGGGAATGATGGACACGGTTTTGAATCTGGGTTTGAATGACAAAACCGTGCAGGGACTTGCCCGGGCCACCGGCAATCCCCGTTTTGCCATGGACTGCTACCGCCGTTTCCTGAACATGTTCGGGGACGTGGTGCTGGACATAGAACACCATAAATTTGAACGCATTCTGGAGTCCCAGAAGGAAAAAAGAGGCGTTACATACGATAATCAACTGGAAACAGAGGATCTGCAGGTAGTTGTGGAGGAGTATAAAAAACTTATTGAGCGGGAAATCAAAAAGCCCTTCCCCCAGGAGCCCATGGATCAACTCTTTATGGCCATATACGCCGTGTTCAATTCCTGGAACAACGACAGGGCCATTGTTTACCGCAAAATAAACAAAATTCCCGACAGCCTGGGTACCGCCGTTAACGTGCAGCTGATGGTATTCGGCAATATGGGCAACGACTGCGGCACCGGGGTGGCCTTTACCCGCAACCCCTCCACGGGTGAAAACAAGCTTTACGGAGAGTATCTGATCAACGCCCAGGGTGAGGACGTGGTGGCGGGAATCCGCACACCCCAGCCAATAGCCACCCTGAAAACGGAGATGCCGGATATTTACAAGCAGTTTGAAGATATTTGCCAGTTGTTGGAGAAGCATTACCGCAACATGCAGGATATAGAGTTCACCATTGAGCGGGGCAAACTTTACATGCTCCAGACCAGGACCGGCAAGCGCACCACCCAGGCGGCCATAAAAATAGCCGTGGAAATGATGCACCAGGGACTGATAAGCAAGGAAGAGGCCATAACCAGGATCGAACCGGCTCAACTGGACCAACTGCTGCACAGGCGTATTGATCCCAACGCCAAACTGGATGTAATCGCCAAGGGACTGCCGGCCTCCCCGGGGGCTGCCTGCGGAAAGGTGGTTTTCGACTCGGACGAGGCGGAGAAGCTTGGAGATGAAGGGGAAAAATTAATACTGGTGCGCACCGAGACCACCCCCGACGATATTCACGGGATTGTCGCCGCCCAGGGCGTTCTGACATCCCGGGGCGGGATGACCAGTCACGCCGCCGTGGTTGCCCGGGGTATGGGCAAGCCCTGTGTCTGCGGCTGCGAGGCGCTGAGAATAGACTACGAGGCGGATTTATTTACAGTTGGTCAACTGGTTTTTAAAAAGGGCGATATTATTTCCATTGACGGCTCCACCGGCCAGGTGATACAGGGCCAGGTGCCCATGATAGACCCCGAGCTGTCGGATGAATTCAGGGAACTGCTGGAGTGGGCCGACAGTGTCCGCACCCTGGGAGTCCGGGCAAACGCCGACAACCCGGAAGACTCCGCCAAGGCCAGGGAATTCGGGGCCGAGGGCATCGGCCTTACCCGCACCGAGCATATGTTTATGGCCCAGGACCGTTTGCCTATAGTTCAGGAAATGATCCTGTCCACCACCTACGAGGAGCGCCAGATCGCCCTGGATAAACTGCTGCCCATGCAGCAGGGCGACTTTTACGGAATACTTAAAGCAATGGAAAGCCTGCCTGTGACCATCAGGCTGCTGGATCCTCCGCTGCACGAGTTTCTGCCCAATGCCGAGGAGCTTTCGGTGGAAATTACCAGGCTCAAACTCACCGGCGGCAGCCAGGAGGAAATAAAGGAAAAGGAAGACCTGCTGCGCAAGGTAAGGGCTTTATCCGAGTTCAACCCGATGCTTGGTCACCGGGGCTGCCGCCTGGGTATAACCTTCCCCGAGGTATATGCCATGCAGGCCAGGGCCATCTTCCAGGCAGCGGCCCAGCTTACAGCCGAGGGCTATCATGTAATTCCCGAGGTGGAAATACCCCTGGTTATTGAGGTGAATGAACTTGCCTATTTAAGGGAAATGGTGGTCAAGGTGGCCGGCGAGGTAATGGCCGCCACCGGTGTGAAGTTCGAATACACCGTGGGAACCATGATTGAGGTGCCCCGGGCTGCGCTTTTGGCCGATCAGGTGGCCGGGGAAGCAGAGTTTTTCTCCTTCGGCACCAATGATTTAACCCAGACAACCCTGGGCTTTTCCAGGGACGACGCCGAAGGAAAGTTCATGGCTGATTATCTGAACAAGAAAATATTAAAAGATAATCCCTTTGTGGTGCTGGACCGCCAGGGTGTGGGCAAACTGATGAAAATGGCGGTGGAACTGGGCCGCAAAACCAAGCCCGACCTGCTCATCGGAATATGCGGTGAGCATGGCGGAGAGCCCAGCTCCATCGAATTCTGCCATATGATAGGTCTGAATTTCGTCAGCTGCTCCCCCTTCAGGGTGCCCATAGCGCGGCTGGCGGCAGCCCAGGCAGCGATAAAGGCGAAGTAAGCATTGAGATAAGTGTAGGATGCATGGCGCGTAAAACTTGTGACGTAATGGATTGAGAGAATTTTAATATCACATAAACAGGGTGCTGGCAACTCGGATTTTGGGTGTCAGCACCCTGTTTTTTAAATAAAAATAGTCGTTTCATGCAATCCAGAACTAAAAAAACATGCATTATGGGACAGTTTTTAGGGTTGAATTATGGCACAGTTTTTGAAAATGTGAAAATGTGAATCAGCCTATTTGCAGGCATTGCTACAGTCTAATAATGAATTATTTTTGGTTATAAAAATAGATTGCTCTGCTTGCAGCCGTTGTCATGTAGTCCATTTGTGTTTGGTTATCTCTAATAATTTGCATAAGAAGATTTTTGATTGATTTTTTTTAACAAAACGGCATATACTATAAATGTAAGGAAATCATTGAATTCTTGGAAAGCGGTTTTATATTATGGAGCTAGCGAAAATCACGTCAAAGGGACAAATAACAATACCTATTCAAATTAGGAAAATGCTGAATCTTAAAGATGGGGACAAAGTTGTTTTTATGACTGACGGCGGCAAGGTTATCATGGAGAATCCAACAAAACTTGCAATAAAAGAAGCACAGGAGGCTTTTGAGGGATTAGCTGAAGAATTGGGTCTGAAATCTGAAGATGATGTTGTAAATCTTGTCAAAGAGGTAAGAAAAGAGTTGTGGGAGAAGAAACATGCGGATAATGATTGACACGAATGTTCTTTTATCGGCTCTTGTGTTTAAAAGTGCGAAAATGGCAAATTTGATTGAGTATATTGCAGACAAACACACGTTAGTCTTGTGTTCGTATGTAATTGAAGAAGCCAATGCCGTTATTACTAGAAAATCGTCAACGTATAAAGCTGTGCTGGATGCTTTTTTTATTAAAAATGTCATTTGAAATGGCGTATACTCCTACGGATATGTCAACGGCGCCCAAAATAAGAGATGAAAAAGATAAGCCGGTTCTTCTTTCTGCGATTACTGCCGATGTGAATGTCCTGATAACAGGAGATAAGGATTTTACCGGGATAGATGTAGACCGCCCTGAAATACTTACGCCGACGGAGTTTTTGGATAGATATTAGTTTTACTATTTATCCTGGAAATAAATAGAGGCGCATCAATAACATTAATAGCGTTCCTGATAAACCTGAATTTGTAGAGGGCAACACAATGCATAATAAAGCGAAATTGATTATACTCAGAGGAAATTCTGGAAGCGGAAAATCGACTACAGCAAAGATGTTGCAAAGAAAATTTGGTAGAGGTACTTTAGTTATACCCCAGGATACAGTAAGGCGTGAAATGCTATGGGTAAAAGATGAGAAAGGTACAAAAGCCGTTCCTTTGCTAATTGAGCTTGCGAAATATGGAAAGCAAAATTGTAACATTGTTATTATCGAGGGAATTCTATATTCCGACTTATATATAGAACTATTCGAGGTATTAAAGTTGGAGTTTAATGATATATATGCCTATTATTATGACATGCCATTTGAAGAAACTTTAATCAGGCATCAAACAAAGGCGAATCATAATGAGTTTGGCGAAAATGAAATGAAGCGTTGGTGGAGAGAAAAGGATTATATCGGTATTATACCGGAAAAAAATATAACTAAAGAGTTAAGTTTAGACGAAATTGTAGAAATGATTTCTTCAGATGTAATGAGTAAGTAAATTCCAATTGGTGAACCCATATTAATAAGAAGTGTTCCGTAATGTGAAAAAATGAGATTGTTGGTATTTGATAGCGGGGGCCCAGGCGGCGGTCAAGGCAAAGGAATAAACCGGCTGCTTTCAGGCATATTCAAATTAAGAATCTAATCAAGATGAAACAGGGTATTGAACTGCGTGTCAGTGCAATACCCTGCTGTTTATGAATTACAAATTTTGGTTTACAAACAAAAACATACCATCTTTTTTATAGCCAGATAAAAAATAATTGCCGGGGATATGATGAAATATAGGATACGGGAAATGCAAAAAACGCAATATCCTTTACTTGCTGATTTTTTGGATGAAGCTATTTTTTTAAGAGATGTGTTCGATAATTTGAAAGAACGGAGATAAGTCTATTTTGATTGCCGCGGCCCAAGCCGCAATAACAAAATAGAGCTATCGCTAAATAAAAACAGACAGGGTAAAGCAATAATCTGCATTACCCTGTTTTTTGTTTTATCTATAGGCAAAATCCCTGTTGAAAAGTAACGACAAAAGCGTTACAATATTATCGAAAGGTGATGATTAACATGGAAAAAACTATGACTTTAAATTTAAGAGTTAATCCTGATGTAAAAAGAAGGGCTGAGGAAGTCCTTTCACAACTCGGCATACCTATGTCCACAGCGATAAATATTTATCTGAAGCAGATTTCAATGACCGGCGGAATACCTTTTGCTGTAACGTTGCCGAAAGCCCCGGTTTCTGTAAATGCTGATTTGATGACGCCGGACGAAATTCATGCGAAGTTAAAGGAAGGATATAACGATATCGAAAAAGGTAATGTGCAGGATGCATCTGCTGCCTTTCAGAGATTTCGGAAGACACACGCATGAAGCAGTATAAGATTCAGATAACTTACATAGCAATTTCCGATATGGAGGAAATTTATTATTATATCGCAGAGCAGCTACAGGCGCCGGAAACGGCCATGGAACAGTATAACAGAATAGCTGACGCGATCGAAACTCTTGATACGTACCCGGAACGTGTGAAGTTAATGGAGACGGAAGAAGAACGTGCGCTGGAACTCAGGCAAATGCCTGTGGATAACTTTTCTGTATTTTTCCATATCAGAGAAGATCGGGTAATCATTACAAACGTTTTATACAGTGCCAGCGATATAGCCAAGCGTTTACGTGATTCATGAAGCTTCAATTGAATTGCAATTCCACGAAAAATGTCTCTTAAAGCTATACAAATACCAAGGGAGCTTCTCTTGGGTGTTGTACCGTTAAATTCTGCGATAACGTTGTTGATTCTGTGGTGTTTTTCCTAGAGGGACAATCTGCGCTGCACCAGCTCCTTGTGCAAAAGCAAAAAACGAGCTCCCGAGACGAGTGCGATTTCCTTTGTCGATACGATTCCATTCGTATCCAAGGAACAGGTCTTTTACCATAAATTCCTCGCCAACTAAAAGGTTCCGAATTTCGGTTTGTGAATAGGTAATCAAATCGATCAATGGTGTATTATTTGTAATTGGGGTGTTTGCAATAGGCATATGTTTATTCTCCTATACTCATATTAGCATATAGCTAGTAGCTACTATGAGTATAATATAGTAGCTGGTAGCTGTCAAGTGTTAAATATAGAATTTTAGGGGCCGCCTTCTAATATAAAGTGTTCCACAATGTAAAAATACGAATATAGGTCTATTTTGCTGGCTGCCGCCCAGGCTGCTGTAACCAATAAAGACCAATCGAAATAAAGATTGAAAAAGTTAATGACGCATGGTATCGTATTAAGAGAAAAATTCATATTTAAGGGTTTTATAGGGTTCCGCAGTTTTTGAAAAAACTGGTCTGGACCGAGATAAAACGCGCAGTTCATCTGTGTATACGGAAGGATAAAAGCCTGGGAGATATTAAGTATATCTTCCGGCTTTTTTATTTTCAATTTATTATAAAAAGGAGTGAAGACCATGAAATGGGTATTATTAGTTATAGCAGGACTTTTAGAAATGGGTTGGGCTGTAGGCTTGAAATACTCTCAAGGTTTTACAAAGCTTGTACCGAGTATTTTTACTGTAATGGGGATGATAGCAAGTTTTTATTTTTTATCGTTGGCGTTAAGAAGTCTTCCGTTAGGAACAGCTTACGGAATTTGGACTCGGTGCAATTGGTACTGTGGCACTGGGGATAATCATATTCAAAGAACCAGCTGATATGACAAGATTAATCTGTATTGGATTTATATTAATAGGAATTATAGGACTGAAAATGTCATCTGATGGATAATGTAATAAAAAATGAATTAGTTGAAGGATTGAAGTCTATTTTAAATGACCAATTGGTCAGTGTTATTTTTATGATTGGCCAAATATGCTATAGTAGATAATGTCTATTTACGTTGTTTACATAGCACCAATATTAAATGATTATGGGATGAAAGCGAAGAAATAACTAATGTTTAGAGAAATGAGAAGAGGTAAGCAATTATTATTAATGGAAGACACCGTAGCTATAATGGGCAGATGCACAAATGGTATCTTGGCGTGCTTGGGTGATGAAGATTATCCTTACGCAGTTCCACTTAGCTATGTCTATTTTAATAACAAAATCTATTTTCATTCAGCAAAAGCTGGACATAAAATCGATGCCATTACGAAGAACCCAAAGGTATCTTTTTCAGTAATAGATGAAGATACCATAGCAAGTGAAAAATATACTACTTATTTCCGTAGCGTTATTGCTCTTGGTAAAGCAAGAATTGTAGAGGGTGATGAACGGCTGGAAGCTTTTGAGGCTTTTGTTGAAAAGTATTCAGGGGATCAACCTGAAGAAACCAAACATAAGGAAATAACCGGATGTGCGCAAGCTTATATTATTGCAATTGACGTCGAGCATATAACTGGCAAGGAAGCCATTGAATACGTCAACGCTAAAAGATAATAACTATTATCCTAGTTAAAACAGCGATTATCCCCTGGATGAACCTGGAAATGGAGTGTTGCCTTTTTGCGAAAATATGTCTATGTCATGCTGGCGGTTATTTTATTCATAGCCTTAACCGCCATGGCTGCCTGCGGGATCGGCCCAATTAATAAAGAGCCGCCGGAAGCGGGGCAGGGAAAGGAAGAATTAAAACAAACTTCCCAGGCAAAATCCCGGGAAGTAAAAAAAGCCCCGAAAAAGCCAAAAGCGGATCTTTCCGGCGTATACCCGATACTGAACGGATTCGGCCTGATCATGGGGGGCATTGTGGATGGCCTTTGGGTAAATAACGATGAAATTTCAAGACAAATAGAAGGTGGAGAAAAGTATAAACTGTATTGCAATGAACAATACATCGGCCAGGCCGTTGGCTCGAAGCCTTTGGAGCAGCAGTATATATCCGGGGATAAAGGATACAGGGTTGAATTGGAAGGTCAGAATGGCTTGAATGCAGATGGTTACGGCATAATCGGCAGCTGGAACCCCCTGCCTGCAATGCTGAAAACCCAAACAACGGGATTGGAGAAATATCAAAAGCCGGTTGGGGATGTTTTGCGCAAAACCGGATTTGACGGCCGGGATGAGGGAATCAAAGAGGTTAAAAAAGTGGATCTGGATAACGATGGAATGGAAGAGGCAATTATTATTGCAACAAACATCACCGAAGAAGATATGAACAGGAATACCGATGGAGATCCGGGGCTTTTCCAGGGGAAATACAGCCTGGTAATTTTGCAGAGGCACATAGACGGAGAAGAATTGAACACCGTGGTGTCACAAAGGTTTAACGCGGGTCAGATATTCCAGGTTCCATTTATCGCGGATGTGGACGGAGACGGACAGATGGAATTTCTGGTGAGGACGGTAAATGTTCAGATGGTGCCTGTTGAAGGCTGGGCAAGCACCCATGATGATTTGTATAAAATAAAAGACCGGGACATAGAAAGGAAGCTATCGATTTTCTATCATCCAATATAGCGTCGTTAAAGCTTTATTTTTTTCTGTTTTGTTAAATTGGTGTAAATTTATGGATAATAAAAAGGAAAATACAAAAATATAAAGAAATGATATTATTACTTTTTATCACCATCAATAATTAAACCTGGGGGAGTATCCGGTTTGGCACAAAATGCGCGCCTGTTCTGGGCTGTTAATATAACAGATGAATTAAAAGAAAAAATTGATTCCTTCAGCCGGGAGATGCGCCTGCCCGGCCTGGACGCCAGGTGGGTTGCCAGGGAAAGCCTGCATCTTACCCTGGCTTTTCTCGGGGATACCGACGTCAACCGGATAGTGCCCATGGTGACGGAAGTGGAAAGAAGGCTGGCCGGCTTTATTCCCTTTCAAATTCAATTCGGGGGCGCGGGATTTTTTCCGTCCTCCGGCAGTCCCAGGGTTTTCTGGCTGGGTGTCGGGGGGGAGATTGACCGTTTAAAGAAACTGCAGCGGGAAGTTTTAACCGGACTGAAAGCCGCAGGGCTGGCCCCGGATACCCGCCCCTTTTCGCCGCATCTTACCCTGGCCCGGATTAAGTCCCCGGCGGGAGTATCCCTGCTGCGGTCCAGGGCGCTGGAGGCCGGGCATAATGAGATTGAAGGGATATTAAGGGTGGATTCGGTGGAACTGATGCAAAGCAGGCTTACTCCGGGGGGAGCAATTTATTCTGTTGTTGCTTCGCTGAATTTCAAAGCCGGGTAATGAAATAGTTGAAAAAGTAATAGAATTATAAAGTAAATTGGGGACATTCCCTGGTGAGATTGTTAATAGACAAGGAATTTGGGCGGCCGGAGAAGGTGTGTCCAGCTTTCTGCATATTTGCAATTTCCGCCGTGGAGGACATTGCACCGGGGAAATACAAAAGTCATGCCGGACTATATAGGAAAGGAAGGGAAGAACATGTTTGTTGCGGTTATTAACGGCAGTCCCAACCCGGAAGGCAACACCAACCGCCTGCTCAAGGAGGCTTTTGATTTGCTTGAGGGAGCGGGGGTGGAAACGGTTTACATGCAATTGTCGGAAATAATGTCCGGGCTTAAAGTTCCCTTTTGTGTGGCATGTTCCAATCCCTGCCGGGGAAGTTGCTATGCCGGCACCTCCCTCGCCCGGGCCTTCGACCTGCTGCGACGGGCCGACGGCATAATAATGGGCAGTCCGGTTTACTTCAGCACGGTTTCAGCCCAATTGAAGGCCTTCTGGGACAAAACCAGGCTTTTGCGCAAGGAAAAGGCGCTTCTTAACGTGGTGGGAGGGGCTTTGACCGTGGGCGCCGCCAGATTCGGAGGCCAGGAAACCACCTTGCGGGCCATGCATGATATGATGCTTTGCCAGGGGATGACCGTGGTGGGGGACGGTTACTGGGAGAACGATTCCGGTCATCAGGGGCCTTGCGCGGTGCGTCCTTCGGAGGACGATATGAACGGCATAAACCGGGCCAGGATATTGGCCCGCAGGGTGCTGGAGGTGGCCGGGGCGACCATGTCGCTGAGGCTGCACCGTTTGAGCGCCAGAGAGTAGAGTTCCGGCAGTCGCCGCTGTCGTCCGGGTTATATTTTGTCGGAGGTGCGCCGTGTACATCCGGGAAAGAACAGAAAAATTCGAAAGGGAAATACTTTGTTCCCATGCCAGCTTCAGTGATTCAAGCCGGGGCAGGCTGGCTCCGGAAGACCCTTGCCTGGTTCGCACGGCTTTTCAAAGGGACAGGGACAGGATAATCCACTCCAAAAGCTTTCGCCGCCTTAAACACAAAACCCAGGTGTTTATCATTCCCGAGGGTGATCATTATCGCACCAGACTCACCCATACCCTGGAAGTGGCCCAGATTTCCCGCACTGTTGCCAGGGCTCTCCGGCTGAACGAAGATCTCACCGAGGCCATAGCGCTGGGGCATGATCTGGGGCACACACCCTTCGGCCACGCCGGTGAGGAAGTGCTGAATATGGTTTTCCCCCATGGGTTCAGGCACAACGAGCAAAGCCTGAGGGTGGTGGATTTGCTGGAAGGCGGCAGCGGTTTAAATCTTACCCGGGAGGTGCGGGACGGTATATTAAATCATACCGGCCCTGTCAGGCCCTTTACACTGGAGGGCCAGGTTGTTAAAATATGCGACCGTATTGCCTACATCAATCATGACATAGATGACGCGCTTAGAGCCGGTGTGCTGACCATAGACCAGATGCCCCGGGGCTGCATCGAGGTGCTGGGAGAAACCCACCGGAAAAGAATCAACAGCATGGTCATGGATTTAATTGAAAACTGCCAGGGAAAAGAGCAAATATTAATGAGCGGGCCAATGCAGGAGGTTACCGATTCCCTGAGAAGCTTTTTGTTTGAAAACGTGTATGTCGGCTCCGAGGCCAAGCGGGAGGAAAACAAAGCCAAGCATGTGATTGAATTTTTATACCGCTATATTACCTCCAATCCCGATTTGCTGCCAGGGGAGTATCGCCGTAAAGTGGAGCAGACGGGTGTGGAAAGGGTGGCCTGCGATTACATCGCGGGAATGACGGACCGATACGCCATTTCCATGTTTACCGACCTTTTTATTCCGCACTCTTTCAGGATATATGAGTGAGATGTAAATTTTTCGACAGCGGAAGGATAATTAATAGTTACAGCGAATATGTGATAAAATAAACAGTTCAGCTTTATTCTCTTGTTGACCTGCGGATGACTTTGGTCAGACCTTTTTTTAGCCGTTTATCCGGCTTAATTTCGAAAATTAAGGCTTTATTTGTTTTTTTAGTTAACAGCCGGCAGTTTTTTTGCTGCTATATTATTTAAATAGTGGCACTATTTAAGTGGTGAAGCCCAGATGGGTCTTATATCTCCTGAAATCATTGAAAACGTCCGAGTAAGCACCGATATAGTTCAGCTTATAGGCGAATATGTCAGGCTACAAAAAAAGGGTAAAAACTACGTTGGAAACTGTCCTTTTCACCAGGAGCGGGACCCGTCTTTTACAGTCACTCCTGATAAACAGATTTTCTACTGTTTCGGGTGCCATGCCGGGGGCAATGCCTTCAAGTTTTTAATGCTCTTTGAGAAACTTTCCTTTCAGGAGGCGGTACGCAGGCTGGCGAGCCGGGCAGGCATACAACTGCCTGAAACCGATTCTCCCCGGGACAGGAAAAAGGCAGCCAGGGATGAATGGGCCTGGAAGGCCAACGCCCTGGCTGCTGAGTACTATCATTATATATTGCTTAATCGTCCGGAGGGAGCTGTTGCCAGAGACTATCTCAGGGGCAGGGGTATTTCGGATGATATTATTAAAATTTTTAAACTGGGTTTCGCCCCCCAGGGCTGGGAGAACCTGTTGAGGTTTATGAAGGGCAAGGGATACCAGCCCGGGGAACTGGTGGAACTGGGACTGGCGATGGCCGGTGAAAGGGGCGCGAACCGCGACAGGTTTCGCCGCAGGGTAATGTTTCCGGTAAATGACGCCCTGGGCAGGACGCGCGGATTTGGAGGCAGGATTCTGGAAGCCGGTCAGCCCAAATATTTAAACAGCCCGGAAACACCGTATTTTGACAAGGGTTCGATACTGTATGGCCTGGACCAGGCCAGAGCCGCAATCAGAAAAAAAAACCAGGCTGTAATTATGGAGGGATATCTTGATGTAATATCCGCCCATCAGCACGGCATCACCAATGCTGTTGCCTCGCTGGGCACAAGTCTTACTCCGGAGCAGGGGAAACTGCTTCTTCGTTATACCAACCGCGCTCTTTTTGCCTATGATTCGGATCGGGCGGGTATTTCGGCAACCCTGAGGGGATTGGATGTTTTACAGGAATTAGGTTTTTCCTTGGGGGTGATTACCATACCCGACGGTAAGGACCCGGATGAATTTTTGCGCAGGCACGGCGCTGCCGACTGGGAAGAGCTGATAATATCGGCGGAGCCGCTGCTGGAGTTTAAGTTGGGTTTTTTATTGCGGGAGGGGAAAAGCAGGTTAGAAGCACTTGCTGATGTACTGAAAAATCTTGCCAACATTTCCCGGAGAGCAGAACAGGATGAAGGCATACAACTGGTTTCCTCACGCCTGGGGATGAGTTGGGATGCCGTTAAGGAAGAATTAGAGAGCTTTAAAGAACATCAGGGAAAAATTTGGCCAAAACCGGATAAAATTGCTAAAAACAAGCATAATATAATTAAAAGCGAAAAAATAGTCGATCCTGTTATAGTGGCGGAGAGAGGGATTCTCCATCTGCTTTTGGAAGACCAGAACCGTATTGATTATGTGGTATCGGTGCTGGGTAACGACTTCTGGAGCGAGCCGCTGCACCGGGAGATATTCCGGATGGTGGTCAGGCACCGGGAGCAGGGCGGCTTCGAGCCGGCCAGGGCCATGAACGAGCTTGATGAAGTTGCGGTGATGCTCGTTAACAGGCTGTTATTCGAGAAAATTCCCGGGGATGACCCGGATAGAATTATGGAAGATTATATAACTGCGGTTAATAAAAATTTAATCAATATAAAGAGAACAAAGCTGATTCAGGATTTAGCCGAAGCCGAGAAGACCGGCGATCAGGATAGAATGAACCAGTTGATGCAGCAAATTCAAAACCTCCGTTAACATTTTGCGGCCCTGAAAGGGGGAATCTGGGAATGAACGACGAGCTAAAGGCCGAAGGCGTAAAAGATTTAATAGAAAAGGGTAAAAGACGGGGGATGCTTTCCTACACCGAGATTATGGATAGTCTTCAGGCAGCCGACCTGACACCGGAGCAGATTGACGAAGTCTATGAGAAGCTTAGCGGCCTTGGCATTGAAGTAGTGTCTGAAGTGCCGGAAGTTGACGCCATTGACGGGCCGGCGGAGAATCCGCCGGAGGATATGGATATAGATCTTACAATTCCCGACGGGGTTGGAATAGATGACCCGGTGCGGATGTACCTTAAAGAAATTGGACGCGTTCCGCTGCTCAGCCCCGAGGAGGAAGTGGAACTGGCCAAACGTATGGAAGAGGGCGACGAGGAATCCAAGCGCAGGCTGGCGGAGGCCAATCTCCGGCTGGTGGTAAGCATCGCCAAACGTTACGTGGGCCGGGGCATGTTGTTTTTGGACCTGATCCAGGAGGGCAACCTGGGGCTTATTAAAGCAGTGGAAAAATTCGATTTCCGCAAGGGATTCAAATTTAGCACCTATGCCACCTGGTGGATTCGCCAGGCCATTACCAGGGCTATTGCCGACCAGGCCAGAACCATCCGCATACCGGTGCATATGGTGGAGACCATCAACAAACTAATCAGGGTTTCCCGGCAGCTGCTTCAGGAACTGGGACGGGAACCAACCCCGGAGGAAATTGCCCAGGAAATGAATATTTCCCAGGAAAAGGTCAGGGAAATAATGAAGATAGCCCAGGAGCCGGTATCTCTGGAAACTCCCATAGGCGAGGAGGAGGATTCCCACCTGGGAGATTTCATAGAGGATCACGATGCCCGGGCGCCGGCTGAAGAGGCGTCATTCACACTGCTGCGGGAGCAGCTGGATGAAGTGCTTAAAACCCTTACCGACAGGGAGCAAAAGGTGCTGCGGCTGAGATTCGGTCTTGATGACGGCAGGGCCCGGACCCTGGAGGAAGTGGGCCAGAAGTTCGGAGTCACCAGGGAGCGCATCCGCCAGATCGAGGCCAAAACCCTGCGCAAACTGCGGCACCCCAGCCGCAGCAAAAAGCTCAAGGACTATCTGGATTGAAAATGAATCCGGTTGATCTAGAAAATCAGGGGGGATTAAGAATAAAACCCCCTGATTTGTTTTGTGCGGCCAGCATTTTCAGCGGTTATATATTCCATAAATTGGATTGCTAAATAGGTGTTGACCAGAGGGGCATGTTTATGTATAATAAATATTGCGCCGTTCCTCGATAGCTCAACGGTAGAGCAACCGGCTGTTAACCGGTAGGTTGTAGGTTCGAATCCTACTCGAGGAGCCAAATACGGGCCCATAGCTCAACGGTAGAGCATCCGGCTCATAACCGGCTGGTTCCAGGTTCGAATCCTGGTGGGCCCACCAGGTAAGTGGTGGGAAGTGAGAGGTTGGTAGTGAGAACTTGTATTCTCACCTCCAACGTCTCACTTCCCGCCTCACATAGTGGCCCCTTGGTCAAGCGGTCTAAGACACCGCCCTTTCACGGCGGTAACACGGGTTCGAATCCCGTAGGGGTCACCATAAATATAAGGGCGATTAGCTCAGCTGGGAGAGCGCCTGCCTTACAAGCAGGATGTCGGCGGTTCAAGCCCGTCATCGCCCACCAAATTAGAAAAGAGAGTAGCACCGGAGGATAACTCCGGTGCTACTCTCTTTTTTTATCGTTCCGAAAATATCTATCTCTAGGAGCCTGTCTGAATATTAACAGATAATTCCAATTTCAACCATATACCGGCATTATAAAATCGCAAAACCCCAACATGTTGTGGTGTTTGTATGTCGAAATATAATTCTCGGACAGGCTCCTAGGTATTTAGGAGCAAAATCTATTTTTCCAACTATCTGACACATTGCAGTTATAAATTATCCCTCCCGCAGGACACGGCGCAATATCTTACCTACCGCCGATTTGGGCAATGCGTCCCTGAATTCCACCTGACGCGGCGCTTTATATGCGGCAAGCTTGGTGCGGCAATAGGCAATAATCTCTTCCGGGGTAGCACTTTCCCCCTCTTTTAGTACGATAACCGCTTTAACCGATTCTCCCCGGTATGCGTCGGGTATACCAATCACTACCGCCTCTTGAACTTTTGGATGGGCAAACAAAACATCTTCCACCTCAACCGGATAAATATTATATCCACCGGCAATGATTACATCTTTTTTCCTGCTGACGATATAAACATAACCTTCTTCATCGACTTCGACCACATCACCGGTTTTAAGCCAGCCGTTTTCCAGAACATTGGCGGTTTCATCCGGACGGTTCCAATAGCCGCTCATCACCTGCGGACCTTTAACCCACAATTCCCCGGTTTGCTTAACCGCGCATTCCTCACCGGTATTAATATCAATAACCATCATATCCGTATCCGGTACGGGCAGACCAATGCTGCCAATCTTAACTTTTCCATTCACGGGGTTGCTATGCGTAACCGGGGATGCTTCAGACAGACCATAGCCCTCGACCACTTCCACTCCGGTCAGTTTAAAGAATGCCTCTTTCACTTCGTTGGGCAGGGGGGCTGAACCACTGATGCAAGTATGGAGGCAGCGCAAATCATAGTTGCCTATTTCCTTATAAGTATTGATGGCGATAAGCATTGTAGGACTGGCAAAGAATACACCAACTTTGTAGTCGTGAATGGCTTCAATGACCGTTTTGGGATCAAACCGTGGAAACAAAATCATTGTTACCCCCATATAAACCGACATGTTCATAATGCAGGTGAGACCGTACACGTGAAAGAGCGGAAGAACTCCAATAACATAATCGTTCCCGCGGCGATAGTTTTTGCCAAGAACCTCAACGGATTGCAGTACATTGGCCACAAGATTACGATGGGTCAGCATGCAGCCTTTGGATACTCCCGTAGTACCGCCGGTATACTGCAGCAGCGCCAGGTCCCCGGGGCCAACTAATTCCTGCCGGTAGTCGGAACTGTAGTTGCTAATTATTGTTTGCAAGTCAACCGTATCATCACCGGTTGAGACAGGAGAGTCATCTATATTGAAAGCAACAATGTTTTTCAGCTTGACGTCTGGGCGGATGTTTTTAATTTTGGGATAAAGATCGGCCAGACAAACCAGTGTTTCGCTGCCCGAGTCATTTAACTGGTGTTCCAGTTCCCTTTCCACATACATCGGGTTATTCTGTACCACAACGGCACCAATTTTCAGCGCCCCAAAAAAGCCAATCACATTCTGGTGGCAGTTCGGCGCCAATATGGCCACCCGGTCTCCCTTTTGCACCCCGTTATCCTGCAGAAACCTGGCAAAGCGATTGGTGTACAAATCAAGCTCACTAAAAGAAATATGCTTGTCTGCAAAGATAATGGCGTCGTTTTCCGGAAACTCCCGGGCAATGTCAGTTAAAAACTGAAAAACCGGGATTTCGGGATAAGTCAACTCATGCCCTGTGTCCGAAAGGTAACTTGCAAACCATATTTTTTCCAAAACAAATTCCCCCTTGAACTATTTTTTAAATGTTTTATTACTCTTTTTACAGCTTTATTTAATGCAAAACTAATACCCCTTTGATAAACTCCTTTAGCCACAAGCATTATACAAAGACCCAAATCTAGCCCCAAATAGCTTTTCTAAATAATAATGCCACATATAAATCCCTTTTTGTTAAAATCAAGTTGCTCAAAAATTTAACAAAAAGAGGGATTAGTATGCGGCAAAAGCTATTGAAATTAATTAGATATTTGAAAAGCATAGCTATGACAATAGGTTTCTTTTTACCCTTGAAAGCTGCAATAATTCTCAAAGAAATCATAATGGTTAAAAATCTTGAGAAAAGCCCTAAGGGAAATAAAGTTATTTCTTCCTGGATTTTGTTGCAATAACTTTTAAGAAATATCACTGTACTAAGATGTTACAATTGTCCGGCCTATGGTTGTAGCATAATAGGACACTATTAAACATTGTCCCTTTAATTGTGAAGTTATTTAATATTGTATTTTGACATTTTTCTATATAAACAACTTCGTGAAATATTTAAAGCCTTTGCTACTTCACTTTTGTTATCTTCAAATTTTAACAAGTAGTTTCTTATCAGTTGTTCTTCTACATCTTCTTTGGTGGGGGTATTTCTCCACAGAGAAATATTGCTGCCGGATGAACTCTGGTATATCTCTGGTGGCAGTAGGTCAGTCGTTAAAGTATTATTTCGTGATAAGTTGATTGCCCGTTCAATGACATTGCTCAATTCCCGAATATTTCCGGGCCAATCATACTCTAAGAGGATGTCAATCAGGTTCGGTTCAATTTTATCAATCTTCTTGCCAACCCTGGCGGAAATGGTTCTCATGAAATAGTCTGCCAGAATGGGAATATCCCCTTTTCTGTTTCTAAGGGACGGAATAGTAATTGATATTACATTAAGCCTATAGTATAGGTCATTGCGAAAATTGTTATTTTTGATTCCCTCCAATAAATTTTTATTGGTCGCACAAATCAGGCGTATATTGGTTGGAATTACCACATGACCGCCTACTCGTGTTACAGTTTTATCCTCTAAAACTCTGAGAAGAGCAGTTTGAAGATCTATAGGCATTTCTCCAATTTCATCTAAAAAGATAGTACCTTGATCAGCCAATTCGAACTTTCCGGGATGTCCTCCTTTTCGGGCACCGGTAAAGGCCCCTTCCTCATAACCAAATAGCTCACTGGAAATCAATTCTCTCGGAATCGCACCACAATTAACTGTAATAAATGTTTCATTATTTCTATTACTGGCATTGTGAATGGCATGGGCAAATAACTCTTTGCCAACACCACTTTCGCCGAGTAAAAGTACATTTGAATCTGTTTCGGAAGCCATTTTTGCTTGCTCTAACGCTGATTGGAACGTGCTGGTCTCTCCAATCAGACTATCAAAGGTTATGGTGGAGCGGGGCCTCATTATTTTACTTACGATGCTATGTAATTCGTGGAACACACAGACAGAACCTATTTTCTTATTATTTATCTCATTCACAAGAGGAGTACAGTTGATCATGAATTTCTTCTTACCTTTTTGAGTTTTAATAAGCACGGATTCTCCATAAATATGCTTGCAGGAAGTAATTAGGTTTATGAAATATGAATTATTTGGTAGCATACTTTCTATGTCCAGGCCTAAATTATCTTTAGTGTCTATACCTAGAAGATGACCTGCACGTTTATTGATGTGAATTACTCTTTTATTCTCATTTATCACTATGATACCTTCAGATATTGATTCCATAACGGTTTGTTTTAAGGAATTGGCAAGGTTTACTTCATTATAGGCCTTTTCAAGAAGAATTTTTCGTTCAATAGCACTTGTGGCAGCAACGACTATTCCTAATGTATGAATATTAACATGCTTGTAAGGACCTGTGAGATCCAGCACACCAATAATATCTCCGTATTCGTTATGAATTGGAGCAGCCGAACAAGTTGAGAGAGTCGCACATTTGCAATAATGCTCATACCCATAAACCTGAACCGGTTGATCAAGAGCTAGGGCTAGTCCTATTGAATTTGTTCCCATTACTTTTTCAGACCAATTTGAACCTTCACTGAAATTACTATAATTTGTAAAGGCCAGTTCTTCATCGTCACCAATTACCTTAAGAAGCCAGCCATTCTTGTCACTTAGGGCGACACAAAAACTTGACCCTTTTGTGTAATTGTAGATGTCTGCCATGGAAGGGGCTGCTAAATCCAATAAAAAGTGATTGGAACGAAGCAATTGGTTGAAGGCCTCTTTACTAAGGATATCAGTGTTTGTAGGTTTAAAAGGGTCCACATTGTATTGTTTACTTCGTTCCCAGGATTGATAAATGTATTTATGAATGGAAATGTCAGGATCAAATTGGCTTTTATTCAATTTCTCCCAGAGCCGTATCATTTCGAAGCGGTTTGATTTGTTTTGCAAAGCACTTCCTCCAATCCAGCGATCCTGAATAATTTATGAATTATACCTATTATACAATAAATCTGAATCTTTCATAAAGTAAGACTCTTTTTGTGGCCATGTTTTTATAGCCCCCTTTAAATTAAATGCAAATTAACTTTGGCACAAAGATTGCAATAATAAGAAATATCCGAATATTCCAATTAACTTGGCCGGAAGGGAGTTCGATGAAATGAACTGGCATTGAGGAGCGTGCTGCAAATCTTTAAGCCGTATCACAGGGTAAGGGCTCTATCAAATCCATGCCTTAAACAAATTACAGAAAGGGAAAATTACGTGAGACATATTAGGGAATTATTGGACCTAACCGGCCAGGTGGCCATCGTGACCGGAGGAGCAACAGGAATCGGCAGGCAGATGGCCTACGCCCTGGGAGAAGCCGGGGCTGATTTGGTCATTGCAGCTCGAAATTTAGAGCGTTGCCAGGAGGTTGCCAGGCAGATGGCGGAGGAACTGAGAGTACGCGTGCTTCCCGTTGCCCTGGATTTAAGAAAGTCCCAAATGATCGATGCTCTATATGATCTGGTCATGAAAGAGTTTGGCAGGGTTGAAATTCTTATTAACAATTCGGGGACTACCTGGGGTGCTCCAACCTTTGAACTACCACTAAATGGCTGGAATAAGGTTATTGAAACTAATTTGACCGGTGCTTGGCTGATGGCCCAAAAAGCCGGCCAAATCATGTCCAAACAGAACTACGGGCGGATTATCAACATAGCTTCGTACTTAGCCTTTGTGGGAACCTACGCTGAATATATGGATGCCGTGCCTTATCCGGTGAGTAAGGCCGCCCTGCTCGGTTTAACCAGGGATTTAGCTGTCAAATGGGCTAAATACAACATAACCGTAAATGCCATAGCTCCGGGCTGGTTCCCATCTCAATTAAGTGACAAAAACAAAGAGCTCCATGAAGAGATTTCTAAACACTTAATTCCTATGCACCGTCTGGGCAGTGATGATGAATTAAAGACCGGAGTCTTATTCCTTGCTTCTCCGGGATCAAGTTATTGCACTGGAATTACCCTAAGTATTGACGGTGGATTATTGGCTGTTTGATCCAGGAGCCCTTGAGAAAATGAATTACGACCTAAGATTGGACGGTAAGGTAGCCATCATAAATGGTGGAGCGATGGGCCTGGGGAAAGGTATTGCCAACGGACCGGCTTCATTTGGATTAAGGAGGCTGAAGGAATCATGGAAGGATTGGAACAGATACTGATCCTCGCTTTATACATTGGGCTTTATTTCGCAGTGAAGAAATTTGTGTTGGGGCGATTCAAGAGAGATTAAGAATGAACTTGGGGAGGAAATGAGATGGCGGAGTTATCATATAACCAAAAAATAATAGCTGATCCTCATAAGAATAAGTATAAGGCCTTGATCGGTGCCGTATTGGGTTATATTTTTGATGCTCAGGACTTTATGGTTTTGGCCCTGGTGATTCCTTTGCTGGTAAAAACATGGGGCATTAGTTTGGCCAGTGCGGGGTTAATAAGTACAGCCACCATCTTTGGCGCGGCCTTAAGCGGTTATCTTTGGGGACCAATGATCGATAAGTTTGGCCGCAAGAGGATGCTGATATTGTGCCTTGTCTGGTTTGGTGTTTTTACCTTCTTCTGTGGATTTGCCACAGATTATATGCAATTAATAATCTTAAGATTTATAGCCGGTATAGGGCTGGGGGGAGAATGGGTTATTGGCGCGGCGTTAATAAGTGAATTCTTCCCTCCTGAGCAAAGGGCCCGTGCTACCTCGGCGGTGCAGAGCGGCTGGCCCCTGGGCTACGCTTTGGCTCTTGGAGTAAATGCCTATTTGGTTCCAACCTATGGTTGGCAGGTTCTTTTCTTTTCAGGAATCCTTTCTTTGATTGCGGCAGTATATATAGCTGTACTTGTTCCGGAATCACCGGCCTGGTTAAAAGCAAAAATCAACAAAACCGAAGGCAAAGAATCCGTCTCCAAAACGGATGTTAAGGCAGCAACCTGGACTGATCTTTTCAAAGGAGCCAACCTGAAAACCACATTATTGGCTTTTGGACTTTGCGCAAGCTGCCTGGTTTCCTACTGGGGGGCGGGATCGTGGATTCCAGCCTACCTTTCGGCGGAACGGGGCCTAAATGTAAAAAACATGAGCGGTTATTTGATGATTTTAAATGTGGGAGGCTTTATAGGGTATTATTTTTATGGATTTCTGGCAGATAAACTCGGACGTCGAGCAAATTTTATCTTTGGATCCCTGGCCTCGGCGGCTGTTATGCTGATCTGGATCAATTTAAGCAGCCCAACGGCTATATTGTGGATGGCAGGGGTATTTGGCTTCATAACTTACGGCTATTGGGGACCACTGGCGGCCTTTGTTTCTGAACAATTTCCAACCGGTGTGCGTGGAATCGGAACCGCCTTTGCCTATGCCAGCGGCAGAATGATGTCAGCCTTAGCTCCCTTTTTGATGGGTGGTATTGCCAGCAAATACAGCCTGGGCTTAGCCTTGGGGTTAGTATCCGTGATTTATGCGGTAGGCGCAATATTCGGATACTTTATGAAAGAAACCAGAGACACGATTATAGTTGACTAAGCCAGCTGGGTAATGCAATTAATAATGACATGGTTTGAGGGCTTGGCTCATAGGGTCATTCCTTTTGGGCTTAGCCCTATCAGTGCGAGGTTTAATTCCGGTTCGGTTCAGGGAGCTGAGCAAGCTCACCGGGATATAAAGGAACAGGTGGTGATATAGATGGAAAATCAGGGATATACATCCCTTCTCTGTGAGAAAGAGGAAGGCGTGGCGATTGTAGTAATTAACCGGGCTGAAGTTATGAATGCCCTTAACGGACAAGTTTTTAAGGAACTTGGCAGAATCTTTGCTGAACTGGAAGCAGACCACAGGGTTCAGGCAGTGATTTTAACCGGCAGCGGTAAAAAATCCTTTGCTGCCGGGGCAGACATAAGCCAGATGCAGAAGATGACCACCCTTGAGGCGCGTCAACTGGCCCTGGCTGTAAAAGCAGCCCAGGATAAGATAGCCTCGCTCAGCAAACCGGTGATAGCGGCGGTTAACGGCTTTGCCCTGGGTGGCGGCTGCGAGGTAGCCATGTGCTGTGACTTCCGGATTGCCGCTGAGAATGCCAGGTTCGGTCAACCGGAAATCAACCTGGGTATCATACCCGGTGGCGGAGGGACTCAGCGTCTGACGAATCTGGTGGGTTTGGCAAAAGCCAAAGAGCTGGTTTTAACCGGAAAAATCATTGACGCCCGGGAAGCCCTGGACATAGGCCTGGTTAACAAGGTGGTAGCGGCGGATTTACTGCTAAGTGAAGCCAAAAAGCTGGCCGGCAGTCTCGTTGAGAAGAGTGGGTTCGCCCTGAATATGGCTAAGGCGGCACTGAACCAGAGTGTCAGTTTGGATCTTAATAGCGGGTTGGATTATGAAATCGAGTGTTTCGCGGCTTGCTTCTCAACGTATGATCAAAAAGAGGGTATGGCTGCCTTTGCAGAAAAAAGGAAACCAAAATTTATGGGAAGGTAAACTTCCGGTCTGGATAAATGACGATGATAAAGGGGTGCTTAGCTAAATGGAAATTAAAAATGTGGCAGTAATCGGCGCGGGCGCAATGGGCCTGGGAATTGCCCAGGTGTCAGCCCAGGCGGGTTACCAGGTTAGTTTAAATGACATATCGGAAAATGGGCTGGAAAAGGCCCTGAAAGCCATTACCAAGTCGCTGGATAAGAGTGTGGAAAAGGGTAGGCTTGCGGCTGAGTCCAGGGATGTGATTCTGGGCCGGATAAAAACCACCACTGACCTGGCCGAAGCTGTCCGGGATGCTGACCTGGTGATTGAAGCGGTTTTTGAAAACCTTGCTCTGAAACAGGATGTTTTCAAGAGGATAGATCAAACAGCTCCCCAACAGGCCATTTTTGGCTCCAACACATCCACCCTCCCCATTGCGGCCATAGCCGCTGGAACCGGACGGCTTGACAGATTCGTGGGAATACACTTTATGAATCCGGTTCCCTTAATGAAGGGAGTGGAATTGATTCGCGGCCGTCATACTTCCGACGAAACCCTGCGGATCAGCTTGGATTTTGTTAAGTCCCTGGGCAAAGAAACGGCCATAGCCGTGGACTATGCGGGGTTTATCGTCAGCCGGGTCCTGGACGCCATGCTTAATGAGGCGGTCAAGTGCGTGATGGATGGAAACGATCCTGAGGAAATCGATAAAGCCATGAAGCTCTGCTGCAACTTTCCGATAGGACCGCTGGCCTTAATCGATCTGGTAGGGGCGGATATAGTCCTTAACGGACTGGAAACCATGAGAGGAGACTTCGGGGATAAATACACTCCCGCGCCGCTGCTCCAACAGATGGTCAGAGGCGGTGACTTGGGCCGAAAGACCGGCAGAGGTTTCTATAAGTATTAAACCGGTTATAACCTTGCGGATAAGCTTTAAACAAAATCTGAGGAGTGAAGAAGATGAGTTTTAAGTCAAGTAAAGATGACATTGTTTGCGTAAGCGCAGTCAGAACGCCCTTCGGTCGTTTCGGCGGGAGTATGAGAGATATTGATATTTACCAATTAGGTGCAATTGCGATGAAGAATTCAATGGAGAAAATTGAGTTGGAGCCCAACTTAATTGATGAAGTTTGGTGGGGAAACGGTGACACCACAAACTGCAAAGATCCGTTTACTCCGGTAGTAGCGCGGCAAACCATGCTCAAAGCCGGAATTTCGCCTGAAACACCTTCCATAACCTTTGACCAGGCCTGTACTTCGGCATTGACCACTGTGAAATATGGAGCAAGAAGTATTAAATTAGGCGAGGCTAAAGTAGTAATGACGGGTGGTTCCACCAGTTTTAGCACTGTGCCGTTTTTACTTCGCGGTATTCGCTGGGAAGGCAAGAAGCACAGTTCTTTTATGGTTGAAGACCCAATCATTCCCCTGGGCTACAAGGATTATGCGCCGGTTGCGGTTGATTCCGGCCATGTTGCCATAGAATATGGTGTATCAAGGGAAGAACAAGATGAATTAGCTTATGAAAGCCATCGGAAATATGGTGCGGCCTGGGAGCGAGGTTTCTTTCAAAAGGAAATGACCCCGCTTGAAATAATCAAAACAGATAAAAAGGGCAAGGTTATTTCTAATCTAATGCTGGACAAAGACGAACAATATCGCTCAGATATCACTCCGGAAGCACTTGCGAAGTTAAAACCTATCTTTGGTAATCCCACCTGCACCGCGGGTAATGCCCCGGGAATGAATGATGGTGCCGCTGCCCAAATTTTCACGACCAGGGAATATGCTGAAGAACTAGGGCTGGAAATAATCTATACCTTGGTATCTGTTGCAGCCATTGCCTTGCAGCCGAGAATTATGCCCGTATCCCCCGCATTTGCAATTAAGAAATGTTTAGATGAATCAAAGCTGACAATCGATGCTCTGAAATACCTTGAGATTAATGAAGCTTTTGCCTGTGTTCCCCTGGTTTCCTGCAAACTTCTGTCCAACCACAGATTCTTAAGCGGTGATTATAAGGATATGGTAAAAGAGGCATCTGAAAAGCCGATTTTGGATAATGATGCCCGGAAATATCAGGATTTAAAGAATAAATTAAATGTTAACGGCAGCGCAATTGCGATTGGTCATCCCAACACCGCAAGCGGAGCCCGAATCATGATGACGGCAGCCTACAATCTAAGAGAGAATGGTGGAGGTTTTGCGGCGTGTGCCATATGCGGCGGTTTAACCCAGGGCGCGGGAGCAATAATCTGGGTTGAATAAGGCCCCTCTTGGCAGTATTATGGCTAGTTTTTGGAGGTGTATTTATGATAAGCTTTGAACTTACCGAAGAACAAAAAGATTTACAGGCTTTGGTTCGGAAATTTACTAAAAACGAGATTATTCCCGTTGCGGCAGAATACGACCAAAAAAATGAAATGCCCTGGCCCATCATTCATAAAGCGTTTGAGATTGGATTGTGGAATTTTAATCTGCCCTCAAAGTACAACGGCTTGGAACTGGACCATGTTACTGAAGCCATCCTAATTGAAGAACTGGCTTACGGGTGCTTGGGAATCAGCGGAGCATGGGATGGAAATACCCTGGCACTTACGCCAATCCTGATTGCAGGTACAGAGGAACAGCAAGACAGGTGGCTGCCGCAATTTGCCCAAAAACCCATTTTGGCGGCCTTTTGTCTCACAGAACCCGGTGCCGGCTCAGATGCAAAATCCATGGTAACCCAAGCGGAAAAAGTCGGTGATGAATATATTATTAATGGTACAAAGTGTTTTATAACCCATGGCGGTATAGCAAGCATGTACACAGTTTTTGCTAAAATTAAAGGGACCAAAAAGATCAGCGCCTTTCTGGTATCCGGGGACAATCCCGGTGTCTCCATGGGAAAAGTGGAAGATAAACTGGGAGATAGGGCTTCCCACATAGCAGAAGTGATTTTTGAAGATGTGAGAGTCCCGGCTGAGGATCTACTGGGACAAGAGGGGGATGGATTTAAAATTGCCATGCAGACCCTGGATCGCACAAGGATGAGTATAGGGGCGGCGGCAGTCGGCGTGGCGCGCAGGGCCCTTGAAGAGTCCATTGAATACGCGAAGGTTAGAGCCCAGTTTGGGAAGCCTATTGGTCAACATCAAGGGATTGCTTTTATGCTCGCGGATATGGCTACAAAGGTAGAAGCAGCTCGAAGTTTGGTGCTGCTGGCCGCCTCAGAGATAGATGCTAAGAGGGTAGACCCTAAATTTGGTGCTATGTGCAAGCTATATGCGGCTGATATAGCTATGGAAGTAACGGTGGATGCCGTTCAAATTCACGGCGGTTATGGGTACATGAGGGATTATCCGGTTGAAAAGCTGATGAGGGATGCTAAGATACTTCAAATCTATGAAGGCACTCAGCAGGTACAAAGGATGGTAATTGCAGGCAGACTATTGAGTTAAATATGAACTTCAAAACACCGCACTCCGCAACTATGCCTATTCCAAATTGGACCGTGCAGTCCAATTTGGGATAGGCTTAAAGAAAAAACAAGGAATTTTTTAATTATCATATATTACTTCAGATAGGAGCGGAATAAATGTCTGAACATGACTGGGATGATTATATTGTTATGGCAAAAGCCATCAAGACTCTTCTAGGCAGCGAGGCAGCGGTAGCCTTAAGCGACCATTCACAATTTCTTTTCTATGAGCCCGGCGCCGAGCTTGATCACAAGTCAAGGGCCGGTGCCCCGGTTAAGGCCGGCACAACAACCGAACAGGTATTGAAAAGCGGCGAAAGGATAACAACAAAGATACCGGAGGAAAAATCCCAATACGGCGTGGGCTACATGGCCATGATAGCGCCTATAATAGATATGAAGGGCGAAGTGATAGGAACGCTGGGTGTTTTTGAACCGACGTCCACCTATGATATATTGCAGAAAGATTCAGAAAAACTTGAAGACGCCCTTGTGGTCATCAGCGAGACAGTATCAAATCTTTCAGCAGGATCTCAGCAGCTGGCGGCCACCGCCACCAGTTTATCCGGGCAGGCCAATAATATTAACGAAAATGTAAAGAAAACAGACGCACTGTTAAAGCTCATTAAGGATATTGCCAGCCAGACCCATCTTTTGGGATTGAACGCAGCCATTGAGGCCGCCAGAGCGGGGGATCAGGGCAGGGGCTTCAATGTGGTGGCAGAAGAAATACGCAAACTCGCCCATAAAACTGCAGGTTCAGTAAAGGAAATCACCGACACCATCTCGTTAATCACCAGTTCTATCAGTGAGCAGAGTGAGCAGATATATCAAATTGCCGCCGTATCCGAGGAACAGTCCGCCTCTGTTGAGGAAATTTCGGCATCGGTAAGTGAGATTTTACATATGTCAAAGACCCTCAGTATACTGGCCGAAAAAATATACAACTAACACAAAACTAACACAAGGGGACGGTTCTGTTGTGTCCAATGTCACCCTTACAGAATTTTTTGTCGAGGAACGCCCGCAGCTTGCTGTAAGCTCCTTTGAAATCTTCAGGAAACCCCATCCCTTGCTCCTTAAATCAATTATAAAAATAACGGCGGTTGCCTCGTCCGGGTTTATTTCAAATTTTTTCGCATTAACAATGTATACCTTCAAATACGTTGAAAAAATCCTCCTTGTCCACTGTTCCAAGGAAGATTTTCTCACGTGGGACTTTAATCAAACATTACCTAAATAGGCCTTTACAATATCATCACTGTTCTTCACTTCGTCCTTGGTACCCGAAAATACTATATTTCCGGTCTCGAGAACATATGCATAATCCGAAATGCTTAGCGCGTTATCGACCATCTGTTCAACCAGCATTATTGTTACACCCGTCTGTTTTATCTCCGTCAACAGTTTGAAGACATCCTTAACTATTATCGGCGCAAGGCCCAGCGACGGCTCGTCAAGAATAAGAAGATCGGGTCCCGTCATCAACGCTCTTGCGATTGCAAGCATCTGCTGCTCTCCACCCGACAATGTGCCTCCAATCTGCTTGCGTCTTTCCTTAAGTCTTGGGAAGCGGTCATACATTTCGTCCATTCGGTCACGTATCTTTTTTGCGTCCTTTTCCACATACGCTCCGAGAAGTATGTTCTCTTCAACAGTATGCTCCGGGAATATCTGCCTGCCTTCGGGGACAAGCCTTATTCCTTTATAGACGAGCTTATCCGGAGCTTTCCTGGCTATGTCCTCGCCCTTATACAGGATACTCCCTTCCTTTGGCCGGTGGAGACCCACAATGGTATTTAGTATCGTACTCTTTCCGGCTCCGTTCGCTCCCGCTATGGTTACAACCGAGCCTTTCTTTACATCAAAGGACACGTGGTGTACGACCTCTGTCTTGCCGTAGGCGATTGTTAAATTCTCAACCTTCAGCATGCCGTCACCTCTTCTCCCAGATAGGCTTTCCTTACCACCGGATCTGCGCTTACTTCCGCCGTAGTACCCTCCGCAATCTTCTTACCGTAATCTATAACCGTTATATAATCAGATATGCCCATTACTATGCTCATATGGTGTTCGATCATAAGTACCGTTATTCCGACATCTCTTATTTTCTTAATTATCTCGGAAAGCTCTGCCACTTCCGTTTCATTAAGACCGGCGCAGGGCTCGTCCAGTACCATGAGTTTTGGCTTCTCGCATAGAGCGCGGGCGATCTCCACCAGTTTCTGCTGTCCTGTTGAAAGGCTTCCGGGATCAAAATTTGACTTACTGTCAAGGCCGATCAGTTTCAGGCAGTCGTAAGCTTCCAGATATGCTTCTTTTTCTTCTTTTCTTTTCCTGCGCGAATGGAAAATCGCATCCGCCATACTATATGTGTAGTATATTCTTCCGCCCATCGCCACGTTATCTATTACACGCAAGTCCTTGAACAGCCTGACATGCTGATATGTCCGGGCTATTCCGCGCTTAACCGAATCGAAAGGTTCCATTCCCGTTATATCCTCGCCGTTGAATATAACGCTGCCTTCGCTGGGCTTGTCGATACCTGTTATCAGATTAACCGTGGTCGTCTTGCCGGCTCCGTTCGGTCCGATTAGGGAATGTACCGTACCTCTCTTAACCGCAAGGTCTAAATTTCCGACAGCCGTAAGCCCACCGAATCTCTTTGTAAGATTCTTTACTACAAGGATATTTTCAGGACCATCTGCATGAACCCTGTATTTTTCAAAACTTATGGGCAGCCTGTCGCCTAAATTTTCTATATGTCTGTTATCTTCGATTGCCCTGAAACGTTCCTTTATTCTTCCCACAATGCCTCCGGGCATAACCTGGGTCAGTATGATAAGAAGCCCGCCGAAGACTATCTGCTTAAGGTCCGGTGACGCATTGAAGAATTCCGGTATTATCATTACGACGACAACGCCGATGGCAGGACCGCTCAAAGTGCCTGTTCCGCCTATAACCACCGTCAAAAGGATAAATATTGTCAGGTAGAATCCAAACGTGTCGGGACTGATAAACTCACTGTAGCTGGCGTAAAGGGAGCCGGCCACCCCGATGATCATTGAGCTTATGAGCAGCGCTATAACCTTGAATTTCCTGTTGTTTATACCTACTCCCGACGCCGCTATCTCGTCATTCTTGACCGCAACGAAATCACGGCCCCAATGGCTCTTGATCAGACCCCATTCAAATAACATAATGAGAATCAAGAAGAAAAATACTACATAGTATTTTGTATAATTAGTGAGGCTCATGCCGAATATGGACCATTGGGGGAGAAAAAATCCTGCCGCGCCTTGCGTCAGAGAAGTCCAATCGTTGAGTATCCTCTGCACGATCTCTAAAATGCCAAGGCTTATCAGGGCTAGATAGTTGCCCTTTACCTTATATGCCGGCAAGGATATCAGGAAGCTGATCAGTCCGGTAACAACCATTGCTGCCAGCATACCGACCAGGAACGGCATTTTAAGGGTCGTAATAGTTATTGCCGAGGCATATGCCCCGGCGCCGAAAATAGCCGCGCCGGAAAGGGTAAGCATACCGCAATACCCTGAAGATATGTCATAACCGATGGACAAAATGATGTAAATAAATAAAATTATGGCAAACCGCGAATAATAATTACCGGCTATAAATGGAAATGCCAAGCAAATGAACAGCAATGCCAGCTTCAGTATGGTAAACCACAGGCTATACTTTTTCCGCAGCGGACCAGTTTCTGTTGAAAATCTTGGCACTCATTATCCCCCCCGGCAAAAATATTATCACAATAATCATAATGACGAAGCTGATCGAATCCTTTATCCCGGCGGGGACAAATATACTTATGAAGGCTTCGATGAGTCCCAAAAGGAAGCCTCCGATAAATGCTCCCTTTGTGTTTCCAAATCCGCCCAACACGGCGGCTGCAAATCCTTTCAGGCCAATTGAATAGGTCATGGTGTAACTGGCAAACGTAATAGGCGCGATTAGTACGCCGCCTATGGCCGCAACGGCCCCGGCCATGGCAAAGCAGGATAGTATTATCTTTTCGCTCTTGATGCCCATCAGTTCCGACGTGGCCGGCCTGAATGCAACAGCGCGCACAGCCCTGCCAAACCGGGTCTTCTTAATTATCGTCTGGTATGCAACTCCTATAACGACGGCTATGGTTATCATCATCAACTCATGAAGCATGATGTTTGCACCAAAGAACGTTACCATTTTGCCACCGAATAAATACGGAAAAGCCTGCGGCTCCGTACCGAACAACATTCGGGCAATGTTGTCCAAGATGATGGACGCCCCGAACAGTGTGATAATCCATCCTACATTATCCAGCAAATTTCCGAGTTTCTTAACGCAGGTTTCATATATTACTATGTTCAGCACTATGCTGACGGCTATTGCCACGAATAGGGCAGGTATATAGCTGAATTGGTATATTACCATCAGCCACCAGCTTACCATTGCGCCCATCATTACAACAGATGCGTATGCAAAATTAACGATGCCTGTGGTAGAGCTGACCATTCCGATTGAAAGCGCCATTAGCGCGTATATGCTTCCGTTCGCCAAGCCGAATATTAATTGCTGCATCCTGTCATTCACCTCTCATTGTATTGACTGCCCGTATGTGTTCCGCCATCTTCGCAACACGGCACCGGAAGTGATGAACCGGTTCATCCAAGGTTAAGCTCCGAATTACCGGTGAAGAAAATGGCCAATTGCTTGATTTGTTAAAGATCAACTATTAGGCCTGGCTGAACCGGCTGCCCAGCAAGCTGGAGCGAAAAAGATGCAAAATTGGTTAACTGATTAGAAAAAGCCATCAGGAAAGTTGCGGGGTCCATGGTGTGGATAAAATTCATCAGGGTGTCAAAGAGCATAGACCCCGCGGTTGTAAGCGGGTGTTTCGAGTGTCGAATATCAACATAATCTACTTCCAAAGCTCCCGAAAACCCGAGGCAATACATAAATTTCCAGGCGAAAAAAGCAATGAGTGTAGATATTCCATGCAGTCATACGACAGGTAGAGCAAGTCACACTCACTTGGTCCGGTAATATCCAAATCAATTCACTATTTTAATGTAAACATCCGTACATTATAATTTTTATTTCTGACAAACGGTGTGTCGATATCGGTTTAGGCACACCACAATCTGATTCCAGGAGGCCGTTAGAAAAGTCCATCTGCTGTGTTGCGGCTGGGGCCTCAATGCTTAAGCGTACTACGAGTACACTTAAGCTTGAGGCCTTGCCGCACCTTGCATCCGGAGCTTTTTGAACGGCCTCGGGCGGTAGTTTATCAACACGTTTATTGTTTTTTCAATGTGTTTTTAAACACTTTTCCAGGTGCGATTTACTCTTACTTCGTAAGGGATCCCCTGATATAAACGTCTCCGAATATTTTGTCCGTTGTTAACATTGGGTCTAACAGAACAGGCACGAGATCTTTTCCGGAAATGGCTTCATGATTTGTTGGTGAAAACCTATACGTGTCTGCAGTACCGATTTTCAAAGGAAACTCGGAAATTTTCGTCTCAATGGTATTTTTCACTGAGTCGGAATCGAAAGAACCCGCTGTTTCCACTGCCCATTTATAAAGATAGACCGCTTCATAGCCGGATGCCACCATCTGAGGAGCGGTGGTTCTGTCGCCAGGTCCGTATTTACCATATTTTGCTACTATCTTGTCATAGAGTTCCTGACGTGCATCGTCCAGCTGAGTTTTGCCGGCAGCTTTGTCCACCGACCAGAAGCCGTTAATGGTATAACATCTGTCAATGCCAGCTCCGGCAAGCTCCCGGAAGTTCGGCAGGGAGAGTCCTGTATAGCCAATATAAGTCAAGCTGTCCATGTAACCTATTCTTGAAAGTGCGGAGACTATTTTCGCACCATCCGCACCCAGGGTCCAGGCGAGTATGCTGTCTGCGCCGGCTTTCTTGATCTTCTCTGCCACAGGTGTCATATCGGCATCCCCGGATTTATATGTAATAGCTTCTACCGGCGTGATTCCGGCTGTTTTGCAGGCTTCTTGCAAAGAGGCTATTCCATCATTCCCCAGGGCGGTGGTGTCGCCGAGCAGCACGATCTTTTGGAAACCGGCTTCTTTTGCAATATTTACAAGGGCCTCAGCCTGTACCGGACTTGGGAAGAATGTTCTGAAGGTATAAGGATATTTTTCAACATCCACAAGCTTGGTGTTGGTTGCGATGTTAAGGATCTGAATAATTTTGTTTTGATTGACATAATCTTCAGAAGCAGCAACGCTTGTTGAGTTCGGCTGGCCAATCATCATCTGAACTTTCTCTTTATCGATCAGTTCCTGAACCGCGGTCTTTGATTTTGTCGGGTCAGCTTCATCGTCACGGAATACAAATTTAATGGTCTTTCCCATAATTCCGCCGGCGTTATTGATTTCCTCAATAGCGAGTTCGGCACCCTGCTTAGTGGCTATTCCCATGGTAGCCGACGGGCCTGTCATTGGTCCGGCATATCCGAGTACTACTTCGCCGCCCGCTTTCTCCGCAGCCTTGTCCGGCGTGTTGGAAGCGCATCCGCCCAGTACCAACATCATCAAAAATATTACCAGTACCGCGATGATAGGTTGATTTTTCCTCACCATTTTTCCCTCCATTTCATTTTTTATCATATCGGATAAATGCTGGTGATCATAACATTTATGCCGTTATGAACAGTTCAAAAAAGCCGAATTCACAACCGCGCATTTAAAATTACAACCGAACTCATAATATTTATATCCGCCCGCTCAGTTCTTCCGCCGTCTTGGGACTTTATCTTCATTGATATCGGTTATGACAGCCACCGTCCCCCCAATTACATACTCCCGCCGCTTACGATAAGGCACTGAGCGGAGATGAAACTTGCATCGTCACTTGCCAAGAAGGACGCTGCGCCGGCTATTTCTTCCGGCTCCCCCAGCCTTTTGAGCGGTATAACCTTCATATGTTCGGCAATAATCTTTTCCGGTACCGCTTTGTACATATCTGTGTTAATAAATCCCGGGGCGATACAATTAGCCGTAATATTTTTCGGTCCGCCTTCCTTGGCAAGTGTTTTTGTGAAGCTAATGATCGCACCTTTTGAAGCGGAATAGTTTGCCTGGCCTGGGAGTCCAAACGCTGATATGGATGCTATGTTCACAATCCTGCCGTAGTTTTTCTCACGCATGATCGGTACGACATATTTGCACGTATGATATACACCGTAGAAGTTAACGTTTATTACGGAATCCCATTGTTCATTCGTCATTTTGTGGAACATGGCATCCTTTGTGATGCCGGCATTATTTACCAGAATATCGATGGTTTTGAATTTGTCCATTGTAATTTTGATGGCATCGGCTACCTGCTGCTCATTGCCGACATCGCACTGGATTGCGATTACCTTTTCCCCGGTAGGATCGATAGACTTGGCCGTTTGTTGTGCAGCATTCAAATCAAGCCCTAAAATAGCAACCCCTGCCGCACCATCTTCAACAAATCTTTTTACGATAGCCCTGCCAATTCCTTTCTCCCCTCCAGTTACGATTGCATATTTTCCGCTTAATTTACTCATTTTTTTACCTCCATATTGTGTTACGATATCCTTTAAGATACATTCAGTAGAGCTCATTTTTGAAAGTTAATTTGGTTTTTAAATAAAATGATGCATATAGCGATATGTCAATCGGTAATACTAATTGCTCAGCGTAAACTGGGGAAAATCTATTTTCTTTCCTTCCAGCGTGGCAGCAGTGATGTGACTTACTTTTTTTACCGCGGTGGCGTCTCTCCAATATAAGTCCTGGGAATTTAGATATTTCCTAAAATGACCGGGTGGAATCATTACGTGTTTCGCAAATACTCTGTTAAAATGCGTAATATTCACAAAACCCGTTTCTTTACTTATCTGCGCTAATGGCAGGTTGGTATAGGAGAGAAGTTCCACCGCCTTTCGGACCCGAATAATCATAAGGCATTCGAAAATAGTGACAGTGGTTTCTTTCTTAAATAGACTGCTGAGATAACTTTTCTTCAATGATGCATGGGCAACAATATCGTCCAAAGACAGCCGTTCCTTATAATTGTCCTCTAGAAATCTGATTGTATCCCTCACCGGTGCGGAATAAGCCGATACCTCTATATATTTTGACGATGTGTTTTTCTCCCGTCTTGTCTTTTTAGTCAGTTTAAAGAGGATGGCATAAAGATATGTAACCATTATCTTCTCAGACTCCGGTGTTGAATTGTTACTCTCGTCCAATATTTCTTTTAGAAGTTTTCCCGAAAAATTGTCATTCTGCACCAGGATACCGACATCGGAGCACATTTCCATCAGGCCTTTCGAAAACGAAGAGAACTTCACTTCGAAATAGTAGCCAGTCTCGGCGCCTGTCTGGGTGAAGGTATGGACGCAGTTTGCCGGGATCAGAATCGTATCCCCCACGCCCGCCGTGAACGTACGGCCCCCCACCGTGAATTGGTAACTGCCCCGGACGATATGATTTAACTGATGGAAGGGATGCGTATGTGGTTTATACGTAACCCCCGCGTTCATTCTTGACAGTACCTTAATTAAAATCTTGATTTCCTGATGCATTTTAATACCCCCTCCCATGGTCATGTTTGTTTTTATCTTTTTAGATACCATATCCTCATCTATCATTTTATTTCAAAGCAAATTTGGGGCATTTCCTTAAGGTCCTCAGCGATCAATGGCTTAAAATCCAGCAGGTCGAGAACGTCCTTCTTAATATCGAGACCCGGGGCGATTTCCACCAGTTCGAGCCTGTTTTCTTTAAGTTTGAATACACAGCGTTCGGTAATGTAAAGGACAGTTTTATGGTTTTCAAACTCCACGCCCGCATTCATGGTGATGCACTCTACATTTTTCACCATTTTCGTTTCTTTTCCGTCATAGGGAACCATCTTTCCGTTTTCGGAATTATAGCCTGAGCCCCGCATGAAGGTGAAGCAGAATACCAGCTTCTTTGCGGAATGGACAATGAAATTAAAGCCGCCGACGCCCGCAAGATATGCCCCTTTTTTACAGACGTTCACGTTTCCGGCCGCATCCACCTCCAATGCTCCCAGAAAACCGATATCAAGCCCGCCACCCTCGTAAAACCTGAACTGGGACGCCTGATCATAGACAGAATCCGCATTCATGGAGACTCCGAACACCGATGGAAGCTGTACGCCGCCTATGATGCCGGTCTCGGTGGTGGTAACGACGGAACTCATATCGATTCCGAGATTTATCGCCTCGCCGCTGACCATCTGCGGGATCCCGATACCGATATTCACAACGGCATCCGGATATAGTTCCATTGCCGCTCTTCTTGCAATGACCTTCTGCGTGATGTCTCTTTTCCGGGCGCCGTTTTTCGTCTCTTTGTCCAAAATTACCCGCATTTCTTCCTCGCCACATCGCTTTTCATTTGAAAAATACGGACTGTAAGGAAGGTGCGGGGCCGTCTGTACATGGTCGGGATCGACAATGATGGCGTCCACAAGGAAATATGGAATGTGGACAATGTGCGGATTAAAGTATTCTTCCTTCAGGGCTTTTACGTATACGATTACCTTGCCCCCGTTGTTCCTTGCCGCCATAGCGGAGGCCAGGGCATCGTTAATTGAGGGCTCCGCTTCCAGCGTTATATTGCCTTTCACGTCCGCATAGCTTGCCTTCAGCACGACGACATCCGGCCGGATCATTTTATACCAGAGGTATTCCTCGCCGTCCACGACCCTAAGTTCGACCAGGTCTTCCGTCTCCAGCCCTTCGTTGAGCTTGCAGCCCTGGTAGCGTGGATCCTGCTGGGTACGGAGTCCGACTTTTGTAAGATATCCGTCCTTGCCGGCTATGTACTCGCTCATCATAATCGACAGCACGCCCTGGGAAACATTGTAGCCCTCTATCTCGTTGCTTCTGATCATGAGGAACAGAGGCTGATGATAGCCCATATGTCCGCCGATCACACGCTTCAGGAGCCCCTTATGGGTCATATGCTCAAAATAATTATAGCCCGGTGCATCGATGTCCGGGGAGCCGTAGGAGATGATGCACAGGTCGCGCGGGTGTCCGGTGGCGAGAAACGAATCCCCGATGCTTTTAAATATTTTGGCGGGAGAGCACACAAGGGCCGTACCGGCAATATGCACGGCGGCTCCATCCGATATCAGTCTTACAGCTTCGTCCGCGGACATGAGCTTCTTTTTTAGTAAATCAGTCATATAGTTACGCTCTCTTTTTCCATGTTTTTTTATTTCCTTTTCCAGATGCAACCATTATGTTGGCACTATTTGCAATATTTTGATATTTCAGTCGCGTGGCACTATTTTAACATTTCCGAAAACGGAATGTCAAACAATAATTCAACAGAATATGCGCAATATGAGATAATTTTTTTTAATATTACGCGCATGTCAATTTATTCGTAATTTAGGATATTTTTATCTGTGATTCCGCACTTCCATATTCTATGGTTTCCTATTTGTTAACGCCGGCTGTAAAATAAACAATAACGCCGGGATAAAAATGAACGTTTTTCCCGGCTAAAATAACTGAGACAATGGAAATGGAATAAACCGAAAGCAGAACAATATGCGGCAATATCCGGTCAGGCAATTCCGTCAGCTTTTGGTCTTTTTAGTTCAGCTGCAGGTTGTTCATTACCGGTAAGAGTAAACCCCCTCTCCTGTTTTGCGTCCCAATTTGCCTGCCGCCACATATTCCTTCAGGAGTGTGCAGGGACGGTATTTTGAATCACTAAAACTTTCGTAAAGGGACTCCATGGTGTGAAGCAATATATCTATCCCCACCAGGTCCGCCAATTGCAGCGGGCCTATGGGATGGTTGGCCCCCAACTGCATGCCCTGGTCAATATCTTCTTTTTTATTGCCCTCCATTAGAAGATAGAAGGCCTCGTTTAGCATGGGGACCAGCAGCCTGTTGACAATAAAACCGGGCGTGTTATTGGCCAGCACAACTTTTTTGCCCATTTTTTCAGATATGTCTTTAATGGTGTCCATGACTTCCTGCTCAGTCACCAGACCCGGGATTAATTCCACCAGTTTCATCACCGGGACGGGACTGAAGAAATGCATGCCCAATACCCTGTGGGGCTTCTTTGTTACTGAAGCGATCTCGGTAATGGAAAGTGAAGAGGTATTGGTGGCCAATATAGCGTCGGCACCGGTTAAGGAGTCTATTTTTCTGAACATATCCTTTTTCAGATCCATCTTCTCGGGAACAGCTTCTATAACAACCTGGGCTTCCGAGCATACCGCCAGGTCCGTTCCCGGAGAAAGCCGGGCCATTATCTGCTCCTTTTCCTCACTGGACAGCCTTCCCTTGTTGACCTTACCCTGGAGCAGTTTATTTATGACCGACATTCCCCGATCAACAAACTCCTGGTTGACGTCAAGTATATTCACCTTGTAGCCTGCCTGGGCGGCCACCTGTGCAATACCGGATCCCATAAGGCCGGCACCAATTACTGTGATAGTACCGATTTCCATTTTTATCCTCCTTTTAAGCTAGTAATGCAATTAAAAATTTATAAAGCATTCTCCGGAATTTCCATGGCTGTTGTATCACAAATTCTTATAAGCTCTGCAATATTGAAGATCTCGGGAACGATGTTTCTTATATAGAACCTGGCGGTTTGTACTTTACCGATATAGAAGGGATACTCGAAATGACTTTCACCCACTTCTTTAGCTTTCTTTACGCCAATAGAGGCCTGTTCCAGGAGTAAGGCGCCCGCCCAGAGGAGGGAGGTGGCCCGGAGTATCCTGGTGGAATAAAGAGGCAATATTTTTATATTTGTTTTAGCAGATAGTTTGATATGTGAACATAAATTTTTATAATCCTCAGAGGCAGCTAGCATTATATGTGCGTCCCGTGTAATATCCTCTATATCCTTGCACTTTTCCAGCGAGTTTATTATTTCGTCCAGCCATTCGGCGAATATATTCCCCCGGTCAAGATTCCACTTTCTACCTACTAAATCCATTGATTGGATAAAATTGGTTCCCTCCCAAATAGTCAATATTTTGCAGTCCCGGGCACACCGAGCCACCGGGTATTCCTCGGTAAAACCGTAGCCGCCGTGTATTTGTATGGCCTCGGCGGTTGTTATCCACGCCATGTCGGATGGATAAGCCTTAATCAATGGATTGTTTACCTCAATTCTCCGCTCAGCTATTCTTCTCTCTTCAGGATCAGGGCTGTTCTCCGCAAGGTCAATATAATAAGCGTTTTTGTAGAGCATTGCCCTGCAGGCCTCGGACACGGACTTTTGAAACATGAGCATTCTTCTAATATCAGGGTGCTGTATTATAGGCACGCGCTCACCTTTGGGGTTGTCAATTTCTTTACCCTGTACACGCTCTTTGGCGTACTGCAGAGAGTAATTGTAGGCCGCCTGCATAATGCCCAGAGCAGTAAGGCCTGTGCCCTGCCTGGCGCCGTTCATCATAACGAACATTTGGGCCATGCCTTCTGCCACGCCATTTTCATCCGGAGGATTACCCAGCAGGATGCCCCGGCAGACATCGTTCTCACCAAAACTGAGCATGGCGGTGGGAGAACCGTGAAGCCCCATTTTATGTTCCAGTGCCACCGTGGAAACATCGTTGAAATCTCCCAGGCTGCCGTCTTCATTAACCCATATTTTGGGTACTATAAAGAGGGAAATTCCTTTGGTTCCCGGGACCGCCCCTTCACACTTGGCCAACAGCAAGTGAATAATGTTTTCAGTAATATTTTGGTCGCCACAGGTGATAAAGCACTTGGTTCCCTTTATTTTATACACGCCGGGGTCATCGGTGGCAAAGGCCCGTGTGGTTATATCGCCCACATCCGACCCGCAGCAGGGCTCGGTAAGGCACATGGTGCCGCCCCACTCTCCGCTGTACATTCTGGGCAGAAATCTTTTTTTGTCATCCTCGGTTCCAAATCTGTATATGAGCTTGCTGGCCCCCTTAACCAGGCTGATGTACGCATCAAAGCTGGGGTTGGCGGCGTTGAAGAACTCCTCCAGGGCGATATGCACAGTATTGGGCAGAATTCCCTCTTCATCGGGGTTGAACTGGGAATTTCCATAACCGTTTTCCTGCATGAATTTATAGGCCTTATGATAACATTCCGGAACGATTGCCTGCCCATTGGAAAGCACAACCCCTGTTCTGTCTCCGTCAATGCTGGTGGGAGCGACAATTTCCCTGGCTACCTTGACCCCCTGATCCAAAATCATGTCCATGTCTTCAAGGTCGTAAAAATCCTTGAACTTATCAAAACCCAATATTTTTTCAATATCCAGCCATTCTTTAATGACAAATTTATGATCACGGTTAGAGTAGTTGAAATTTCCAGCCATTTATAACGCCCTTTCTTTTAAATTTACAATACCGGACGGCCGGTACTGTACCGGCTGTCCGGTATTGTAAATTATATATAATTGGCTTATAATAATCAATGATAAATTTGTGCGAAAATTTTAAAATTTAGATGGTATAATCACTCTTAAAATATTTCACAAAACCATCTCAAAAGGGGCCGGCTGGATGAAAACAGAGACAAAGGAAAGAATTGTAGAGGCTGCGACGCAATTATTTGAGACCAAGGGTTACCATGCGACTTCCATACTGGAAATTTGTGAGAAAGCGGAGGTAAGTAAAGGCGGACTTTTTTATTATTTCAAATCCAAAGAAGACATACTGGTCCTGATTCACGAAAAGTTTATGAACCATATATACGAAAATGGTAAAGAGGCCTGCAGACTACATACCGACCCGATTATGCGTTTAAAGAAATTGATCATCGACCTGGTGGAGTGTGTGGGGGAATATAAGTCCTATGTAAGTGTTTTTTATCAGGAAAAAAGATTTTTGTCGCAGGAAAAATTCAGGGCTGTCAGGAGAAAAAGAGACGAGTATGAGCTTATTTTTGAAAATGCTTTAAGTGATGGGATTATGTCAGGGGCTCTCAGGGGAGATATCGATCAATCCCTTATGACAAAAGCCATATTCGGTACGTGTGACTGGGTTTACCAGTGGTACAACAAGAATGGCCCGCTGTCATCCCGGGAAATAGGAGAAAAATTTTGGCCCATTATTTTTGACGGAATAAAAAATAAATAAGTGTGTTTCAATAAGCTAACAAATTGAAAATTTATAAAAAGGCTGGTGAGGGATGATGCGGTTAACTGATGTATAGTGAAAAATTTCACCAACCAAGGGATTGTTTTCCTGGGAAAATGTACAAATTTATATTTAAATTGAAAGGAGAATGAAAATGCGTGAAGCTGTTATTGTAGGGATGGCCAGAACCGCTATAGCAAAAGAAAATGGTGCTCTGCGGGACATTCCCCCGCAAAACCTTGCGGCTGTTGTAATGAAAGCGGCGGTGGCAAGGAGCGGCTTACAAAAACCCGGGCTAATTGACGAGGTAATATACGGGCACTGCCTGGGAACGGCGGGTTGCCTTGGGCGGATGGCCCTGCTGGAGGCGGGGCTGCCCATGGAAATACCGGCTATAACCATTGACCGCCAGTGCGGATCCGGTTCCACCGCGGTCAATTTGGCGGCAACCCATATTTGGGCGGGTGTGGGCGATATTTACCTGGCCGGAGGAGTGGACAGTATGACCCGCCAACCGTATCTATTGGAAAAACCTACCGCCGCTTTTCAGCGGAATGCGCCTGAATTTACCGGCCGGCCTTTAAGCCCCGAGGAAATTGGCGACCCGCCCATGGGCATCACCGCCGAAAATGTGGCCCAGCGCTTTAACATTCCCAGGGAAGAGCAGGATGAAATGGGTTACCTCAGTCAGGTAAAAGCCGCCAGGGCCATTAATGAAGGAAGGTTTAAAGAACAGATAGTTCCGGTGGTAATACCCCAAAAGAAAGGTGACCCGGTGGTATTTGAGGTGGACGAGCACCCGCGTCCGAACACCACTCTGGAAGCTCTGGCCAAACTAAGGCCGGCTTTTAAAAAGGATGGGACGGTTACTGCCGGCACGTCATCCGGGATTAACGACGGGGCCGCCGCGCTGTTGGTCACTTCCAGAGAAAAGGCGGAAGAGTTAGGCTTAAAACCCCTGGCAGTGGTGCGGGCTTTTGGATCTGGAGGTGTGGACCCCAATATAATGGGTATGGGGCCTGTCCCGGCCACCCGCAAGGCCCTGGCCAGGGCCGGCATGTCCATTGACCAACTAGACGTAATAGAGCTTAACGAGGCCTTCGCCTCCCAGGCAATTGCTTGCTGCCGTGAGCTGGGCATCGACTGGCGTGACGGTGAAAAATTCAATCCAAACGGAGGGGCTATCGCTCTGGGTCACCCCATTGCAGGTTCCCTGGCCATACTCACCGTCAAGGCAATCAGCGAACTGCACAGAAAAGGAGCCCGTTACGCCCTGATTACCGCCTGTTGCGGCGGCGGGCAGGGTGTGGCTACCATCATAGAGAAGGTTGACTGATACCATGTAAAAATAGGAGTGCCCTTAATTGATAATAAAAGGGCACTTCTATTTGCTTGCCGGAAAAAGTTCGGCAGGCTGCCGGGGTTATCCGGATATCACAGCAAAAACAGTAAAAAATGGATGGCTGCACACCGGCGACATGGGACCGTGGACAAGAATGGCTATATATACCTGGTGGACCGCAAAAATGACATGATCATAACCGGGGGCGAAAATGTATATCCCCGGGAGGTGGAAGATGTCCTTTTTGAACACCCCGCGGTGATGGAGGCGGTGGTTATTTCACAAATACATGAAGGAATTATTGGTTAATATAGAAGAAAGAGATTGTGTAAGATTTAGTTTGTAACGGCTCCTTAAAAGACAGTGCAGTTGATACTGCCCGGAAAATTTAATTTTTGCGACACTTGAGAACCGTCCCCTTGTCGCACTACAAGTACAGTCTTATTCGGCTAAATGGACTGTGCTTTTTTGTCTGAAAACCCTTTTAGTCTTTCAGACAGTGCCCTGGTTGGTTCAGCCACCGGTTGGGATAACGCATGGGTTACCGCTTCTTTAAGCAGGTCTACCAGTTCTCTAATTCTGTATACTTTTAGTCCATTATATAAAAACAAATACCGGAGATTATACCCTTGCGTTGTAAGAAGTATTCGGGCACTCTGCGATATTTCCTTGTAAACTCCGTGTATAAGAAATTATCCATAGATTTCATAACAGTATAGTTTTTATACATTATTAAGCCAGCGGCTGTTAGCCAGTTATTCAAAATGTTTATTAAGCCTTTAGCATGAGGCAGTAAATTAATATATTTCTACACATTCTGCTTTCTGAAAAGACAGGGGACAGGCACAAATTCATGACTTGCTAATTCCGGCGGACAGTCCAAAGCCATTTGTGATGTTGGTATCCTCAAGCCACAATAAGCCACAATTTTATGTTGGTGTGAAATTTGCTTACATGAAATCAAATAAAAAAATAGGGAGGGAAAGAACAATGAGGGCTTCTGTGCGCATGAGAATAGGCGGTGGTTTCACAACACTTTTAGTGCTGCTGGCCATAATCGCGGTGGTGGCCAGCCTTAAGATGAACACTACCGAGGTAAATATCAAGGATATCGGGGTGAACTCTGAACGTATCAGTCTTGATTACCAGATCAAAGAGTCCTTCCAGGAAGCTGTGTCGGCCATTTGGGGCTATATGCTCTATAATAGCGAAAGCTATCTTAATCAGTACAATGAGAAGATTAAGATAACAGAAAATCTTATCTCAGAGCGGATCAATAATTCTTCGGAACAAGACAGGTCTAAATTTGAGATAATACTGGTTCAGGTTAAGGATTGTGACCAGCAGGTTACCCAGAACATGGTGCCCCTACTAAGGGAAGATAAGCTGGTGGAGGCAACTGCGCTGGGAACTGTCATTGCGCCGATCACTACCAAAGTAAATAAAACACTGGATGAATCAATTAGCGAAAACGAACAAAAAAGCAATCAATTGCATAGTGTTACTGAAACTGCCGTGAAAAGCGGGCGTGTCACCATCAACGTGGTAGGCATAATTGCTTTGCTTATAGCTGCCCTCCTGTCTTTTTTCATTACCAGGTCCATCACCGGCCCGGTGCGGATGATCATGAGCAGAGTCCAGCCCATGGCCGCCGGGGACTTTACCCATACCGTGGAGATTAACCGCCGGGATGAACTGGGTGAGCTGGCCGGGGCGATCAACCGGACCAGGGAGCAGCTAAGGGAGCTGGTGAGTGGTATCGTAATCGCCGCCCAGTCGGTGGCCGCCCACAGTGAAGAGCTGGCGGCCTCGGCGGAGGAGGTAAACGCCACCGTGGAGGAGGTGGCCAGCGCCACCGGCGAGGTGGCCGCCATGGCCGAAAAAAGCATGGAAAACGCCAGCACCACCGCCGAGGGGTCCAGAAAGGTGGTGGAGGTTGCCCAGTCGGGCAGCGGCACGGTGCAAAGGACGGTAGAAAAAATAAATGCCATCGCCCGGGCCAGCGGTGAGGCCAATAGCTCCATTCAGAAATTGGGCCAACTGTCCGCCAAGGTGGGGAACATAACCGATGTTATAACGGGAATTGCCGAACAGACCAACCTTCTGGCCTTAAACGCAGCCATTGAGGCGGCCAGGGCCGGAGAGCAGGGGCGCGGCTTTGCCGTGGTGGCCGACGAGGTGAGAAAGCTGGCCGAGCAGTCGGCCTCGGCCGCCGGAGAGATAGGGCAGCTGATACAGCAGATCCAGGCCGGAGTGGAGGATTCCATGCTGGCCATGGAATACGGGGCGGCCGAGGTGAAAGAGGGGGTTCATCTGGCCTCGGAGGCCGGTGCCGCCCTGGACAGCATAATAGTGGCCATCAACAGCAGCATCAGCCTGGTTGAGGAAATAGCCCTGGTCACCAGGCAGACCGGGGAGGGCACCCAGCGCCTTTCCGAGGGCAACGAGCAGGTTTCCACCACCATCCAGCAGGTGGTCGGATCCACCCAGGAACTGGCCGATATTGCCACCGGTCTGCGGTCGGCTGTGAACAGGTTTAAAGTGTAGTTATCGATATAGAAGTGATTTATTGAATTCTCTCCATGTGGATATTATCGTACAGCCACTACCCCCCTTGACTATACACCTTTTTTAAAGCACATACCTTTGTTTTTAAACTGGCCGAGTTTATGATTAGAATAAAAAATACCACCGTTGAACACTTCGTTTAGACCGTGTTTAACGGTGGTAGAAAAATAGGGAGAGGAGGAGTCACAAACTTTTATTACCTGACTATCGTTTTTTCATCCAGCTGCTTGAGCAGCGCTTTCAGCCCTTGCTCTCTAATAAACTTTAAGGAGTCCATCCTTTCTTCCCTTGTCTTGTTAAGGTTGAGTATAACGGAGTACTCACGGTTATATTCAATGGCATCCCAAAGACCCATTAGCTCATATTGCTTGTTTAATACTTTTTTGCTCATTTTTAAAGCCGCCCTGGGGATATTGCAGATGTGTTTCACCCATTTTTCTACATTTTCGTCCAAAGCGTCCAAAGGAAATACCCGGTTGATCAGACCCAGTTCCTTGGCCTCTTCTGCGTCCAGTTCGGTACCAATAACAAGAAATTCCCTGGCTTTTTTCATCCCCATGAGCCAGGGGACAATTAGAGTCGGAGCAAAGGCTCCCATCATAATTTCCGGCTCACCGATCCTGGTATTGTCGGCGGCCAAAACAAAATCAGCCATCATGGCCAGGTCGCAGCCGCCGCCGAGGCAGAAACCCTTAACTGCCGCGATTACCGGGATATCCAGGTTCCACATAACTCTTGAAGTACTAATCAATTGGTTAAAATGGCCGGCCCAACCTTCGGGTGTATGCTCCCAGCCGTTAAAAGCCATATCCTTCAAATCTACGCCGGAGCAAAAATTATTGCCGTGCCCAAAAAGGACAACCACCATGGCTTCTTTTTCCTGGGCAACCATGGTAAATGCCTCCAGCAACTCCCTCTTCATCACACCATCAATGGCGTTAACAGCCTTGGGGCGGTTTAGCCCGATTCTCACCACCTTGCCATCAACCTCGTAGGTTACTGTTTCAAAGCTCAATGAATTCATCCCCCTTTTTTTATTTATTAAAGACGTACTTGCTGGCGCAAGCACTTTTAGGTGGCTTAATGGACATGCTGTGGACAGTAAGAAGAACAGTTATGGTGTCGTAAGGCCCTTTAAATACGAATATAAATTCATGCAATATAAATGCCAGTAAGAACAGGAGGTGCAAAGTTTTTGTCGCAGAGCATCCTTATTCATTTTGGCACTTTACGACTTGGCCGCATTTACTGGGACAACGGGATATGTGAACAAGTATTTGGGAACCGCACCGGTATGCCAGTATTTAATTTATTGCCATTCCTACCTGTTAAATAAAAAATTTTGGATGTTGCCGGGGACTATACCTCTGCGGCGGAAGACGCGTTCAGGTGCCCTGGGATATCCCCTTGTAAACTCCATGTATAAGAAATTATCCATAGATTCTAACATAGTATAATTTTTATACATTATTAAGCTGGCGGCTGTTAGCCGGTTATTTAAAATGTTTATTAGGTTCTTATCATAAGACAGTAAATAAATATAATTTTTATACATCCTGTTTTCTAAAAAGACATTTTTTATACGCCACTTCCCATTGGATTTTTCAGCGCATAGGTATTGGGACAGGCAGAAATTTATGACTTGCCAGTTTCTTGTGGACAGTGCAAAGTTGTTCGTGATGTTGGCATCCATAAGTCACAATTCTTATGTTGGTGAGAGATTTGCTTATACATTAATTATCTGGTTTTATTTTTTCCTAGTAATGAGAAGCAGCTGATTTTTTGTAGTTTTCATGCATGGGGAGGAGTCGTATGGGGAAAACAATTTGAATATTTTGGATTGGCCCAAGGGGAGTATAAGAAAAGAAGGAACAAAATTTCATTTGCAACTGGAATGTAGAATGGTACCTTGTATGGAAAAATTTCTAAGGAGTAACCAAAATGCAATATAAAAACGTTAATAAGAAGTATGCAATGGATTACGTCGGTGCTCAGGAAACACTGGAAAGTTTATTGAAACTGGACTATCACCCGGTGGCCATAAAGTTCTTTAAATCTTCGGAGGAAGCCGGCCATTACAAAGCTGAAAAGAGAGTATTGGCGAAGGTTACTTTCTGCCAGTTCACGGCCGCTTCCCGCATGGCCAACTATGTGCTGAAAGGCTCAAGGGATAACATTCTATGTCAAAGCTGCCTGACCACTTTTGGATACAACCGGCTATCGGATGAAGAGGCCAGGAGGCATATGAAATTTGTCATCGATTTTGAAAAAGCAAAAGAGGTGATGTCAACAAAGCCGCGCTTGTCCCTTGGTGAAATCGACTCCTTTATGACGGCGCCGCTGGCAAAAACACCCGTTGCTCCGGACGTTGTCCTGTTTGTCTGCAACCCCTTGCAGGCCTATCACATTTTAAATGATTACATCGGAGCTTTTAACGTGCATCCCTTGCAGTTTAACCACACGGTCAGTTCTGCCGTTTGCGGCGGTGCTGTTTGGAGTTACCTGAACCACAAGCCCAATATGAA
>NZ_BFAV01000118.1 GCF_002933875.1 Desulfocucumis palustris | reverse complement strand
GCGGGCTGTAAGAAGCAAGCATGGCGCGAAAGACGCGAGCGAGTGAGCTTAAGCGTATGTTAAATACGTGAGCGAGTGAGCGAAGCGGCTGGCGCATCCAGGCGAAAGTTATCACGGCACGCAAAAAAGGTCAAGCTACAAAGAGCATACGGCGGATGCCTGGGCGCAATGGGCCGATGAAGGACGTGGTAAGCTGCGAAAAGTCACGGTGAGCCGCAAGCAGGCATAGACCCGTGAATATCCGAATGGGGCAACCCG
>NZ_BFAV01000117.1 GCF_002933875.1 Desulfocucumis palustris | reverse complement strand
CTAAACTTGCTGATCGTGCGCAGATCAGTGAGCTGCTGAGCCGTTATTGCAGTTTTGTCGATGACAAATGCTTCAATATTGCGGCAGTGGAAGCGACATTCACACCGGACGGTCGCTACGTACGTCCCAACGGTGCCGCCGTCGTTTATTAGCTTAGAGATAAACTCTTTCCAGCCGACTTCCCAACCGGCTTAACAACTCGTTTGCGATTGTTTCGGAAGCCGCTGCTACTTCCTCTGCGGTAATGACCTCGGACCCGCCCTCACCGAGCAAGGTGGCTATATCACCGCGTTTTACATTATGGATATCCGTAATATCTATCATGAGCTGATCCATACAGATTCGGCCTATGATTGGCGCACGGCAACCGTGAATCAAGACCTCGCCCTTTCCACAGGAGAGGCTGCGCGGCACTCCATCCGCATAACCGATAGACAGAACCGCAATGCGGGTATTTCGGGACGCGGAAAATGCCCGTCCATAACCTACACATTCTCCGGCGACGATTTGCCTGATCAGGACGACCCGTGATTTTAGAGATAAAACAGGCCGCAGTTCCGGCTGTATTTTTGTTCTATTACTCGGTGAGCTAAGGACACCATATAGTGCAATTCCAATTCTGGCGTAGCTGCATTGCAGCTCGGGATAGTTCAAAATACCATAACTGCTTTGAATATGCATTTTGGGCAGTTTAATCCGGTGCTGCTTGAGGTGTTCCAGCAAAGTATAAAAATCACTCAATTGTTCTTTGGTAAATGCAATGTCATCCTCCTGCGTACTATCCGCCACATACAGATGAGTATAAATACCGCAGACTCTCAGGTTACGACACTGAAAGATGCTTTCAATCTCCGCCGTATTATTGCAGCTTTCTCCCAAACGATGCATACCGGTATCAATCTTGATATGCACAGAAATTGGTTGCTCTGATGCATTCAGTTGTTTTGCATGTTTATAATCAACGACCGTTTGTGATAAACGATACCTGACGAGTTCAGGAAGCCTATGCGGGTCGGTATAACCTAAAATTAAAATATTACCTTTGATCCCATATGTTCTTAAACGGATACCTTCCTCTATCGTCGCAACCGCGAAGGAGAAAACGCCGATTCTATTCAAATAACGCGCTATCTTCACATCGCCATGCCCATAGGCGTTGGCTTTTACAACTGCCATCAGTTCACATCCATGCGGAAGTAAGTTACGCAGAACCTTCACGTTATGACCCAGGTTGGCCAAATGAATTTCAGCCCATGCCCGGTCCAAATTGTTCGAATGTAATGTCAGTGTTCTCATGAGTTTGTCGCCAGACTTATCGCTGCATCCACAATCTGCCCGAATGTCATTCCAATGCCTTTCAGCATATTGGGATAGCGACTGTGAGAGGTAAAACCGGGAATTGTATTTACTTCGTTGAAGATGATTTCTTTTTCCGGCGTCAGAAAGAAATCGACCCTTGCGAATCCGGAGCAATCCAGCGCCCGGTAAATGACGGAAGCCGTCTGTTTAATGCGCCCGGCCGTATCAGGATCAATGCGGGCAGGCATATGAATTTTAGAGGTTTTCAGGGTGTATTTCTCCGTGTAATCAAAGAACCCCTGAGACAGCTCTATTTCGTCAACCTCACCGATGGCAAGCGAATCATTGCCAAGGACGGCACAGCCAACCTCAAAACCATCGACGGCTTCCTCTATGATGACTTTATTGTCATGTTGGAAAGCAACGGTAACCGCATCGGATAACTCGTCCTTTTGGAAAACCTTTGTAATGCCAAAAGAGGAGCCAGCGTTGGCAGGTTTAACAAACAGAGGAAATGTTAGGCGGCTGATCTGCTTCATCATTTCGTCTTCGATAAATCCGGACCGCAGCGCGACGGATGGAGGTGTTTTGATACCGGCCAGATTTGCTATTTTGTGAGCGATGTCCTTGTCCATGCACATTGCGGAACAAGGCGTACCACACCCCGCAAAAGGAATACCGGCTATCGTTAATAATCCCTGTAATGTTCCGTCCTCGCCGTTTTTTCCATGCAGAACAGGAAACGCCACATCAATTCTGGTTGCAATCACCTTATTACCACGAAATTCGAGCAGTCCGTGAATATTCCGATCAGGTGAAATGATTGCCGGGACACAATCGTTGCTATCCATCCATGTGTCATTCTGAATTTTCTCAAGTGAGCCATAATATCTGAACCAGGCTCCCTGCCGAGTGATTCCAATCAATATGGTTTCATACTTATTTGGATTTAGGTTGGTTATTACAGAATAGGCGGATTGGAGAGAAACCTCATACTCTGTAGAGCATCCGCCGAATAAAACGGCAACTTTGTTTTTTTCATTTTTCATATAATCACTCCTCAGGAATGTTAAAAGCCTGTCCAATTCGACAATTTCATCTTATCGAAATCAGGCAGGCGATATTGGAATTTCAACTTATCAAAATCTTAATAAATTCTTATGAAGAACTTATTCTTATCCTAAGCTGTTGTACACTGCCAATGCATCAGTAACATTGTATTGTTCGGATTTGTGATTTCCCTTGGCACCGGCTGAAATCAGAATATATTCTCAAATTATAATTAAGAGCACCGAACCATTCGGTGCTCTTTCTGCCACATTGGTTTTTCAAGGTCTCTTAAAAAATTTTGCTATTATTCATTTAAGTATGTGCTTACCCTGTCCTGAATCAATTGGGCAGTCGTTTCCGCTGTCTTCTGTCCTGTAAGGAAGGCCGCGGTTTCCTCCTGAACAATCGAAATAATCTTCTGGTCCGTTCTGACGTAGACGTTCGCTTGACTCAGCAGGTTTTCCATATAATCGACATCCTCCTGGGTGGGGGGTTGCAGTGTTATAGATTGAGATGGAATGCCGTCGTCCTTTATAATCATTCTCCCACCCCTTTTTTGTATAGCCTGGGTGAAATTCCGGGCAATCTGGGGAAGCACACTCTTATTAATCGGCATTCCTCCCTGAGTCATCATATCATCAGAGACCAAAAATTTTAAAAATTCCCAGGCCAGTTCTTGATTGGCTGATTTACTGCTGATCCCATACATGGAGTCCGTGGAAAAGAACACGTTTCCGGGGGGCTTTAAAAGCTGAACACCCTCGCTGAAAATCGCCTTGGCCACTTGCAGATCCCAAAACCCTCCAAGAGAAGTGAAATTAAAAACAAGTTTACCCCGGGAGGCCATGTCCGTAATGTTGGTCTGGGCTGTATCCGTATTAACCAGTTTGTGGTCAATCAGATATTTACTCAGGTTCAGTAAATCAAGAAATTCCTGGCCGGTAAAATTGGCTGTTTTCTTCTCCGGATCGACCAGGCTGGCATAGTTTTCTTTAACCAGAGTCGCAATCAGTCTTTTTTCATCCATCCCGGCCAAGGCATACATCTCCTGGGTTTCCCCGTTTTGGTTGTCGTTAATGACCTTTTCCGCCGTCTTGACAAAATCGTTCCAATCCCAGTTGCTATCGTCGATTTGCACCTGGGAATCAGCCAGTAAGGTTCTATCGGCGGCAATGATATCGATACCGATATTAACCGGCAGCCCATATAGTTTATCTTTGTATTCCAAAGCCTTGAAAATATTTTGGTAGTATTTGCCACTGTCGAAGCTTTGATCCGACTGCATCAGCCCGCCCAGGTCAACTAAAAGATTCTTATCCGCATAGGTCTGATAGGGCAGGTCGTTTAATAGAATTATATCGCTGCCCTGCCCGGACATGAGCTGGGTATTCATAGCCGTGACATATTTTTCAATATCGCCGGGATCTGCCGCCCTGACACCTTCACCTTTTTCCGAAGTACTGGAGGTGTATTCTTTCACCTCCACACTAACGCCGGGATGAAGTTCCTCAAACTTTTTTACTGCCGTATCCAGGTACATATCTTTGGTCACAACCGCAATGGTCAGGGAATTAGGATTATTATCTTCCCTGGCAGCCTGAGTATTGCCGCAGCCGGCGGTAAATACCCCCAGGCAGAGGACCAGAACCAGGATTAGGACAACTCCGCATTTGTTTTTTATCATCAAAAAACCCCTTTTCTTTAAGTATTCAGAATTCAGGAGCCAGAATTCAGTAGGGATTTGAACCCAAAAAGATATTCTGACTTGACTACTGTTAATGACTTCTGAATTCTGACTTCCGGATTGACCACTGACTACTGACGTTCACCTCACTTTCCTGATCGAAAAAATGGGCCTTGGACATATTAAAACCCACCCTGACTTCCTGTCCGGTTTCGGCGCGCAACTCCGGACTCACCCTGACAACCACCTCCCTGCCGGCTATCCTTACATAATGGTAGGTTTCAGCCCCTCTCAATTCGGTAAACTCCAGCCTCCCGCGCAAAGCACACTCGGGATGGCGGTCCAAAAAATCTCCGCTTCCGCAGAGATGCTCCGCTCTTATCCCCAGGACCACTTCCTGGTCCAGATACCCCTGCTCTTTTAACTTTTGTCCCCCGGCAGTGGGAACAGGCAGTAGGGTGTCGGCCAGTTTGGCAAAAATACAGCCGTTTTGCTCTATAATTAAAACTTCCAGAAAGTTCATCCCGGGGCTGCCGAGAAAACCGGCCACAAACATATTGACCGGGTGGTCATAGATGGATTGCGGGCTGTCAATTTGCTGGATCAGGCCATCCTTCATCACCACGATTCTGGTGCCCATGGTCATGGCTTCGGTTTGATCATGGGTTACATAAACAAAAGTTGTCTGCAGATTTTTATGGAGCTTGGCAATTTCTATTCTCATCTGGGCTCTCAACTGCGCATCCAGGTTGGACAGAGGCTCATCCATCAGGAAAACCTTGGGTTTCCTGACAATGGCCCGTCCCAGGGCCACCCTTTGCCTTTGCCCACCGGAAAGTTCCTTGGGTTTGCGTTTCAGAAGATCTTCAAGTGCCAGAATCCTGGCCGCTTCCTGCACATTTTTCCTGATTTCAGCCTTGGGTATCTTTCTCAACTTAAGTCCAAAAGCCATATTGTCATAGACCGATAGATGGGGATAAAGAGCATAATTTTGAAAAACCATGGCGATATCCCGGTCCTTGGCAGCCACGTCATTAACCAGCCGGTCATCAATATATAATTCACCGGATGAAATTTCCTCCAGCCCGGCAATCATCCTTAAAACGGTTGTTTTGCCACAGCCGGAGGGACCTACCAGTATTAAGAATTCCTGATCCTTTATTTCCAGAGAAAAATCCCTGACTGCCGTAACCCTGCCGGGGTAGGTCTTAGATAGATTTTTCAGATATAAACTCGCCATCCGCTGCCCTCCTATTAGTTAGGGACATTCCTATTATTGGGGACATTCCTGTCCACACAGAAATGCTTAGACTTCAGCAGGTGTGTCCCCTGACCTTATTATCAAAAATATAGAGCTGAATACCAGCAACACCTCCCCGCTCCCTATGACGGGAGGCATTTTTATTATCAACAGCAAGGTGGTGCCCAGACTTAAGGCGGCCAGCATGAAAACGCTGCAAAACACTTCAACTTTGACTAGTTTTTCCTTCAACAGCTTGATCTGGTAAAGTCCCAGCAAGAACAGCGGCCAACCAAGAAAGATGTTTAAAAACAAGTTCCAGTTCTGCATGGTATTAAGGATATTAAACTGAACTTCTCCTGGCGGCGCCACATATCCGGCGCTTTGCAGCCCGGTTTGAATCCCCTTTTTAATGAGCTCGGCCCAAAATGAAGCATCAATAAGTTCATTGGGTATGTTTTCCGGAGGAATATATAAGGTAAATCTGATTAATTTCCATAGCAGCAGCAACACCGCAGCAAGCGCTAATACCTCCGCCATACCAGGCACAAGCCTGGCGGCGTCCCCCTTGATCATCTCCGACCAATATTTATCCCGGAGTCTCAGGCGGCAGAAATGATAAATACCCCTTATTTTTCGCCTGAGCCAGCCGAAAAGCATCACAATTGCCACCGTCCCCGCCACGAAATTGCGCAGCAGGTTTTCTTGTTCCATCAGGAGACCCGCCACGTTATAATCGATGATTTTGTAGTTGGCGGGGTCCTGGCCAATTGACGCCAGGGCTGTTTCTAAAACGGCGGCGTTGAGGCCTGTAGTGCCGGCATCCCTTGTTTCCACTTCCAATGAGGTTATTTTGCAATCTTCCTCCAGTTCCAACATCTTTTTTGCCGGTATGTACACTGTGCCGTATCCCCTGTCCGTCAGAGTCCCGAGCAGGGAATGGTCAACCCCGGCCACCCCGGTTATTTTAAATTCCCGGCCATACAGTTTTATTTTCCGGCCCACCACATTGCAGTTCTGAAAAAGAGCCTGAGCCAGATCTTCATCGATTACGGCGACCTGCTGGTTTTCCTGTTCGAAAGTTAAAAAACAGCCTGATCGTAGGTTTATTTGATGGAATTGATCGTACCTGTCATTCACCCCCAACACCTGTGCTTGACTCTGGTTCTTTTGATAGGCGGCAGAAGTTGAAGCCTCCATGGCGTAAGCCAGATCATAGTCCCGGAGGCTGTATTGGGTAAGCTGCCTCATATCTTTCAGGGAAAAAGAGCCTTCTTCCGGCTGATTGGAGTTGCTCAGCCAGGTGGCGGTAATTTTGTTGGTTTTGTGCGGGCCGCCAAGCTCCGCCAATTTAGCGGGCAGGGATGACCCCAGGACGATGCTCCAGGTTAAAACCAATATGCCCAGGGCCAGAATAAGATAGGCCGGATAGGCTGATTTGGCCGGTTTCAATTTGCCGCCTCCTCCAGAACTCTATCCCCGTCCTCCACCGGTTTATTGCTTTGCATCACCACTTCTCCCATCACCATATCTGTGAGAGCGGACTTTACATTATCGCTGTCTTCCACATTTACTTCCACCTTTTGCAAATAGTTCTCCGTACCTAAAGGTCCTTTTCTTGATTCCAGAACGAAGACATAGGAGCCGCTGCTGTCGTTATAAACCGCGCTGTTAGGTACGAGGGTGGCGTAAGGCTTTGTTTTTTTGCTTAAATAAATTTCTCCCTTTTCGCCGCCTGTAAGGCCTTCCAGAGACACGTCGATCCACAAATCCTTCTCATCTCCGTTGTGCTGGCTGTTTTCAACTATCTTGTCGATTTTTCCCTCGGTTTTTTTATCCCCCAGGGAGAGAATATTAACACTCACCGTATCTCCGGGTTTGACGTAATCAACCAAATCATTGTCAATTGGCACTATCAGCCGGAACCCCTGCCGTAGATCAGCCAATTTAAACAGGGGCAGGGAGTTATTGGTTATAGACCCTTCGGCGAAATTCAGTTCTGTGATCATGCCGTCCACGGACGCTGTATACACGCCGTTGTTTGCCACCTGTTTGGCCAGGGTATCCACCTTTCTGGCCTGTATTTCCAGATTAAGCTGAACGTCCTCACAGTTTCTTTTCTCGTCCGCCAGGTTCTTTTCGGCATTTTGCAGGTTTACCGCCGTTTCGGCTTTATTATCAAACAGGTACTTCAGGTTATCGTAATCCCTTTGTTTTTGCGCCTGCTCTTCCCGGGCCTCAGCCAGGGATAGCTGCAGCTGCCGGTAGCGGGCCTGTTCATCCTGATAATTCGACTTCAGTTCGTTCACGTCCAGGATGATGATGGGCTGGCCTTTGCTAACCCTGTCCCCCTGCTCCACCATGACTTCCTTTACTCGCAAATTGGCATCTGCGTATTCCTCCCGGGTTGATTTGACCTCGACCGTCCCTTCACCGAATATTTCTTTGATTAACGCCCCGTTCGTCGGCCGGACCGTTTGGACCCTGGGCAGAGCAAAGTTATTGATGGTATTGGAGAAGAAAGTTAACCCGATCATCGCCAATAGGAACAGCAGGCTTAAGCGTCCGATCACTTTTTTTCTTTGCGCATCATCCGCAATTGCTTGATTCTGCAATTTTCTGTCTCCCTTCTGACCTGGTGCAGCGACACAAAAGCAAGACACTAGTTGCTCAGCCTTTGATTCCAGAAAGCCGGATCCCCTCCAGCAAGTATTTTTCGGCGTAAAGGAAGTTCAGCAGCACCGGCAGCATATACAAAGTGGACGCGGCAAAGGCCAATCCCTTTTCACCGTCGATGATTCTGGAAAGGTAGAGTGAAAGAGGCTGTTTGGCCGCATCCTGTAAAAAAATCAACGGCTGTTCGACCATGTTCCAGTTATCGATAAAAACAAGTATGGCCATGGCTGCTATGCCGGACCTGGACATGGGCACGATGATTTTGAGGAAAATCTGGAGCTGGTTGGCTCCGTCCACCCGGGCTGCTTCAATATAGGAATCCGGTATTTGCTCCATATACTGTTTTAAAAGAAATACGCCAAAGGTGCTGAAGATGCCGGGAAAGATAATGGACCAGTGGCTATTAAGCAGGCCCAGCTGGCCGGCCATTAAATAATTGGGCACAAGGGTTACCTGGAAGGGCATCAGCATCACAATGATATACAAAAAAAATAAGAAATTTCTGCCTCTAAACTTCAGTTTGGCAAAGGCATAGGCAGCCAGGGTTGCAACAATCGTTTGCCCAATGACGATGGGGAAGGTAATCAGCACGGAATTCCAAAACATGAAAAGAAACTGGGTCTTTTTAATGAGTACGTTATAATACTGCTTCAGCACCACCACGTCGGGTATAAGCTGGAACCGGGCGAAGTGATTCGCGGTGTTATCGTTATAGCTGCTTAAGTTTTTGTCCGTCACTGGGTCATAATTATCGGCGATTTCCTGTTCACTCATAAATGAATTGGTGACGGTTACAGCCAGGGGAAAAATGAATATGACAGCCAGTACCAGTAAAACTGTAATATGGAGTATATTTTTTATTCGGTGGTTACGATTCAACACACACACCCCTATCGCCGGTTCTAAGTTTGGGGTCTTTACACTCCTGACTCCCGGCTTCTGACTCCTGAGATTCTAATTAATCATGTTGGTGATCTTTCTCTCCACGATAAAAAGCAGTAAAACGACGGCCACGATAAAGACAGCCATAATGAAGGCCGCGGAAGTCAATTTTTGGTAATCCAGAGCCATGAACATATTGTTCATGTAGTGCTGCAGCATATAGATGCTGTTATAGGGATATTCTCCGGAGATAAGATACGTCTCCCGGAAAACTTTAAATGAATTGATAATCGAGATGACAAAAACAAAAAAAGTTGTGGGAGTCAGGTAAATCAGGGTTATTCGGAAAAACTCCTGCCGGCGGCTGGCCCCGTCGATCCTGGCCGCTTCGTAGTATTCAGCCGGTATATTTTGCAATCCGGCCAGAAACAGGATTACGCTGTAGCCAATGTTTTTCCATAGATAAACCACCAGGACCACCATCCTGGACCAGCTGGTTTTCATCCAGTCCACGGGCGGGTAACCCAGGGCATGGATCAGGGAATTTAAAACGCCGTTTAAATCAAAGAAAGCCTGCCAGACCAAAACAACCGAGGCTACGGGTACCACCAAAGGAGTTATCATGATGGTGCGAAACAGGTTCCGGCCCTGGATTTTTTGGTTCAATAACAAGGCCACTCCCAGGGAGAGGATCATATTAAGAGGTACACAGATTAAAGTAAACCTGGCTGTATTCGCCAGAGCTGATAAAAAGCTCGGGTTTTTTAACAAAGCGCCGTAATTATGTAATCCAACAAAAGTACCGTTAATGGGACTGTCCACCAGGGAATAGTAAAAGCCGGTGACAAACGGGAGCAAATAAAAAAGAGAAAAGCCCAGCAGGCTGGGCCCGAGGAAAAGCCAGGCCAGGCAGCCGTTATTAGTTTTTAATTTTCCAGTTCTCATCTTTACCACCCTAATCGTCATGGACCAAGCAACGGCTTAATCGAAATCCCAAGCAATCGAGCGCCCGGTAAATGACGGAAACCGTCTGTTTAATACGCTCGGCCGCATCAGGAGCAATGCCGGCAGGCATATGGATTTTGTAATATAAAAGCCTGTCCGATTCGACAATTTCATCTTATCGAAATCAGGCAGGCGACGTTGGAATTTCAACTTATCAAAATCTTAATAAATTCTTATGGAGAGCTTATTATTTTCTTATGCTGTTGTATACAGCTAATGCATCGGTAATATTATACTGTTCCGAATGGTGATCTCCTTTTGCACCAGCTGAAATCAGAATATATTCTTGTTTACCCACTTTGGCGAGACTCGCGAGACATAGACCGGCCTCATCGGTATATCCAGTCTTTCCCCCTAAAATTTCCCCATCAATAATGTTTTGATTGTTGAGTTCTTCAAACATGGTATTGTAAAAGGTTATCCCTCCAGGGTGCTTATTAGTGGGTTGTGTGGAATGACGGGATGAAGTAAAAATCTCCCGGAAAGTATCATTTTGCAAAGCATAGCTTAGAAGAATGGACAGATCTTTGACTGTTGTGTAGTGGTTTTCATTGTGAAGTCCGGTCGCATTTTCAAAATGGGTATTGTCCATACCAAGATCCGCCGCCTTTTGATTCATTATTTTTACAAAATTCTGCTCTGATCCCGCAATCTGATCAGCAAGTCCAATACAGCACTCCGCGCCGCTCGGCAGCATTACTCCGTATAACAGATCGATTGCCTTGACCTGCTCGCGTGGCTGGAAACCTGCCATTGATGCATCTGCTTCGTACAACCCCTGAAACGTAGAATTGGTAAGTATGATTTCTTCATTCAGATTAGGTAATTCTTCTATCGCAACAATGGCTGTCATCATCTTAGTCAAAGAAGCAGGATAGATTTTTTCTTCGCTGTTTTTTTGCATCAGGATGGTATAATCTTTTAACCAGAACAGGATGGTATAATCTTCTAACCGGATCAGAATCGCATTAGGACTGTTCAGCTTATCGGGAGATATAGAAACAGAGGGATCAGGCTCTATCTTTGACGAAGCAACCGGCGCTGTTCTATCGTCAGAAGAATCGGGTGTTATCTTTAAAGAAGAATATGACGAGGTTTTATCGTCATATTCTTTCTCAAATATATGGTGGTTTCCTGGAGCAATGATGGATTTGTAAACAAAGGCGGTAATGACAACCATCAACAGAAATTTTACAAATATGTGTATTCCTGACTTTTTCCTTCTTACTTTTCGTACCATAATAAAACAGCTCCTTATTCTGTGCTGATATTATTCAACCACAGAACAAGGAGCTATGTTGGAATTCCATCTTATGAACTTCTTAAGATTTTCTTATAACGGAAGCTTTATTGTAAATGTGGTTTTTTCCGGGTTGCTTTCCACAGAGATTGTTCCGCCGTGAGCCGTGACAATTTCTTGTGCGATTGCCAAACCCAGCCCTGCTCCACCGGTGCTTGTGGAACGTGCAGTATCTAATCGGTAAAATTTTTCAAAAATACTGCCAAGCTTTCCCTGCGGGATTGGATTTCCCTGGTTAGTAAAAGTTATAACAATATTTTTGTCCTGCTGTTTAGCAGAAATGTCAATGACGCTGTTTTCATAGCTATAGGCTATCGCATTTTTCAGAATGTTATTGAACACACGGGCCAGTTTGTCTGCATCTCCCCACAGAGTAAGGCCGTCAGGCACATTGACGGACACCTGCTTTTCCTGTGGAGTCAGCATTGGATAGAATTCATCTGCCATCTGCTGGAGCATGAACTGCAAATTGATTTTTTCTTTATTCAAAACAATAGTTTGAAGATTAAATCTTGTGATCTCAAAAAACTCATTTATAAGCTGCTCTAATCGATATGCTTTTTCCAAGGTAATACCGACATATTTTGCCTTCTGTTCGGAAGGCATATCATGTGCTTCATCCAGAAGACTTAAGTATCCTATAACGGAGGTCAGAGGTGTCTTTATATCATGAGCCAAATAAACTACCAAATCATTTTTGCGCTGCTCGGCATCAAGAGCAGCTTTCTTTTGTTTTTCCAAGTTGTTTTTTATCTGATTAAGCTTATTTTCCATAAAATCCAATTCTGGCGATAATGTAATTTCATCATCGGATTCCTCAGCAAGTTTATTCATTCCAGCGCTGATTTCATCAAAATATTTTGTGAACCAAGAAACAGAAAATCGAAAAAGGATAACTAAAAATATTAGGATTACAACAAAAAGGATCATGCCCATATTGTTGCGAATCACCAACTGATAGATTGTTTGTGCGTCCGAATCTTCAAAATGAAAAGCGTTGACTAAAAATCGAACGATACGATCTCCGATTTGTCCACGCAGGATATAGCGCAATAGATAAACAGTCATAGCGGCGGCAACTGTAATCAGAAGCATTTGAAAAAATACTTTACTTTTTAATTTTGTATAATCATTCCTCCTTTTATCTCTCCTACTTTTCAATTTTATAGCCAACCCCCCATACCGTTTTGATATACTTAGGATGCTCTGTGCTGTCGTGCATTTTTTCTCTTAGATGTCGGATATGAACCATTACAGTATTATTGCTGTTAGTGAAATACTTATCTCCCCATACCTCATGAAACAATTCTTCCGAACTTACCACCCGTCCGCGATTGGAGCAAAGGACCCAAAGAATTGAAAACTCTGTAGGAGTGAGAGATAGCTTTTTTTCATTCAGCGTACATTCATGGGTATCCATGTCCAATACCAAGCCGGAAAAGGCAATCAAGTGTTCTTCCTGGTTTGGCTCTGAAGGATTATATTTGGTAAATCTCCGGAGCTGCGCCTTTACACGGGCAATAAGTTCCAATGGACGGAACGGCTTGGTGATATAGTCGTCCGCACCTAATGTCAGCCCGGTAATCTTATCGATTTCTTCTTCTTTGGCTGTCAGCATGATAACCGGAAAATTATGCTTTTCCCGGATTCGCTGACAGATTGAAAAACCGTCTACATCGGGGAGCATGACATCCAAAATGGCGAGGTCCAGTTTTTCATTTTCAATACAGTTAAGGGCATCCTTGCCGTTATAAAATTTAAAGACATTATAATTTTCGTTTTTCAGATAGACTTCTACCAAATCGGCAATAGCCTGTTCATCATCAACTATCAAAATGTTCGCAGCCAAAAGCGTCATCTTCTTTCTTTAAGTATATATCCCCATAATTATTATACCGCGAAGCAAAAATCCATTTTATAGCTTTTTACTTATTAAAATCTTAAGATTTTCTGAATATCGCGATACTGATAGTCTTTTACACACAAATATAAATATCAATTTCGTCAATAGCAAGGGTTTTAAGCAATAAATTCCCTGAGTTTTTAAAGAGTCAATTACCACCCGCTTGAGCGGGTGGCTTGAGTAAGCCCTATAAGGGCATGATACTGTCACGCGCTACTCGCGCTCTAAAGCAACTGCCAATCGCAGGACTTTTACAGCGGCCGCCCTCGTCGGGCGGCTGTTTTACTTGCTTCCTTTTGCTGGCTCACCCGTGAGCTGGTCTATGTACTCCTTCATGCTCATTTGCTCTGTTATTTGATCTTCCAACCCAAGATTCCCGGACTCTAAATATCGTATCAACACCTTACAGTATTTCCACATACCCTTCCGTTCCGTTCACCCGAATTCTTTGCCCATCTTGAATCCGCCTGGTGGCGTTTTCCACCGGGCAGCTGTTCCAAACGGTTCAGGAACTCCTGTTCCTTCTGTTTTGCTTCCAGCAGGCCCTGCTCAAATATGTCTCCTACTTATTTCTTTTACAACTCTATTACATCTTACGTCCATTGTATTGTATATACTAAGATAAGAGTGGAGGTGGCTTTGTGGCACATATTCTCATCGTCGAGGATGAAAAATCCATAAATGACCTCATTGCCATGAATCTGTCTCTGGTAGGCCATACCAGTGAGCAGGCCTATGACGGTAAAGAGGCTCTTGAATACTTAAAGCAGAATACTTATTCTTTGCTTATAATGGACATCATGCTTCCGGTACTGGACGGTTTTTCCCTTATGCAATATGTTCCGAAAGGTACGCCGGTAATTTTCCTCACTGCTATGGGCAATCTGTCTGACAAAGTCAAAGGACTTAAGCTGGGTGCTGACGATTATATCGTAAAACCCTTTGAAACCATTGAACTTCTGGCACGGATTGAAGCTATCCTTCGCCGTACACACCAGTCATTAAACATTTTTTCCCTTGACGGTACGGTTGTAAATCTGGAAAGCAGGGTTGTGACAGTAAACGGGAGCGAAATCGAACTTACCCTTAGGGAATATGAATTATTGGAGATACTTATTAAAAACAAAAATATAGCCTTATCTCGCGAGAAACTTCTTAAATTGGCCTGGGAATACGACTATTTCGGCGAAACAAGGACCGTGGACGTTCATATTCAAAAACTTCGTAAAAAGCTGAATTGGGATAACCGGATAAAGACCGTTTATAAAATGGGATACCGTCTGGAGGCGGACCAGTGAAGTTCTGGCAAAAGGCTTTTATTGGAATTCTGGTGGTATTCATCCTCTCCATCAATATCTGCTTGTATCTAACTTCAAAATACAGCTTCTCCCTCAACATGAAGCGGGATACCGACCGGGCTTTAGGTGAATTCCACTTCATCATAAACGGTGTTTATGATACTATGAGCAGTTTTTACTACCGTGAACAGGCTGCTCCGTCACCTGCTACCATTGAAAGCCTCATGCGTTCCTATGCCGACTATTATAAAAAACAAAATGTATTTTTGGAACTTAGGCAGGCCAATAAGCCGCTTTTTACCAATATACCCACCGGTGCCGCATCCGGCGTGGACACAGCCGCCCCGTCAAAGGATGCCTACTCTGTTAAAGTGGCGCAGAGCAGCGGTATTTACTATTTATATATCAGAGGGAAACCGGGAGGGCTGTTTGAAGATTACAGTCTCATTTATGTGCGGGATCTTTCAGAACTATATAGCGCACACGCTCAGCTCACCCGCTACCTGATCACCATAAGCGTACTGGTGGAGATTCTGCTGACACTGGTATTACTGCTCATCTTAAGGAGACTCACCCGGCCCATACGTATCCTCCAAAAGGCCACCCATAAAATAGCCGGAGGAGTGTATGATGAAAGGGTCAGCATACCCGGCAGGGATGAATTCCACGACCTGGCGGAGAACTTCAATCAGATGGCATCCAGCATACAGGAGAAGATTAGCGAGCTTGATAAAAATGCCCAAAACAAACAACGCCTTATAGACAATCTGGCCCATGAGCTCAGGACCCCCCTCACAGCCATCCGGGGCTATGCCGAATATCTTCAAAATGCGAACACCGGTGAACTGAACCGCATAAAAGCAGCCGGCTATATTGTGAGTGAAATCGACAGAATGAAGAACCTGGCATTCAAGCTGCTGGATTTGGCCCTGGTAAGGAACACCGATCTGGATCTGCAGGAAATAGCCCCTTTGGAATTGTTCAGGCAGGCTAAGAACGTGTTGAAATCAAAATTAAAAGAGAGACGCATCGATTTGCAAATTCATTCCACTTTGGATAAATTCACAAGCGATTCCATTCTTCTGCAATCCCTGCTGATAAACCTTATAGATAATGCGATAAAAGCATCTGCCGATAATTCCGCCATTGTACTGTCGGCCTATTTTGACAAGGTCCCCATACTGGAAGTCAGAGATTCGGGCTGCGGCATGGAAGAGGAGCAAACCCGTCTGGTATGCGAACCCTTTTACCGGGTGGACAAGGCACGTTCACGGAGCACAGGCGGCGTGGGTCTGGGTTTGTCTCTGTGCCGTGAAATCGCACACCTGCATGGCGCTGAGATGAGAATCAGCTCACATCCCGGGAAGGGAACTCTCGTACTGATAGTTTTTACCACTCCTTTACAACCTTCTGAAAACTCCGTAATAGTAAAGAATGTATGATGTACATGTAGTACTACAGAATATAATAAAAAGGAGTTTATTAAATGTCTAAAATTAAAAAGTTATTCCACAAAACCTGGATATTTGTTACGGCAGTGGCCGTCATCGTGGGAAGCAGCTCCGCCATGGTATATGCCCTCAACACCAACATACCGGAGAAAACCGCGGCAAATAAAGCTTCCATCACAGCTGCCGCCGTAAATGAAAGCATTCAGACACAAGCTTCCAAAGCCCAAATTACAGCGGAGTATACCGTTATCGACCGGTCCAAGCAGAAGCCTAACGTTGAAGAGCTAAAGGCCGACATAAGTGCAAAAGCCGGTATGACCCCCGAAAAGGTTGAGGAAGCATACAGGACAGTCTTAGCCAATATGATTCCCGGCCCCAAGGATATGTCGGCAGAGCAGGCCGCCGCCTACGCTGCCACAATGGTGAAAAAGCTTTATGGCGCAGATTTAACAGGTTATACGGCCGTTGTAAGTTTTTCAAGAAACCCTATGCCAAACTCCGATAACTGGGGTGTGATATTCCATGCCCCAAAGGAAACCGACAGCAGCACAAGGTATAGCGCCTCCGTCGACTCCGTTAACGGAAAAATGCTTGATGCAAGCTGCTACAACCTCGATTTCCGGGAAAAGACCAATAAAAATCTCCAGGACCCCCAGTGGAAGAATAAAGCTATCGAAGTAGTATCAAAATTACTGCCGGCCAATGTTTCCATCCGAAGCAGTAAAGTAGTATTTACCCATACGCATGCCGGTGTCTCCACTGTATGTGAATTGTCCGACGGCTCCGCATTTGCAGTCCGCATAGAGGGTGAAAACAAAGAAGCCGTAAATATTCAGTACTTCCCGAACGGCTATGACGGAAGTTGGGATTTTCACCCTGTGACAGGTAACGGAGTGGGTTGATACCTCGCTTAAGGTTACAGTACGCCCGATCCGGCTCATTTTCCGTACCGCCGTGCAGGTAAGGTTTATCGCCGTCGTCAACCGTCAGCTTTACATTGGAGTGTTTGAGATTATCAAATTTTTCGTCCTGAATAGGACGCTCCCCACGGATAAACAGAAGGACTAAGCGGTTGTCCAGCATCCGCACCTCATCCGGGGTCAAAAGCTCAGGTCCAGACAGCTGTATTGTGTTGCAGGTTGGTGGCGATTGTTCTCATTTAAAACCATCCGAAAAAAAATGGCAGGAGTTTATCACTCCTGCCATTGATACCTATGTTAATCATGTCATTCCTTGCTTATTTTATACCTTTTGCCAGTTCGTCCACCAACTTGTCTAACCAGCGTATCTTCTGCATAAGCGAGTCTTCGATTTCCTCGACGCGAACTCCGCAGATTACCCCGGTGATTTTGGAAGCGTTCGGATTGATTTGAGGGGCTTCGGCGCTTCTTCAGCGACGACATTCCAGTTCACGCCGAACTTGTCTGTTACTGCGGTGTGGAACACGCTGTAGAAGGTCTCGGTCGGCGGGAGCGTCACCTCGCCACCCACGCAAAGCGCGTCGAAAATAGCCGTCGCTTCCTTGCCCGTAGGTGCCGTGACAGTTAGTTTGATGTTGTTGCCGTTCTTGGGCGGTGTAGCTTCATCGGCAAACCAGACGTTCGTACCGCAGATGACCATCTCGGCGTGCATAACCCAAGTACGCAACAGTTCAGGCGGCGTCTTTGACCCCTCCGGCATATAGTCACCATAGGGCAGGACTTTTGGCTCGTCGCAATGGAAGACGGCGCGGTAGAAGTTCAGCGCGTCTTTGCAATTCCCGTTGAATGTAAGGTAAGGTGTAATCATGGTTTCCTCTCCTTTGTTTTGCGTTTTAGCTTAATCAGGTAGCAACTGCCCTGCACCTGCTTGCTGATTTTTGTACAACATAATATCTATTTGATACGCACCCATCGGTGATTTACCAATAGCAAGACGACAAACAATATTACTAAAGCTGTTAGTACCGCAGCGAGTATATTCAAAACCTTATTTGTCTTGCCTTTCATTAACTTGAACAATAAAGCATAAATGCCAATCCCGATTACCCCTCCAAGCGTATTACTAAGCACGTCAGTGATGTCGGCTCTACCGATTGCGAAAATGAACTGCGTTATCTCAAAGGCCAGAGTTAAAACGACAGTCGCAAGAACTTTTTTCGCAAAAGGCCACGGGGCTTTAAGCATCCAAATATAGATTCCCAAAGGTATGAAAGCGAGAATGTTATTTCTGATTTCGCTAAAGCGAATAACGCCGTTGTCATCGAAAGACCCCAGAAGCGGAATTAGATTGACGACTCGTCCTTCATCCATTACCGCGATAGAAAATTGCAGCTTGAAGAGAATCAGCCAAACTAATGCCAGCAAATAAACTGCGAACAACACGAGCGTAAGTGTGTTTCGTTTTTCCGATTTTATATCAATCACGCCCCTTAATTATAAGACTTTATGCCTTCTCGATCAAACAGCATACTTCCGTATGCGCCTTTCGCGGGAACATATGAGCAAAGTGCAGAAGCCCGTATTCCTATGATGAAAAACGGCGGCGACTTATATTTGTATTGTACAAAACACGGTTTGCAAAAATATACCGGCCCTTTTAACCGATATCTGTAAACTGGGCATTATAAAACTGTGCTGAGCTTATGATAGAGGAAACCGAACCTTGGGAGGTGGAAAAAATGATCACTAACATCGAACGGACACTGGATGAGATGAAGAAACAAGCTCTGATGGCAGGTAAGGTTGAGGGTAAACTTGAGGGTAAAATCGAAGTTGCAAGAGCAGCATTAGGAAAGGGCTTTTCAATTGAAGACGTGGTAGAAATAACCGGGCTTTCTATTGAAACCATATTGGAACTGAAGAAAGAACTGGACAATTAATTGAGCGCTTACAATTTTACCCAATAATTCAAAAAAAGCCTCACGGCCATGCCGTGAGGCTTTCTCATTGCCCACTTCTCAAGATGCGCCTTCAAAACTTCACAGCGTAGAAATTTATCGCAAAAGCATTTGCTTAAGTTATATATTTTTCAGGTCAAGCCCTCGACCTATTAGTACCGGTCAGCTGAATCCCTCACGGGACTTACACTCCCGGCCTATCTACCACGTAGTCTGCA
>NZ_BFAV01000116.1 GCF_002933875.1 Desulfocucumis palustris | reverse complement strand
CTCGTATGCGTCCTATGGCAAAAATGAAAACATTAATTTACCACAGGTCAAAAGAGAAGAAATTACCTCCCTGAGTAATGAGGATTGCAAGTTTTACAAAAATGAAGACGGCACGATAACAGCCGAGATCGATTTGAGTAAACAGCCTGGAAATGATACGGATAATATTATTTCGGAAAAAGATTCCAGCGGTTACTATAAAAACAGTTCAAATGGCTTCGAAGCAAGCTTTCCAAAGAAGCTTTCCGGGGAAACCTTAAGGTTTAACTATATGGATACCGGACTGACCTTTGAGCTTTTAAACACCCCACATGTAAACGATAAAGAAGATATTGCCGCAACGGATGATATCGTTGACGGAGAAGAAAGCGATACTTCAACGGAAGACAGCATTGTAACCGGCGAAGGCAGCCAGTCAACCACGGGTAGTGTTGACGGGGAAGAAAACAATTCTTCAACTACAGATAATGTTGATGGTGAGGAAAACGGCCTTTTGTCCTCTGACAGTGTAGACACTAAGAAAAGCAACCCTTCAGCCACGGATAATGCCGGCGGTGAGGATAGCAGCCTTTCGACAGTAGATGGTGCTGACAATCAAGAAGTAAGCCCTCCAACATCGGACAGCGTTGAGGTTGAAGAAAACAATACTTCAACTGTATATGGTGTTGGTGGTGAGGAAAACAGCGATTCAACCATGGACGGTGATGGGGCTGAAGAAGACAATACTTTGCAGGTAGATGGCGCCGAAGGCGAGGAAGGCGGAGCTTCCGTGTCCGGCAGTGCCGACGATGACAGTGCCGGCGCTGAAGAAGTCAATCCTTCACCTGAAGACGGGGTTGAAAATGAAGAAAACCATTCGCCTGCAGCGGATGTTGAAGACGAAAAAAACAATCCGTCAACTGATGACAGTTTTGATAATAATAGCAATAAATCATCCGTAGACGGCCGGGTTGACGGGGACACCATTACATATAGCAACATAATGAACGCCACCGACCTGAAATATCAGGTTCTTGACAACGGCGTAAAGGAAACCATAGTAATAAACAACAGCAGCGCCCCCACCAGCTTTTCCTTTAAAGTAAGCACGGACAAGCTTAACTGGCTGGAGGGCAAAAACGGCCTGATAGCCTTTATCTCCAGCGAAACAGGAAAGCGCCTGTT
>NZ_BFAV01000115.1 GCF_002933875.1 Desulfocucumis palustris | reverse complement strand
TGTGACTGCTTACGGAAACTGGCGATAAAGGAAACAGCGCCATTGCCGGTAACCAATATTTAATTGAGAAGTAGGAAATATGGCAATCGGAGCAGAAAAGCCATCTCTTGATAATGCTATCAAGGAGATGGCTTCTTCATCATTTAACGGCATAGGGAGTATGGAGTTTGGCAGCCCTCTCCCTATGCCCCACAAGATGATGGCTAGAAGCCACCACTGCAAGATGAGAATAACAATTTACTGCCCTGATGTCCAGAGATATCTTGAAAATCCAGAAAGTTTTCTCCCCGATAGACCTATATGCATTAACAATCCTACCCATAGGCCATATTGGAATGCGAGCTGGGAACGTAATCTGTGTCTTGATCATGTTCATGTAACTGGGATCTTTCTATTCAACGCCTACTGTGAAGAATGCCATGAGACAATCAGCTATTGGCCGGAATTTGTTTTGCCCTACCAAAGAGAACCTCTGGAAACCCATGAACAGGTGGTGATCGAGCACCTGCAAGGAATTAGCATAAGAGAGAATGCAGCCAGGATCGGCTACGATCCACGAACTGTATCCCGGTGGATAAAACTGATCTTTACCCAGGCTCCAGCACTCATCGGCCAGGTCGTCCGGCGTATCCTAATTTTTATTGGGACAGAGATATTACCGTTATCCCCGGTGGTGGCCGGGGAGGCCACGATGCTCCTTTTGGCCTGGTTACGTAACTATGCCGAATGGATTAGCTATTCTCGCCTGCACCGGCTGATGGGCCTGTGCAATTTGCTCGGCAAGGGGAACTGGGATCTGTGGGGTGCTCCGCTGGGGAAAGCCAGATCCAGGATGAAAGAAGCACGGGCACCCGGCTAATGCTCTTCCTGGCGGGGAGACTTCCCACAAACCATGGTGCTCGCCAAACATCCTGACTTGCTCCATGATGGGATTTAGAGGGAAAACCCATCAAAATCAGTGAGTCAGGAGGTATGAGTTAATGAAAGAACCATCTGATGACAGGCGCTTCCGGGTAGCCCTGCAGCGATACGAGGTGATTGCCCCGCTGTTGAATCGTCCTCTACCTCGCGGTGCCCAGAAGTTAATTCTTAAGGAGTTGACCAGGCAAGGGCACCTTGATGCAGAGGGTCGTCATGTCACTCTGGGAAAGCGCACGATCGAAAGGTACCTTAGCAACTACCTGAAATTCGGCTTGGAGGGCCTAAAGCCACAGGTTCGCCCAGAGCAGGGAGCATTGAAAGCCTTTCCGCAGGAGGCCCTTGATGAAGCTGTGAAGCTGCGCCTCGCCCGCCCGGAGCTATCGGCGGATTCCATTATTGAGGAACTACGGTCAGCACAGATACCAGGAGCGTGGCAGATGAGTGTCGGTACGCTAAACCGCCACCTGCGCCGTTTGGGTAAAGATCGCCCAACTTTGAAACGTATAGTACGTAAGCGCTACCGCCTGCTGAGCATTGAGGGTGCCCATGTCCTTTGGATTTGCGACGTCTGGGACGGGCCGTATCTCCATGACGAAAAAAATGGCAAGAAACGGCGCCTGCGTCTGGTTGCAATACTCGACGCATATACCCGTTACATTGTGCATGCTGAGTTCTATTTCAACGAAAACCGGCCCTGTCTGGAGGATGCCCTGCTTAAAGCGATTTTGAAGTTTCAGCTGCCCGAGATTTTTTATGCGGATAATGCCCGGATATTTCGCTCCCACCACCTGAAACGTATTGCAGCAGAGTTGGGCTTTGCCGTTAAACACAGCAAAGCGGGGCATCCCCAGGGGCGCGGGCGCATAGAACGCTGGTTTAGGACTGTTGCCGAAAAGTTTGAGCCATTACTCAAAGCTCAGATCAGCTCCGGTAAGATTACCACACTAATGGAGGTTAACACCTTCCTCACCGCCTGGGTAGAAAAACGCTACCACTGCCGCCGTCACAGCACCCTGAAAATGACTCCCCGGGACGCTTTGGATAATGCGAAGGCCAATCACCTGGATATGTCCCGTTATGTTGATCCTGCCACTGTGCACGAAGCTTTTTTATGGCGCGAAACCCGTGAGGTCAGCTCGCTTGGAGCGGTAAAAATTTACAATAACCTCTATGAAGTAGATGAAACCCTGCTTGGTAAGAGCGTGGAACTCCGCTTTAACCCTTACGATTTAAGGCGCATCCTGGTGTACTATGAGGGTGCTTTCCGTGGCGAGGCCCGCTCCTACCAGTTGAAGAACTTTACAGAAAAACGTGTATCTGAGCGTCGGGCAGACAGCCATCAAGCTCTGACAAATGCTATGCAGGCCATTATTCAGGAACACAAAGATGGTGTTAAAGAGCGCTGTGGACTGTCTTTCGCCAAGGCCCTGGGGGTGCAGCCTAATGAATAGCACTTACTTCTCTTTTACCCGGGAGCCTTTCTCCCGGGAATTAGCCCCTACGGAAGTGTTCATATCCAAGGGGCACCATGAACTTTTAGCCAGGCTAAAGCACACCGTCGAGACAGGTTCTTTGGCTGTGATTACAGGACAGGCCGGTTCCGGCAAGTCTACAGCCATTCGGTCCGTGATGCATTCCCTGGAGGCATCACGTTACCGTCACATTTACATAGCTAGTTCTGATCTGACGCCGGGGGAGTTCTACAAGAGCCTGCTCTACCATGTCAATGTCCAGCCTGGGCGAGGTTCCTCCCAAAACAAGCGCTTGGTCTCGCAGGCAATGCTGGAGTTGCATCAGAAAGGGATCAAGCCGGCAATATTAATAGATGAAGCTCAAGAACTCCCGATACCTATGCTGAGCGAACTACGGTTCGTGCTCAACTACCAGGCTGATTCATTTTCGCCCCTGACAGTTATACTCGCAGGTCAACCCCAACTGGCCGAAACACTGCGTCTTCAGGTGTTGGAATGTATTCGCCAAAGGATTAACGTACATTATCGTTTGCCGTGCTTGGATGAAGAGGAAATTCCCGCTTACATCCTGCACCACTTAAAAATTGCTGGACTGGACAAGCAAATCTTTACAGACGATGCCATCAAATTAATCTACCAGTTTTCCAAAGGCATTCCGCGCCGGATTAACAACATCTGCCGCTATGCGCTTGTTGCGGCAATAGTGGCTGACAGTCCGGCAGTTGACGCAGATGCGGTGCAAAAAGGTCTGGAAGACGATAACTGGATTTAGAAACGGGGAGGTATCCGGTATGCCTGAACAATCAATGCACTCCAATAGGGACTGGGCAGGCAGGTCAAAATTGGAGGAATTCTTTATTGCCACCGGTTTCTACGATTTATTGCCTATGGCTTTAGAAATGGCCGAGAATCTGGGGTATGATCAAAACGAAATTATTGAAGCTATCTGTAAAGTGCATGATAAGTTCGACCGTTATCCACCGAGCAAAAACAGACTCGCTTGGTTTAAGAAGGTTTTCGAAGAAAAACTGAGTGAGGCCAGGGGGGATATCTTCACTTACAAGGCCCAAAAGAAGTACTACAGTAGGTAGCAGTTAATTTAAAGAAAGCACCGTAAGGACTGACTGACCTTTTTTTAGTTTAAAACGGCATTTTACACTTGATTAAAGTCCCAATGCCAATGGCGCTGACTTCTGAAAAGTTGAAGCTATCGCCATTGGCATTGGTTTTAAATATGAAGGCCTATCGCCATTGACGTTAATTCCAAGGCCATTGCTAAACGTCATTGGCGGGTATTAGTTTACCGCCAGGGAGCGCAAACCGCTACA
>NZ_BFAV01000114.1 GCF_002933875.1 Desulfocucumis palustris | reverse complement strand
AAATCCCGGTTCGGCAAATTGCCCTGCGCCCCCTTGACCGGTCCCAGACCGGCCGGTTTATCGCGGACGCCCTGCGCTGCCCGGAGGAAAAGACAATTCCCCTGGCGGAAATATTGTACCGGAAATCCGGGGGCAACCCTTTCTTCCTGGGTCAATTGCTGAAAACGGTTTATGATGAAAAGCTCCTGCTGCTGAATACCAGGGACCATTGCTGGGAGTGGGAGCCGGAATCCGTGCAAAAGCTGCAAATGGCGGACGACGTGGTGGACCTCCTGCTGGGAAAGCTGCAAAAACTCCCGGAAGAAGC
>NZ_BFAV01000113.1 GCF_002933875.1 Desulfocucumis palustris | reverse complement strand
CCTGCCGGCGGTGTCCGTTACGCCGGTTAGGAGATCTCCCTCGTAGCCGTAGGTTATGGTGTTGTTGTTAAGATCCTTTATTGCCGTTATTTTTCCATGTTCATCAAATAAATAGATAAGGTTGTCCTTGCGGGTGACCGTATAGCTGTTGTCCTGGTTTTTAACCAGGGTAAGGTATATGCCCGCCTGGGCTTTGTAGGTTTGCGTGGCTTCGTCATAGGAAAAAGTAGCTTTGAAGCCGTCTCCCTGGTTATAGGTAACGGAGCCGTCGGGGTTTTGGACAAGGGACTGGAGTATGTTTAGATTCCAGCCGT
>NZ_BFAV01000112.1 GCF_002933875.1 Desulfocucumis palustris | reverse complement strand
GCTGAAGGAAATCTCCTACATCCACGCCGAGGCTTACGCCGCCGGGGAACTGAAGCACGGCACCCTGGCCCTGATAGTAAAGGACGTTCCGGTGATTGCCCTGGCCATGGAAGGCATCAAGGAAGTGGAGAAAGTGGTGGACCACGTGATGCACATACCCACCACCCACCCGGTGCTGGCCCCCATACTCTCGGTGGTGCCCCTGCAGCTGCTGGCCTACCGCATGGCGGTGGCCAGGGGGAGCGACCTGGACCAGCCTCGTAACCTCGCTAAATCGGTTACTGTGGAGTAGGATGGCATTGGGGTAAAATAGCTGTTATTATTAAAGGAGAGCAGTTCTTTGCTCTCCTTTTGAATTGTCGTTGCGTGCTAAATTGGGTTGATATTGAAAAGCAATATTATTTGCTTATAGAAAGGATGTCGGAAATGAGCGCACCCAAAAAAATTTTGCACGAGATGGTAGATGCTTTACCGGAAAATAAGATTATGTTACTAAAAAGGTTCCTGGAAGATTTGTTAAAAGAGAGTAATGAAGATAATCTCTGGTTGGAAGCAGACCTGGGAGCCCTTCCTCCATATGATTGGGGATCAAATGGGCCACCCGAGGGCAAAAAAGTAAAGTATCAACCGGGTGTTGGTTTGATAATTCAAGAGGAACAAAAAAATGAAGGATAATATTATTAAAACAGGTGATCTTCTTTTGATTTCCCTTCCGTCCCATAATCCTAAAAGGACACGAGCAGGAGGGAAGCAGACCGGCTATTGTGGTGGGTGTACCGAAGGGCGCGATTCGCTATCCTGTAGTTATTGTTATTCCGTTAACAACCCAAAGCGGCCCTTGGGCGATAAAAAATCCGAACTTATATCATTACATACCTCAAGGTACGGCAGGAATTCCCCGGGATTCTATAGCCTTGATTGATCAGTTACGAACGGTTGATGTCCAACGTGTTCGTGCTTATTTAGGCAGCCTGGAAAAGGAAATATATGAGCGCATAAGAAAAAGTTTGCTTAAGATTTTTAGTGGGTAAATTTAAAAGTAATTATTATTCTGTTTTGGAATAGGTGATTGTATTGAATGTTGGCGCGCGTATACGGGAATTACGCAAAGCTAAAGGATTGTCTACCAAAAGAACTAGATGAAATAACGAGCATATCGCAGCCGGTTATTAACAGACTGGAGACAAATAACAGGTTTGCTGATGTAGCATATATAGAAATTATCTGTAATGCCCTCGGAATAACCCTCGCTGAATTTTTCACGGAAGACAGGCGGGAGATAGATCCGAAACTCCGGCGGTTATTAGAAACAGCCAAAAAATTGACAGCGGAGCAGCGGGACTATTAGAAACAATGAGCAGGATTAAAAATTCCCCTGCGTTCGTTGATATTTTGTTAATAGCGAAAGAAAGGTCCGATTCCTTTTTTAAATAAGGAATCGGGCTTTTGTTATCAGGGACTGATAGTACTGTTCTTTAATAGCGCAATTAAAAAAGGATTATGATATAATTTGAAGAAAAGTGTTAATAAAGTATTTTTTCTGATTTTATGGAGATTTAAAATGGAGTCTGAAGAGCTAAAAACAATCTTTTCAAATATTAATCTGTGGAAGCGTAATGGGGAACGGGCTCCACACAAGCCACTATTACTTCTTTATACCCTTGGCCGGTTAGACAGAAAGCAGCCAAGGATGATTGCTTATTCAGAGGTTAAGGAAAATCTTAAACATCTTCTTATGGAATTTGGCCCTCCACGTCGCAGTTATGTTTCCAGATATCCTTTTCTGCGTCTATCCAATGATGGGAGCTGGGAGATTACCGGCAAAAATAAAATAGATACAAAAAGGGATTGGAGCGATAATATACTTTTGGTAAATGATACGCATGGAGGTTTTACTGAAGAAGTATATTCCCTCCTTTCCAAGGATAGAAGGCTTATACGTGAATTCGCAAACATCATATTGGAACAAAATTTTCCGGAGACTATGCACGAAGATATACTTAATGAGGTTGGACTTGATCTTGATTTAGCCGGAAAACCGTCCCGAAATCCCCAGTTTCGAGAGCGTATTTTAATGGCTTATGAGTATAAATGTGCGTCTGCGGCTTTAATGTGAGGTTGGGGAATACCTTAATTGCTGTGGAGGCCGCCCATATTAAGTGGCATCAGGCTGGGGGACCGGATCTTGAAGAAAACGGAATCGCATTATGCGCGATGCATCATAAATTATTTGACCGGGGTGTGTTTACCATAAGTAACTCATTAAAGTTCCAAGGAGTTTAATTTGAATATAAGTAGGGATTACCCCTACTCTTCTGAACAGCCCTTTATCCTATTTACATTAATCCTTATACACCTACATATTTTTTGGAGTGATTGCCATGAAGATGTATGTTGGGATCACTGATTTTGATTGGTTTAATACTTTGAAGCAGGCAAATTGTGATGAAGTGAATTTCTGGAAGCCTGGGGGTCGTTCCAATTTCAAAGCCTTGGCTGAAGGGGACTTTTTTTTATTCAAACTTCATACGCCGAATGATTTCATCGTAGGTGGAGGATTTTTTCTGAAGTTTTCTATTCTGCCATCCTCGTTAGCCTGGGAAGCATTTGGCATCGCCAATGGGGCCGAGAACCTTCAAGTGCTGAATAACCGAATTTACAAATACAAGAAAACTAACCGGTTGATTGACCCTGATCCTTACATAGGGTGCATCATCTTATCCATGCCTTTTTATTTTGATAAGCAAGACTGGATCCCTGTTCCGATTGACTGGAATCGTAACATTGTCCAGGGTAAAATTTACGATACTAAGGAAGTTACAGGAATGGCTCTTTATAAGCAGGTTCAAGATAAACTTAGACTGCAAGGAACGATGCAGCCGGAACTATTAAAGGAGGATATTGGTGAAAATCGATATGGGAAAGAGCAAATAATACGACCGCGGATCGGACAGGGAGCATTCAAAGTGTTGATTACAGATGCTTATCAGAGAAGATGTGCGATTACGGGAGAGAAGACTTTGCCGGTATTAGAGGCTGCACATATCAAGCCATATGGTCATAACGGACCTCATTCTATAAATAATGGATTGCTACTTCGCAGAGATTTTCATACACTATTTGACAGAGGATATATAACTGTAGATAAAAATTTTAGAGTGGAAGTCAGCCATAGAATCAAAGAGGATTTTGGAAACGGTAAAGAATACTATACTCATCACGGTAGCAAGCTCATTATTTTACCGGAGCGAAAAGATCAGCTCCCCGATGCACAGTATTTGAAATGGCACAATGAGAATGTCTATCTTGGCTAAAATAAAGCAACGCACAAAAGGATCCCGCAACAAGTTTCTTCCACGTACGCCTGTGGACGGAAAAGGAATTTCTGGAAGCCCTCTCACACAATACGAGCGTTTGGAGGACGACATTAAGGCTGAATTACCATTGAAGCGCATTTGGACTGTTGCAATGCAGAAATGATTGACCCTATTTAAGAATATGGGGGTGGCATGAGGACGGAGGTGGCATGAGGTGGCATATTAGATAGAGTGGCGAGCGAAACGTTCCCATGCCAAAATAAAATAGACAAGATGTGATTGAAGCAATAATGCACTTTTGGTAAAATTATAAATAAGGGGGCACATAAATGAACGATCTTGATTTTTACCAGAATCTGAGAGTAAAAATAAAGGATTGGCTGAACAGCAAAAACGGCTCAGATAATAAGTGGGCCGACTATATTATGCTAACTCCCGATTTGTTTCACTTGCTGTGCAAATTAACAATGGAAAAAGAAGTGAACGTAGCTGATAAAGCTAAGCTGGCTGGAGCTATTGCCTATTTTGTATCGCCAATTGATATTATACCCGAGGCTATATTAGGGCCTGCCGGGTATGTTGATGATATAGCTCTTGCTGCCTACGTGCTAAATTCAATAATAAATAACACCGATCCTGAGGTTGTTAAGCGGAATTGGGCAGGAGAAAAAGATATCTTGGAGGTGGTCCAGTCTATTTTGCGAGTAGCGGATCAGATGGTTGGGTCTGGCTTATGGAAAAAGATTCAGAATAAGTTTAAATAATTAGTCCTGTGCTAAGAGTATGACAAAATCGCCGGTAAATTTACATGGAAAATTTATCTACATTATATAAGCATGTTAAAAAAGACTGGATCTTTCATATTCGACGGATCCAGTCAATTATTTTTTGGTGGTATGGTATCCCTAAATAGCTTTTTTGCGGCTCATGCTTTCCACTAATAAATATACATTCGGCACCAAAATCAGTGTCAGCACGGTGGAAAATACCACGCCGCTGATTATACTGATGGCAATGGGGCGGTTGAGGCTGCTGCCCAGTATCACCATTGGCAGCAAACCAAACACCGTTGTGGCCGAGGTCGATAAAATGGGCCACATTCTTACCTTGCCGGCCTACCGAATGGCGTCATTAAGGGACATTCCTTGCTTGCGGCCAATTTCAATTAAATCCAGCAGCACAATGCCATTGCGCACCACAATTCCGGACAGGCTGACTATTCCCAGCAAAGCCATGAAGCCCAGCGGCGTGCCTGTGATAAACAGTCCTAGCAATGCTCCCGACAGGGCCAGATAAATCGAGATTAAAACAATGGCTGGCTTGGTCAGAGAATAAAACTGCATGGCGCTGATTATATTGATCAATAATCCGACCACCACCGACAATCTTCCAATGCTGACAAAGGCATTTATGCGCTCCTCATTCTCCCCGCCGTACTCAATCCGGTATCCGGGCGGCATGGGGACGCTTCGTTCGGCAAATTAGATTTAGAAGGTGGCGAGCGAAACATTCCCATGTGGCGCAAAGAAGATTCTAAAAGCAGGTGAAATTGTTGGAATGCCTTTGTTTTTTTAATGGCAGCTTAAAATACATGGAGGATTATGACAAACCGGTACCCCAAGCAGATGAAGCCTTAATTAAAGTCATTCTGACGGGGATTTGCAATACTGACCTTGAAATTACTCAAGGGTACAAAGGATTTCAAGGAGTATTGGGTCATGAATTTGTAGGAGTAGTTGAACAAGCGCCGGACCCGGGCTTAATAGGCAAGCGGGTGGTTGGTGATATAAATATTGGCTGCAATAACTGTATAAACTGTAAAAATGACTTCCACCATCACTGTGAAAATCGTCATGTGCTTGGAATCCTGGGTAAGGATGGAGCATTTGCTGAATACATAACCCTGCCGGTTAAGAATCTATACGTTGTGCCTGATAATGTTACGGATGCTGAAGCAGTATTTGCGGAGCCATTGGCCGCCGCACTGGAGATCACAGAAAAATTTCATATAAAGCCGACACATAATTTTGCGGTGTTGGGGGATGGAAAGCTGGGACAGCTTGTTGCCCGGGTTTTAAGCTTAACCGGCTGTAATTTAACTGTAATAGGTAAGCATGAAGATAAACTGAGACTTTTAAAGGGTATAGCAAAAACCATCAAATTGACCGGGGCTAATTATAAAGGCTTTTTTGATATTGTTGCTGAATGTACTGGAAATAGCCAAGGTCTGTCATTTGCACAGGATATTGTTAAGCCGTCAGGAACGATTATTTTAAAAAGTACCTATCAAGGCAATCTGACAATGAACCCCAGTGGCTGGGTGGTAAATGAAGTAACGCTAATGGGCTCTCGATGTGGTCCGATGGACGCAGCCTTAAGGATTTTAGAGAGAAAACTGGTTAATGTTGAGTCCTTGGTAAGCCATGTTTTTACATTGGAGGAATTCGAAAAAGCTTTTCAGACTAGAAATTCCATGAAAGTATTATTTAAACTTAATACAGCCCGTACCTGTGGAGATATGGAATGAGCTGCTTATGGATACAATAGGCCTGCCCAACCACAGGCAGGAAAAGAACTTTCTTAAGGGTCACGCCAATGAAATCTCGTAGTTTTTCTACAGGGAGCGTGAGCCGGTTTTTATTATAAAAACGGTGTGGGTGATATGGCGGTAATGAGCATAGAAGCATACGAGAGGCAGCAGGCACTCATTGAACTCTATGGAAAGCTGGCTGAAGTAGAGGCTGAGAATGCCAACGGCGCCGCAGGAGACCCTAGGGGGCCCTGCATGTAGTACAATAGCTGGTAGACGGGGTTCTGTCCTATTCATTCATGTCTCCAGAGCCGCCCGGGCAGCAATTATTTCTGCCTACATGAGGGGTGGCACTGTTGCAAATTTAATTATTGATTTTTCTTAAGGAGTGATATATAATTCTAAATGTATATACCAGTTGATTATTTCAGTATTTCTAATACATATAAAAAAGACATTTCTAGGTGGGAAAGTATGGTATTATTTAATATAAATTTGGACGAAAGCAGTAAACTTCCGTTATATCACCAGTTAGCTGAACAGCTATGCGAAATAATTCAACGGGGAAATTTAAAGCCCGGGGATGTTTTACCTTCGGAGCGAGAAATTTGCGATAAATTTAATGTTAGTAGAGGCACTGTTAGGCAGGCCATCAATAACCTGGTTAGCAAGGGTTATGTAAGCCGTAAGCAAGGTAAGGGAACGGTGATCAAACACCCGGTATTAGATCATGACCTTATAGGGGATTACAGCTTTGGTAAAGGTATGCTTCGCCAGGGTTTGAAGGTTAGTTCAGCAGTTTTGTTTTCCGGTGTGATTATTGGCAAAAAAAGGATAACCAACCGATTGGCCTTGAGCAGTAAAGCAAAGCTAATTAAAATTTCAAGAATTCGTTTTGCCAATGATGAACCCTGGATAATTGAGGATTCTTATTTGCCCGAGGAAAGATTCTCAGGTCTTGAAACATATGATTTTACTTCCCACCTGCTAGTTGAGGTTCTAGCCAATGTTTATTACACCCGATTGTCTAGAATTGAAGCATATATTGAGCCAACTCTGGCCGGGGAGATTAATTCTAAATTACTTGGCATAGATGTTGGATCCCCTGCTCTGGTTTTGGACAGGGTTTTATATGATGAAAAAGGTATCCCTGTTGTATGTGGCCAGGCTTTTGTGAGAGGGGATAGGTGTAGGTATTACTTTAAAATTAACCGGTAATTTTTTCAATTTAGTGGTATATACATTTAAACAACTTGACCACCAATGCGTGCAATACAAGGAAAAGTTTAAGCCCATTTAAGTGAAAGAACTAACATGAACTAATTGAAATGACGAGGTTCTGCGCAGTGTCATCAGTGAATGTAAGATATTTTGCAAAATATAATAGCACTTGGATAGGTTGCCAAGGGTCCTTTGGGATCCTTGCTTTCCCAGTTTTCCAGGGCAAGCATAATAGAACACTTTATAAGACGGCAGGAGGTACGTTTTAATATTTCGCGGCAGATTTTATTTTCTTTTTTTGCTTTAAATGATATAGACATTTATACATATAAACCTCAAAAATAAAGCCGATGCTTTATAAATAATTACACCAAAAGGAGGGATATTTATACATGTGTGTTGTTGTATTTTCCCAATTAAAGCAAATTGATGCTTGAGACAATTGATAAGTTAATGACTGATACCAAAAAACAGGGGAGGAAAGAGCAGTGGAAAACTATGATTTCGAAAAACTTATCCAGGCCGTTGTAGATGGGGAAAGCGAAGATGCCCTTGAACTCGTTGAGGATGCCCTAAAGCGGGGGGTTTCCGCTTATGAAATAATCGATATGGGTCTTGTTGAAGGCATGAAGATCGTATCGGACAGGTATGACCGTAAACAGTACTTTGTGCCTGATTTGGCAGCTTCAGCTGAGGCCATGACCGATGCGTTGGAACAACTCAAACCACTCCTTGAGGTGCAGAAGGAAAAGTCCAAGGGTACCGTGGTTATTGGGGTGGTTCAGGAGTGCAGTCAAGAAATAGGCAAAAATATAGTGGCGGCCATGCTGAGCGGAGCCGGGTTCAAGGTTTACGATCTAGGTATAAATGTTACTCCCCGTCAGTTTGTTGATAAAGCCAGGGAGGTTATGGCCGATATCGTCGGAATGGGTTCGCCCATGCTGCAGACTGTTAAATACTTTGCCGAGACTGAACAGTTGTTAAAACAGGAAGGACTGCGGGAAAAGATTAAGTTATTGGTTGGCGGTGCCGCCACCAACCGGTCTACACCTGAAAAAACCGGTACCGATGCTTGGGCCGTTGATGGTAACGAAGCGGTTAAAGTGGCGGAAAGTCTCATGGAACAACTAAGGGGGGTACAATAATGCGCTCAACCGAAAAAATTGATGCACTGGCCGAACAGCTACATCAAAATGTAAGGAATTCCGGAGAATATCTGACACCTTTGGAAAGGTTTAATTCCGTACACATTTACAATTCTGTTCCTGACCGCTTGCTGGCATGGGCATTTTATAGAGAATATCCCAGGTATCTGGTGAACTATACAGTTAAGGATATTGAAACTGATCACTTGAAGGAATGTGAATCCCTGCTGGCCGGTCTGGTTGAATTTGGCTATGATACAGTTTGGACAAACGTTGATGTATACTCCGTAATCCCCGAGGTTTGGGGCTGTCCGATTTCCATGCATGAAGATGCTGTTTCGGTGCCCGTGGGTGCAGTGATTAAACGCCCTGAAGATCTGGAGCAACTTAGGCCAATTGATCCGTACAACGATGGCAGGCTGTCTGTAGTCCTGAATAGCATAGCACTTTTGAGAGAAAAAATTGGCGATATTTACCCCGTCCTGGGGCATTGTACCGGGCCTGTTTCGTTGGCCTCCATTCTCAGAGGCGGCAGCAAATTTGTAGTGGATGTCAAGAAAAGGCCTGAATTTGTAGCCAGGTTACTGGATTTCTGTGCCGATCAAATTATTACCTTTGCCAAAGCCCAGTTGGACCTTGGGGCAACTGGTGTACATATGGCGGATGCTGCCGGTTCCCCCTCCATGGTAAGTCCCCAGCAGTATGAAGAAGTGTTTATGCCTGCCTATATGAAAATCCAAAAGGCCCTCGGCCACCTTACCCCCTCCGGAGCGCGGTGGCATTCCCAGTCGGGCTTTGAAACCCTCGACGACCTTGAAGAATTTCTTGAGAAGTCACTAATTGCAGGAAATAATATCATTCACGTGTCTACTCCTTGGTCCCTTAAACTGGATATAGTGGCTATTCAAAACCTGTGTAGAAAGTATGGGGCTGTGCTCTGGTTTGGTATCGATCCGGCTTCTTTTGCAAACCTCACTCCAGAACAGTTGGAACTTCAGGTAAAAGAATATATTGAAAAATACGCTAAAGACTTTGAAGGCTACTTCCAGATTGGACCCAATATGCTGAATGATACATCAAAGCCCGAACTGGTAAAGGCCTACATGGAGGCCATGAGAAAATACGGAAAGTGCCCCGTGGGCTAAAGGTTTAATATGGTCTAAGAACCAAAAAGGGGGGTAAACAGTGATTGGTTATTGGGTACTGGCCTTTATGGTTGGTTATACTGCTTTACTGATATATCTTGGGCAGGTTAGTCGCAAAAAAATTACCGGCGGAGAAAGCTATTTTTCGGGGGGCAGCTCTTTTGGTGTTCTGTACATTGTAGGCAGCGTCAGCGCTTTTTGGGGCGCGGCCACCTTTATTTCCGTCCTTGAAACTGCTTACACCAAAGGTATTTCAGCGGTCTGGTACGGAGTGGCCACCATGATCATGGTGGCCATGATCGGATTTGTTCTGGTGCCCAAGTATAAATCCATTGGCATGGTAACCTTTTCCGGAGTATTGGGGGATCAATACGGCAATACCGTCCGGGCCATCTCCTCTCTAATTATCGGCATCACTTTTCCTATGTTTTCCATTGCCACCGTGGTGGGGGCATCATCAGTCCTTACGGTAGCCCTGCATTGGCCCATATGGCTTAGTGTTACCGTGACAAGTCTGATCATACTGGCCTATGTACTTTTAGGGGGGATGTTTGCAGTGGGTATAACCCAACTGCTCAACCTTGCAACCATGTACCTGGGGCTGGTGCTGGCTTTGGTTATTGTGGCCGTGAACACGGGGTTTGACAAGCTGGCTACTTTGCCCGCCAGCTACAGCGCCCCCTTTACGGTGGGCACTGGAACAATATTGGTCTGGATATTTAATTTCTTGACCAATGCCGTTATTGCCCAAGCTGTAATTCAAATGATTATGGCTTGTAAAGATGCCAAAACCGGCAGGAAAGGTACCGGCATAGCAATTCTGGGAATAATTCCCTTGACAGTAATTCCGGCTATTCTTGGCATGGCCACGGCGCTGGCGGTTCCGGACGTTAAGGGAGGATTGATTGCTTTTGCGCAATACATATTGCAAGCCGCTCCGGCCCCGGTTGCGGCACTGGTTTTCCTCGGTGTCTGGGCCGCAGCCCTAGCTTATGCTGGACCTTGCCAGTTTTCGGGGGGTACCAGCCTGGGTAAAGATTTTTTCCAGTCAATTAACGAAAATGCTTCCAATGAACAGCTGGTCCGTTATGGAGGTTATGCCACTGCACTGCTGACCGGGGTTTTGATTGTTTACGGTTTTATGCGGGCGGAGCAGGCAGCCTGGTGGAACATATTTGCCTTTAACCTCCGTAACTCGGCTGTTTTTGCCCCCACCATCGCGGCGCTGGTATGGCCCGTAGCTTCCCGGAGAGCCACCATAATGACCATGATTTTAGGGGCCAGCGCAGGTTTTACATGGTATTACCTGGGCAACTTCAGCCCGGCCGCATTTTATATGAAGGTACATCCCATGTGGATTGGCATGAGCGTAGGCATATTGACTTTGGTTCTCGTTTCAATTGTCGAGAATAGGAAAAAGATATCCATTAGCTTTGAAAAAAATTCTGGTTTTGGTTTCTTATGCCTGGCCTTGACCTTGTTATGCGCCTATTTGACAGCCGCCTATACCAGTGTTCTTCAGGTCACGGGGCTGCTCGGGAATCTTATTTTCCTGGCTACCATGGGTTTGTTTACTGTTGCCATTATCTTTGTACATTTCAAAAAAGAAGATGCGCCCGTTCGTTCATCGGCATGATCGGTTGCAAGGAGGTAGATTAATTGGTTTTACTGAAGGGACAAGTTAACGGTTTTCAAAGTGTTTATCAAATTGGAAATGTAAGGATCGGTGGAAACGACAGCCAGATACCCTCGGTACTCATAGGGAGCATATTTTATATGCGTCATAAAATTGTTAAAAACGATCAAACCGGGGAATTTGACGAACTGGAGGCAGCTAAACTCATTCACAACTGTGTTAATTTATCCGGCAAACTTGGTATTGGTTTTATGCTGGATGTTGTTGGTACTACCCATAAGGCGTTAATTAATTATGTGAAGTTTATTAAAAAAATTACCGATGCACCGGTACTTATCAATTCAACCCTACCTGAAACCAGGATTGCAGCGGTTAAAGAGTTGGCTGAAGTCGGGATGCTGGATAACATAGTCTATAATTCCATTAATACTTTCAGCACTGAAGAGGAAATAAAAGTCCTGGCCAAACTGCCTGTTGAAGCAGCCGTGGTGCAGGCCTACAACCCCAAGTCAAAAAAGCCCGACGGACCGCTTAAGGCACTGCTTGGAAATGATAAGATGGAAGGCCTTTTGGCTGTTGTCAGTAAGTGCGGGATCGACAAAATAATGGTGGACATACCCACTTTGGACATGTCCAGCGTCGGCCTGATCGGACACTCTGTCAAAATCATCAAGGAAAAGCTGGATGTTCCCGTGGGAACAGCACCTTCCAATGCTACCTATACAAGCGCGTGGCTTAAGGATAGGTCCAATGTAAGCATTGAACAGTTTAGGGCGGTTGACGCCACAGTTAACGCCTACTTAGTGGCCAAGGGCTGTAACTTTCTTTTCTTTGGCCCCATTGAAGGTGCCAACTGGGTCTTTCCGGCTTGTGCCATGGTGGATGCCGTCAATGTATACGGATCACGGTATTTGGGTGTGAGCCCGGACACGGAGTCCCATCCCATGTTCGTGGTGCTGTAATATATTAACAGCAATTATGGGAGATGATTGACCAATGTCAAATCAAATGATACAAATCACATTTCTTGTGATCAGCATAATTGTGCTGGCTTATATAGGGGTACTTGCCCAAAAACGTGTCAAAGCACACGAGGACATGTCCGTGGGGGGGCGTTCCTTCACCGCCTGGAGTATTTTTTTCTCGCTTTTTGCCTTTTGGGGAGGCAACACCATCGCCAGCATAGTGGAATTATCCCACAGTAACGGCATTGCCGGAGCATGGTTTGGCATAGCAAGAATGACCATGTTTGTGTTGATCCTTTTCATTACCGGAGGAGCATTTAGAAAACTAGCCATGATCACTCTGTCGGATTTTATATCCCAGAGATTTGATTCACCGTTTTTAAGGCTGCTTTCGGGGATTATCATTGCCCTTAACTTTACCATCTTTACGGTCAGTTCCGTTGTAGGCGCCTCAGCCTTTTTTATGGCCATTTTGGGGTGGTCAGTCTGGGCCTCAGTTATTTTTACGGTGGCTTCCTTCCTGGTATACACCACCCTGGGCGGTATGCATGCTCTTTCCTACAACGGCAAAATATTGACCGTTGGACAGTTGTTGGCCCTGTTGGTAGCAGCCGTGATGGGTATCAAAATGGCGGGCTGGGCTAATATTATGCAGCTTGAGCCCAGATATTTCAGCATAATGCCCAGCTTTAGCTATTTAAACACTACAATTATGTGGTTCTTTACCTTTATTACTAATGCCTTTGTGGCTCAGGCCGCCCTGCAGATTGTCATGTCTTGTAAAACTGTTAATGAGGGTAAAAAAGGAGTTATCTATGTGGCGCTTGGCTTTGTCCCCATTATAGTGCTGGCTCCCCTAGTAGGAATGGCGGCCAAGGTTATGTTCCCAACCATTAAATCAGTCCAGGCAATGCCTATGCTGGCCTCCAGTATGCCTTCGGTTGTTTTGTCAACGATTGTGGTTATAGGCCTCTATTTTACCACCCTGGGCTGGGCATCTTCCTGTATTCTTTCAGGCGGAACAGTGGCCGCCAATGACATTTACCGCTACTTTGTGCCGAATGCGTCATCAGAGCAGTTAATCAAGGTGTCCAGAATATCCATTGTCATTCTGGCTTTTCTTACCATTGGTTTTGCCGTGCTGATTCCCAGTGGTGTGGAATTTTGGACCATTGTAGGTTTTGTATTGAGAAATACCGCATTATTCCCATTGATCTTAATCGGCCTGTTCTGGGGGCTTATTTCCAAAAAAGCTGCCATAACATCAGCCTTGGCGGGATCTATCACCGGCATTGCCTGGTACCTGATTGAATTTCCTGCTTTCCTGTTTGGCGCCCATCCAATGTTTGTTGGTATGATAGTGGCGATTATCGTGGTGACTTTTGGCACCTTATGGGAATACCGCAGGCAAATAAGGTTTGCCTCTTCTTCCACAGGGATAATATTTGGCCTTGCCGGTTGTGCCGGCGCAATTGTTTCCATAGTCCTGGTCCCGGCACTTATTAATATGAAATTAATGGCGGCGTTCATTTGTTTCTCACTATCGTTCTTATTTTTGGCAGTGATTTTCTTGGTCAAACGGGTGGAACAAAAAGAAATAACTGCCAATTAAGTCCGTTAATTGTTATTGGTAATTAGTAAATTATGATACAAGGGGAAATGATAATGAATTACAGTACAGTTATTGACAGGCTAAAAGATGTTGCCAAAATAATTAGGGATAATCCAAGAAAATCATTTCCCCTCTGGGTTTTTGAACTGGATTTCTGTAGCAAAGAACTGGCGGACATTCATAAAAGAATGAGTATTGAGATGGGCTATTATGGAAAAATAAAAGAAAATATACCTCATCTAAAACATCTTAAGGAAGCTATTGTAAGGCTTTCTCGGTTGTGCGCCATGGGCGGATTGAGCTTTTCCGTTGAGGTTGTATTTCAAACTATCAGCTCTACCATAGAAGACCTGAAACTGCAGGAAAAGCTGGATAGTGAAAGGTGAGCATCATGCAAGCCTCCTCATTAAGCAGCAATAAGGTAGCCATCATAGTTTGCGAGTCCATGGCCAGGGAAATGAGTATCGTGGCCAGGGAGAAAAAAAACATACCCTTTGTCATGCAAGTGATTAGTTCCCAATGTCACCGCAACCCAGTTGCATTAAGAAATGAAATAAACAAATTGGTATCTCTGTTTAAGGATAAGATGCAAATATTTGTTGCTTATGGAAAATGCTTTTTACATGTCGGTACTAATTACCTGGGTGTTTATAGTCTTGAGGATTTAAACTGTGCATCCATACTAATTGGCGGGGACAGTGAATATGAAAAAATGTCGGCCGGAACCTATTTTTTAACTCCGTATCTCGCTATGCATTGGAAAGAATATTTTTTGGGAAAAAAGGATAACAGCCAGCTGGATCAGAAATCCATAAAAAGATTGGAAAGATGGTTTGAGCCCATTGAGAGGATAGTTAAAATTAACATTGAGCCCGTCGGAGAAAGTGAGAATATTTTAGCCAAAGAGTTTTCTTCAGTTATAAATAAGCCCTTAATTTATCATTCTGGAAATTTAGAAGTATTGAGGAGAGAATACAACAATTTTTTTCAGGCTTTCTAAGACTAGGTAAGAAGGGCCGAGCATTACGAGTAAAGTTTAGCCTTTAAACCCAAGTTGGTGTAAAAATTTTTTTGGCCTTAAGCAAAGTAAGGCCTAGAGCGATTATACCAAAGAAAATCGGGCACTATAATATCTTGGTTGTCGCTGTTCAGTATATTTGCCCCGCAATCTGCCCACAATTCATGACCGTAAAAATCGCTCAAAAACCCTGTCCGACATAACAGCTGGACAGGGTTTTTATTTACCAGTTGAACTCTTTCTCAATAATTAGCCGCATCATATGGTCATCAATAACTTTTTTTGTATCTGAGCCCCATGCGGAAGTCATGCTGTGCACAATTTGTTTATTTTCCGGGCCACGCTGTGGAATACTTGTAGATTTCGTTATAACTATTTCAGTGAATGTCTCCCGCGTATTTTAATGACCTTACCCCGAATTGATGGACACACAAAATGGCTGGTGTGAAATAAAAAAACAGCGAGGTGTTCATCATGAGAAATCGTTGGGGCGCTGCTGTTTTATTACGGAGCCGAGTAAATGGGGATAAACCCTACCGATGCCATTAAGTTGGGTATTCCGGCGGGGAGGGATGACGGGTAACTTTTACCGGAGCAGTGTGGTAGTTAGCGACTGAATAACCGACATTATACCCGAGTGGTTGGTGTTTACTTTTCCCCGAGGTGACTATCAACAAGCTTACCAGCCAGACTTGGTATGGTATATGCAAGATACCGGGGAAGCAAAAGAACCGTCTTGCTTTTCGAATTAAATCGGACGGGGTGGTTAAATTGAATCGTATTCACTGTTCAAATCACATCGGAATAGCCAACAGGACACATAGGAACAAATATATAACCATTATCGTCCATAAAATTCAGAAGAAACCTATAATAACATTTTTACGGAAGAAGATGAAAAAGTGACATTAGCCAAAAAAATAAAAAGTTCAGTTGTTTTCTTGCTTATGCCCTTGTTGCTAATATTGTTATTAAGCCAGGCGGGCTGCGGCAACAACTCAGAGATTCAAGATGTAACCCGGACTACCCAACAAGACAACTCCAAAACCAATTTACCGCAAGTCAACACAGAGGCATTTAAGGGCCAGGGGCGGCTGGCATTTGTTCAAAATGGCCTGCTGTACGTTCTTGACGGGGATAGCGGCGACCTGAACAAAATAAGTGATGCCGGTCAGGCCAGGGGACCAATGTGGTCACCGGATGGGCAGTGGCTGGCATATATGTGCTATAGCGACGTTGACATGAATGATGGTAAAATTTTTATTGCTAAACCGGACGGAAGCCGGGCATATGAAGTAACCGGTCTGCCAATGCCGGTTGGTTTAAATCAAATATCCTGGCTGCCCGCTTCCGACGTTCTTGTTGTCGCGGTTAGCGGGCACGGGTTATATATGGTCCGCCCCGGTGATACTGCTAATAAAGTTAACGATAAACCGGGTGTATTGTCACCCGACGGCAAAACTATAGCCTATGTGGAAACACTGCCCTATGATCAAAAACATCCTGAAGATCGCAGTGACGCCTTATATATCGTCCCGCTGGCGGGGAAGGAACCTATTCAGCTGTATGTTGCCGAGAAAAGCGGCATATGTTTAGCCGGTTGGTGGCCTGATAGTAAGGGGTTGCTTTTCCAGATCGACCCTGTTCATTCAGCCTCCATTATGGCTGATGGAGTGGGGCTTTACAGTTTACCGTCGGCAGGTGGAGAACCACGGCTGCTTACAACTTCTTTAGGTTATCCTGAATGGGTTTCCTGGTCGCCGGATGGCAGCAATCTTCTTGTTGTCAAAGGTACCGGGCGGGAAATTTGGCAGAATAAATCCCTTGTGGTATGCGATGTGAAAACAGGGAAAAGTGTTGATTTGCCTCAGAAACCCGGTGCAGTCTCCCTGGATCCGGAATGGTCCCCTGACGGAAAATACATTGCATATGTGCAGGCTGTGGAGCAAAAGGAAGGTATTTCTGGCGCTGAGGGGGTTGCTTCATGGGAGCAAACACGAACCCTTTGGGTCGCGGATTCCAATGGTAAAAATGCCAGGCGGATAAATGAGGCCGGAGCAGGTATCAGCCGCCCGCTATGGTCCCAAAATGGTTCTCATATTATATACCTGAAGGATAACTCCGTCTGGCTGGTCAATAGCAATGGTGGAAGTCCGGTTAAAATAGCAGGTCCTTTTCCCAAGACCGATGACTCTTTCGGCTATTATGGTTACATTTCCCGGTCCGATATTTTGGCATTGTATAAATAGTTATCAAACAACGATTAGGAAAATTTTAATTCCCCCAATAACATCTGAACAGTTTTGCCGGGAAGCAAGTATAAAAGGCTGAAATTTCCAAACCAGGGAAGTTCCAGCCAAATTTTTTTATGAAGAAAAGGGTTGGTTCTTGCATAAATAAGGAAGGATAGTATTTATAAGTTTTTTTACTATCTCCAGCTCTCCTGGTGAGCATTTATTGAGTAAATTATTTAACTCCGTATCTTTGTTACTATCATAAACACCACCAGATGTTTTACCGAAAATTAAATAATCCAAAGATATGTGCAAACAATTAACAATTTTTACTAAAACAGGGAGGCTCATTTGTCTTTCTCCTCGTTCCAGTTGTCCGATATAGTAATCCGAAAGTCCCAGGATTTCCGCAAACTCTTCCCGGGAAAGTCTGAATTTTTCTCTTTCTTCCCTTATTCTCTGTCCAACAGCCTTGTTATCTATTTCAATATTTTTCTTCACTTTTTTCACGCCCCGTTTTGTAATACTCTATCCAAATTTTGGCCGCATCTGAATTTGCTAGAAGCATAAGTTTAATATATGCATATAGCCAATATTTGATGTAGAATTATGTGTAAGATTATCTTTTTTCAGGGAGTGGCACGGAGAGAGTAAAAAGACCTCAGGAGGACAGTTGGATGCCCAAACGATATTTGAGCGATTTTGAGCAAGGCTATAATTATGCCAGGCAGTGGCATACTGCGGTGTTGGAAAAAAAGAAACCTCAAGATATTTTGGAACTCGCCAGGGTGTTTTTTCTTTTCGCAGGGGATACTGCCGAACTGGCTAGGGGTATAGGGACTTATTACCAGGAGTTGGGAACGAAGAGTATGGAGGCAGGCAGGTTCTGTAATCGGGGATGTTGTGGTATCTGCCGTTGAATTGTTAAATTAGCCTGGGGGTATCGTATAGGGCGAATGCCTGCTATGGGAGTTTTCCTTCCGGGCATGTAGTGCTGCCGGCGTTTTTACCTAAGGTAAAGGGGATAAACTAGATGACGATACCGGAGGGCGGCCTGTTTGACAGTAAATTTAAAGAACAGTCCCGGTCCGGTTTGCAGCAGTTATCTGGCGGACAGATAATATGGCTACCAATAACAAGATCATTTTTATATAATTATTCCAGCAAAAAATATAATGCCAAATACAGCCGGTAAAATACGTTGGGTACATTCCTCCGGCCATAAAGGAATGCTTTAAAGAGAGGTGTGTGATATCTTGCGTTTGACGGACGGTGAAAAGACATTTCTCGAGTCCATCGGGACCACGCTAAACTTTCCCAAGGGACAAATTATTTTTGCCACGGGTCAGAGGTCCAACGAAATATATCTTATAAAAAGCGGCTGGGTAAAAATATTCCGGACAAATTTGAATGGCCGGCAGGTATCGGTTGCTCTCCGTTACCCCGGGGACTTCATCGGGCTGGCGGAGGTCTTGAGCGATGAAGCTGAAAGGGAATACAGCGCCGAGGCCATGGAAAATGTATCCCTGCTTATTATCTGGCGGGACGCCTTTATGAAAATGCTGGCGAAAAACCCGGAGTTTAGCGCCAAGGTGTTGAATCTGATGGCAAACAGGCTGCGGGAGGCGCAAAATACCATCCATGATTTCATCATTAATCCGGTGCAGGGCCGTCTTGCGGTTGTGCTGAAGAATATGGCTGAAAGGGCGGGCGTTTCAGAGGAGGGAGATTACATTAACGTGAAGCTCAATGTAACCCAGGAGGAGCTGGCCTGCCTGGTGGGCTCCTCAAGGCAGACAGTTTCAACTTTACTTCAATTACTTAAGGAAGATGATTGTCTAAAATATAAGGGAAGGGAAATAACAGGGGTTAATATAAGGAAGCTTAATAGCTGGATTGGGTAACCGGTTTAATGAAACCGGTTATTTTTTTTACGGATATTTTTCTCCCGGAGGAACTGGTCTTTGCGCCCACGGGCAGCCGTGTTGTTATTCAGCTCAAAACCTTTCCGCCGGTGAATGGGGGATAACGGTGAAACTGTCGTCCAGACGACGAAAATGTGTCGGGGTGACGGTGTAATTGCGGAACGAGGTTCGTTAAAATTATCTCCATCACAGGTAAATCATATAAGAGGGGTGATTTTATTTCAAAATTACACAGCCTGATTTTCTGATTTATAACGATGGGGGGTTTTTAGATGTCCGTACCTTCACCGGCAGGTCCGGCAAGCAAAGAAGAGAGATTATTGGATGAAACCAAATGCAAGGAATCCGGTGCGAAACGCAGCTACGCTCTGCCCGGTTTTATTCTTTCCTGGGTGGTATTTGCCGCAATTTTGATTTTTGTCCCGGTATCCGGGGGGTTGACTTCAGAAGGCCGCGCGGCCCTGGCGGTAATGGGCTGGGCCTCCGTCATCTGGCTGACCAATGGTCTTCCCATAGGTATTTCGGGCCTGGGAATACCCTTGCTGCTGAAGCTAACCGGGGCGCTTCCCAAATTGCCCCAGGCCTTTGCCGGTTTTACACAGGACGTGACCTTTCTGATTCTGGGCTGCTTTATCCTGGCCGCCATTATGCAAACAACAGGTCTTGATCGAAGAATCGCCCTGGGCATGGTTTCCCGGGTAAAACCCAAAGTGGGCAGTGTTTTAAAGGGGGTTATGGCCGCCCATCTGGTAACCGCGGTTCTGGTTCCTGCCACCAACGCCCGGGGGGCCATTTTTCTGCCCATAATCTCCGGCTTAAATAATCTCTTCGGCAGGGAAGGGGACGGGGTAAGTGCCCGGAAGGTGCTTACCATGGTGGGCGTGGGTTTCGCCTCTCTGGCCTCCGGCACCATATTAATGCACAGCCACATGTCAAACGTTATTGTGGCCCAGACCATTAACCAGGCACTGGGCGGCAACGCCATTACCTGGGGTACCTGGGCATGGATGAATTGGCCCCTTCTGGGAGTACTGGTCATTATTTATTACTGGGCCAACTGGATTATGAAAACCAAAAACATAGAGGTGCCCGGCGGCATTCAGGAGATCAAGCAGCAAAGCGCCGGGCTTGGCAGGATGTCCCGCACCGAGTGGGTTGTGCTGGCAGCCTTTTCCCTGGCGATTATTCTCTGGGCCACGGATCAATATCATAAACTGGGAACTTCAATCAGCACCATAATCGTGGTAATGCTATTGTTCATACCCGGTTTGACAAGCCTGTGCTGGAAGAAGGTGCAGTCCAATACAATCTGGGGCACCTGGCTTTTGCTTTGCGGTTCGCTTTCCCTGGTGAGCGCCTTCAGCAGTACCGGCGTTGATAAATGGCTGGCCTCCCACCTGGTGGGCGTGGCGCCCCACTGGGGCTGGATAGGCGTTACCATATTTATTTGCACCGTGGTGCAAATTCTGCGCCTGGGCATTGTCAGCAACGTGGCCGCGGTAACCCTTATGGCTCCCGTTATAGCGGCATTGGCGCCGATGCTCAAGCTAAACACGGTGGCTTTTACAATGGCGGTGCTAAACGTGGACAGCTATGCCTTTGTGCTGCCTATTTCGGTTACCGCCTGTCTCATTGCCTATGGCACCGAGGAGTTCTCCTTTGGTGAGTTTGTCAAGGTTGGCGCTCCCCTTACTTTGATGGTGATTTTATATATGACCTTTGTTATGGTTCCCTGGTACGCAATAACGGGGCATCCCATCTGGGTTGCAAATTAAGGAAAAGAGGGATGGACGTGGTTAGAGCTGCTTTACCGAAGGACCCGCGACAGATCGAAGAGGTTCGCATTGACACGGATATTTTAATTATCGGAGCCGGCAACGCCGGATGCTTCGCCGGAATTGAGGCAAAACGCCTCAATCCCGGACTCAGGGTAACACTGATGGAAAAGGCCCATATTGACCGCAGCGGCTGCCTGGCGGGGGGCATGGACGCCATCAACACTTATATAAAGAAGGGGCGCACCATCGAGGATTTCGTGCGCTGGAGCCGTTCCCAGGCCGGTGGTTTGCTGCGGGAGGATTTAACCATTACAATGGCGGAAGTGCTGAACAAGCCCATAGAAGAGTGGGAAGAGTGGGGCATGCCCATTAAGTACGAGGAAGACGGCGAAGAGTACAAAACCCGCGGCAAATGGGACATAACCATCAGCGGCTCGGAAATGAAAGTGATACTGGCCAGGAAAACCCTGGAATGCGGCTGCCAGGTAATAAACCGGGTGGTGGCCACCAATTATTTGACTGATGAAAATGGAATAATCGGCGCCATTGGTTTCGGGGTAAGGGACGGCAAGGTTTACATCGTGAGGGCCAAGGTCACCATAATCGCCACCGGCGGGGCGGCGGGACTGTACAAGCCCTACCAGAACGACGGCAACGACAGCCATCACCAGCTCTGGTATTCCCCCTTTAATGTGGGCACCGGTTATGCCATGGGCATCAGGGCCGGGGCGGAAATGACCACCTTTGAAATGCGCTGGTGCGCCACCAGGACAAAGGATTTTAACGGACCCATTGATACCATTTCCGTGGGTTATAAAACTCCCATGATCAACTGCAAGGGCGAGCAGATTCTTAAAACCCGCTATGCCCACCTGGGCGGGGACGCCGCCCCCCGTTTTATCAGGGCGAATCTTCCCATGGATGAATGGCGCGAGGGACGCGGCCCCTGTTATGTGGATACCACCAATATGACCGAAGAGCAGATTCATGACATGAAATATGATTATCTTAACGAACGTCCCAGCTATGTTCTGTTTCTTGCCGGCAGGGCCCAGGATCTGAGCAAGGATCCCATTGAAATATACGGGTCCGATCCTTACATTGTCGGGGGTCACACGGCCAGCGGGTATTGGGTGGATGTCAGGCGCGCCACCACGCTCCCCGGATTGTACGCCTGCGGCGACGTGGCCGGGGGCACGCCCAACAAGTTTGTTGGCGGCTGCGCGGCGGAAGGTTTGCTGGCCGCCAGGGCGGCGGTGGATTTTGTTGCCGGCGTGGAGCCGGGGGAAATTGATCAAGCCTTGCTTGCCCGGGAAAAGGAAAGAATCTTTGCCCCCGGGTTCAGGCAGGCGGCGGTGGGTGACGGAGTGAAGCCCAGGGAAATGGAGGAAAGGCTACAGCGCCTGATGGACGAATATGCCGGCGGGGTACACCAGTTTTTCCGCATGAATAAAGAAGGCCTGGAGTATGCCCTGCGCCACATCGGGATAATGAAAGACCAGGTAAAGTACCTTGTGGCCCGTGACCTGCATGAATTGATGGAGGCTCACGAAATTATCGACAGGCTGGATGTTGCCGGAACACTGGTGCGCCATTTGATGTTCAGGGAGGAAACCAGGTGGCCGGGCTGGCAGACACGCGCCGATTTTCCGGAGAAAGATGATAAGTTTGACTGTTTCGTCAACTCCCGGTACAATCCCCAAACCGGGGAAGTTGAAATGTTCACCCGCCCATATGAGCAGATTATTCCCGGAGACCGTTTAAAAGCTTGAGTACAGGAGGTTTAAGCTATGCCGCCCGTGGTATATAATGAAAAATGTTCCGGCTGCGGAAAATGTGAAGAAATTTGTCCCGGCGATTTGATGGAGGTTAACCCGGCTACCCAGAAAGCCTTCTGCCGCTCCGCCAGGGACTGCTGGGACTGCATGGCCTGCGTTAAGGAGTGTCCCAAAGGCGCATTGGAAACCAGAATCCCTTATCAGCTTGGATATTATCCCGCTAGGCTTATTCCCAAAAAGAAAGATAAAATGATTGAATGGACCTGTATAGATATAAATGGAAAAATCGAGAAGTTTAATGTAAGGACCCATAACAAATAATTAACCGGTAATCCACCGGAAGATAAAATTTTGACGGCTGAAAATCAGCCGTTTTTTATTTAACTTTTCAATTGGCATTTAAAAGAACAGGCGGTGTTTCCGCCCTCGGGTTTGTATCAGAGGGTGCCATCCCAGGTGGAACAATGGATAAATAAAGAAATCAATAAGAGAATTAAAATAATTAATAAATAAATAAAAATATATAAAATAAATTAATTAAAATATTGACATTATAAATATTAGTAGTATAATACAATTACGGAGAGTGATTTGTGTGGCTTATAGAATATTAACTCAATGTCCTGTATGTAATGCCAAGCTTACAGTTACAAAATTAACATGCAAAAAATGTAATACTGTTATTGAAAATGACTTTGAACTTTCCAAGTTTTCTTACCTCACTATGGATCAACTAAATTTTGCAGAAGTTTTCATAAAATGTAGAGGCAATATTAAAGACGTTGAAAAGGAACTTGGAATATCTTATCCTACAGTTCGAAGCAAAATTGAAAATTTAATTGTTTCACTGGGGTATGCACCTATTAAGGAGAAATCAGATAACAGTTCCGAAGTAATTGATAAGCTTGAAAAAGGAGAAATTACAGCGGAACAAGCATTGAATTTATTAAAAAAGTAATTTTAAAAAGGAGTTGGATTAAATGAATGACGAGATTATGAAGGTATTAAAGATGCTGGAAGAGGGAAAAATTGATGCGCAGAAAGCGGGAGAACTTATAGGGGTGTTATATGCTTCTAAAAATGATGTTCCTGCAGATAACTTAGATAAAATGCTAAAGATTAGAGTTAATTCACAAAATGGAGACAACGTAAATATAAATATACCAGTTAAGTTCATAAGAACCATAGGGAGCGCTATTAAAAGAATACCTAAGATAGAAGGGATAGAAGGTATGGAGGATATAGACATTCAGGCTATTCTTCAGGCTGTAAGTGATGGACTGGACGGTAAGATTGTAGATGTGAAAAGTGAAAAAGGGGACAACGTTGAGATTCTTGTTGAATAACAGCATTGGAGGCACAGGTAGTAATAATTCTTCTGTGCGGAGAAAGGAATGCGGAAGGGAATCGTCGCAATGAGAATTTATATAAGAGAAAAAAATGGTAAGAGTTTTTTTATTCCCATACCTTTAAGTATCGCAAGTTTAGGATGTCGGATAGCTTCCTATGCTATAGAGAAATTTGGAAAGAATCTTAATCAGCGGCAAAGGGACATAATTGACTGCATAGATTTTGATGAGCTTGCCAAGGGCATAAAATATCTAAGGGGCCACAGAGGTCTAAAATTAGTGGAAGTTACATCAGCGGAAGGCGATGAAGTAACCATAACTCTGTAAACAAAATATTATGAGTTTAGAATTTAAGAAGGTGGTTTTATACAGAATTCATTGTATAAAACTGCCTTTTGTTTAAGATAGTAAAAAGGAAGGGGCAATCCTGGTTACCCCTCTATCCCCGGCAGAATCCCGCCAGGCTCCCGGGCTGCTCTCCGGGATTGCCTTATCCTCCCGGCAGGCAAGATCCATATTTACTTTAACCAATTACTGTTAACTAATCCGGGGTGCTTTTTTCAGGTTCAATCAGATCAGGATTGAAATTTAAATATTTATATGACGATTTTACATCCCACTGATTGGGAGGATTAAAAACAATTTCTTTTTTAAAGCCAAGACTTTGCTTATCCCAATAATAATCGGATAATTGGAGGCTATTACCAGAGATCATAACATATATATGTCTTTCTAAATCCACATTGCCGGGGCTAACAATTTGAGATTTGTTAATAATACCCACCCAAAATTGTAATTGCCCTAACTGCACGTAATCGTCAAAAAGGGGAAACTTTTTTCCCTCGTCTCTCACCAGCAGGAGCCATCGTTGACCATCATCCCACCCTATCAGTCCATCCGGTCCTTTCTTGGCTGAGGTAAACAATTCGATGCTTTCATTTTTACCGTCACTATCTACGTCATCATACATTCTTTCGAGGAGGGTAAGGCCTGCGGTGGAAACGGTTTCCGAAAATCGGATCGTCAGAACCTTCTGTTTCTCTTGAATTAATTTAATTGCCGCGAACAGACAGACTATTAAAAATAGCCCCAAGAATAAAAGAACCATATATTTATTTTTGCTCATTTTATCACTCACCTTATCACCTTTAATATAACACACTGCTTAATAAGTTCAAGCTTCATATTATATCGATAAAAGGGACTGCGCTAACAGCCCCCTCTTGTCCATTTTATATATCACAGAATTATGCTTCCGCCAGAATGAACCGTCGGAAATTTACTTGAAACATTTCTCAAATATTGGTAACATAAGCAAAAGGATCTTTGGATAGGCTTTGAGGTGGTTTGTTATGCTTAATATAGAGATAATTAAAACCAAGACGATACCAATATTTAAAAGTTATGGCATAAATAGAGCGTATATATTTGGTTCCTTTGCCCGGGACGAACAGAACCAATATAGCGATATTGATTTTCTTATTGAATATGATCCCGATGCCGACTTTTCGTTATTCGAACTGGTTGGGTTGAAATATGCTCTCGAAGAAGCCCTCCAGAGAAAAGTAGATGTCGTAACTCAAGGCGCCCTTTCAAAATATATTAAAAACTATGTTTTGAAAGACAAAAAGGTGATAATGTGAAAGAGGATTTAGTTTTTCTTGAACATATCATTGAAAGTATTAATGCTATTGAGAGTTATATGCGTAGCGTAACAAAAGAAACTTTTTTTGAATCTGTTTTGGTGCAGGATGCTGTAATTAGGCGCATTGAAATTATCGGAGAGGCAACCAAGAAGCTTTCGACAGAACTAAGAGATAAATATTCCTATATACAATGGCGCTTGATAGCCGGTATGCGAGATGTCCTGATACACGAATATTTTGGTGTCGACCTGAAGTTGGTATTTGATACTGTCACTAAAAAAATTCCGAAGTTAAAGGAACAAATCGAGGAAATTATAAAAGCGGGACAGTAGTCGTGCGAAAAGATTAAAAGAGGGCAGCATGGGGACGGTCCCTTGCTGCCCTCCTTTTTAGCTAAACACAAGTCTGCCGCTCTCGGTTCAACCCCTCCGGCATGTAAGGTTTCTTTTTCTGCATCACTGAGCCATACCAGGCCAAATTCCTAACTCCGAATCGCAAGCACTAAAAAGAAGGTTAAATTCCAGAAAAAGTTTACCCCAGTCAGCTATGTAGCATATTACCTCCTTCATTTTTTCCCGGGGTGATCATCAACAAGCTCACCAGCCAGGCCCGGGACGGCATATGCAAGATACAGGGGAAGCAAAAGAACGGTCCCTTGCTCCCCCTGTATCTTTGACGCTTTCTCTTAAGGGAAGAATAAAATTTACCGCGAAATACAAAATATATGTTTTGAGGTTAGACCTTGATTCCTTCGGGACATAGGTATATCGTTGATATTTATATTTTTTCATTGATAAGTTCAAACAGTGCCGGATATCAATGATTGGTTAGCTTTGGCTTAAATTGTATTGAGCAAATGTATGCATTTTGTGAAAGCAGTTTATCAAACTGAAGAATGTAAGGAGAAATTGCGAAGAGAATGAGAAATTGCGAAGAGAATGAGAAATGAAGAAGAAAGAGATACAGGACAAAAGTCTGTAAAAAAGAAGAAATTTAAAGTGCTGAAAATATTTTTGCTTGTGCTGGTTATAATCATGGTGGTTGCCACAAGCGCTCTTGGCATTTATGCTTATCAGAATATTAATTATGACCAAAGACCATTAAAGAAAACATATGGTGCGGGTTATAAAGAAAAACAGGTGACCCTTGACGATGGAACTGTGCTGAATTATGCAGAAGGACCGGATAATGGGCCGGCCCTTCTGTTAATACACGGGCAGTCCATGGAATGGGAAGATTATTCAAGAGTTCTTCCGGGGCTGGCTAAATATTGTCACGTATATGCAATTGATTGTCATGGACATGGAGAATCCAGTCATGATTCTTCAAAGTATACAGGTGTTGTCATGGGGCGGGATTTTGTCCGGTTTATTGAAAATGTCATTGGTGAACCATGCGTGGTATCGGGTCATTCTTCCGGTGGTATTTTAACAGCCTGGATTGCGGCCAATGCGCCGGAAGATGTGTTGGGGATTGTTTTAGAGGATCCACCATTTTTTAGTGTGGAGCCGGATGAAATGCAGAATACCTTTGCGTGGCGTGAAAGCTTTGACATAGTGCACAAATTCAGAAATCAAACGGATACGGATGATTATGTGGTGTACTATATGGAAAACAGTTATTTATGGGGACTGTTTGGTGATTTGAGAAAACTTATTGCGGCGGGCACAAGGAAGTATCGGGCGGAACATCCGGGAGAGCCGTTAAAATTATGGTATGTACCATATAAATGGATTCATGGCACACTTTATTTGGATGATTTTGATCTAGACTTTTCAGAGACTTTTTATACTGGTTCATGGTTTGAAGGATTTGATCAGGAAGAAACTTTATCCAAAATTAACTCTCCATCTGTATATATTAAGGCGGCCACATTATATGGCAAGGATGGAGTGCTTTACGCAGCCAACAGTGATGAAGACGCTGAAAAGGTTCATAGACTGCTTAAGGGAAATGAGATGATAACGATAAAATCCGGACACGATATTCATTTTGAACATCCTGATGAATTTATTAAGATTATAAAAGATTTTTTGAATAAAATAGGTCCTATCCCACGTTATTTGAGTGATAACCGGTAATTATCAAGAAGCACAGAATATATGATATCAAACCGGGTGGTTGTTGTTTATCTATTTACCATCATTTCCCAAGACGGCTGTCAACAACCTAACCAGCCAGGCCGGGGGGTATACGCATGATATTGAGGAAGCAAAAGAACCGCCCCCTTACTTCCCCGGTGGTGGGGGAAACATTCCCGCCCAATAAATATTTTAAAATATTTATTGGGCGAATATTGTAGCGGCTTTCCGGGCTTGTTCCATTGCCCTGGCTTTAATGGCGTCAATTTGCTCCGGTGCCTGGTGAACGCCTTCAATAATAACCGAATCCGCTACCTGAACTCCCATGAAGTTTAATATGGTTCTGATGTAGCGATCCCCTAATTCATACTCCTTGGCGGGGCCTTCTGAAAACACTCCCCCCCGGGCCTGTATGTGAATGGCCTTTTTGCCCTTTAACAGCCCCACCGGCCCTTTTTCCGTATATTTAAATGACCTGTCAACAATGCAGACGGCATCGATATATGCTTTTAACAGGGGGGGAATGCCAAGATTCCAGAGAGGAGAGACAAATATATATTTATCGGCATGTATAAACTGCTCCGTCAGTTTATTAATACTGGTTGTCTGTATCATTTCTTTCAATGAAAAATCATCAAAGCGGCTTCCTTGCCGGAGCTTTTCCCACCCGCTTAAAACGTTGCCGTCAATAAGAGGTATGTTCATTTCATAGAGATCCAGCTCAATAACCTCATCACCCGGTTTTTTCCCGCGATAATAATCTAAAAAGGTCCTTCCGACAAGAGCACTGAAGGATTTCTCTTCCGGATTGGGATTCGCTTTAATATACAATACTTTTGACACTACCCGTCCCTCCTTTGCGGATTGCCGTATCATTACGGCTTATACCGGCAGTCTTGGAAATAAATTATAAAATGTGGTTTCGTGAATAATAATCATGTTAAAATATTAGGCAGATAATATCTTTTTAGCAAGTAGGCACTTCATTGTGCCATAGTACCCAAAAAGATACCTGGGCATCGGGGTGAAGAAATGATCGATAAAGAGAAATGGCACGAGGAATGCCACATGAAGGAAAAGTGCTTAAAGTATGACATATGTCCAATGATTCTGGTGCAGAATATAGTTTCCGGCAAATGGAAAATATTAATCCTTTGGTATTTAAGTTACAATACGCTCAGATTTAACGACATTAAAAAAAGATTGCCTTATGTAACTCAAAAAATGCTCACCCAGCAATTAAGAAGTTTAGAAAAGGATAATCTTATATTCAGGAAGGTGTATCCTGTTGTTCCCCCTAAAGTAGAATACGGATTAACAGAAGTCGGGAAAAAAATAATTCCCATTTTGGAGATGATGCACGGTTTTGGTGCCGAGTATTTGGAACAAGGCCATGGTAAGGAAAAATGTGCGGAAATTGTGAACTCGCCCGACTGAGCGAAGTTGACTGACCCGGTGCGATTACCGGGGTTGGAGGCAGTTCCTGACTTATTGCTTTTCACAATTTTCAAGTTGTTTTACCCCTTGCTGAACCGGCGGCATAATTATATAACCGTATAGCGGCTTGCCATTTGTTGAAAAAGGATGCTGTGCAGAAACGAAGGTTTCAGCACAGCATTTTTTTTCAAACATATTAATCTCGCTTTAAAAAAAGCTTCCGGTTATTTTTGGCATTGACTTGGGAATGAATTATTGATAAAAATAATAATAATAAAATTAATAATTATGGAGCAATGTCATGGGTGAAAAGAAAAACGAGCAGGAAACCTTAATAAGGCTCATTATAGGGTTATACATACTGAAGATACTTCAGCAGGAGCCTGCGCATGGAAATAAACTGGCGGCGGAAATAACACGGAGGACCCAGGATGCCTACATACCCAACACGAACGCCCTGTATCCCCTGCTTAGAACCCTGGAGGAACGTGGCTACATAGTTGGGGAATGGGATAGCCCGGTTACCCGGGGCAAGCGAATTTACACGGTAACTGATGCCGGTATAGCCCGCATACCCGCTTTGGAAGCAATGCTGGAGGAACGGCTGAAGGAGTCCGAGCGCAGGATAGCAATTTTACGGACGGACCTGCTGGGGCTCTGACGCCTGTGGTTTGGCTCCGGATAATTTCTTGGCTAAAGGGAAGTGGCTATATTGGAACAGCGTGAAGTCCCCCAAAAGGATTCTTTTTGGCTGCCGCTTTTTGTGGTGGTTATCAGCGCCTTCGCGGCGATACTGAATAATAGCTCCATAAACGTGGCTCTGCCCAAAATGATGGCTATTTTCGGGGTATCGGCGGAAGACGCCCAGTGGATTTTAACAGCCTACATGTTGACCTCGGGGGTGGTGATCCCTGTTACCGGCTACCTCGGTGACCGTCTGGGCACCAAGCGGGTTTACCTTATCTGCACCGCCATTTTCACCCTTGGCTCGGTGCTGTGCGGCCTTGCCTGGAACAACAGTTCCATGGTGGCGGCCCGGGTGGTGCAGGGAATAGGCGGCGGGGCGATGATGCCGGTGAGCATGGCCATCGTGTACAGGATTGTTCCCAGGGAGAAAATCGGGCTGGCCCTTGGGTTCTGGGGTATGGCGGCGGTATGCGGCCCGGCTATAGGGCCGACCTTGGGCGGCTATATTGTGGACCATTTAAACTGGCGGTTTCTTTTTACAATGAACATTCCCGTGGGGCTTACCGGGCTCGTTCTGACCAACCTTCTGATTCCGGAAAGCACTACGCGCGACAACCTGAAATTTGATGCCTGGGGTTTTATTTTATCCGCCCTGAGCTGTTTTGCGCTGCTCCTGGCATTAAGTGAGGGAACCGGGGAGGGCTGGACCTCTTATTATATAGTCAGTTTATTTATATGCTCTTTCTTTTTCCTCCTTATGTTTGTGATTGTGGAACTTGGCAGTGAGCAGCCGATGCTTGATTTAAGGCTGTTTAAAAGCGGCGTATTCTCAATAAGTGTGGTCGCGGGAAGCCTGATTACGGTGGGCCTGTACGGGGGAGTCTTTTTGATACCTCTTTTCACCCAGGATTTACTGCTTATGACTCCTTATGAAACCGGGCTTCTGCTAATGCCCGCAGCCATAGTGACAGCATTGATGATGCCTGTCAGCGGCTTTCTATTCGACCGGTTCGGGGCTAAGATCCTGGCTGTGACCGGTATGGCACTGACGGCCTGGGGTACTTATGAATTTCACAATCTGAGTTTGAGCACCGGCAACCATAAAATAATGCTTCTGGCAATGCTGAGATCCCTGGGTATGGGGCTGGCCATGATGCCAATAACCACTGCGGGAATGAATACCGTTCCGGTCAGCCAGGTGGGAAGGGCCTCCGCCCTGAACAATGTAAGCCGGCAGGTTGCCGGTTCCTTTGGCATAGCCATACTCACGGCCATAATGCAAAACAGGCAGGTTTTTCACGCGGCCCGGCTGTCCGAAGGGATTTCCGCGGGCTCTGCCGGGGCTAATATAATGGACCAAGTGCAAGGCTATTTATCCCTGGCCGGCGCGGGAACCCAGGCTAAAAGCGCAATGCTGGCGGTGATAAGCGGGCTTGTGGCCCGGGAATCCATGGTCCGGGCCATAGACGACACCTTTATCGTGGCGGCGCTGTTTATACTCATAGCGGTTCCCCTGGCTTTTTTGTTCAACAAGCCTGCGAAAAGAGGGGAGACCCTGGAGCCGCCGGCGGGCCCCTTGGCCCGGGAAGGCCCGGACGTTCCGGGTAAACTGGGTGAAAACGCTTCAACTTGAAAGATATCACTCCACCGGCCTAACTAATATTAGTCAGGCCGGTTTTATTTTACATCCTGTATGGCACGGACAAGCCAAGCGAAACGTCCCCATGCCAGATCCCGGTGTGTAAAGAAACATTCAGTAATTTTGGGCAAAGGGATGCGGGCGGAGAAGCCTTTAGTATTTGATTGCCTCTCAAAATTATGCTATATTTAGCGCATAAATATTGAGAGCTGGGGAGGGCTTATCGTGCCGAATATCCGGCCAATTTCGGATTTACGAAATAATGCCAATGAAATCTCAGAGTTTTGCCACAGGGAGCGTGAGCCGGTTTTTATTACAAAAAACGGTGTAGGTGACATGGTGGTAATGAGTATAGAAGCATACGAGAAGCAGCAAGCACTCATTGAGCTCTATGGGAAGTTGTCTGAAGCAGAGGCCGAGATTGCCAATGGCGCGGCTGGTGAGGATTTCTTTGAGGTCGCGAAGAAGCTGAGGGCAAGTGTTCATGGAAAACTATAAGCTGCTGATTTTTCCCTCGGCGAAGCTGGATTTGCAGGATATTGTCGATTATGTCAACGGGCTTTCGCCGGAGGCAGCGCTCAAACTGTACGACGAAATTGTGGAAGGTATCGGCTCGCTATCACAAATGCCTGAGCGGTGCCCTCTGTTAAAAAGCCCGGTGTTGAGGGTAAAGAGCTATCGCGTACTGATAGTGCACAAATATCTGGTGTTTTATGTGGTGAATGGCAACTGGGTGGAAATTCGCCGCATCCTATACGGGCGCAGGCAATATGAGTTTTTACTGTAAAAAAAGAGTCCCACAGCCGGCGTCCGCTTGGCGCCTTTAATATATTTGGATAAAGAAGGCTGGAATCCTCAAATCAGGAGAATTCAGCCAAATTTTTTTGTCAATCATAAGAACGAAGCGTCCCCATGCCACCCCCGCCAGCCAAACGAAGTGTTTCCATGTCACCTGAGTGCATCTAACAAGCCAGACGAAACGTCCCCATGCCACCACCCCCATGCCGGCAGGAAGAAAGGTGAGGTAATGTATAGCCCGGTTTTGGAGCTGTTTCATCCGCTTATCCGCAAATGGTTTGCCGAAAAGGTGGGCCTGCCCACCGATATACAGGTTCAGGCCTGGCCCCGGGTGGCCAAGGGCGAGCATGTTCTGATCACCGCTCCCACCGGCAGCGGCAAAACCCTGACCGCTTTTCTCTGGGCGCTTCAAAAGCTGATAACCGGGGAGTGGCTGGGGGGGCGGGTGCGGGTTCTGTATGTTTCGCCCCTGAAGGCCCTTAATAACGACGTGCGGCGCAACCTTTTAAAGCCTCTCCGGGAACTGCGGGAGTATTTTGAAGAGGCCGGCGAGAGATTTCCCCCTGTCCGGGTGCTCACCCGCAGCGGGGACACCCCGCAAAATGAACGCCGGCAGATGCTGCGCAGACCTCCCGAAATACTGATCACCACCCCCGAGAGCCTCAATCTGCTGCTTGGCTCCAAAAACAGCCGGGCCATTTTAAGCGGGGTGGAAACGGTTATTCTGGACGAAATCCATGCCATACTGGACAGCAAGCGGGGCACCCATCTGATTACGGCGGTGGACCGGCTTGTTCCCCTGGCGGGGGAATTCCAGAGGATAGCCTTGTCCGCCACGGTCCGGCCCCGGGAAACGGTGGCGGAATTTGTGGGCGGCTTTGAGGCGGTCCAGGCCGGAGAAGATTACCGCTATCTGAAGAGGCCGGTGGTTATATTGAAGTCGGCCGTTAAAAAACACTACAATCTGACCGTTGAAGCTATTGAGCGGGACAATGGCGGGGAGGAGGAGACGGAGCCGGACGCCGTCTGGCAGGCCCTGGCCGCCGCCCTGACCAGGGTGATCCGGGAAAATACCGCCACCCTGGTTTTTTGCAACAGCCGCCGGACGGTTGAGAAACTGACCCGCTATATAAATGATTTGGCGGGTGAGTCCCTGGTTTATTCCCACCATGGCTCACTGGCCCGGGAATTAAGGCTGGCGGTGGAAGAAAAGCTTAAGGCGGGCGAACTGAAAGGAATTGTGGCCACCAATTCCCTGGAGCTGGGAATAGATATCGGCGAACTGGACGCCGTGATACTGGTGCAAACCCCGCCCTCAATGACTGCCGCCATCCAGAGGATCGGCCGGGCCGGCCACGGGGTGGGACAGGTGAGCCGGGGAATTCTATATCCCGTTCACGGGCGCGATTTTGTGGAAGCCGCGGTGGCCTCCTTAAACCTGTCCGAAGAGGGGATTGAACCCATCGCCCCCATTGAGGCGCCTTTGGATGTGCTGGCGCAGGTACTTTTATCCATGACCGCTGTTGAGACCTGGAACGTGGATGAGCTTTACGCCTTTCTAAGGACAAGTTATCCCTACCGCGGCCTGTCCAGGAAGAGTTATGACCTGCTGCTGGAAATGCTGGCTGGCCGCTATGCGGATACCCGCCTGCGGGAGCTTAACCCCCGGGTCATTTGGGACAAGCTGGACAATACGGTGAAAGCCCGTGACAGGGTGGAACGCCTGGTTTACCAGGGGGGCGGCACCATCCCCGACAGGGGCTGCTACGATCTGCGACTGATGGATACCAGGGCCAAGATTGGCGAGCTGGATGAGGAGTTCGTCTGGGAGCGGAGCCTGGGCGAAACCTTCATGCTGGGCACCCAGGTCTGGCGGATTATGCGCGTTACACACAATGACGTGGAAGTGGTTCCCGGTGACCGGACAATTAACATAATACCCTTCTGGCGGGCGGAAGAGCAAAACCGGGATTTCTTTTATTCGGAAAAAATAGGTCTCTTCTTGGAAGAGGCGGATAAAGACCTGGAAACGGAAGCCCTCGCTTATCAGCTGGCCGGACATGGCTGGTCCGCATATGCGGCGGAACGGCTCTATGAATTTCTCAAACGGCAAAAGGAAGCGACCGGCCAGCCCTTGCCCCACCGTCATCATATTTTATTGGAGCATTTTTCCGATCCCCTGAATTCGGCGGACAGCAAACAGGTTATTATACATGCACTTTGGGGCGGCAAAGTCAACCGTCCCTTTGCCATGGCCCTGGCCGCCGCCTGGGAGAGAAGGTTCGGCTATCCCCTGGAGATGTATGTGGGCAACAACAGCATACTTTTAATGCTGCCCCACAGCTTTGCGCCGGGAGAGCTGTTTTCCCTGGTTTCACCCCAAAACCTGGAGAATCTTTTGCGGGCTAAATTGGAGAGTTCAGGCTTTTTCGGAGCGAAATTCCGGGAAAACGCGGGGCGCGCCTTGCTGTTGCCAAAAGCCGGCTTCAAAAAACGCATGCCCTTGTGGCTGAACCGCCTGAGGGCCAAAAAATTGATGTCGGCGGTGGCCCCGTGCGCCGATTTTCCCATCATGCTTGAGACCTGGCGCACCTGTCTTAAGGATGAATTCGACCTGGAAGCGGTCAAACAGCTGCTGGAAGAAATAAAGGACGGCCGGATCAGTATAAGCGAAGCCATTACCCACCAGCCGTCTCCTTTCGCTTCCGACGTGATCTGGCGCCAGACCAACAAATACATGTATGAAGACGACACTCCCTTATCCGATAAGCAGTCCGGATTGAGCCGGGAGTTATTGAAAGAGCTGGTGTATTCACCTCATTTACGGCCGGAAATCCCTGAGGCCCTGGTCCGGGAATTGGACGGCAAGCTCAAGCGGACCGCTCCGGGGTATGCGCCCGCCGACGGGGAGGAGCTATTGCTCTGGATCAAGGAACGCCTTTTTATTCCCGCTGATGAGGCGGCTTCCCTCTTTGCCGCCATGGAACGGGATCACCGGTCGGACGGCCACAATTTAACCCTGGAAGAGATTAAGAGCAACCTGGGAGGAAAGGCGGCCTGGCTGCACCTGCCGGGGACGGAACAGCCGGGCCTGTGCGCCCTGGAAATATTGCCGAGGATCGCCGCAGGTTTGGGTATCGGCTTTTCCGGCCTTACCCTGCTCCCCTTGCTCCCCCAGGCAGCCGGCCAACTGTCCCAGGGTCTGAAAAGAGCCGCCGCCCTTTTTGAACAGGAGGCTGCCCGGGAGCCGGAGGAATCCGGAAGCGATACGGCCCTCCTGGTGAGCCAGTGGTTGTCCTACTACGGTCCCGTGTCCCGGGAGTTTGTGAGCCGCAGCCTTGGACTGCCGGCTGAGGTTTGCGCAGAGGTATTTGCCACCTTGCTGGAAGAGGAATATATCGTGGCGGATGTGCTTACCCGGGGAGCCGTCGAAGAAGAGGTATGTGACCGCGAAAATCTGGAGCGCCTGTTTATGATGTCCAGGCGTGCCCGCCGGCCGGAGTTCAGGCCTTTGCCGGCGACGGCGCTGCCCCTGTTTCTGGCGTACTGCCAGGGGGTTGTGGAAAAAGGGAGCACCCTGGAGGATTTACAGGGGCGCCTGGAGCAATTGTTTGGCTTTATCAGCCAGGCCCAGCTCTGGGAGGAAGCCATCCTGCCCGCCCGCATGGAGCCCTATTATACCGCCTGGCTGGATAGCCTCCTGCAAACCAGTGATCTGATATGGTTCGGCCGGGGCAACAAGAGGATTGGCTTTTGCTTTCGTGAGGATTTGGAGCTGTTTCCTCCCGGTGAAGATTATCAGGGGGAAGAAGAGGAGGCGCGGGCCCGGGCGCTTTTTCCGGATCCCCGGGGCAAATACGATTTCTTTGCCCTGGGCCGGCATACGGGTTTGTCAAGCGATGTTTTAACAGCAAGATTATGGGAGCATGTCTGGCGGGGAAGCATCACCAACGACAGCTTTGCCGCGCTGCGCAGGGGCATCCTGACCAAATTTGCCCCCCTCCAGGCGGAAGGCAAGGGTGGTTTTGGCCGCCGGGCGGGATTCAGCCGCTGGTCCGCTTCGCGTCCCCTGCACGGCAGCTGGTATGCCCTGCCGGAAAACGAAGAGCGGGATCCCGTGGAGCGGGAGGAATTGGTCAAGGAGAGAATCCGCCAGCTTCTTTCCCGCTATGGCGTGCTTTTCCGGGAACTGGTCCAGCAGGAACTGCCCGGGATGCAGTGGCGGCGAATTTTTTCCGCACTGCGTCTCATGGAGTTTTCCGGGGAGATTTATGCCGGGCATTTTTTTGAACAAATCACCGGCTTGCAGTTTGCTTCCCGGGAGGCGTATCTTTTCTTGCAGAAAGGATTGAACGAGGATAGTATTTACTGGCTGAACGCGGCTGACCCCGCATCGCCCTGCGGGCTGAAACTTCCCGGCATGGACGAGGACCTTCCCGCCCGCTTGCCGGCCAATTTTGTGGTGTTCCATGGCACCCGGCTGAAAGTGACGGCCAAACGAAACGGCAAAGAGCTTTTAATCAAAGCCGAACCCGACGACCCGGCTTTACCCTCGTATTTTGCTTTTTGCAAAGTCCTCCTGACCCGTGAGTTTAATCCCTTAAAAAGAATAGTGGTGGAGTCCGTTAACGTCCTGCCCGCCCTGGAAAGCCCCTACAAAAAAGCTTTACAAAGTGTTGGTTTCACCGCCGACTATAAAAGTCTGAAATTGATGCGGCAATATTAGGCCGGGATGTCAGGGGGATGCCTGCTGCCGGCATGTAAATAAATTCGGGATATCTGTGGTCCCTGTTTGTGTGTCAGCAAGCAATAGAAAAAGCCATAATAGCTCAATAATTACCGGTTTTTGCTCCCGGTTTGACGAAGTGGACTATTGACGATGAGGGCAAGCGCTTATTAATTATCTTGGCAGATGCTATTAATGGACAGCTAAGGTTTTTTAAAAACAACAGCCTATGCCACGGGGACACCATTTAAAGGACGGTATCTCCGTGGTCTTTTATGTTTTTGGAGGGCTGTGCCGCGATAGCCGCTGTACAGCCGCAATTAAGGATGTCTGGGGATTATCAAACATTGATCGATAAAATACTACAGTATATGATAGAAAGTAAGTATAAAATTGTTCCGGGAAGCCAGCCAACACCCGAGCCGGATGCTTTCGTTTAGAAGTTGCGGCGAAGGGTAATTATTATACTGAAAAATTTAACGACATAAAAAACCAATTTGGAGAGGGACCGCATGATCGACGTATTTAGAAAAATAACGGCTGCCAAGTATCTTACCGAAGAGGCCGATGAGTATCGCGCCATTATGCGGTATTTCCTGTTGCAGCACCGTACGCATAATCATTTTGTGGAATCTATCGATGTCTGGCAATATGTAAAAATGCGGTTTTTGGAGTATACGGAAGAGAAATGCCAGTACCACCTGGACCAACTGCAACAGTGGGGAGCTATCCGGGTGCTTCCCATCCGGTCTCGGCCCAAAGACATCTCCGATGTCCGCCGGCGGCCAAAGACTTACCAGATCGAGCGAATTGCTCTCCTCCTGGAGGAGGCCCGGCTGTCCGAGGAGCAGGAGCGGGCTGCTAAGCTTAACCCATCCGCGCTGGATGATATGATCCTGAGCCTGGAGGATTTGGCGCAGGTGATGTCCGCCTTCTCCCTTCCGGCATCCGGTAAGGATCGGGCCAGGGTGTACAAACTCTGGCAATCCGTATTCCGCTCCTTTGACACCTTTGCCCGCAGCGCAGACAGATACATGCTCGGACTAACCCAGAACCAGCCCAAGACTGTGGATATGGAGCGATACGAGGAATACAAAAACCGGATACGGGACTACCTGACTGATTATATCAGCCGTCTTTTCGAACAGCGGGATCATGCTCGCTACTTGCTCCTGAACCTGGAACGGGAGAAGGATGTCCTGGCTGACTGTTGCGCCGCCCAGTCCCGGCGCGAGCTTGCGGCTGACGCCCTGGTTGATGATTATGAGGTGGCGGTCAAACGCTACCGGGAACAGGTAAACACTCTAATTCGTTATTTCGCCCGGCATACACGATCAGCACAGCGAAGTGATGTGGATGTTCTGATCGGCCAGGCCAGGGGTTTTATCGTAGAGATTTCCAATCACGTAAAGCGACTCAGCCTTCAGCAGAGGGGCGGCTCCATTCATGAACAGCAGTTGCTGCGAATGGCCCGTACCTTTGCCGATATTCCTCCCGAAAATCTGGAACAAGCCGAATGGCTGGCCCAAGTAGCCTTCGGCGCCACTTTACCGCTCCATTTTAAAGGACAGGCTCCTCCTCCTTCCGACCAGCAGGCTTGGGAGACAAAACCCGCCGAGGTGCCCCTGCAGTCTGTCCGGCGAGGGCAGCGCCAGAGGATTCGGCCGGCTGCCACCCGGGACCGGTCCGTGGAAGAGTATAACCAGATGCAAGAGCAAGCCGAAGAGCGTCTGCGGAAGCTGCGGGAACTTGAGGCGCTGTTTGGCTCCTCCGGCATCCTGGACCTCAGCTATCTGCACCTGGCAACCCCCGATTTGCGCCGGAAAGTTCTTGAGTTGGTGAAGAGGGCCGAGGCCGGAAGCGGTACTGCCACGGTAGGGTATCGCGACTGGCGGGTGGTGTTGGAGGCGGTGCCTTTGCCCACCGGGGTCATCACTGCCCCGGACGGTTTCCTCTACCGCAAGCCCATTATCCTGAGGTTGCAGAAAGGAAGGATTCACCCTTGAGTGTTCAGGCCAAATATGAAGAGCGGCGTATGGCGCTGCACGACTTGTTGGACCGGGTTCTGGTAACCCGGGGGAGCAGTTCTGATGCTTATCGCCGGATTTTTCTCCATTACCATTGGCTGAAGGAGTGGTTCCGGGAACGCCCGGGTTGGAGGCTGGCGCAATGGGAGGATTCCTACCGGCTGGAGCGTGTTCCTGCGCGGGCAGTGCCAGGCCGGGGGATGGAAGGGCTGAAGGAACCACTGGATTATGCCTGTTTATGCTGGGTTCTCTGGTTCGCATCCATGCGGTCCAGTAACGCCCAGGACTGGTTTGCGCTATCGGAACTGGCCCGGGAGGTGCAGGAGATTTCAGAAGGGCGGTTCACCATGGAGAATCGCCCCCACAGGGAGTCTTTTGTCCGGGCGCTTCGGCTCTTGCAGCGGCTCGGTGTTCTTACCGCCTATTCGGGGGACGAGGATCACTGGGTGCGGGCTGAGAACAGAACCGACCCTGATGCGGAAGTCCTCTATGATCTGGCCTCCCATTCCCCCCGCTTGCTGGTAATGGTGGGTGAAGAGGCTATGAAAGCCATTAGCCAAAGCGATGCCGGGCAGCCTGTTCTTCCTCTGGTGGCAGATGAACTCCCTCCCCTGCAGCGGGCCTGGCGGACCTTGCTTATTGGCCCGGTTCTCTGGCGGGGTGATGACCCCGAGGCTTTCACTGCGCTAACAGAGAGTCCCCAGGAGGTGGCCGATGACCTGCACAATTCTCTTGGCTGGCAGATCGAGATGGGGCTTGACTTCGCCCGGGTTTGGCGCACCACAACCGCTCGGGGGGCAGCAGGCCTGCTGCTGGAGGTGGGGGCGGGCCTCAATGCCGCGCAGGAGGATGATGTTGCCCCGCACATCCGGTACTACTTTCACCCGGTCCTCCTGTTGATAGGCAAAATCCGGGATGAGCTGGCGGCAGGGCGGCTGTCGGCCGGGCCTGAAGGAGATGTGCGTTTGCCCGAGGGTGATCTCAGGGATTATCTGGTCGGTCTGGCGGAGGCTCACCGGGGACAGTGGGGCCAGGAGATGCAGAAGATGAACATGGGCCAGTTGGTTGATCTTATTTACCGGCAGATGCGCAGAATAGGCTATTTGCGGGGGCCGGACTCCAAAGGTTACTGTTACCTGCTGCCCGGCGCCGCAAGCGCCGTTGGCTATTACCAGGAACCGGCGGAGGCTGCCTTGCCTCATTGCAAGGGGAAAGATGAATTTATTCAGATTCCTCTATTCGACGGGCTGTCGGATTGGAAAGAGAGGGACGGGTAATGGATTTGCTGAGAATACATACCGGAACTATGTATGAAATAGCCGAAAAACTTCCCGGCGGGCCGACCGGGTGGGCGGTCAACCGTCTGATTTTTCGGGATTGGTGGCATTGGAAAGACCAGGAGCTGCAGGCCGGGCTGGGCAACATGGCGCTGACCGGCCAGAATGAGGGCGGAAAATCTTCCCTGCTGGCGCTGGCCGCAACACTGTTGGACGGAGACACAACCCCGCGCAGGCTTGATCCCTCTCTCTCCCCGGACCGGTATCTTCATTATTTTTTGCTGGGGAAGGAGCACGATAATCCGGAGAATCCGGAAGTTTTTTCCTATAAGGCCCGGGTCGGTTATGTGGCCATGGAGTTCCGCCGCGAACGGGACGGGCGTTATCTTACCATCGGAATGGGAGTGGACGCCTCCCAGGCCGTCCAGGGAAAGATTCGGGAGTGGTGGGGCTTTATTATTCCCGGCTATCGTTTAGGGCGCCATTTCGATGTCAGGGACAAGGACGGTATTTGTTTCGGGTTACAGGACTTCAGGCAATTGCCGGACCTGGGACTGGTGGTGGATGGTGAAGGGGACGTGCCCCCCGATGCCGTGGTGGTAACCACCAAGCGCCACATCTACCGGCAGCAGGTGAACGACCACCTTTTTAAAATGGAGGATGATGATTACCGGGCATTGATAGAGTCGCTGGTTTCGGCGCGCCGGCCCAAAATTGTGCAGGCCACCCAGGAAGGGCCTGAAAAAGTCTGCCAATTGTTGCAGGAATCTCTGCCTCCACTGCCGGCGGAGCAGATGGACAACCTATCGGCGGTGATTAATAACCTTGAGCTTCATCAACGGAATTTGAAAGATCTGGAAAACCAGGCGGAGATGGCCGGGGAGATCGACCGCCGTCACTACTGGCTTGTGGAGGTGCTGGTGCAGCAAGCTGCCCAGGAGTACAGCAGCCAGCTCGGATCTTATGCCAATGTGGTGGGACGCTTTCAAAAGGCCGAAAATCAGCGGGATGAGGCCCGGACGGCCGTCGACGGATTGGATAACAAAATCCGGGAAAAGAAAACAGCCATGTCACTGGCCGGGTCGGAACTGACCGCCCAGCGGGTGGACGTGGCGGAACTGCCCGCACAGCTCAAGCAAGCCCGGAGCCGGGAAGAAAGTACTGGAAAAAACTACCTGATAACCGGTGAAAATCTGGGCAGGATTACCAAAGAGATTGATGAGGCCAACAGCGATCTCAGTCATATCCAAACGGAATTCAATAACAACCGCCGCCGCATTGTCCTTCGCCTGGACGAGCACATCCGGGTCGCCCACGGCTTGAGTTGGACCGAGGCCGGGGAGGTGCTGCGGGAGGCCCGGGACCACACTCTGACATTGGACCCGTCCGAACCTTCCGACCAGGCTCACGCTGCAGCGCCGGACTCCGCCTGCCTGATCGAGAAGAGTCAGGATATGGCGGAGCGGTGCCGCACTGTTCTTGATAGCCTGAGGGTGATGATGGACAGGGAAAGGGATTTTCAGCAACAGGAAGGGATTTTGGACGGCCTGCGCGGGGAATGGCAGATGGCGGTGGACAATGTGAACCGGGCCGGGGACCAATTGGCGGAGGAAAAGGAGCGGCTGGTGGAGTCTCTGGAGAAGTGGCAGGACATCCACCCGGAATTGGAATTGCCGGATTATCGGCTGGCAGCTGTGCGGGGCGCGGTGTTGGATTTGCAGACGGTTCCTGACCAGGGCCATCATGATCTGTTGCAGCCGCTCCGGGCATATGCCGGGGAGAGGCGTTCGGAACTGCAGTCCGCTCGGCAAAGGGTGTTGGCGCGGGCAGAGGTCATTGGCCGGGAGATTGACCGGCTGGATGAGGAGGTTCGCGGGCTGGCTGAAAAAGGTTTCCGGCCGTCCCGCTCGGTCATCCGGGACGCCGCCCGGACGGAGGTAAATGATGTCAAACCGCTTTATGAGTTGGTTCGCTTTCGTCCGGGCATCGATCCGGAGGTGGCCGCCCTGGTGGAAGCTGCCTTATTGGAGGCTGGGGTGCTGGATCTGGTTGTCCCAGCCGGAGACGCGCCTTTAGCCGATGCCTGGCTTTGGTCTTCCCGGCCAGTGACAGGCCCGTCACTGGCCACGGTGATGGAATCGGAGGAATGCGCGCCGGGGATTGCCGATGCGGCCCTGGCGGCCATCGGCTGGGGCGTTGGGCAGGGCGACCACTGGGTGGCCCCGGACGGACGCTGGCGGCATGGTTTGGCGGAGGGACAAGTGGCGCCCTGGATGCGGGAAACGCCCGGTCTGGTCGGCGCCCTCCGCCGGCAGCAGGCCCTTGCTGAGCGGATTAACCTCCTTCAGGAGGCTAAACAGTCGGCGGAAGATATGCGGATGGGGGTCTTGGCCGAGTCTGAATTGTACCGGATTTCGCTGGAGGCGGTGGACCGAGCTTTGGACCGGTTGGACCAACTGCTGTGGCAGGCCCTTTTCAAAGCTATTCATAACCTGGAGAGCGCCCGGGATGCCGCACAAAAGGCAAAGCAAGCGGTGGATGCCGCCAGGCCTATGGCCGACGCCGCCAGGCGGGACTTCGAGGCTGCACAGGCCCTTTACCGGGAAGCGGTGCGCCGGGCGCCTTTTGCCGGGGAACTTAACGGGGACGGACTTGATCGTTTGGTTGATGGTTTGAAGGAGTTTTCTCAAGGCATAAGCGCGCTGACCCAATTGTACGGGAGCTTGGAGCAATGGATGAAGCAATACCGGTATAAAAGTGAGCAGATAAAAAAACTTGAAGGGTCGCGCAAGGATTGGAAGAATCAGCAGTTAGCTGCGGAGAGGGAATATTTGGCCGTTAAGGCTGAGGTAACGGCGCTTAAACAACGGATTCAGGACCCTGATATAGCCGTGGCCCTTGCCGCCCGCCAGCGGCTGGAGGATCAGATTCAGCAACTGGAAAGAGAAATAGAAGCTGCCAAAGAAGATAAAATTGGACAAAAGGGCCAATACGAGGCGGCAGTGCAGCAGTTGGCATATTTGGAACCGGAAGTGCGGACCGCTAAACAATTGCGGGATGAGAAGCGGAGCCTTTTGCTGGAGCGGCTCTCCCTGCACCCGGACTTTGCGGCGGAAGCCGGCCGTTTGACGTCTGAAGCCGAGCATAAGCCCGGTTCTTTACGAATGCTTCCCAATCTGGTGGATAATATCACCGACTTGCAGGAAGCCATTGATGAGCGAAAGACCGAGTTGATGAAGTGGTTTCAAAAGGTGGCCGACGAATTGATCGAGTATCGGCCTACTCACAGTAAGACCTTTGACCGAATCGTTTTTTTTGACGAGGCGCGCCGGGAACTGATGCCCGGGGAATTATATGAACGGCTGGTTGATCGCCAGGAGACGACCCGGAAATTGATTGGCGCTGAGGAGCGGAACCTCTACGAAGAAATAATCTGTAACGACCTCCTGGATGAGTTAATCGATCTGATGGCCGGGGCCATGGAATTTCGTATAATAATGAACCGGAAACTAGAAGGGCTGAAATCATCCAGCGGGGCTTACTTTTCCTTCAAACTGGATTTCCAGGCAGACTCGGTGCCGGGTGTCCGGGTGGGTCGGGCGCTTGACGAACTGAACCTGGTGGGCGTTAATTGGCTGACAGGTGAGCAGCGGCACCAACTGGCAAAGCTGATCCGGGACGAGGTGGAGCGGGCTAGGCGGGAGGCCCAGGCCCAGAACCGGACCGTGGGTTATCTGGAAGCCATCCAGATAACCCTTGACTACCGGCGATGGTACGAATTCCGGCTTTTTAGCCACGAACCGGGACACAAACCGGAGCCAATAAAAAACCGGGGCTTTGGAACCCGGAGCATGTTCGGCCGTTCCTGGGCTTTGGCCGTGCCCATCATAGCCGGGGTGGCGGCCCGTTATGACGCCGCCCGGGACTCCGATGTTCCCCGGATTGTTTTCCTGGACGAGGTTTTTGCGGGCTTTGACCCAAAGAACCAGGCAACATACCTGCGCTATCTAAATGAGTTGAAACTTAACTGGATAATAACTTCTCCCGAAGATATGCCTTACAGTGACCAGTTGCCGGCTGTTATGAGCTACCAGATGTACCTCTCCGGCACCACCCACACCGCCTATCCGAGTCTTTGGGACGGACAGAGGGTGACAGATCCCTTTGAATTGTCCGGCCAGGCCGCACAAATGTGTGTTGTCGGTAAGAAAGAGGAGTTGGGCGCGTAATGGATGCAATGGTCATAGCCCGCCGGATGAGGGCGGCCGGGATAGGGTTTTTATTGGATCAAGCGCAGGCATTACTGGAGAGATCCGGCCGGTCACTGGAGGAACTGCGGGGGAACCCGGCTGCCTTGCGCGGTGTTATTCATCTAAATCTTTCTGTTGCCGAGCGAAAGGCGCTGGCTGATTTCTGGGGGCACCGGCGGCTGGCCGGCAAGAATGGAGCAAAGCATACCCGGATTCGTCTGTTGGACCTGCACGAAAGATTAAGGGAATATGGGGCCGATTTGTTCTCGGTGCTGGAGGTGGACGTGGGCTCCTTTCATACCAGGGCAGACAGGGAGACTGTTCTGGTGGAAGCTCTGACCCGGGAGCATCAACGGCTGCGGATGGCTTTTGCAGGCAGTGCAACCGTTCTTTCCTGGCTTGAGGGCCTGTTAAAGGATACCCCGTCGGGGAAGTGGTTCAGACGAGCCTGGAACGGTGACCGGGAGGCGGCGGTGACAGCTGCAAAAAACGTAGCCCTGGCCATAAGTGTGCTTCCTGCCACCGGGGAGTCTCATCTGGCCATGTTTGCCGCCCGGGTTACCGGTGATCCCCACTGCTTTGACCAGGGGACGCCGGCAGGCCAGCTGCTTTTGACGGCCATAGGGGAGTTGTTTGGTTGTGCCCCCGGTCGCAGCCATTTGCCCTTGTCTGTTTGGCGGGGGCTGCAATTGGGCCAGGCCAGCCTGGAGGTGGACGGTATTTCCTCTGACGTGGCGGTGGCCAACTTCCGTGATTCCGGGCATCCGGTGATCCAGTCGATGGCGGATCAAGGCGGCGGGTGGAAGATTCCCCTCCGGGAGGTGCGCGGGCTTCAACGGCTTCAGGCACACCAACGGTCAGCCTATGTGCTGGAAAATCCATCGGTGTTTCAAACTTTTGCTGATCGGACGCGGCATTGGCCGTTTGATGAACGTCCGCTCCTGGTCTGTACCGCCGGGTTTCTTAGCGCCGCCGGCTACCAGCTGATGGAAAGGCTGGCAGGGGTGGGTTACCGGCTCTACTATGGCGGAGACTTTGACTCAAACGGAATATCCATCGCCCTGGCGCTGAAGCAGCGCTTTCCCGAACTCATTTTATGGAGAATGAGTGTGGAAGATTACCGGACGGCTCTTGCCTTGCGAACTGTAGCGGTTAATTTATCGGTAAAGGATGTTGCCCGGCTGGGGCTGGTGGAAGGGGAACTGGCCGAGGTGGCCTGGGCGATGCTAAGCACAAAAAAGCCCGCTTACCAGGAGCAGGTGGCCGGCCAGCTCTGGGCGGATCTGGAAAAACAGCGGCGGCTCAGTCTTTAAAAAAGAATGTGTCTTTCTGGTCGGGGACTGGAGATAACCAAAGGGAGAGATTGCTCATCAAGGTTTACTACGATAGAATCAAGCTCCATTCGCCAATTGGTTGCATGAACCCTCCGCCAATGTTGGGCGGGTTTTTCATCGCTGGGGAAATTTGTGTCCCCGACACACTGGAGGTAAAGTAGCAGGCCAGGGGAGTAATTCATCCAGAGCTTTGTAATCTTTCGTATCCAGGTTAGGAAATGCCTGGGGTTCGAATCCCTAGCTCCCTGCCAGATATAATGAAAGACAAGGGCTTCTCACTGATTGATAGTGGGGAGTCCTAGTCTTTTTGCGGGCGGTTTTGGAGCGTAGTCGACGGAAAGGGTGACGTGGTCGCCTTTAAGTATAAAACACAATAGGTGGCACATCAACCAAATCGCACGTTTCTGAATGAGCCATTTGAGCCGAGGACCATTTAAGCGGTATAACATATAACTTTATTCAGCCCAACCATTTAGGAATTTTCAACGATATACAAAGCACTTCGGAAATAAAAAGACATACCTCCGTTGATAATAACTATTTCGTTCGAAAGAACGATATTTTACTGAAACGGCTGAATACGGACATTGCAACACTAATAACCGGGGATATGGCAAACACGGTTTTTCAAGCAATCTCTTTGTGATTCGCGTGTTCAAAGACTATTACCCGGCCTACATAGCCTGACTGCTGGAAAAACGGGGTACTACCTGGCTAAACAGCAATATTGTGGGTTCGGTGGCGGCTATAAAATCAATATCCGCAAAAGCATTGGCGGCGTTGGATATTCCTGCCATAGACTACGCATCAATATCGCCCTGCGGGGGATAGAAGATGATAATCCTTCACTATTTACAGGTGTATTTAGAAATATCGACTTTAATAGCGCAGCCCTGCTGGGCAATCACAAGCAAAAAAATACTCGGTTGAGGGAAATGCTTGAGGATTTTGAGTCTCTTGATTTGCGCCCTTCCTCCATCCAGCCCGAGGAAGGCAAGGTGGCGGCCGACACCATAGGCGACTGTGCATATGCCGGATTGGAAAGAGCGCAAAAGAATTCTTGATCACGAGATTGTAAAAGGGCTGGGATATTGAAAAACCAGACGGGAGTGGCCCAATAACTGTGGTTATCACTGTTTTTCAACATATTCTTCCACGGGAACAAGTTTGGTCCATGACAAGTTTCTGACCCATTTTTTCATGGTATGAAAAAGTCACATAAATGCATCACAGCACCCGATTTATTTAAATAAACATATCTATTTACTACCCTTCTCTTTCTGCCCTTTTTGCGCCAAATGCATGTATGGTTCTTGTTCCGGCAATGCACCTGCCACTGTGGGCAGTACCGGATGGAATATATAATTCATTACCGGGATTTAATGTGATTTCATTATCATTCATTGCAATAATATATTGACCATAAACACAAACAATATATTCTTCAAAATCATGAACATGTTCACTTGAATTTCTATCATGGTGACAAGTCCAAATAGCCATCTGGCTTCCATCGACACCATCGAAAACATAACCTTCGATATCTTTTGTGTACTGGGAAGATTGCTTTATTCGGTTTCTTATATTTTTCATGAATTTTGGGAAGTCCTTCATAGTTATCTCCCTTTTTAGTTGGTGTGCTAATATGAATAATGCTTAGTTATCAATTCTACCGGATCTTATATTCCATTAGCAGTTTGATTATGGTTTTACTATATAAAATATTTCCTCTCTTTCTATGGTAAGTTCTTTTTGGGCCAGCATCTTACCCGTTTTAATATCCTCCACCTTTAATGTAACAATAATACTATCGGGTTCTGTTGAAACCTCTCCCAATGGACTCCATATTACTTTTTCTCCTGAATTAACAATCTCTTTGTCCCATTTATCCCCGAAAAGTAAAAACCTTCCATTTGTGGTTGTCCAGTGATATTGCACTTTTATATTTTTTTGATTTGTCTCAAATTGCGGAGTCATTCCGATACCTATTGCTGAGGACATTAATGGAGTATATTTCGTTATATCTGTTTTGATTTTTATTTCGTATTCAGGTGCTTCACAACCCGAAGACAAACATGCTGACATTAAGAGGAAAAATGATAAAATAATTAATTTTTTCATTTTAGCACCCCTGATACTGCTTAATAAAGGCCCTCACATAGCCAATTCATAATTTAAATAATATGGATGGAAGTTAAATATGCAAAAATACTAATTCTTCGTATTATCTGAGAAAGAAACTTTTAAGACAAAAGCCCAGTCAACTCTCTTTGCCATTTCCTCAATAGATTCATCGTTACTATATGTAGCGGTTGCCCCCTTTTCGGCCATCAGGCCCCATACTGCCGTTGCTTCATTATCAGTAACTTCCTTGCTGCCAGATAGTTCTTTTGGTCCATATTGATATGAGGAGCTAAATCTAGGGATAATGCAAGTCGAAGAGCTGTACCCTCCATTTTGGGATATTTCCGTTACTTCCTTAAATGAAGAGCTTGCATTATCCGGCCCTTCGTCTCTTAATGACACCGAAACCTCACCATCAAAAGTCCCGTCAATTTTTGAATAAAATGGATTTAATGTTGATTTTATTTTCCCGTTTTCCCAAAGCTCAATTGAAGTTCCAATGAATTTCTTTGTTCCTTTGTATTGTATTTTTACGCAGCCACCAATAATGTCTAAATGGGGCTGTAATATTTTGGTATCACCTTTAAATAGATTGGAAGGATATATATACACAATCCCTTTATTGCTATTAGCTTTATTCTCATTGGTATTACAACCACTCAAAAACATGGTTAATATTATCAACAAAGTAAATAAAGAAAAGAGTCTTCTCATCTAAATCACTCCATCAGAAACATGACAGTATGGCATGGGGACGGTGTGGCATGGGGACGGTGTGGCATGGGGACGGTGTGGCATGGGGACGGTGTGGCATGGGGACGGTGTGGCATGGGGACGGTG
>NZ_BFAV01000111.1 GCF_002933875.1 Desulfocucumis palustris | reverse complement strand
TAATTGCTAAAACCATAACGGAGCCGCCAACAATTAAAGAGATAATTTTTTGTTTTTTATCCATCCCTGATTAATACCCCCTTAAAAAAGGGGGGCACGTTTTACCGCACTCCCCCTTTTTCTCAAGGTGTACTGTTTTGTATATCTTCTATTAACCTGCCGCCAAGGCCCCGGAGGGCACCGGAAAACCCAAAGGCTATACTTACAGAAGACAACCCCGCTATAAACAGAATTACCGCCCATTCGGCAGTGGTTATTCCCCTATCGTCCCGCAATAAGTCAATGATTTTTTTAACCATTTTAATCACCTTCTGGTGCGGTGACGTGTATATTTTGGATATATGGACTAACATAATTATCCATTTTGCTCTGATATGCGTTTACCACGGCCACCGCGAATATAAAAACCATAATTGATCCAAAAACAAACCATAAAAAATACTCCCCCGTTTTGGTGCCCAGGAGAGCACTTTTTAAATTGACCAATGTATTTTTCATTTTTAGCCACCCTTAACGTGTTGCGCCGGTGGCGCCGGTGATAATACCCGTCCTTCCATTTGAATTGACGTTAATACCATAGTCCGTGTCATCATCAACGATACTGCTCACCGGCCTGATGGCCTCCATATCCGTGTACACATCGCCCATCTTGCCCCGCAGCGCCCCTACATAGGACAGGGCCACGCTACCCGAGGACAACACCCCCAGTATCAGCCATAACAGTATTTCGCCTGTGGGCGTCCCGGTTTCATCCATGATAAAGTTTTTAATTGACCGGTAAATTTTTATCGCTCTATACTTCAAAGTTAATAACCTCCTTGAATATTGAAACTTAAATAGCTGGCCGTCACCTCATTATGCTGATGATTGTAGAAACTACTGTTCCTACCGTTAAGACCACCAGTATAATCCACAGTATGCGTTCACTTAGGTGTAGATTAAAGAATTTTTTAATAATATTTATGGATTTCGCCCCTCCTTTCACATTTGGCCGCTCCAGGCCGTAAGACTTTCAATCATTTTTATGGCCTTATAGCCAATGGGAAATAACACGATACCCACCAGGGCAAAACCGGGCAGCGCCAGATAGATGGTTTGATACAACGGCCTGGCCGCAATCTCTTTCTCATAGTTGCGACGCAGCCGTTCTTCAAGTTTTGCCGACTCTTCACTGAGAAGGCCGGATTTTTCGCTCTTGCCCGACAGTGTGATATGCTGCAGCACGGACGCTAGAATCTCAGCTTCCGGAAAGTTCACCTCCTTTGCAAAGTGATGAAGGGCTTTTACAGGGCCTTGCGGCCACCGGTTTACGCATTTTTCCACGGAATCCCTTATGGACGGGGTTAATTCGCCGGCTTTTGCTAAGGCCTGGTGAATTGAGTGGCTTTCGGAAAATAGGTCGATGGAATCGTAGAGAATGCTTATCTCCTTGACTTTTGTCCTGTAGTCAATGGTTTTTTTGGTATTGCCCAGAAATTTGGCTACTAAAAAGCCAACCATTAACCCCACCTGAAACATGTAAATTCTAAGCGGCGTTGTCCAAAACGCCCAGGTGAAAATACATGCCGTGGCAAAGCCGATAATTAGAAATTTGGGATCGGAGAATATGCCTAAATCCAATTTTTCTTTTCCTTTATCCTTGTATAACGCCGGAACTATTGTTTTTTCCCTGGCTGTGAACATTCTTTGTAGTGGCCACTTGTAAACAACTTTCCGTGAAATATGTGAGATTACTATAAAAAAATAGATTCCAACAGATAAAGCAAATGTTATCAGCAGAATCCAGTCTGCGCCAATCCTTGGAATCACCGGCAATACCTCCCTAATATTTAACATCGTGTAATCGGTGGTCAAGCATAATGCCCACGGGATACGACAGGAAGGCCACCGCCACTACCGCTTTACCCATGGGCACATTTATAAAAAATTTCTCCGCATCCGGCACAATGAGCTGAACGGCAAAAAAGGCCGGTATCAGCAACGCGTTTAAGAAGATGCCCACAACCCTCATCCAGGCCAAACTGGTGTCGTTTACCGCCATCAGTTCCTCATGCCGTTTAATTTTAATGGCCAGTTT
>NZ_BFAV01000110.1 GCF_002933875.1 Desulfocucumis palustris | reverse complement strand
CTCCTTAGAAAGGAGGTGATCCAGCCGCACCTTCCGATACGGCTACCTTGTTACGACTTCACCCCAATCACCAACCCCACCTTCGACGGCTCTCCCTCTTTCAAGTTAAGTCACCGGCTTCGGGTGTTGTCAGCTTTCGTGGTGTGACGGGCGGTGTGTACAAGGCCCGGGAACGTATTCACCGCAGTATGCTGACCTGCGATTACTAGCGATTCCGACTTCATGCAGGCGGGTTGCAGCCTGCAATCCGAACTGTGATGCGCTTTTAGGGATTCGCTTCACCTCGCGGTGTCGCCGCCCTCTGTACGCACCATTGTAGCACGTGTGTAGCCCAGGACATAAGGGGCATGATGATTTGACGTCATCCCCACCTTCCTCCGTTTTGTCAACGGCAGTTCAAATAGAGTGCCCACCCTTATATGCTGGCAACTATTCGTAGGGGTTGCGCTCGTTGCGGGACTTAACCCAACATCTCACGACACGAGCTGACGACAACCATGCACCACCTGTCTATCTGTCTTCCGAAGAAGAAC
>NZ_BFAV01000109.1 GCF_002933875.1 Desulfocucumis palustris | reverse complement strand
ATCAGGGCGCCGCCCACGTAAAACTCCACTTTCTTTATCCCGGAGGTGTCCGTGGCAGTGGCTTCCATATTTACCGTTCCGGTATTGGAGGAGTCTTTTGCCGGGGAGATTATATTAATAGCCGGCTCGGTTATGTCCGCCTCGTAGGTTATGGTAAGCTTCGGGTGGAAAAAAATGCTGTCGGAATAGCTCATAGGGTCTTCTATGTAGGGGCAGATAATTAGTCCGTCATTTTGCGCTGCTCCGTTAACCCAGCCGTTTACCATGGCTGTTACATCAAAGGTTGCATAGTAATACATATCATATTCATTACGCACAATATCCGCCGGCACGCCCGAGGACTGGTCGTATGAGCCTCCGTGCTGCGCCCACTCCCGGTCTATTTTGGCCTCGTCCCAGTTAGCCTCCATTTCAAGCCACTCCTGGGTTACGCGGTAGGCTTTCATCGGGTAAAGTTTTTCGCCGGAGCTAAAGCTTTGAAGCTCCAGTTTCGCGCTTTTTATGGTTCCCATGGGAACTGCTGAAAGGTTGTATTTTACCAGGGTCCGAAAATTATTGCCGACGTAAAAGGTTCTTTCGTTACCATTGGTATGCGAATTATTCCGGTTTAT
>NZ_BFAV01000108.1 GCF_002933875.1 Desulfocucumis palustris | reverse complement strand
TCCCAGCAGCGCGCTGCAAACTCATAAATACAACCTGGTTTACGACAGCCTGAACAGGCTGTCCAGCATAGACACCGACGACAGCGTCGGCAGCGGGTCGTATAAATACCATAACACCTTCACCTATGATAACCTGGGCAACAGGCTGAGCCACACCAAAAAATGGACAATCCAAAGCGGAGGCCATCATGAAAACGGCACCTTTACCTACAACACCGCGGACCGTTTGTCCGAAAAAACCATAGAAACATCCGAGGACGGAGTAAGAGGCACCTATACCTACACCTATGACTCCAACGGC
>NZ_BFAV01000107.1 GCF_002933875.1 Desulfocucumis palustris | reverse complement strand
GCTTGAGGCCTTGCCACGCCTTGCATCTGGAGCTTTTTGAACGGCCTCGGGCGGTAGTTTAGCAACATGTTTATTGTTTTTTCAATGTGTTTTTCAACACTCTCCTAGATATCCGGAAATAGAATGAGCCACTAAAAAGCGCCGTGCTTTCCCCGGCGCTTTTTAGTCAATTTCCTTCTAATTCAGTATTAAATAGCCGCTAAATTAATTTAAACCGCTTGGATAGCACATCCAATTCCTCCGCCAAAGCAGCCAGGCTCTGCGTGGTGGAAGCAACCTCCTCCATAGTGGCCGTCTGCTCTTCAGCCGCTCCGGCCACATTTTGCACCCCTGAATTCATCTGCTCGGTTGCAGCCGCCACTGACTGTATTTCTCCCGTAAGGCCCTGGACAGCGGCAATGATCTTTTCTATGGTTAACCCCACTTCTTTTACCACCTGCGCCCCGGTTTCCACCTGGGCTTCACTTTGCTCCATGCTTTCAACGGCCTTTTGTGATTCCCGCTGGATAGAGGTTATGAGAGTATGAATCTCCTTGGCCGCTCCGGCGGACTGTTCGGCCAATTTTCTTACTTCTTCAGCCACCACCGCGAACCCCCGGCCGTGTTCACCAGCCCGGGCCGACTCAATGGCCGCATTCAGAGCCAGTAAATTTGTCTGGTCCGCAATGCTGGTAATCAGCTCCACAATTTGCGTGATTTTGCCGGCAGACTCGCTTAGACCGCTTACTACTTTCCCGCTGGCAGATGCCGCCTCCTGTATGGCGTTAATTTGCATAACGACGCTCTTAAGACCCTCGCTGCCTTCATTGGCATGGGCGGCGGCCTGGGTGGAGGCTTCGGCTATGCGCTGCGCGTTAACAGCAACCTGTTCCACTGTGGACGCGACTTCAGCAATGGTGCTGGATGTCTCGTTAACCGCCGATGATACGTTTTCAGCACTGGCAGATAATTCAGTGGCGGATGAGGCAACAATCTGCGATTTTTCCTGTAACTGCCTGGTAATATCCTGGAGATTCATAAGCATTTCATTGAAGGACCCCGCTAAATTGCCCACCTCATCTTTTGATTTTACCGCTATCTCTTTCCCTGTAAGGTCACCGGCGGCAATTTTGGCCGCCTCGACATCAACCAGCCGGATTGGATTTGCAAGCATGCGGGCAATAAAAAAGGCAATAACAAAGCCGAGCATTATTATAACCAGCGCTATAATTGTTGCTAATGTAATGGTTCTTGCCGCATCGGCCGAATTTTGTTCGCTGCCCTGGTCCAACTGTTTTAATTGACGGTCTGACAGGGCGTCAGCCGCGTCGTTTAAGTCGCTGATAACTCCCTTATTTACTTTAAAATAGTCCATCAATTGCTTTTCCGCTGCTTCGCGGCCGTCCTCTGAAGCTGACTCCCGGGCTTCGACCAGAGCAATTATTTGCTCGGAATACTTCTTGAAAGCATCGACCTTTATTTGAACATCTCCATATGACCGTTTTCCCTCATCGGTTGTCAGCAATGGGTTGATTCTTTTAAATTGTTCATCTCCACTGGTTAGGGCCTCTTTAAACTTTGTGGCATTATCCGTATTTCCATCTATTATGTACGACCTCAGGTAGGCTCCCGCCCTGGCATAATCACCATTGGAAGCTTCCGCCAGGGCATAGCCATATGCTTTTTTTGTAATAAGTGTGCTGTATTGTGCATCTATATCTTTCATTCCTGAAATAAGATACAAACAAGTACCCAGCATCATTAATAAAACAACTCCAAAGCCAAGCAGGATTTTACCCATAATGTTTATTTTCACAATACCACTCCTTTTTTAAGAAAATGTAATTTCTTGGCTGCGCACAAAATTTGGACACTTTCTACTCCATGCCGGTCCGGTAAAACCCGGCGTGAACTTCATAAACATACCCTCTATTTGAAGCCTGGTCCCGCATGTGACGTTACGGGGCAGATACCACCTCCTTTACACATCCGGCGCTTAACCGCCATCGCTGTCTTCACCCGGACTGAAACGCTCCCTGCCTTCATCCGCCCCCCCTTTGACGTCCGGACAACCGCCCCATAATTGACGGCCATTTTAGCCCGCCGGGAGCTTTTATCTTATAAGGAAATTTTTTGTTTATTTTTCAAAATTAGAATGGGCTCATTTAGATTTTTTAACAGGAATAAAAATTATTTTTAATCCTTTAAATTTTTGCTTGTTTGCATAATGGTTATTATGCAAACTT
>NZ_BFAV01000106.1 GCF_002933875.1 Desulfocucumis palustris | reverse complement strand
CTACACCTATGACTCCAACGGCAATCAAAAAAGTGAAAAAAGAGAAAACGATTACTCCTGGGGATACTCCTACGATTACGAAAACAGATTAATCAGGGTAACCAAAGGCAGCAATGAACAGGTAAGAAACCTCTATAACGGCGACGGGCAGCTAATGGGAGTAATAGAAGCGGCCAACGACAGCGCCACCTACTACCAGTACGACGGCAGTCAGGTAATAGCCGACCGGGACGGGGCCGGGGCGCTGATGGCCAGCTACACCAGGCTCCCCTCCGGCAAACTGCTGGATATGTACAAAAGCAACGGT
>NZ_BFAV01000105.1 GCF_002933875.1 Desulfocucumis palustris | reverse complement strand
GGCCTCCAGCTTGGTCAGCTCAAACAGGTCCTGAATAAGCCGGTTGAGGTGCAGCACCTTGTTCAAAACCAGCCTCAGATATTTTTTCTGCTGGCGGGGGTCGTCTATCACTTCGTCCAGAATGGTTTCCAGAAAGCCCTGGATGGAGGTGATCGGTGTTTTCAGCTCATGGGATATATTGGACAGCAGCAGGCGGCGGGAATCGTCCATGACCCGGAGGGCGTCCTCCACCTGCCTGCGCTCCGCGATTTCCTCCTCCAACTGCTGGTTAATCTGCTTTAAATCCCTGGTTCTTTCGTCAACCGTCTGTTCCAGGGTCTGGTTCCACCTGGACATCTGGTCCCTGGATTCTTTCAGGCCGGTGTAAAGCCGGGCGTTCTCCATGGATATGGCGGC
>NZ_BFAV01000104.1 GCF_002933875.1 Desulfocucumis palustris | reverse complement strand
TGAAAAACACATTGAAAAAACAATAAACATGTTGCTAAACTACCGCCCGAGGCCGTTCAAAAAGCTCCAGATGCAAGGCGCGGCAAGGCCTCAAGCCGAAACGTACTCATAGTACGTCGAGCATTGAGGCCGCAGCCGCAACGCAGCAGATGGACTTTTTCAACGGCCTCCCAGACGTTATCAAGAAACCTCTCAGTTAACCACGGACAAACAGGGGGTCAGGCTTTATTTTGTTGTTTTCCATAGAAAGTAACAAAGTAAAGCCTGACCCCTAACTTATGCCGTCAGCCTGGTAATAATATAATTTTTGTCAAATTCCCAGATTTCCCGTATTTCCTCTCCATTGACTATTTTATAGAATACTTCGTCTCCCTCGGTCCATGTTACAAGATATGAGGTATTCATAAAACATCCTCCTAAGGTCAGGGGACACACCTTCCTGGTTATCTAAAATTCCTTGCTTATATTAACCTTTCGGGAAGGAATGTCTCCAACATTATGAATTTTGTATACAATATATTTTGTGTTAAAAATATATTAGCAGAAAATCCTTTCCTTAACAATACTTTAAAATAAAAAGGACAGGCTTTTTTAAAGCCCGTCCTCTATTGGTTATTTTACAGTATTCTCTTTAGCATCGTATCCACGGCGGCTTTCTCAAAACTGTCGTCCAGGGGCCGCAGTTCCTCCCGCCAGCCCCGCCTTTTAAGCGCCAGGGCTATAAAATTATCGGCCAGGACGGTGTTTTTGGGAAGCAGCGGGCCGTGCAGGTAGGAGCAAAAGACATTATTGTAGCGGGCTCCCTCGAACCCGTCCTCTCCATTGTTCCCGCGTCCCGCCAGCACCTTGCCCAGGGGCTTTAAATCCCCCAGAAAGGTCCGCCCGGCATGATTTTCAAAACCCACCACCCGGTGGGTCATTCCATTAATCTCCATCTCCACCGCCACATTGCCTATAAGCCTTTCCCGGCCCGCCCGGGTATACAGGTCAAGTATACCCAGGCCGGGGATTTCTTTGCCGTCCAGGGTGCGATAGTATTTTCCCAACAGCTGATAGCCCCCGCAGATGGCCAGCACCACCAGGCCCTCCTCAACGGCTTCCCGCAATTGCTCCTTTCTGGCCGCCAGATCCCCGGCCATAAGGTTTTGCTCCCTGTCGGAGCCGCCCCCCAGGAAAAGAAAATCCGCCTCTTTGAAGCTTACCTTTTCCCCCAGGCTTATCTGCCGGACCTCCACATCAATTCCCCGCCAGCGGCAGCGGCGGGCAAAGGCCATCACATTGCCCCTGTCACCGTACAGATTTAACAGATCCGGATATAGATGGAACACTTTCAGGCAGTGTCCGCTCTCTTTGCGCATACCCGCTCAAAATCCTTTCCACCGGCCACAACGCTGTGTAAGTAGCCAGAAAATACGACATATCCCCGGTTCCTTCCAGGGCTGTCCGGACGGCCTGGTCGAAATCCTCCAGCACTGTTACGGTTTCTTCTCTTACTCCGGCATATTTCAGGCGCACGGCCATCTCCCAGGCCCGCCTGCCGCTGCATACAAATGTGCCGAATTTTTCTCCGGCGCCGCTTAAAACTTCAAAATCAACGTCCCACAGCCAGGAAATGTCCCTGCCGTCGGCGTCGTTATCATTAATGGCGATCAGAACATTGACCCTCTCCGCCGGCACTGAAAGCAGGGTAGACAGACCCTCATTGAAGCCGGTGGGGTTTTTCACCAGATTTAACAGCACCGGCTTTCCCCGGTACAGAAATTTTTCCATCCTGCCCGTGGCAGGCAGGTATCCGGCCAGGCTGCTCCTGATCCCGTCCATATCGATATCCAGCAGGAGCCCCACCGAGCAGGCCGCCAGCCCGTTGTACAGGTTGTACAGGCCGGTAACCGGTATCTGCAGGGGGTACATGTTTCCCTGGCGAAAGCGGACCCGGCAGGATACCAGCATACCGTCCACCCCCGGGTCCACCCCTTCCACATCAGTCTGCGGCCGGGCAAATTCACACCCGGGGCATTTATAATTTCCAAGCTGGCTGTACTGGTAATAGCTATAAGCCAATTCCGCCCCGCAAAAGGGGCAAAATTTGGCCTCCCTGGCCGCCGAACCGGTGCCGGACACCCCGGGATGCCTGGCCAGACCGAAAAAAACGGAGGGTTTTCCCGTGACCCGGCCCAACTGCGCCACCAGGGGGTCGTCGGCGTTAAGAACCAGCCGGACGGAATCCAGCTTTTTCAGAGCATCTTTTACCAGGGCTATGGTTTTATCCAATTCACCGTAACGGTCCAATTGGTCCCGGAAAAAATTAGTAACCACCACGATGTCGGGGGTGATTTCCCTTACAACCCCCGGAAAGGACGCCTCATCCACTTCCAGGCAGGCATAATCGGCGTGCAGTCCGCCGAAGGGACCGGCCGCCCTGATAAAGGCCGCGGTTACCCCGGTAATCAAATTGGCCCCCTCACGGTTTATAATCACACCGGAACCCTTATTGTCCCCCACGATCCCGGCAATCATGTTGTTGGTGGTGGTTTTGCCGTTGGTGCCGGTAACAACAATAATGCCTTTCTTTATTTGACGGCCCAGTTGCTTTAAAATCCGGGGATATATTTTTAAAGCTATTTTGCCGGGCAGGGACGAGCCCTTGCCCCTGCCTGTGACCCTGGCAACAAACATGGCCAGCCTGGCGGCCCACAGGGCCAGGATAAACCTTACTATCAAAAAAACCTCTCCTCACGCGCGTTGGGGACATTCCTTCACTGGAAATGATAAGAAAACACACCTACCATTATATCCAAAGGCCGGCCATATCAGGCATCCGGGCTGCTATTCCCCCGGGGCCTTAAGGTAAAACGCCACACCCTGGGAGTATTCCACTTTAATGCACCCCTGCTCCAACAACACATCCAGATGGGCCTGAACCTCGGATAGACCGAGGAAAATATGAAAGCCCCGCAGGTCAGGGTACATGGTGCTGCTGATATTGTAAGTGTTCATTTTGCCGTTATCGCCTAATATTTCCAATAATCTATCGAAACGCCGCTGGTGATGCTCCCTGGATGAAGCAATAACGGCGCCGGGATCTTCGATAATACCGCCATGGCCGGGCAGTGCCCTCTTAATACCAAGCCCATCCACCAGTTCCAAGCATTCCAGGTATCTGCTCAGGCTGGGATAGCGCCGCTCCGGATTTTCCGGGTCCGCCTCCAGCAGGGGATTCGGCGTAATGTCAAGGAGCAGAAAATCACCGGAAAAAAGCTCCCCCTCCCGGGAATCATACAAACAGATATGCCCCGTGGCATGGCCGGGAAGATGCATAATATCCATCTCTCTTCCATCGAACCGCAGCTTTTCCCCGCCGGTGACAGCCACGGTATTGACCCCGGACAGGGTGGGCCTGGGAACCTTGTCCCTATCCCCGGCCATCTCCAGCAGAATGTTCATGGGAATGCCCATTTTTACTATGAAGGGAAGCCGCTCCTTGATAAAATCCTGCTCCCCTGTTATCTTCCTGTACTCGTAGGGATGAACATAAACCTCCGCCCCGGATTCCTTCCACAGCCACTGGGCCATTCCGCTGTGATCGGGATGGGCGTGGGTGAGCACAATCCTCTTTATATCCTCCGGGGATACCCCCTGCTCCTTAAGACCCGCCGTGAGCACTTCCCTGGCTTCGGGAGTGTCCGGGCCGCAGTCCACCATGGTCAGGGGATCGCCTTTGATTAAATAGGCATTTACCGGTCCCACCGGATAAGGAGTCGGAATGGAAATACGGTGCACTGATAGCATAATTCTACCTCCAATAGCTGAATCCGGAAAAAGTATAACACCCTGGCGGACAAAAAACAACATAATAAGGCCGCCGGCACATCCGGCGGCCTGCGGGGCAGTTCCTAAAGGCATTTCTATCTTACCCCGGGCACCACCAGGGTGGTGGTATATACCGTGCCGTGGTATTCCCCCGCTTTGCGGTCCGAATGGTCGGTATGGGTAACTATAAACATCCAGTGGCCTTTGGCATTGAAAGTCAGGCTCACTTCCCCCCGGGGGCCGGTGATTCCCGACAGCGGATAGCCGGTTCCGGTAAAAAGGTGATTTGTGGCTTTCACCTCCGCCCCCGGAAGTGGTTCGCCCTTGTAAAGCACTGTCAGATTAATTTTATCCCCGGGCATATACTCCAGAAAATGACCTGGTACAATATCAAGCCCGTCACCTATGGCCGCGGGCGGCGTACCGTGAACATGATGGCCCACGGGGACGTCAAGCCTGGCCCACTGAAGGTGGCGCAGGCAGTTCTCCTCCGGCATGGTACCGGATATGCCAGGGCTGTTCTCCAGCACAACCGTATAAAGCCCCTCCTGTTCAGCCTGGAAGCCTAACACGTGGTACGGCCCCTCACCCTGTTCAATGGCCGCCCCGGCCCTGTTCCCCGCGGGGTCCACCACCACTGCCCGCCATTTATCCGGTTCGCCCCGGCCTTCCCGCTGCATCATCCTGCCCCAGTAGGCCCTGACATCCGCCATGCCCCCGCTGTGGAAGTGAAGATGGGAAGGCTCCAGCCAGGCGGCATAACCATTTGCAGCTTCCTGTATTGCTTTTTCCAAATCGCTCAACCTCCGCTTCAATTACCGGTTATTATGTCCCTGTTATGAAATATTTTTCGTTAAAGCGACAACCTGTCACCATATCCTTTCTCCGTATCCTTTCTCCGTGCTGGAACTCATTTCCTCCCGAAATATGATAAAACCATGGAACATAGCATTCCCGGTGTTTACAAAAAACAAGGCCACCCGGCAATAGGGTGTCCTCATTTTTGATTATTTTATACGGTTGTTTAACTTCAGGGATATTGATTCCAGTCTCAATTGCAGCCGTCGCAGTCCTGGCACCCTTTGCTGTCACCGCTATTTTTATTTTCCTGCTGACGGCCGGCCGCCGGGAGCAGGGTACAGTTCAAACAGTAATCCGGGCACGGCTTGCAGGGTTCGGCGTGAATCAGCACATTTACTCCGCGCATACTCTGACGCACGTCCTGCTCAATGCGGTCGCAAAGCTCATGGGCCAGGTAAATCCTCTGCATCCTGGGCACCACCAGGTGCAGGTCCACATGCCGCTCGGGGCCCGCCCTTCTGGTGCGAAGTTTGTGGAAGTGCACGTACTCGCCGGAATGCCTGTTTAAAACATCCATTATTATCTTTTCCTCCTCGTCGGAAAGGCGGGCATCCACGATACTGCTGGCTGATTTTATCAATAAATCAAAGGCCGCCTTGATAATCAGGGCGGAAACCCCAAGGGCGATAATTGGGTCCAGCTGGTTAATGCCTGTAATTTTGATCAATATTATCCCCACAAATACGCTAAAGGAAGTATAGACATCGGTGCGCAAATGCCAGGCGTCCGCTTCCAGGGCCGGGGAATCGGTTCTTTTGGCAGTCCTCATCAGCATTCCCGACACCAGAAAATTAACTACCGACGACATTCCCATGACCACAATGCCCAGGTTAAGGGATTCCACATGTCCCCCGCGGTACAGCTTCAGCACGGCCTGCCCGATAATCGCCGCCGCGGCCGCCAATATCAGCAGCGCTTCGACAATGGCGGCAACATTTTCAAACTTACCGTGGCCGTACCGGTGGTCCTCGTCCGCTGGCTTTCCGGACTGCCGGAGGGAAAAATAGGCCACCAGTGACGCCACCAGGTCCAGCCCGGAATGAATAGCTTCAGAAATAACGCTGACGGATCCCATTAAAAGGCCCGCCACCAGTTTTCCAATGGTCAGCACCAGATTAGACAGGACGGAAATGGTCGCCACCTTTAATTTTTCACTGGTCATTGCCCTACCTCCGCAAAAACAATGCCCGGGGCCAACATCCCAATAAGGCCTGGATGAAGTCCCACGGGCTAATCCGCTGCCGTAAGGCCCGGCTGTTTTTTCCCAGCCTGACTATACGGGTAGTATAGCATAACCTTCTTGTCCCGGGCAACAGCTATTATTGACAATGATTTACATTTTCACTTATCGGGTTTCCCGTTCCGATGTATTGTTGTCAAGGTCTTTAAAGCTCTGGTATATTATTCCATCTTCGTCCTTTTCCACGGGGATGCTGTCAACATCCTCCACGGCTCCCCTGTCCTCGGTGGCCAGATCGTTATCGCCGTAATAGGAGCCGGACTCGGCGAAGGGAGCGTGCTCATTCCAGCGGGCCACATCCTGCCAGGAATCCTCCCAGTCGTAAAAATTCTTTTTTTTGTCAAGCCCGTGCTCGTATATTTCCTCCAGCACCTTTTCCTCCACCGGCCTGATCCTGCTCTGGGGCATCTCCTCGCTCTTCCGTTTGCAATCCAGGCAAAGGGTGGTGTAAGGCAGCGCGTCCAAACGGTCCCGGGATATTTCCCCGTTGCAAATCTCGCAGCTGCCGTAATCCCCCCGGTCAATCCTTTCCAGGGCGTCGTCTATGTCCCCCAGCAGCTCGGCGGCGTCCTCCCGCAGCGCAAAATCCTTGGCCCGCTCAAAAACCTCCGACCCAACGTCACCCGGATGATTATCGTAAAGGGACAATTCTCCTATGGAAGCGCTCATCGCCTCCCGGAGCCCCCCATCCTCATAGCTCTCTATTCTGCCTTCAATCCGTTTCCTTTCTTCCAGCAGGCGCCGTTTATAGTTATTTATTTCTTCACTGGTCAGCACCGGTTTGCTTCCCCCCAAATCTTAATTGTTTATATACACCCTTAATAACGCCGGGAGCTTAGCTGGTCCTGCACGATTTGCACAATTTCGGCGATAAACCCGCCGATAACGGGCAGGTTAAGGCTAACAAGCTTTTTGAGAACCAGCACCAGCATTGCCCCCAGTATGGCAAATCCAACCGCTATCCCCAAACCCCGGGCAATCCCGGACGTAAAGTTCACCCATAACAGGCGCCAGGGATTGTGTAGCAGGTCAACATATTCCGCCAATTTCATTTTTTCCATGTTGATGCCGAGTTCCACTATCTTGTCCCGAAGCGATTCTATTAAGTTTTTTGTCTCTTTGTCCATGCCGCGCGCAAAATCCTCCCGGAATTAATTTGCCCATATAATATTTAAAAAAAACTTTATTATTAAATAAGCTTTTAAATTTGAGAATAACTGTAAACACACCATATCCATTGATAAACATTCTCAACTGATGTATTATTATGCTAATATTCGACAAATATAAACATTATCAATAAACAAGGATATGTTTACCAAACCGCAGGATTTTCCTGATACTTATATATTTTCTTTAATTAATTGACCATATGGGCTGCAATACATTATATTAATAAGGAACTGTAATTAGCCGCATATATCTTATTATTGGCACATTATCATGAAAGTTGGGCCACCGTCATGAGCAATGTCACCTTCAGCCAGACCGACTATATTCTACTTCTCCACAGCCTGTCCTTCATTATATTGGCCGCGGCCTGCTGTGCCGTCAAAGAGCCGGACGGCAAACCGTCACAGTGGTTTTACCTCGCCTTATTCGGTGTTTTCCACGGAGTGCACCAGTGGCCTGCCATGATAAAACACCTTCTGGGGGAAACCCTCTCTTTCAGCGTAACCTCGTCTTCCCTTTTGTTAATATCCTTTTTGTTCCTGATGGAATTTGGCCGCAGGGGAACAGCCGCCATGCCGGGCGGGGGCCCGGGCAAATGGGTTTATATTCCGGCAGCCGCACTGGCACTGCTGGGAACCACCGGCGCCGTGCCGCCTTTGACCGCCCCGGCCGTATTTATACTTGGCGCGGTTGGGGGAGTCTGGGCCGCCCGGGCTCTATTTCTTCGGGCAAAAGCCCTGGAGAAGGCCAACCGGCGCAGACTTGCCACGGCGGCCGTTGCAATGGTTTTAATAGCCGCCACCTCCCTTGTTGTGACCCCGGGGTACAATTTTGCCTCCGGCAATATATTCAGCGGACAAGCTTTCAGCTATCCGGCCGCAATACTGCTGCAAATGATTCTCGCCCTGGCGGCGGCCATAGCGCTGTGGGGTTATTCCCTGACCCGGCCCGCCAGCCTCACCGGAACAAGATACGACAGAATGCGTAAAAATAATTTCGCCATGATGGTGGTGTCCCTGGTCCTGGCCCTGTCCGCGGGCTGGCTGTTCACACAATACCTTGGCAACCAGGCTTTAAAAGACCTGATTCAAAGCAACCAGGACCAGGTTAATCTGCTTTCCAACCAGTTGCTGCTGGAGTTTGATGAAACTGAACGGGCCGCGAATATCATGGCCGGCTCTCCCTGGATCGCCCCGGCCTTGATAACCCGGGGGAAAGAAGATATAGACAGGGCCAATTCCATATTGGACCGTTATAAAAAGGCTATCGGGACATCGGAATGCTATCTGCTTGATATGAACGGAAAAACCATTGCCTCCTCAAACCGCAATTCACCCACCAGCTTTGTGGGAAAATACTATAATTTCCGGCCCTACTACCGGCAGGCCGCCGCCGGGACGCCCGGCCGTTATTTCGCCCTGGGCGTCACCACCGGCGCCCGGGGTTTTTACGCCAGTTCCCCGGTTCGCAACGATAAAAAACAAATCATCGGCGTTGTCGTGATTAAAAAAACCATCGGCTCCATAGAGGAATGCTTCCAGAAATATTCCCAGTGCTTTTTCATAAGTCCCCAGGGACTTGTTTTTCTGTCCAGCGATAAGGACCTGATGCTCAAAAGCCTGTGGCCCCTGACCCTTAAGGAACAACAGGATTTAAAGCTTTCCCGCCAGTTTGGGGACGGCCCTTTTTCGCCGCTCCTGAACAGGGAGCCCCATAACAACGAAATGATATATTTTAACGATCAAAAGTTCCTGGTAAGCCGCTTTGCCATTTACCGGGAGGGATGGTCAATCGTATTGCTGTCCCCCACCCACCTGATTAACGCCTACAGGCTGTTCAGCATAGCAATAATACTTGTATTCTGCACGCTTATAATAGTATTTTTCCTGGCCCTGCGCTATGCCAGGGAATCCGAGGCCAGAATCGCCGCCTCGGAAAGACACTATCACAGCCTGGTGGAGGGTTCCCCCAACTGCGTCACCCTTTTTGACAGGGAAGGAAGGTTTTTGAGCATCAACCGGGCGGGACTGACCGCCATGGGGTGGACCGGGAAAGAAGCCAGGGGCAAAATGTTCAGCGAAATATGGCCCATAACATCCCGCCCTCTGGCCGTTGAGGCCATCCGCCGGGTATTGGAAGGGACCAGTTATACCTTTGAGGCTCCGTACATACGCAATGACAACAGGAAAATAGTGTGGAGCGTGGCCCTGACCCCCGTATATGGCGAGGATGGGGAAATTTGCAATATTGTGGGTATATCCACCGACATTACCGAGCGAAAACTGGCCGGGGAAAAACTGCTGGCGGCGCACCAGCAGCTGCTGGATATAATTGAGTTTCTGCCGGACGCCACCTTTGTTATAGACAGGGAGAAGAAAGTAATAGCCTGGAACCGGGCGCTGGAGGAATTAACCGGCGTCTCCAAGGCGGATATTGTGGGAAAGGGAGACTATGCCTACTCAGTGCCTTTCTGGGGACACAAAAGACCTATACTCATTGATTTAATCAACCCGGGAGACAAGGACCGGGAAAAACTTTACGACTTTGTGGAACGCAATGGCAGCACTCTGTATTCAGAGGTTTTCGTACCTTACGTATACAAAGGCAAGGGGGCATACTTAAGCGTCACCGCCTCACCGCTTTTTGACCGTTACGGAAACACCGTGGGGGCTATCGAATCCATAAGGGACATCACCCAGCGCAAACAGATGGAGAAACAGTTAAAATACCTGGTGCTGCACGACCCGCTGACAGGTCTGTACAACAGGGCTCATTTCGAACAGGAAATGAACAGGCTGGAGAGCGGCCGTTACCAAAAAGCGGGTATTATCATCTGTGACGTTGACGGGCTCAAGCTCATAAACGACACCCTGGGCCACGACGCCGGGGACGACCTTTTGATATCAGCCGCCGGTGTAATCAGGGACTCTTTCCGCAAGGAAGATATGGTGGCACGGATAGGCGGAGACGAATTCGCGGTGCTGCTCCCGGATGCCGGAGGGAAATCCGTGGAAGATTTCTGCAACCGCATCCGGGAAGCCATATCCATTCACAACCAGACGAAGCCGGAACTGCCCCTGAGCATTTCCATCGGATTTGCCTTTGCGGAAAACACGTTCAGCATGGCGGAGCTGTTTAAAGAAGCGGACAACAATATGTACAAAGAAAAGCTGCACCACGGTAAAAGTGCCCGGAGCACCATAATCCAAACCTTACTCAAAGCCCAGGAAGAAAAAAACAAGGCCTCCAGGGAACACGCCGGGCGTCTGCAGGAGTTGGCCGGGGATCTCGGCCGGGCCACGGGGCTGCCGGAACAGAGCATTGAGGACCTGTGCCTGCTGGCTCAGCTGCACGACATAGGCAATGTGGGTATTGCGGACAATATTCTGCTAAAACCAGGCCCCCTCACAGCGGATGAAACCAAGGAGATGCAGCGGCATTGTGAAATAGGACACAGGATTGCCCTCTCCGCCCCGGAGCTGTCACCCGTAGCCGACTGGATTTTAAAGCACCACGAATGGTGGAACGGGCAGGGCTATCCCTATGGCCTAAAGGAAACGGAAATACCCTTGCAGTGCCGCATACTGGCCATAGCGGACGCCTATGACGCCATGACCTCGCCCAGACCTTACCGCAGGGCCGTTACGCATAATGAAGCGGTGGATGAAATAATCAGCCGCTCGGGAACCCAGTTTGACCCCGAACTGGTGAAGGTCTTTGCGCGCCTGATGGAGACCCAAAACGAGAAATACGCGTGACGGCCGCAACCATACACCCCCCCGCCAGATGGGAAACACAACCCGGGAAACCTTTAAAAACGCGGCTCGCAAAATAAATGCCATTTGACAGAAAAATTTTCTAATACCCTATTGACAGCCTGAAAATTTTACCCTAATATTAAGGTCAAAGATGGTCAAGGTTAAGGCAGACCAACTAAGGAGGTGCGCGGGCTTCATCTTAAGAGTATAGCGGCCACTGCAGCACTGGAAATAAGAGGTATACCAACAACCGGTTCGATAAAAACTATTTACATCCATCTAATTTTCAAAGGGAGGTTTTACGATGGGCAAAACAGTCGGCATTGACCTTGGCACCACCAACTCGGTGGTGGCAGTAATGGAGGGCGGAAAGCCCACCGTTATTATAAACGCTGAAGGCAGCCGCACCACCCCCTCGGTGGTGGCCTTCAAGGAAGACGGGGAAAGGCTGGTGGGCCAGGTGGCCCGGCGCCAGTCCGTATTAAACCCTGAAAATACCCTTTATTCGGTAAAACGTTTCATCGGCCGCCGCTACCCGGAAGTTGCCGAAGAGCGCAACCTGGTGCCCTACAAAGTGGTCAGCGGCCCCAATGACGCGGTAAGGTTTGATGTAAGGGGCAAACAGCACGCCCCGGAGGAAATTTCCGCCATGGTGCTGCGCAAACTGGTGGAGGACGCCTCCAAATACCTGGGTGAAAAGGTCAACGAAGCGGTGATCACCGTGCCCGCGTACTTTAACGACGCCCAGCGGCAGGCCACCAAAGACGCCGGCAGGATTGCCGGGCTGAACGTGCTGCGGATTATCAACGAGCCCACCGCGGCCGCCCTGGCCTACGGGCTGGACAAAAAAACCAACCAGACCATACTGGTCTTCGACCTGGGCGGCGGAACCTTCGACGTGTCCATACTGGATGTGGGCGACGGGGTGTTCGAGGTAAAATCCACCAACGGCGATACCCACCTGGGCGGCGACAATTTCGACAAGGCCGTGGTGGACTGGCTGGCCGAGGAGTTCAAAAGGGACTACGCCATTGACCTGCGCAACGACAAGCAAGCCCTGCAGAGGCTCACCGAGACTGCGGAGAAGGCCAAGATCGAGCTTTCCACCACCATGGAAACCCAGATCAGCCTGCCTTTTATCACCGCCGACGCCGGCGGGCCGAAGCACCTGGAGGCAAAGCTCACCAGGGCCAAATTCGACGACATCACCAGTCACCTGGTGGAACGCTGCCGGGATCCGGTGACGGCGGCCCTGGCCGATGCCAAGCTCAGCGAAAAGGACATTGACGAGGTAATCCTGGTGGGAGGCTCCACCCGGATTCCGGCAGTGCAAAAACTGGTCCGCCAGCTCACCGGGGGCAAGGACCCGCACCAGGGAGTCAACCCGGACGAGGTGGTGGCCGTGGGCGCAGCCATCCAGGGAGGCGTGCTGGCCGGGGAAGTGAAAGACGTGCTTCTGCTGGACGTCACTCCCCTGTCCCTGGGAGTGGAAACCCTGGGAGGGATAATGTCCAAAATCATAGAGCGCAATACCACCATACCGGTGCGGCGCAGCCAGGTGTTCTCCACCGCCGAGGACAGCCAGCCGGCCGTGGACATCCACGTGCTGCAGGGTGAAAGGGAAATGGCCAGGGACAACCGCTCCCTGGGACAGTTCAAGCTGGAGGGAATACCGGCGGCCCCCAGGGGGGTTCCGGAAATCGAAGTAACCTTCGACATCGACGCCAACGGCATTCTAAAGGTAAGCGCCCGGGACAAAGCCAGCGGCAAGGAGCAAACCATCACCATCAGCGGCTCCACCAGCCTGGAGCAAGGCGAAATCGACAGGATGGTGCGGGAGGCGGAAACCAACGCCGGCGAGGACAAAAAGCGCAAACAGGAGGCCGAGGCCCGGAATGAAGCCGACTCCCTGGCCTACCAGGTGGACCGGCAGATCAAAGACCTGGGCGATAAAATTCCCGCGCATGAAAAGGCCCGCATCGAGCAACTGCTTAATGACCTCAAGGCGGCCCTTAAGGAAAACGCCCCGGTGGAACGAATCCGCAGCCTGCAGAGCGATCTGCAGCAGGCGGCCTACTCCCTCTCCCAGGAGACTCACCAGCAAGGTGACGCCGGCCCCGGCTGCGGCGGAGGAAGCTGCCCGGGCGGCAAAAAGGACGACGACGTGGTGGACGCGGAATTTGAGGTAAAATAATAAAAATGTAATGTTATACTAATTTAAAAGAACACGGGCAGGGGCAAAAATTTTCCCCTGCCCGTAATATAGAAGCCCGGTTTATCCCGCCAGCGGCCTGTGAGACACCATCCCTTGAAGGCCGGGGACAAACGGGCCTTAAGAACAAAGAACCCTCTTTGGAACCCAAGGCTCACTATATCAAGGCGTTGTTAAACAATTTTTATAATCATTTTGGTGTTTAACGGAGGTTTTTTCGATGAATGAACAGCCCCAGCGCGCTAAAGATCTGGAAGAAGCCAACACCCTGCGCCGGGAACTGGCTGAAGAAAAAAACCGCCACCTGCGTACCCTGGCCGACTTTGACAACTATCGCAAGAGGGTGGAACGGGAGGCCGAGGCCGGTTCCCTGCGGGGCAAGAAGGAGCTTGTCAGGGATTTGCTGTCCGTGCTGGACATATTTGAAAGGGTTCCGGCACAAATACAGGATGAAGAAATACGCCGGGGGCTATTGCTGGTGCAGAGACAGCTCCGGGACACCCTGGACCGGCATGGGCTGGAACGGGTGGAAAGCCTGGGCAGGCCCTTCGATCCCGCCGGGCACGAAGGTGTCGGATATGTTCAAAGCAACACCTGTCCCCCGGGCCACGTGGCGGAGGAACTTTCCCCGGGCTACCGGTTCGGAAACGAGCTCCTGCGTCCGGCCAGGGTGCTGGTGGTTAAATGATTATGGCAGGTGATTATTTATGGCTGTAGCTTTTCAGGATTATTACGAAACACTTGGCGTCAGCCGCAATGCCACGGAAAAGGAAATTAAAACCGCCTACCGCAAACTGGCCCGCCAGTGGCACCCCGATCTGCACAGCGGCGAGGATAAGGAACAGGCGGAGGAAAAAATAAAACAGATCAATGAAGCCTACGAGGTACTCGGAGATCAGGAAAAAAGAGCCAAATACGACCGCCTTGGGGCCAACTGGCGGGCCGGCCAGGAATTCACCCCTTCCCCGGACATGGAAGGGTTCCGTTTCTATACCGGCGGCGCAGGTGCGGAAGGCGGTTTCAGCGACTTTTTCGACATACTTTTCGGCGGCGCCGGAGGCTCACCCTTTGGCCGCTCCGCCAGGGGCGCCCGCAGGGGGCCCCTGCGGGGCCAGGACGTGGAAAGCCGGCTGGAACTTACCCTGGAGGAGGCCTACCGGGGCGGCGAAAAGAACATACAACTCTCCGTCCGGGAGACCTGCCCCGCCTGCGGGGGAACCGGTTATGACGGAAACGGCTTCTGCAACCGCTGCGGGGGTACCGGAGGCAGGACTTCCGGCAAAACCATCACGGTTAAAATCCCGCCGGGGATACAGGAAGGCAGCCGCATCCGGCTCAAGGGCCAGGGAGGCGAAGGACCCGGGGGCGGCCCCAGGGGAGATCTATTCTTGAAGGTAAAGCTGGCCCCGCACCCGGTCTACAGGGTGGATGGCCAGGACCTGGAAACCGAGGTCACCCTTCGCCCGGAACAGGCGGCACTGGGAGATCAGGTCACCGTCCCCACCCTGGACGGCGCCGTAAGCGTAAAGATTCCCCAGGGCACCCGGGCCGGAAGGCGCCTGAGGCTCCGGGGCAAGGGGCTCCCCCGCAAGGAAGGACGGGGCGACCAGTACGTGCTCATAAAGATAGACATCCCGGACAGCCTGTCGGAAAAAGAGCGGGAGCTTTACCGGCAGCTGGCGGAACTGAGGAAAGGGGTGTAAGGTTATGAAGAAATATTTCATCCAAATTTACTGCCACACCCCCTCAACGGATGAAGAAGACAACCGAGTGGACGTAACCACCCTGGGGATACACCCGGATATGGCGCAGTACCTGGCCGAGCTGGGCATTGTGGACCTGCACGGAGGCCACATACCTCTGCGCCAGGTGGGCCGTTTGCAAAGAGTGCTGCGGCTGAGAAGCAGCCTGGGGGTCAACTTTACGGGGGCGGCCATAATAACGGAGCTGCTGGAGCGCATGGAAGGAATGCAGGAGGAACTGGAAAGACTGAGAAGGAGGTGAACTCCGGCAAAAAGGGCCGGGGATAAACATGGATATCAACCGCTTTACCGTCAAATCAAAGGAAGCTCTGGGGTCCGCGCAGCAATTGGCGGCCTCCAGGCATCACCAGGAGGTAACCGGCAAACACCTGCTGCACGCCCTGCTCAACCAGGAAGGCGGTATTATTCCGCGTTTTCTGGAACACGCCGGGGTCAGCACCACGGCGGCCATTTCCGGGTGTGAAGAGTTATTAAAGAAAATACCGGTGGTAACCGGTTACGAGGGCTCCCTGCACATGAGCACCGCCATGGCCAGGGTATTGGCCCGGGCGGAAAAGGAAGCCCGGGACATGAAGGACGACTATGTCAGCGTGGAGCACCTTCTGCTGGCCCTGCTGGAGGAAGGCGAGCCGGAAACCAGGGAAGTCCTGAAGAAATCCGGGCTCACCCGGGACGCCCTGCTGAACTCCCTGAGAGCGGTAAGGGGCAACCAGAGGGTAACCGGGGAAAACCCCGAGGAAACCTACGAGGCCCTGGAAAGGTACGGGCGGGATCTCACCAGGCTGGCGGCCGAGGGAAAACTGGACCCGGTAATAGGACGGGACAATGAAATCCGCCGGGTAATGGAGATACTCTCCCGGCGCACCAAAAACAACCCCGTGCTGATAGGCGAACCCGGGGTGGGCAAAACCGCCATTGTGGAGGGGCTGGCCCGGCGAATAGTGGCCAGGGACGTGCCGGAGGGCCTTAAAGAAAAAATGCTGGTGGCCCTGGACATGGGCTCCCTGGTGGCCGGGGCCAAATACAGGGGTGAATTCGAGGAGCGCCTGAAGGCCGTGCTGAAGGAAGTACAGCAGTCCCAGGGCAGAATAATACTTTTCATTGACGAGCTGCATACCGTGGTGGGGGCGGGAGCCGCCGAAGGGGCCATGGACGCGGGAAATTTATTGAAGCCCATGCTGGCCCGGGGAGAGCTGCGCACCATCGGCGCCACCACCCTGGACGAATACCGCAAGCACGTGGAAAAGGACGCCGCCCTGGAAAGGCGGTTCCAGCCGGTGCTGGTAAACCCTCCCTCGGCGGAGGACACCATTTCCATATTGCGTGGTTTAAAAGAGCGCTACGAGGTGCACCACGGGGTGCGTATACAGGACAGCGCCCTGGTGGCCGCGGCAACCCTTTCCGACCGCTACATTTCCGACCGGTTCCTGCCGGACAAGGCAATTGACCTGATGGATGAGGCGGCGGCCAGACTGCGCACGGAAATAGACAGCATGCCCACGGAACTGGATGAAATCACCCGGCGCACCATGCAGCTGGAAATAGAGGAAGCGGCGTTAAACAAAGAAAAGGACCGTTCATCCCAGGAGCGGCTGGAAAAAATAAAGCGGCAGCTGGCTGATTTGCGCGGGGAAAGCGACGCCATGAAAGCCCAGTGGCAGGTGGAAAAACAGGCCATTTCCCGGGTGCGCCAGCTGAAGAAGGAAATAGAGGAAACCCGCCAGGAAATAGAGCGGGCGGAGCGGGACTACGACTTGAACCGCCTGGCGGAGCTGAAATACGGACGCCTAAACGATTTGGAGCGGCGGCTTAAAACCGAGGAAGAGCTGCTGGCCAGCAAACAGAAGCACAGCATGCTGCTGAAGGAGGAAGTGGAGGAAGAGGATATCGCCCGGGTGGTCAGCCGCTGGACCGGCATACCGGTGAGCAAGCTGATGGAGGGCGAAAAGGAGAAGCTTATTCACCTGGATGATGAACTGCACAAACGGGTTATCGGCCAGGACGAGGCCGTGCGGGCGGTGGCGGACGCCGTGCTGCGCGCCAGGGCGGGCATCAAGGACCCCAACCGCCCCATCGGCAGCTTTATTTTCCTGGGGCCCACCGGCGTGGGCAAGACCGAGCTGGCCAGGGCACTGGCCCAGGCCTTGTTTGACGACGAGCGCAGCATCACCAGGCTGGATATGTCCGAATACATGGAAAAACATACCGTGGCAAGGCTCATAGGAGCCCCTCCGGGGTACGTGGGCTACGAGGAGGGCGGCCAGCTGACCGAGGCCGTAAGGCGCAAGCCATATTCGGTGATATTGCTGGATGAAATTGAAAAAGCCCACCACGACGTTTTCAACGTGCTGCTTCAGCTGTTGGACGACGGGCGGCTCACCGACGGGCAGGGACGCACAGTGAACTTCCGGAATACAGTAATAATAATGACCTCCAACATCGGCAGTCACGAAATACTTGCCCACCAGGAACAAGGCGGCGACTTTCAGCATATGAAGGATAAAGTGCTCAGTATATTGCGCGGTCATTTCCGGCCGGAATTTCTTAACCGGGTTGACGAGATAGTGGTGTTCCACGCCTTAAACCAGCTGCACGTGCGGCAAATCGCCGGACTGCTGCTGGAGAAACTGGCGGGGAGGGTATACGGCGGCACCGGCGTCACCCTGGAGTGGGAGGACAGCGCCCTAAACCACCTGGCCCAAAAGGGCTACGAGCCCGCCTACGGCGCAAGGCCGCTGAAGCGCCTGATCCAGCAGGAAGTGGAGACTCCCTTAAGCCGGATGATGGTAATTGGCCAGGCCGCGGCCGGGGAAACGGTCAAACTATCCGCCAGTGAAGGAAAAATTAATTTCGATACAACCAAAAAAGCAGCCTCCTAACTTCCCGATTGACACCTGTCACCGGTTATCCCGGAGACAGGTGTCTTTTTGTTACCTATCCTTTTTCAGCAGAGGTTCAAAGCTGTTCACCAGCAACGGATCAAACTGAATTCCGGCAAATCTTTTTAATTCCATAACAGCCTTTTCATGTGACATGGCTCTCCGGTACGGCCGATCGCTGGTCATTGCGTCATAGGCGTCCACTATGGCCAGAATACGACATTCCAGGGGGATCTCCTCCCCTTTCAAACCCAGGGGATAACCATCGCCGTTCCACCATTCGTGGTGTTTTAGTATCCAGTCGGCAATGGGTACCAGATCAGGTGAGGAAATGGCGATTCGATACCCAATCCCACAATGCCTCCGCATTTCACTAACTTCCTCGGGGGTAAGGGCGCCGGGTTTAAGCAGAATCCGGTCCGGTATGCCCACTTTGCCTATATCGTGGAACTGGGCGAAGAGGCGGAGATCGGTTATCCTGTGCTCCGGCAGATCAATGGCCACAGCCAGTTCTACCACCAGGCTTTGCAATCGATCCGCGTGTTCCTCCGTGCTATAATCCCTGGCCTCCAGCGCTTTCAGCAGAGTCTGAACAATGGCGCTCCGGGCGCTTTGGCTGTGGTGCAGCTTCTCCCGGTACATTTTGTTGTCGGCTTCCTTGAATATATCACTTATTTTTACAGAAGCATCATTCCTGGTGGCAAAACCTATGGACAGGCTTAATGGAATGTCCGGATTGGTTGAGTTGTAATTGCTTAATAAAAACCGTATTCTGTCACAGGCATTTTTCGCGGCGTCCGCGTCACAATCCGGGAGCAAAAGGGCAAATTCATCGCCCCCAATCCGGGCTGCCATATTGCCGCTCCCCAGGGACTCCCCCACAACCCCGGCCACGGCTTTAAGCAAGTTGTCCCCGGATTCGTGACCAAAGGTATCATTGACAAGTTTCAGTCCATCCACATCACATAATATAATACTTACTGGTAATATAATACTTACTGGAGCCCGGCGTCCGTCCTCAAGCCGCCTCATCTCCTCTTCAAAATAGGCGCGGTTGTAAAGCTTGGTCAGGGGGTCGTGCAGGCTGAGATATTTCAGCTGTTCCTCGGTGCGCTTGCGCTCGGTAATATCCCGTATGGATTCTATAGCCCCAACCACATTCCCATTGCCATCCAGCAGGGGCGAGGCTTTTATCCAGATATAAGCTCCTTTTCCTTCAAATAGAGACGGCACGAACACTTCGCTGAATAATGTTTCTCCTCTTCTTTCCACGCAATCATACAGCAGTTCAATCTCCTTTTCACCCGAAATAATAAGATCGATTAAACAAGGTCTCTGTATCCCGTAGAAAGGAACGGTATAAACGTAATCCCCCTTGCCGATCATGTCCGCCTTGGACAATCCGGTCATTTCCTCAATAGCCCTGTTCCAGGCGATTATCCTTTTATCCTTGCCCACGGCAAAGGTTGCGTCAGGAAGAAACTCCAGTATATCCAAAAGCTGCTGATGGGCGGTATGCAGCTCCTCTTCAGCCAGCTGCAGCTCTTCAAATTTTTGCCTCAGCTCTTCTTCCGCCGCCGCTATTTCCTCATAGGAAGCTTCAAGCTCCTCGTTGGTCAGTCTCAGGCTGTCCTCCATTCTTTTTCGCTCCGCGATATTGCGAATTACGCTTAACAGTATCCGCTGGTTATCAATGGCCGTGCCCTGGGAATTGACCTCCACGGGAAAGGTGGTGCCGTTCTTGTGCTGATGCACTGTTTCAAATAATATGCCGTCATGATTGGCTTCGTCCATTTGGGATTCCACAAATGAAACGGTTTCTTCAGCACGCAGGTCATATATATTCATGGAAAGCAATTCATCCCGGCTGTAGCCATATGTTTTAACCGCGGAGTCGTTCGCCTCCATAATTTTGCCGTCCCGGCGAACAAACAGAATGATGTCCCGGGCCTGCTCGTAAAGAATTTTATACCGGTTTAACACTATCTCGGCCTTTTTACGTTCCGTGATGTCGATAGCCAGCACCAATATCATTGATGTGCCGTCGGCATCCGTGAAATAATAACTGTAAACTTCAAATATCTGTTTATCGGGATAAATCCTTTGCTGATGCTGAGGGTTTTTTGTATGGAAGGTTTTGAAGGGCATACATTCCCTGCAGGGCTCCGCGCGGCCGTACAGCAAATCATAACACGGCCTGTCCCCTGGCACTCCAAAATACTCCTGAAAACATTTATTGGCATAACGAATGGTATGATTGGAAGCTACTAAATAAATGCAAACCGGAAATTGGTCCAAAATAGAAAACAAATTCTTCCTTTCGGACTCCAGGTTCTGCTCTATTATTTTCCGCCGGGTAATATCTTCAACCATGTACATGGCAAATTTAGGCTCGCCCTGATTTCCCCGGAGCAAAAAGGCGTTAAGGCGGGCCCAGAGAATACGGCAATTTTTTCGGATATAACGTTTTTCCGTTAGAAAAAAATTACTTTTGCCTGCTAAAAGTTCTTTGTACAGTGTTAAATCTTTGGATATATCATCGGGATGGGTAAGATCCGTTAAAGCCATGTGACAGAGCTCTTCTTCACTATAGCCCACCATTTCCTGCAGCTCGGGGTTGCTTTCCAAAATATTTCCCTGCATGTCAACAAGTATGATACCTATGGCCGTATTCCCGCTGCATTTGTCAAAGATAAAGCATCCCAAGTTCCCGCTGAAACTATTTCTCACACAATTACACATCCTTCACATATTCGTACAAATCAACCTAATAACCTGAATCCGGCCTGCGCTTATATTCGATTATTACAGCAAAAAGCTTGCCAAAAATGGCAAGCTTTTTGCTGTAATTGTCTAATCCAGTAATGTCTTGTATTTTTATGGTTTTATCAGTAGCTTTCTTAAATTTTAAACAGGTTGATCTGTACGAATCGGTTAACTTAATAGTATATTTTGAACTGAAAAGTAAAATTTTCATTCTTAAGTTATTTATTGTACAATACTTTATTTATCCGCTCCACGCGACATTGAAGCGACCTTCTGGAAATACCAAGGTAACGCGCCGCTTTAGTTTTGTTGCCCTTGTGTATTTCCAAAGCCTGGCTGACAATATTATTTATAAACCTTTCAAGATCCAGCCCTTCGGCAGGCAGCGTAAAGTTATCAGGATTAACCGCCGGGATATAACCATCGACGCCCTGGGAAACATTATCCTTTTGCTGTAAAATTCCAAGATGCGCGGGCTCGAGAACAGATTCATCGTACATCAAGGTAACCCATTCCATAACATTTCTCAGTTCCCTTATATTTCCCGGCCAATTATATGAAAGCAACAATCTTGCTGCGGAATCACTGATTTTAACAAATTTCTTTTCTCTCTTTTTCGAAAAATCAATTAAAAATTTAGTGACTAAAGGTAATATTTCCTCTTTGCGCTCCCTCAGGGGCGGTAAGGACAGATGTCCCACATTAAGGCGGTAATATAAATCCTTTCTGAATAATCCCTCACTTGCCTTTTTATTTATATTTTCATTGGTTGCGCATATGATTCTAATATTAGTCCTTATTTTTCTAAGGCCCCCCACCCGGTAAAATTCTTTTTCCTGGATTACCCGTAATAATTTAGCCTGCAATTCAATCGGCAGTTCCGTTATTTCATCGAAAAAAATAGTGCCGCCCGAGGCAAGATCCAGTTTCCCCTTTTGCCCCATGGGTAACCCGCCTGTAAAGGAGCCGGATTCATAACCGAACAGTTCGCTTTCAAATAAACTTGCTGTTAAAGCAGCGCAATTGACATCAATAAACGGTTCCGCGACGTTAAAATCACCGTAATGAATATATTGCGCGATTACTTCCTTGCCTGTCCCCGTTTCACCCTGGATTAAAACCGGAATTGAACGATCCTGATGATACTTTTTGGCCTGTTTGAAAAGAGCCTTCATTTCTTCGGAGGCGATGACAATCTCAAGGAGTCCTTTTCCCTGGGCGACGGCCTTTTTATTAAGACCTGATTCACGCTTTGTTATTTTTGCTGTGGCCGCAGCTTCATCTTTAATTTTTTCTTTCCGCCCCTCCTTTGCTGTTTTTTTCCCATAAGAGGCTTCAAGCTGTGCATTGGTCCCGGGCGGATTATCCCTTATTCTTTTTCGGGCGGTTATATCCCGAATAATACTCAACAACGCGTATTCCTCGCCAATCATGATGCCCTGCGAGCTTACCTCCACATGAAAGGTGCAGCCGTCCACGCGTTGATGGATTGTTTCAAACAATATGCCGTTACGGCCCGCCTGTTCCATCTGGGATTCAACCAGAGGCAAAGTTTCCCTGGCGCGCAGGTCATATATGCTCATAAGCAGCAATTTATCCCGGCCGTAGCCATATGCCTTAACCGCGGAATCGTTTGCTTCCACAATCCTGCCGTCCCGGCGTATCAATAAAATGATATCCCGGGCATTCCCAAAGAATAGCTTAAACCAGCTTGTTACCATCTCCGTTTCCAGGAGATTTGCCCCATTGCCGTATTCAAGCCCTCTCTCTCCGGCGCCGATTAAAAAAGCACTGGTTGAGTCGTTGTTTTTCACCTGAAAAATGTTCACCGCATCCACCTCGCCCGAAAGGGTCGGGGGACACACCTTCTCAGGGTAGCCAATCACCTGCCGTTAAACAAATATAACGAAGGAATGCCCCTAACGTATCAGTAGTGTGCCTGGGAAAATTTTAAGGCTGCAAAGTTTAAAAGTAATATATTTGACATTTACTGTTTTTCCCAAGGCAAGTATCTGGTATAATAAAAAAAGTGAAATGGTAATATTTAACAAAGAAGGGGATAGATATGAGCAATCTTCCTGAAACTCCTGCTTCCGCCGGCCAGGAAAACAGCAATTCCCGGGAGCGCTACACGGTTAAATCAGGAGACAGCATGTGGTCAATCGCCAAACAGTTCGGGGTAACCCTTCAGGAAATGGTTGAGGCCAACAACCATATTACAAACCCCGAAGCCCTTAACCCGGGAGACGAGCTGAAGGTGCCGGAAAATTCAAACTTTACCCAAGCCTCCAACATCGCCCTACCCTGTTGCCTGATAATGGAGCGCACAGGTCAAAGCGTCCCGGCCGACGCACTGGGGACGGCCCTAATCCGCCAGTTGGTACAAATCAGGCCCGGCCGCAGCGCCATCACCATAGCCGCGAGCGGCCTGCCCGCTCCCATGGATTTACTCGGGGGCTTTAACGGTTATCAGGGCATTGCCTTCATACCGGGCGAAATTACCTGGCAATGGCCGCTCTTTCCCACCGCGGAGTCCATCCCCACCTGGTCCGGCACCTTTACGGAAATAACCGCCGCCCTGACCACTGCCGCCGTTATCCAGGTACGCCCGTTGAATTCTGCCACCGGCCAGGCGGGAAACCCGTTGCTTTCCGTAACCCTTACGTCCTGCCAAAAATAACTGTTGCCTTTAACCCGCAACCGCAACGCGGTTGCGCCCTTTTTCCTTGGCCTGGTAAAGAGCCTTGTCCGCCCTGGCCAAAAGCACCTTCAACACTTCAGAGGGCTCCCTGTCCGCCTCCAGGCCATGCTCCACGCATACCAGGCCGATACTCACGGTGACCCCAATAACTTTATCGGCTATTGTATATGCCTGCGCCTCAACCGCGGCCCGTATTTTTTCCGCCAGAAAGTCCGCGCCGGAACAGTCCGTGTGGGGCAGGAAAATAATAAACTCCTCCCCGCCGAATCTGGCCAGCACATCCGTGCGGCGCAGATTGTCCCTGACGATACCCACCACCATCCTGAGGACTTCGTCCCCGGCCAGATGCCCGTAGGTATCGTTAATTGTCTTAAAGTTGTCCAGGTCGCAAAGAAAAATGGAAAAAGGGCTTCCATAGCGCTGGGCCATGGCAATTTCACGGGTCAATTGCTGCAAAAGATAGCGCCTGTTGTAACAACCGGTCAACTCGTCTGTTATGGTCATATGCTCGAGTTTTTTGTTAGCCTCAAAAAGCTCTTCCTGTACCCTCATCAGCTCTTTATTTTGATGCTGCAGGGCGATATTTTTATCTTTAACCTTATTCAGAAGACTGCGCAATTCCGTCACGTCGCTTAATGACACTATCCTGCCCAGCAAATTATTCTTTTCGTCCAGCAACGGAGAAACGTTAATGGAAATGTGCCAGATATTCTCCCCCATTAATGTTATTTCCGTATGCAAGTCCTTTGATTTCTCCTTTGCAAATCGCTCAAGAAACCCCGCTTTTGACCCGCTCACGGACGGCGACAACAGGGTTTTGCCCATGTCCAGAATCTGTCCGGGCCGGATGTTAGCCAGCCTTTTGGCGCTCCTGTTAAGTCCCAGCACTATATCGTCCCTGTCCAGCACAATTATCCCCGTGCCCATGCTGTCAATGACCTCTTGCCGGGCTATGTTGACAATCCTGAAAAGATCGTATTTTTTAATCGCCAAAATAAAACAAAGGGCTGAAACTATAATGCCCGCGGAAGTAAAACCCGGGATAACGCCGAACATAGGAAAAAAAACCACATTGACCACGAGATCGGCCAGGGAAAATAAAAGCAGCAGCACCACGCCCTTTAAACACAAGGACAGCTGCTTTTCCAAAACGCTGTCGGGAATTAATTTCATGGTTTTTAGCATAAGCACCGTGGCCATTACAAGGTAAAAGATATTGGAGGCCACAAACACCCAGAAAAAGGGCCCATATGTTCGAACGGCCCAATCTCCGTCAACCGGCCGGGTAAACAAAAAGTGCCACGGGTTGGTGGTAACAAGTATTGAACATAGAACAGCCGGCACCAATAACAGGTAAATAACCGTCTTTTTCAGCGTTTTCTTGATCAGCACCAGGGAAAACATCAGCCACCCAAAGCCCAGAAAGCAAAGCCCCACAAAGGCGACATTCAAAAAAAACCACTGGTATCCACGCCGGGGAATAACGTTGATAAAAAAATTACAGGCCGGCCAGAGCATCATCAGTGAATGAAAGGCCAGGAAGGCTTTATGCAGGATTGTAATTTTGTTGGAGGCCATTACATAAATGAACAATATAAAAAGAGCTATAAAAAGGATAAAATCAATTAATTCCGGATTCACAAATAATCACCTTAATTAACAATACATAACATATGATACCATTATTCTCCAATAAATCAATATATCCTCCTGGTTTTTTACATTTAGAAAGTTAATTTGAATGATGAAAACTGCTATATAAAAGAGCATAATTTGAGTTCCGTTTTAGTGCATTAATATCCTTTGAGGTTCACCAGGGCAGCAGCATAACCAGCACAGCCACATGGACAATCTGGTCAAGGGCGTATCCTAACAATTTATCCCGGGATGTTCTAAAACTAAACACATAACATTTAAGGTAGTCCGCAATAAAATGGCTTATAAAAAGGACTACCGGCTTCCACCAGGCAAAAAGATCTATAAAATAAAGTGTAACAGTTAAACTAACGGTATATAACCAAACATGCAATAATAAATAATACCCGCTCTGCCTTTTCAATCTCCAGAGCTTGTATATCTGAAGAAAAAAGTCACCTGTTATGTGGCCAACCAGCAGCCAGAAAAAGTAATGCATATTTAAATTCCTTTAATTCGGGATTAAAGTTTATTTTCAATATAAGCTATGATTCAATAACCTTATTTATATTTCCTGCCCAATATTTCCCATGATACAGTTTTTTAATTTAAAAAAAGTATTGAGCATCTTTCCGATACTCAATACTCTTCTATCAGTGCAAAATGCCGGCTGCGCCGCTTTATTTTAATTCGATAGCCTTTTGGGGGCAAAGTTCCTGGCAGCAGAAACAAGTGATGCACAGTTCCGGGCTTAGAACCGGGTATTCATTCATTGTCAGGGCACCGCCGGGACAGTGCTCAATGCAGTTTCCGCAGCCGGTGCATAATTCTTTATCCACCCTGGGCCTTGCCGCTGTAATGGAGCTCAAAGTGGAGGCCGTGCTCGGGTCCATCCCCTGGGGCAGTTTGAATCCCGGTATGACTTCAAGTTTTCCATCGATATTAATCCTTGAAAGCTCACCGGTGCCGTATCCTCTGGCGGACGCCAGCTCAATGGTGCGGGGCAATTCAGTAAAACCCATCATATACGCCACCACGGTGTCCACGGCCACGGGATCGTCCCCGGCCAGTATTTTGCCGAGGCTGACTAAATCCTTGGAGGCCGGGCCGTTGCCCTCCATGGCCACCACTCCGTCCACTATTACCAGATCGGGAACCCTGATGGCAAAGACGTCCACCAGCGCTTCGGCAAAATTAAAGGGGTTGCCGGCTTTTTTATGGGTCTGTGCTTTAAGGGCGCCGGCTATAAGCCCAAAATTATTTTTGATGGCGCAGGATAATCCGGTGAGCCCGTGAGTTTTAAACTTTGGCATACTGATATATACGTCGGCCTCGATAATCGCCCGTGATATAAGGGCCCTCTCTATATACGGCGAATTAATTTCCCGGGATACGGTTTCCGCGCCAAGATTTTGATAATAGATACCGGCAGCCTCCATCAAACCGGTGTCCCTGAAGGCCTTTTCATTCATACCGTAGGAAAAAACCCCGGGGTTGTCGCCCACAATGACCGATGCGGGGTGACGCCCGACCACTTCATTTATTACGGCCTTTAGCACCGACGGGTGGGTGGTTATGCCCTCTTCCGGAGTCGCGCTGCGCAGTACATTGGGCTTTATAACCACTTTTTTTCCTTCCAGCTCTAACGGAAAAAGCTGAAATATCCTTTCCACAGCCTGCTGACAGTCTTCGTAGCTTGCCTCCATAATCGCCACCGTGCTCATCACAGCACCTCCTTAATTTCCGCCTCCCGGGTGATCTTCATCATGCCTTTCATTTAAATTAACACCCCGCATAACTTTAAACTTCAATATCATCCAGGAGGTATAACCTATAATTTAGCACAAAACCAATCCATCTTCCACTCCTCTTTTTCAGTGCGACAGGGGACGGTTCTTGCTGTCGCAAAAAGTATGAAAAGTGCCGAATCAAATGTCCCGGGTGGAATACCCATCAGCAATCCAACCCTATGGAAGCCGCCCGCTAAAAATAAAAAGCTCCAGGCTATTTGCCTGAAGAAATAAAAAATCTTTAAATTGTAAAAGTTCACCAACTGAATCTTATCAGTGAACCGCCCCTCCCTTCGCTCTCGCTTCGCCATTAAGTAAGGCTCAGAGTGGTGACTTCCCGGCGGGAAAGTTAAACTGCGGATAAAAGTCATGATAACAACAAAATATATTTAAGGGTGAAAATGTTATTAAAGCTTGTATAATCCGGGCAGTACTTCCGGTTAATCTTTCCCCCGGCATTGGCAAAACATGAAATAGAGCCGTTAATAATCGTGTAATAAATATTGGCCCGGATTAAAGCAAAATAAGTATCATTAGGCGGTGTTGTCTTTAAGTTTTGCAATTATAGCAATGTTGGAGATGTTTGGAGAAGGATAAAATATGATTTTTATGCTAACAAGTTTTATTTTGTCATGGATAATATTTGGTTTGTTTGCGGATAAGAAACGTTTTCTTGGCCAATTGCCAACCTGTTATTTTGCAATGATATTGGGTTTTCTTACCGACTTTCTTGTTGAAGCCTACCCCCTTTGGGAATATACCGCAGCAAACAAATGGGAACATTTTTTCGTAGAGTATTTAGATGAATTAGGTATTTATTTTGTTATTACATATCTTTTTCTACAAACACTTCCTAAACAGAAAACATTTTCAACAATGTTCCTGCATATTTTTATATGGACAATACCATCCCTTTTAATTGAGCTGGTTGCTTTGAAAATTAAGGCAATGGAACACCATTTGTGGTGGAATATATATTATTCCTATATTTGTGACTGGTTTTTATATTTTATTTTTTATAAGCATCATCAACTTTACGCAAAAGAATTCCCCTCAACCACCCGGCCCTGAAATGCGACAGGGGACGGTTCTCGCTGTCGCAAAAAGAGGATGGCAGAGTGCCCCATGTACAGGAACCCCCGGAGGGAAAGGACTTCCGGGGTTACTTTTTTCCGGCTGAGAACACCTGAGACAAAGTGCTGTGACTCATCCGGCGCATGTCCAGCCCGCTCCCGTCAACCGGCTCTCACGGCCGGTATCTCCCGGGACAGCTTAAAAAAGGCGGAAAGGGCGGGAAAAGCCTGCCTCTTCAAAAGGCAGGCTGATATACCGTGTTACAGTCTCATGCTCCGGAGCCTGGCAACCCTGTCCTCGATGGGCGGGTGGGTGCTGAAAAGTTTCATTAAGGACGCCCCGGAAAGAGGATTAACAATAAACATGTGTGAAGATGCGGGATTCACCTGCATGGGAATGCGGTGCGCCGCCGACTCAAGCTTCAATAGAGCGTTGGAAAGGCCCTCCGCTGTTCCCGCAATACGGGCTCCTGTGGCATCGGCCATGTATTCCCTGGAGCGCGATATGGCCATTTGTATGATCATGGCCGCTATGGGCGCGATAAAGGCCATAATCAACCCACCGAACATGCCGCCCCCCTCTTCATCATCTTCGCCCCTGCCCATTCCAAATATGGCCGCCCACTGTAAGGCGTTGGCCATCATAGTGATGGCCCCGGCCAGGGCCGCGGCTATGGTGCCCACCAGAATGTCCCTGTTTTTTATATGGGCTAATTCGTGGGCCAGAACACCTTCCACCTCGGAGCGGTTTAAAATTCTCATTATCCCCTGGGTTACGGCCACCGCCGCGTGGGACGGGTTCCGCCCGGTGGCAAAAGCGTTGGGCTGATCTGAGGGTGTAACGTATAGTTTTGGCATGGGGATTCCAGCCCGCTGGGATAATCTGTTAACAATAGCGTACAGCTCCGGCGCTTCGGCTTCCGATACAGGATATGAACGGGTCATTTTTATGGCAATTTTATCACTGTAAAAATAACCGAAAAAGTTCATGACCATGGCAATAAGGAAAAATATCATCGCCCCCGACTGTCCGCCTATGGCGTTCCCCATCAGCACCAGGAGTATTGATAGAACGCCCATCATTAGCCATGCCTTTAATGTGTTCATTAATAATCTCCCTCGCTATTTAAAATTTAAAATTCTTTTATTGTTTTTATTTACAGCAACGGCACAATATTTTTAATGAAAACCAACCACCCCGCCTGCAATTTCCACTTTAGGTTATAATTATATACATTATACCGTACAGTCATACGTTATGCTAGACGTTTCTTTTGTATTGTTAAATTAGATCCATTTCCAAAAGTCTTTGCAATCCAATGAATGTTACCAGCTTAAGGAAACCGGGGCGAATTAACCTTTCTTTAAAAAGCCCTGGAGGGAAGGATTTTACCGGCTTAAAGAGAATTCTTTTATTAGGATAACAAAGGAGGTATATTATATGGATACTACCATTGCGGCGTATTTCAGCGTCATAGCCGCCATACTGGTGGCCGGCGGAATTTTATATCAGGTCAGGAACTATGATACCGTTACAAAGGCTCCCAGGGAGATTACCCCGTCCGGGGATCATCATCATTGATTAAAGGCGCTGCAGACGTCCTTTCTCATTATGGTCATAATTGGCCCGGTAAAAATAAGGGCCGGCTGCTTTTCCGTTAGGCAACCGGCCCCATTTTCATTTATTTCAACGCTCTTTCCAAAAATTCCTTTCTTTTCTTCCCGGAATGACTGTCCACGGTGGTAAAAGCCAGCGCCCCGGTGGGGCAGGCTTTTACGCAGGCCGGAACACCGGTATGGTCAGTACAATTACGGTCGCATTTGACCGCCTCCCTTTTTCCTGTCTCCGCCCTGATTACACCGTAAGGGCAAACCATCACGCACATCCAGCAGCCGGTGCAGGGGGCCTCACCTCCCTGGTTGGTGACAATCCCGTCGGAGTTCCGATGCATGGCGCCGGTTATGCAAGCGTCTATGCAGGGCGCGTCCTGGCAGTGCCTGCAGTTCAGGGGCACTTTGCGGCTTCCAGACTGGCTGACAAATATCCTTTTCAAAGGGGCTTCCCCTCCCAGCACCGCTCCGAACAGGCTTTTCGCCAGGCTGTGGGCCGTGGCGCAGGCCAGTTCGCAGGAGCGGCAGCCCAGGCAGCGTTCGTAATTGATCAGCAGTTCCCTGGTCATGTCCCCCCTCCTTATTCCCATTCCCGGGTAGGCAGTCCCAGCCCGGATCGTCTTTCCTGAATAGCCGCAAATATGGCTCCCGCTGCTTTATAGGGATCGGTTTCCACAATAAAATAGCCCCCAAACAGATCCTTTACCCCCTCCGTAAGCACGGAGGTCACCAGGCGGCTGCCCAGCACCGGCGGCACCACGCCCAGATGAACCGGCAGTCCGATGGCCATGGCATAGGTGCCTATGGAAACGGCCTTTTCTGTTTTGAACTCAGGGGCGCTGGCCACCACGGGCAGTTTGTTAAGGTCCACACCCAGCTTATCGGCAACCGCCACTGCCAGGTCCACCGCCCTGCTGTTGTCCACACAGGAACCCATGTGCAGCACCAGGGGCAGGGGGCCGCCCAGCCCGTTGGCCTCTCCTATGGCCGTCAGAACCGCTTTCAGACCTGGCCCGGCGTATTCCAGGGTAGCCTCGGGGGTGAGATAGCCATGCCTGGCATAAGCACCCGCCCCGCAGCCGGTGGCCAGCAGCAGCACGTCCCTGGCCGCCAGCTCCCTGGCAATCACCAGGAAACTGTCGTCCTGGGGAACCTTCACATTGTTGCAGCCCGCCAGGAGCACCACCCCCTGCAGGCTGCCCGCCGCCAGGCTGTCGATAACAGGCTTGAGGGGATCCGCGGCATCCAGTTTGGAAAGGGCCTGTACAATGGCCTCCACGGAGAAGCCCGCCACCACCTTGCTGCTGACCGAGGGAATATTCACCGGCCTGCCCTGCCGCGCCCGGAACTGCTCTATGGCAACGGATATAATCTCCCGGGCCTTTTCAGCGGCGTTTTCCTCATGCATACCCAGGTGAACGGCTCCTGATATCTTGGCCATATCCATGGTGGTGATAAGCTTGGTTCCGGTGCACTCCGCCACCCCGGCCAGGGATGGATACACACACTGGTAGTCCACCACCATGGCGTCCAGCGCGCCGGTGAGCATGGGCATTTCCTGGGAAATGGAGTGAGTCAGGGCGGGAACCCCGTGTCTCATCAGAATTTCATTACCGGTACAGCAGACGCCCATCAGGTTGATGCCTTCCGCCCCCGCCCCCCGGGCCTCCTCTTCCATTTCCCGGGCCTCCTGCACAATTATGTCGCTCAGCACCGGGTTGTGCCCGTGCAGGGCTATATTCACCGATTTTTCTTTCATAACCCCCATATTGGCCTGGCTGAACACCGGTCCCGGAGTGCCGAACATAATATCCGCCAGGTCGGTGGCCAGGTGGCTGCCGGCATAGTCGGCTATGGCGCAGGAGACCCCGGCCAGCAAAAGGTTCACGGGATCGGCGTCCACCCCCAGATGGGTCCTGTGCAGCATTTCCACGATGGTATTATCTATGCCGGTGGGCATTGTGCCCAGTCTTTCGAAGGTTTCGCCACAGCCCCCGGTAAGGAATGATTGCGCCCATTTAAGAGGCCCCTCGCCCTCGGCAAACTGTTCCAGGGCCATGTCCATAAATTTATTAACCAATTCTTCCGCCGGAAGTTCCGGGTCCAGTCCCACCCTGGCGGCCAGCGCCCGGAGCTTGGCCTCGTCCTTCAGCCCGTACGCCGGGGCCTTGCCTGCCAGGCCCTTCTTCAGGGCATGGGCCAGGTGCCTGGCATGGCCGGAGTGAGCCGCCGCGCCGGCGGCAATGGCCCTGACCAGGTTACGGGCCACAATGGTATCGGCGTTTGCCCCGCATACCCCGTGGTCAGGGCCGTCGCCGTAAGGGTTGATCCGGCACGGACCCTGGGTGCAGTTGCGGCAGCACACCCCCAATTCACCGAAACCGCACTGGGGCTGCTGGGTCTGGTAGCGGTCCCATACCGTTTCCACTTCCCTTTCCCCGGCTGCTTTAATCATCTGATTAACCGCCTTATCCCTGGATTTCATTTATCCTCCTCCTCACCAGTAGATTCATATCATTAAACCAATATCATGAGCGCAAACACTGCCCTCCAATAACCTTTGCCGCAGCGCGGCCTTCACCGGCCGGCGGCTCCTCATAAGCCCGGTATAAATTCCCGCTTTTTCCACATCGCCCAGCAAAATCGTTCCCACCAGCCTTCCGCCGGTAAAAACCAGGCGGCGGTAAGCTTTACCCCGGCCGGTTAATCTGTCGTATACCTCTTCCCCGTCCCGGAGACCCGCGGAGATTATGGGCAAATCCCCGAATTGGGCCGAGTTCATACGGGTAATTGGTCTGGGGTAAGGCCTTAATGCACCCGCCATGTTGTAAGCGGCGTATCTCCCCTGCTCCACCGCCAGGGGCCAGAGCCCCGAAGGCGTTGGCCGGCCGGTTAGTAAATCCGTCACCTCTATGCAGTCCCCGGCGGCGTATACATCGGGCAGGCTGGTCTGCAGCCGGTTGCTCACCTTTATCCCGGCGCCCGCGGCGCCGCCCGCTTTGCTCACCAGGTCGATATTGGGGCGAACTCCCTTACCTACGATGGCGACACCGGCTTCCATTTCCCCGCCGTTTTTATCAAGCACTCCTGCCAGTGTCCCGCCGTCGCCCGAAGGAAGGAACCGTTCAACCAGGGTATTAAAGACAACCTTAATACCAATCCTCTTCAACTCCCGTTCCAGCATGGCGGAGCCTGTTTCGTCCAACTGGCGGGAAAGCAGGCCGGGGCTGCCCACCAAAACTGTAACGTCGGAAACCCATTTTTTCATCGCCAGGGCACCCTTTAACCCCACCAGCCCGCCGCCGCACACCACCGCGCTGCGGGCGCTGCGGGCCGCCTCCGCCGTGGACAAGGCATCCCCCAGACTACGGAGGGTAAATACGCCTTTCAGCTCCTCTCCCCGCACACCCAGCTTAACCGGGGAGGAGCCCGCGGTCACCAGAAGTTTGTCATAGTAAAGCAGACTGCCGTCTTGCAGCAATACCGAATGGTTAACTGGGTCGATGCTTTCAGCCCGGCCCCGGATTACCTCCAGCCGGCCATCCGCGGGCATCGCCGCCGGATAGCTAATTTCCCCGGCGGCCACATCTCCCCCAAGCACCTCCGGTATCCGGCAGCGGGCATAGAAAGACCCTTCATCGCATATCACCGTGATCCGGTCCGAGGGTTTCAACCTGTGGTATTGCAGTACCGCCGACATACCTGCGGCGCTGCCGCCCACCACCAGCAATTTCAAGTTTTTACCCCCCTTCAAAAATTATCTGTATATTTCGACGATTTGAATAATTATCCCTGCCATGAATAGCTGCAGTTTAATATGATTATACTATCGACATGTTTTGTGGTATAATCATCGCCGGAGCGGTTTTGAACACCCCGGCGGGGCATATATTTCCAGCACAAATTCAGCTTGACTTTTACACTTCCTTTTGTTAAAATAAATTTTGCTTACGGGCGACGGTGAAGCTGCGGCATGAGGCCGGAGCACCTTAAGAAAACATGGTGGATGTAGCTCAGATGGTTAGAGTACCAGATTGTGGCTCTGGGGGTCGTGGGTTCAAATCCCATCATCCACCCCATATATACTGGGGCGTCGCCAAGCGGTAAGGCACCGGTCTTTGGAATCGGCATGCGTTGGTTCGAATCCAGCCGCCCCAGCCAAATAAATAATAAGTAATGAGCCATTAGCTCAGTTGGTAGAGCACCTGACTTTTAATCAGGGTGTCCCGCGTTCGAGTCGCGGATGGCTCACCATTAATAAAGCTCCGGTTTTCCGGAGCTTTATCATTTTAACTGACTATTTCGCCCGGACTCCGGTCCGGGCCAGCAGCATACCCGCCCCTATAATTATCAGCAGCACGGAATAAAAGCCGATGGCGCCCAGGAATGAAAAATATTGGGCCATAACTCCCCCCGCCGCCGGACCTGCCAATAGCCCCACGGAATAAGCGGCATTCACCAGGCCGAAATTTTTGCCGTAGGCTTCACCGCCGCTCTTTTCCGAGTATTCCGCCAGCAGCGGCAGGCATGGAGTCAGCATGGCGCTTGCCGCAAAGCTGAACAGGCATACCGCCACATACATGTAAACCAGTCCGGGCACCAGGGCCAGCGCCGGGGCCACAAAAGCGGCGGCCGCCAGGCCAAGCAGCATTACCGGCCTGTGGCCGGCCCGGTCCGAAAGGTATCCCCAGACGGGCTGAATAAGGGAATAGGCCAGGCCCATCACCCCGAAAATAATTCCTATGCCCCGGCTGTCCAGGCCGAAATCCCGGGAAAGGCGAAGCGGCAGCAACGGCTCCAGCATGCCGATACCATAGCTGGCGGCCACAATCAGCAGCATTACCAGTGAGATTGCCGGATCCCCCAGAGATTTAAAAAACATGAATATCCCGGCGTCCCCTCCGGCACCCGGCTGCTCCGGCTCCGGAAGACGGATCCATAAAAACGCCAGGGCCGGCGGCAGGATGAGCAGCGCCGTGCTGAAAAAAGGAGCCCTGTAACCCCAGATGCTGAGCAAAAATCCGCTGAACAAGGGGCCCAGGATTGTCCCCAGACCAATAAAGGACAACATCAGCCCGAGTCTCCCGCCCCTCTCTTCACCGGGAAACATCGCCGCCGCGGCAGCCAGGCCGGCGGTCCAGATGGCCGCCCCGGCCATCCCCTGAAAAAATCTGGACAATACCAGCAGCCACATGTTGTTCACCCAGGCAAAGGATAAGGTTGAGACAAAAAGCATAAAAAGACCTGCAAGTAAAACCGGACGGCGCCCCAGGCGATCGCAGGCATAGCCGGCCGGGAAGCTGCCCAGCAGAAGGGCCAGGGAATACATGGCAAATATAATTCCCAGCAGGCCGGGGTCTGCGCGCAGTTCACGGGCATAATAGGGTACGATGGGAACAATTAGCCCGTATAATAGAGAGTCCAAAAAAATGGCGGCTGTCAACAACATATAAACCATATTTTTTGCCGGCATTATAATAATGGCAGCTCCTCACTCTTTTTACAGCAAATTTTACCTTGGCGGATTTAGTTTATTTACAACTTTTTTCTGCGCCTCCTCAATTAACTCCTCCACCCTGTCAATCTGCGGCAGCAATAAATCCGCGATTTTTTTAATTTCTTCCTTCGACATGACTTCCGCCATCCGCCGGGCATCTGCGCTGAACTGGTTGCATTTGGCAATGGTAAGCGAGGCAATGGCGGAATCACTCACCCCCATCAGCTCCGGAGAAATATTTCTGGGCAGGTTTTCTATTATCTTCCCGGAATCCGCCACCAATGCCGGATCCTCTTTATACAGCCCGACCCAGGCACGAAAATCCAATAACCCCCTGAGAACATTGTACAGACAAATGTAATGCTCCCTTAATTCTATAACTCTATTGTTGCGATATAATGTTTCCGTCATTTTCGCGGCTTGGGCAGTGGCCCTGGCAGCCTCCCTGGAAGAAACCGCCGCGGCATTTGACGCCCGGTAAAGCATTGCTCCCACAATCAAAGCCACCAGGCCGGCCAAAATATCCGATGGTTCAAGGGGGTTGTTTATATACCACTCAAACAATAATCAATGTCTCCCTTTTAAAACATTACCCGCCAAACACGCCGGGCATCTGAATTACTATAAAATATGTGTATTATCTATAAATCTATTCAATATGTCAGTTTAAGCGGCGCTTTTTGGATAAAGCATATTAATGTCGGCTTACGGTTAACCTAACGCCGGAGGTGTAAAATATGCCGGACAAAAAAAAGGACAGGTACGAAGTCCACAACCCGTCAATTCAAACCGCTCCGCCGAAAAACCTCAGCCCCGGCCCCTATCCCAGTAAAGACACCTTTCCCGAAGCGAGAAAAAAAGAGCTTTAAAGCAGACGGCCACCCTCCCGTGGGGGCGGCTTAAATATTATAAAATGGCTGTCTACCGGCCTTAACATGTCGGCTGCATTGCCATGTTCCGTTTCAGAAACCCCCTGCATATATTGGCACTAAAGGACCATATCAAGGAGGTATTACCATGGCAACCAGTACCTTCGGCTCGTCCATCGGCAGTCTTGCGCCGCTTTACTGTTTATTAGTTATAATAATATTGCTCTTGCTGATAATTATAGCTATTCTGCTTACCAGATAGATAAAATCAGACAATGGACCACCGCCTTCCAAAAACACCCACCATTTTAGTTCGCGGGAATTCACTTTCCCGTTTCTTTATGTAAAAGCCACTTTTTTTAAATAACCCATTATCCACCTCATTGACATAGCCATGGAAAAATAAATGGGAAATGAATAAACATGCCTCCAATTGAATACTTCGTAAAAACCCATTGCCATCAGGGCCGGTTCGGAAATAAAAGCGAAAATTCCCGCCACTATAATACTGGCCACGGCAAAGGATTTCCAGGTGTTGAAAAATTGATACACCAGCATATATATCACGGGAATAACCGAAAAGTCATAAACTATCAAAATGTCAAAAAGCGGGATGAGCCTTTGATGGTACTCCCATAAGTCAAATTCCACTCCAATGCCGTCAAAAAATTCGGATATAATCATTATCATTATACCATAGGTTAATATTTCAAATATTCTTCTGCGATCCACCAGCTTCCACCAAATGAGCCAGGGAAAGATAGTTAATGCCACAAGCAGCCACCACTCCCAGGTCAGAAAGGTTTCCTTTTTCCACCCCTGGCGTAAAATCTCATCAGCCCTTTTTTGCACCAGAAATTCCTTCTCAAAAAGCGGCGAGCCTTCTCTCAGTTTTCTCAATCCTTTTTATTATCTGCCTCAAACCGCGACTGTGGTAAAAAAGACATTAACCGGCGGGTGCACAGGCGCCATTTTTTATTTATTGCCTCAAAGAAGCTTTTTAAACCACCAGAGGCACTTTTATTTTTTTCATTTTTAATATATATTTACCTTATAAGTTTTAGAAAGGCAGGAGAAGTATATTGAGGAAATTGTTAAATATCAGGGAGCCGGTTAATACCCTGACTCATTTCATTACATTCATTGCCGCCATTGTCGGCCTGTTTTTTCTGGTTATCCTGGCTAAAAATAATACTTCCAAACTCCTGACCATGACCGTATACGGCGTAAGTCTAATTACCTTATACGGGGCAAGTTCCCTGTATCACTGGGTTAAAACTTCACCGGGCAGACAGCGGGCGCTTAGGAAATTCGACCACATCTCCATTTATATTCTTATCGCGGGTTCCTATACCCCTGTGTTTTACTACGGGCTGGAAGGGCCGTGGAAATGGTCGATGCTTTCGTCCGTGTGGGCTCTGGCAGCTGTCGGGATAATACTTAAAATATTCTTCTTAAACGCTCCCCGGACCATCTCAACCGTTTTTTACATTACACTGGGCTGGATAGCACTGGTGCCTTTTATTAAGCTGGTTGGAAACATACCCGTGGGCGGGATTGTTCTTATGGTTGCCGGCGGAGTGGCCTATACCGTCGGCGCCATAATATATGCCACCAAATGCTTTAATTTTATTCCCAATAGATTTGGGTTTCATGAGATATTTCACATCTTTATTATGGCCGGAAGTATCACACATTTTTTTATGATGATATTCTATATTATGCCGCTGTAATGCCCCGGCGGACTCAAGTTAAAAATGGACAAGTTAAATATTGACAGCTAATACGGTAAGTGGTAACATAAAGAAGTCGTTTCGAAAGGGGGGGTGAATATTGACTAAGGAACTAATCGATGAAATTCTTGAGAGTATCGGTTTGGAGAAAATTGAAATTGAGGAAGAGTAAAAACCGGAGGCGAAATAACCAAACGCCTTCGGTTTTTTCATTTTCCCCTCCCCGGCCTCCGGTTATGCCTCCCCATCCCCCAGGCCCTTATTGATACTGTTCTTCAAATAACTTAATATTAGAATGAGCTTATAAAAATAAGCAGGAGCCGATTCGGGACCGGAAGGAGCTTCACTACGGTGAATAAAGGCGCGCGGATAGTTGAAAAGGCTAAAGAACTGGGAGTGGCGATGGCTGGCATTGCAAATATCGAGCAGCTGAAAAAATCACCATCCCATGAAATTTTAAAGAAATTTGGCACAAAAATAGACGGTGTTTGCGCTGTGGCGGGTATCAACAGACTCAGTCCCGTGGAGTGGCCCCCGGAAGCAAAGTCCGTACTGGTCATCGCTGTTTCCCATCCCCAAAACAACCCGCGACTGGATTGGTTTTACACAAGCGGAAATACACCAGGGAATCAAATTCTGATCAGAATAAACAGGGAACTTTCCAAATGGATTGAAGAAACATTAGGCATTAAGACTCATAAAATGCCTTATTACGTGGAAAGGGGGGGAATATACCTTAAGGATGCCGCGGTATTAGGCGGTCTGGGTTGCATCGGTAAAAACAATATGCTGATAACTCCGGAATTGGGACCCAGAGTACGTCTTCGCGCCCTGCTGCTTGAAACGGGCCTGGCGTCCACCGGCCCGATTGATTTTGACCCCTGCCGGGATTGTGGAGAATTTTGCCGCCGGGCCTGTCCACAAAAAGCCTTCGATAATCCAACCCATTCACCCGGTGAGCTGGGAATAACCGAACTTCCGGCCAGGGACGGTCATTTCAGCAGGGCAAGGTGCACGACTCAAATGGATAAGGATGTGGAGTCCTTTGAAATAGATATTGATCTAAAGACTCTGGCCGGCCTGGATAAAGAAGAAGTACGCCAAGGGGAGAAACCCATTAAACACTGCCGTAAATGTGAATTCGCCTGCCCTGTGGGCACCTCCCGCCACACCTCCGAAAAAGCGCTTCTTTAGCAAGCGGCCGCAAAGCGCTCAGCCGGCTGCTTTCATCCGGCCATCCTCCTGCCCCCGGCCACTGCCCGGTAGTATTCATTAATAAGCTCATCCACCAGGCGGCTCTGCTTCAGCATCAAATCGCTGCCCAGGGGCATGGAGCAAAGCTTTTTCCTCTCCCGCTCCAGCTCGGTGTAAATTTCTTTAGCCTTGCGATTCAAAACAAATCCTCCAATTTATCATTTCAGTGGCCCCAATATTTCCTGACAATGCACCGCACCCGGAATGACCGCCTGTATACCTGGCCAATACGAAAAAACTTTTCCGGCGGGACCAGTGTGACATAGTTTTCACAGTGAGAAAAAATTCTATTTACAACATTAGGCCCCGAAAAAACGTTCTTAATGCATATACCCATGACTTCCAAGGTATCTTTGCGCATGTCGCTTTCACCCTATCCCCGAACAGTTGACCTTTAGTCTGCTTGCCCAAGTTTACAATTGATCTTTAGCAAACAAATAGTTCTCTCAGCGTGAATTTCCCCCGCAACAGTCTTATCGGGAGAAAAGTTTGGCACCTGCATGAAACTAAACAACAACTTTATTATAAATAGGCCTTTTTCCATTAAGTTCACCATCTCTGGTTCACATATCGTTAACATGATTATAGTTCACACCCCTTAAACTGTCAAGCCGTTACACCCTGAATGTTGAAATTTGTGAACTAAAACTTTTCGGTTCACAAATTGTGATAGCATAACACTATTGGGGTGATTTTCTTGAATTTCGGTAAACGTCTGCGGGAATTAAGAGAAGAAAAAGGCCTGCGCCAGGAAGATATTGGAAAGTATTTACATATTGGAAAATCTGCGGTATCACAGTGGGAAAATGGCATTAGAATGCCGGATTCATATACGATTAACAAGCTTGCAGACTATTTTAATGTTACTGTTGACTATCTTATAGGTAGAATAAACGACACTAACCCCGCCACAGCAAAGAAAAGGGAAGTGAGCCGGCAAATAGATATTCTTGATGCGCTGGAAGGCAATATCAACGAGCTAACTGTGGGTGGACAGCCCATTACAAACGAACAAAGACTTTCCATTCTGCGCGCCCTTATCAATCCCGCAAGGGGCACTAAAACAGAGCCCCGGATTCCTCTCCTTGATACCATTAAAACCGGCCTTCCACCCGGGCAAAATATCATCGGGCATGTGGGCATACCGGAAGATATTGAAGGGAAGGCCGATTTTGCCCTCCGGGTGTCCGGGGACAGCATGATCGGCTGCGGTATCGCTGACGGGGATATAGTGATATGCAAGCAACAGGACACCGCACAGCACGGGCAAATAGTTGTGGCACTAATTGAAGGCAATGAAACAACCCTGAAATTCTACATAAACGAAAACGGGCGGACCCTCCTAAAAGCAGCCAACCCGGAATACCCGGATATTGAACTCAACCCCAAAGACAACATACAGGGGTACGTGGTAAGGGTCCAGAAGGATGCGCCCACCCTAAACCACTACCGGGAATACATATATTACAAAGAAGGGCGGCTGGCCGAATGGAACAAAGTAATTGAGCTTGCGCTCAGCTGCAATATAAAGCCATCCATTATTGGGGAATTAATCAAGATACAAATTGAGTTGGCAAAAAGATTTGCCAAGGGCTAAACAGCATAAATACAAAACACCGGTGATTGCCGGGGACCGGGGAATTCCAACCGTTCAATGGGTATTTGGCATTTGCTATAACCTGGTCAATTTATAATCCCCCAAGGCAAATTGATATTCCTTTAAATTATTAACCAGGGATTTCGCTGTTAGCATTGAATCACCGTTATTAACCTCAATGTCGGGAGCTATGCCTATTCCGTTTATGGCAGCACCATCCGGTGTGTAAAACTCATACATTGTCATTTTTAGATAGCCACCGCTTTTTAAATGAAAAATATTTTGAACGGTCCCTTTTCCATGGGTATTAGTGCCTACCAATACCGCTTTTTTGTAATATTTTACGGCAGCCGATATTATTTCCGCTCCACTTGCACTATTATTGTTTATCAGAAAAACAACCGGCTGATTAATCACAATACCCTGCTTTTCAGCTCTATACCCGGTATAAACACCATTTTTACCGGTTAATAAAGTTAAATTATCTCCTATAAAATATCCGGCTATCTTCAAGGTGGAAGTCAGATAACCGCCGGGATTGTCACGCAAATCAATAATCCAGCTGTCTACCCTTTTGTCCTGTAAATTTTCAACCAATCTTTCAAATAAATCCGGTGATTCCCTGCCGAAAAAATTAATATCAATGTATCCTATATGCCCGTCCAGCACCTCGCCTGTCACTGTGGGAATTTCAATGGGTTTACAGGTTACTGAAGAAGTAATGGTTTCGTTATTTCTTTTTAAAGTGAACTCAATTACACTTCCTTCTTCTCCGCATAATAATGACCGCACCTTTTCTTCTCCTAACCCCTTTAAAGTGCTGCCCGAGACCTCGACAATAATATCTCCCTGCTTTATATGGGCCTCCTCCCCGGGAGAGCCATTCAGAACGGACAATACTAATGCTCCTTCCGGCACAATCCCGATATTTATGCCCAAATCCACTTTTTTATTATATTGGGAGTTTATAAGCCGACTATATTCATCGGCGGTAAAATATCCGGTATGGCGGTCCCCCAGCCTGTCGATCAACTCCCCGGGGGTTGGAGAATTAAGAATGTCTTCTGAAACCGCCGTCACATAATAATTTTTTAATAAAAACCTTATCTCCTCCATTGCCGTTTCCCGGGCAAAGGATGCCGGGCACAGAAAAAGCAAGCTCATTAATGCCAAACCAATTGTTAACCAAATTTTGTATTTCATAACCTTTGCCTCATTTACCGGAATGTTTTCTTAATTATATTATAAATTTTGATATTTCTTAATATTTAATTTTTATAAAAGACAAAATTTTTAATTAATAAAACCGCGTTCAGTGCGTTTAAAATAAAAAAGGTTTGCCCCGGTTGAAAGGCAAACCCATCCCCTTAATCACAATAAACCAGTCAGTTATTTTTAGTTGTCCCGGGGTAATCCACCGTATAATTCCAGGGTTTTCTGCAATACATCCACTATCTCCGATTGGGTAATAGGCTGTTCGGGCCTGAAGGTGCCGTCAGGGTATGCGGAAACAATACCATATGCCACGGCATTATTTATCCCTTCAGCCCACCATGGCAAGGCATCCTTGAAACCGGCTTTTGTATCCGCATCCGCGGCAGGAAATATTTTTCCCACCAGGTGAATTGCCTGGGCCCTGGTTATATAATCATCTGGTTTTAACAGTCCTCCCTGGTGGCCGGCAATTATTCCCGCGTCTATTAATGGCTTAATTTTATCCCTTGCCTGTGCGGTCAGCGCATCCGCATCCACAAACATATTGTCCACAGTATTGTCTGAATATGTCGGCTGCAGCGGACAGGAGGCAAATGGCAGCGTCATGTCCGCCAAAAGCTCAAAAAACTCCAGGCGCGTGATGGAGCCGCCGGGGTTTTTGGCGTATATCTTCGACAGTCCGTTTAATCTTGATACCCTGACGGTGCTGAAATTTTCCTTATTAAAAACAAAATCCATCACCATTATCTTTCCTGAAACGTCAACATTATTCACCTCTATTGTCAGGGACCGGGGTGTTGCCGCCACAAACTTTATTCCCGGTTTATCGCCGGCATCACGGATTTGATTTTCAAGCCCGTTAATATTTTCGGGCCACTCAATATAATTTTTGTAGTTTTCCTGATCCGGTGTCCGCATGTAGCACACGCCAACCGGCAAAGTTACCCTGATCCTGGCACCGGATTGAACAGGCACACTAACCCCTTCTTTGCCGCTAATCCTCAGCGTGCCCAGTTCTTTGCTGTCCCCGTAAGTAACTGTCGGCGCTGAAAGTATTGTATTTACAGTGCTTCCCTCACCGGATTGCATGGTGCTGTCCGGGTTTTCAACCTTTAAAACAATATCGTCCGGATCATTGGCTGCGGCAGGCACCGCAAAAAAGGCAAGTATCAATATTACAATTAACAAGCATTTTATACCTCTCCCCAAAAATACACCCCCTGATATAGCCAGTTTTTTTATATACTAGCAAAAATCTTCCCGGGGCTCAACAACCAATGGCGTCAATTTGCCCCTGTTTGTTAAATATGCATAACATAAAACTTATCATAGTTCATCAAACTCCGGGTCTTCTTCCATAAATTCGTCATATTGCCTGGATTCCACCCAAACATCTTTCTCTATCAGGGGGAGCAGTGTCCGGGGATCTATTTTCCAGCCTAAATTCTGTTTTTTAATCATATTTATGGAAAATTTCTTTCTATATTCCTTATCTGAGCCTTCATACACCAACCAGACATCAACATCAAAACTATTCTGATTTTTATCCTTAATCCCACACAACCTGGCAGATTTTATGTCATTTATGCCGTCCAGCAATGAAACCGCATATTCCGACTGATTGTCAATTGCTTTCCCGGCAATATAACCGTCATTTTGGGCGACGGCTGAAAAAAATACGTTTACAACACTCCGGGGAGGTAAGGAAAATAATTGTTCGTCCACTTTGTTGGCAGCCTTCCATATCATTATCTGATGATCCATGTTTATTTCCCGGGACGCATGAATTTTACTATCCCTAAAATGGATGCAAAAATGCCCGTTAAAATTGTTTCCCCGTATCGCCCCCGCGCCATGGGGCATTCCGTTCATTGAGGCGGCTATTCTTCGCCCGTTATCCAATTTAACAATGACAGCCTTGCGCTTCCAGCTCCAGCTGCCGTCATATATCATTTTCATCACGGAGCTATCCTCCGACGCCAGCGGTTGAACGTCGGCATGGTATTTACCCGCCCTTCTTTGAACATGGAATTGAAGCCCCGTTTCAAAATCTATAACTGTGGCTTTAGAGTATTTGGGGAAAATAGTGTTCACTTCTTCCCAGCGTAAAAATTCCCCGTATGGCGACGGTTCTTCCTTTGTTTTTTCGGGCTTGGGGATAGATTTACTTTCGTGAGCCACAATTATTTTATAGGCTGTAGGAACTGAAACAAACAACAAAATTAAAATTACACCAATTATTAAGCCACGCCTGCGAATATTTAAAAACAGCAATGGAAATACCTCCCTTGTTTTTAAATTATGCGGAGGAAGCGTTAATATATAACTATTTTTTCCCGAATAATTCCTGTACGAAAAGAGATAATAATGACGGATATTTCAAGGGAGGAGGTGTAAGATTTGAAAAAATTAAAAACAGCAATACTTTTACCTTTAACAGTCTTGCTGGGAGCTTCTCTGATTTTTGGAGGCTGTTCAGCAGCCAAGAAGCCGGCCACACCGGCACCGGGAGCCCCCACGACCCCAAGGGCCACCACTCCCGCCACGGATGCTGCCGGTCAGGTAGCAGACAGGGTAACGGCGGAGGCCAAAAAGGTAAAAGATGTCCGGGGGGCCACAGCCGTTGTATCGGGCAAAAACATTTACCTGGGGCTGAATTTGCAATCCAATATTGAGAGAGAAAAAAGAGCCGATGTGGAAAAAACAGTACTCGACCGGGTAAAGAATATTGAGCCCAATTACACTGTCAGCATAAGTTCCGATGCCGACACCGTTACCAGAATAAAAAAGGTGGCTGAAGGAATCGCCCAGGGAAAACCCATATCCAGCTTTGACAGGGAGCTTAAGGAAATAGGCAACCGAATTCAGCCAAAAACGAAATAATCAAATTATTAAAAACCCACAGCTGTTAAAGCCTGTGGGTTTTTTACATATATTTTTGAAGATGTAGTCTGCAGGGTACCCGGGAATCTTTTTAAATGAACAAAATCGCCCTTCGGGCGACTAAAAAATAACCGAGGATGGTCTCACCTATCCTCGGTTTCTCCTGTATGGGCCATATCTCTCCCACATTTGGGGCAGGCTATTTCTGGAGTATTATCATTTGGGGGATTCCGGCTTCTCCGTGGTTTTAGTTTTATGAGAAAGAATTTGTGGTAAAATATTTATGAGGTGATTAATCGATGATAAAAGAAGAGGTTATCAGCCTTATCAACAGATTGCCGGAAACCGCCACGCTGGAAGATATTATGTATGAACTGTACGTTTTACAGAAACATAAAAACGCTATGGCTGCTATTGAAAATGGAGATGTTCTCACGGTGGATGAAGTGAAAGGTTTACTTCTCAGGCAGCAATGATAAAGGTGCTTTGGACAAAACCGGCCTTTCAGGATTTACATTCAATTAAGGATTATATTGCCAAGGATTCAGTTTACTATTCTGAGAGATTTACCGCCAATATAATTATGGCAACAGAGAGACTGTCACAATTTCCCCGAAGTGGACGGATGGTGCCGGAAATCGGTGAGGAAAACACCCGTGAAATTATTTACGGCTCATATAGAATAATGTACCAGATACGGCAGGAAGCCATCTATATTACCCAGGTAACGCACGGCAAACGAAATCTTGAATAGAGATCAGGGCTGCTTAAGAGATTTCTATGCAACAGAAGCGGTAAAAAGCATTACAACAAAAAAACTGGTATAAAAGTACCGGTTTTATCTGGAAGCCTCCATAGGCAATTCGAGTGGAACGCTTTGGGCGTATAAAACATCGGGGTCTATGTCAATTTCACCAAACCACGAAATTGTACCCGCATCATTGTCTACTGATACTTTCTTGAAGATCGCCGGATTTTTTATCCGTTCAAATGCTGGGCCAACTAAAAACGGGCGTGCATCAATAACCCTGTATTCTCCATTGTCAAATTCCAGAATCAGGTGAAAGTCTCTAACGGGGTAGACGCTTTTTATCTCATGCAAAACGGTTTTAACCCCTTTATCAAAATCCATAAAAACACCCTCCAGACCTAACGGTCAACCTTTACTAACTTTTCCCCTTTTTTCGCCCTGTCCCAGTTCCATTCCAATTCCTTCTTGCGGAACCTTGCCCAAGCTGCCACCTTCGCTGATAGTTCTCCCGGTAAATCCCCTGCTATAACTCTTCCCGAAAAATCGACGAGGGCTGAAATGTTATTGCCACGGACATGAAAGTGAGGCGGGTTATGATCGTGGAAATACATATAAATCTTTAGCCCGAGAAATTCACAGATCAGTGGCAAGCGAAACAACTCCTAATAATATTATACCCAAAGAATTAGTATCGTTCTACAGGTCAAACGCACTTCTGACCACGGTTTCTTCTCAACGGAAAAATCATCATTGCGTTTTGCCATAATAACTTCCTCCTAACACCAGTAAGACGTCCAATTACTTTAATCTCTAAACTCAAGTAATTTTGACGCAGGTATTCGTAGCGCATTCGAAATATTGAATAGAACCTCTAAAGATAAAGTGGTTATCATGTTTGGCGCTTCGATTTCGCCAAGATAGGAGCGGCTCATGCCCGCTTTTTCGGCGAGTTGGTCTTGTGTCATACCTTCCCGCTTGCGATAATAAGCAATATTCAATCCAAGAGCGATATATTTATCTCTATTTCCAAGGGCTACTTTTGTGCTTCTTGCCATACGCAATCACCTCAATAAAAGTGTATCGCGCAGAGCAACCGATATACATAAGCTATGAAGCGGCATTTGACATCTATTAACCAACAATATATAACTATAGACAAACATTTGAATGGTATTATGTTGAGGGGAGTAGATGAACAGGGTGCCAGATTATAAAGAAATGTATGAGATTCTTTTCAGTGAAACGACAAAAGTAATTTCAGCACTTCAAAAAGCGCAGCAACGAACCGAAGAAATGTACATTGCAGATGATACCGCAGACAACTTGATTGTCATAAGTCCAGACAATGATAATGACAAGATTGATGAAAACAAACATCCCCCACAAGAATAAAAACCTTGTTGGGGATGCTCCATATTCACTCAATAAAAAGCACAATTCCAGGTAAGCTCGAAAAACTTTTAGAAAAAATTAAGAATAACCCCCGGCATGTTAGATTCGAGGAACTAGACAAAATATTAATCCGGGCAGGTTTCGAAAAAAAGCAACCGCGTAAAGGTTCAAGCCATTACGTTTATAGAAAAGGGGATAAAATTATTTCTATTCCTTATAACGAGCCTCACATTAAAGCTCATTACGTTAAAGAAGCCATATCGGCCCTTGAAGGAGCGATGGAAGATGAGTAAAAAAAACCTTCAGTATTACCTCGCGTTACCTTACCGGATAACCATTACCCCCGCGGAAGAAGGAGGTTACGTTGTAGCAATTCCAGACCTCCCCGGCTGTATTAGCCAAGCCGAGACCGTTGAGGACGCTATTAAAATGATTGAGGACGCGAAAACCTGCTGGCTTGAAGTCGCCCTGGAGGATGGCATTGCAATCTCTGAACCTTCGAACGAAGAATACTCAGGCAAATTTAATGTGAGGGTTCCTAAATCACTTCACCGCCGACTCGTCGAGAAGGCAAAGGAAGAAAATATAAGCCTCAACCAATACGTTAATTACCAGCTATCTCGTTGAGTCGGGTATAAAAAGGCCGAGCGTTAAACTCGGCCTTTTTATGGCCAGGATAGTTTTTCAACAGTAATCATTCAAAACAACCGTAAAATTAAAATGTGACTAAAACAAATGGCCTCCGATTTGCCGGAGGCCTTGATTTTACTGGTGCGGGCGAGAGGACTTGAACCTCCACGGGAGTTACCCCACTGGATCCTAAGTCCAGCGCGTCTGCCATTCCGCCACGCCCGCATTAAAATTATTGTAAATGCTGCAAAAATTATAGTAGCATATATGGCATATCACGTCAAGGTGCCAAAAGCCGGTTTGTTTATACTGTCCTTTTAATGTACCGCCGCCTGCTGCAATACGTTTTCCCTGAAAGCATCAAATCCCACCCGGTCGATGAATTTACCCAGCCTTTCGTTGGTTCGGGCCTGGGATTTGTAATAATCAATGCACCTGTCCAGTATCCCCATCACCTGGTCGCTGGTGGCTTCCTCCACCAATTTCTGGCCGAAACGGGGCGTAACTCCGCCGTTCCCACCCACGTACACGGTAAATCCCTTGCTGGTGCCCATCACCCCGAAATCAATAACGGCGGCATCCATGCATTTGTTTGGGCAGCCGCTGACGCTTATTTTAAATTTGGAGGGCAGGGTCATGCCATGATACTTTTTGTCGATGGACATACCCAGACCAACCGCGTCTTGCTGGCCCCGTTTGCAAAAGGTGGTGCCGGGACAGAATTTTACACTGCGCACGCACAGGCCTATGGCCGCTCCCGGTGCTATTCCCAGCTCCCTCCAGGCGCTGTCCACGTCTTCCTTTTTCAGCCCGACAATGGCCAGACGCTGGGATGAGGTTGCCTTCACCGCGGCGCATTTATACTTCTCCGCCACGTCGGCGATCTTTCTCAGCAGGTTGAAATCCATGATCACCCCGCCGGGAATGTGGGGAGCTATGGCATATGTCCCGTCCCTCTGCAATATGGCCCCCTTATCCAGCATATCCCTGTCGGTGCTATTGTGTCTGTAACGGCTGTCGGTCTGGCTGGTCATTTCCTGCGCTCTATCCATTTTATCCCCCCTGCGAATATATCTGTATCTAGTGTTATTATTTGCAGCGCTATTTATACAGGAAGGATACGCATTTTTTCTTTATTGCGGGAATGGCGGAGGCCCAAAGCAGGCCGCGGCCGGAGCAGGGCTTCAGGATTTGCCGGTATTCTCCATGTTCTCCCTGATTTTCTGGTTAACGTTGTTGAAAAGGCTGTTGAACTGTCCTCTGGCCCGATAGTATATCTTAACATTTTTATTGGCCATCATATTCTGCTCTGCCTCTTTAAGCTTTTCCAAATGCTCCGGGGTTATTTCATGTCCGGTCATGTGCATTCTTTCATAGGACTGCTGCAGCATGGAAAAATGCTGTATTAAATTTTCAGCCTCCTGATCCTTTTTCAGCATGGCTTCAGCATCTTTCATCTCCCGGTATTCCTTGGACTTACCCAGCATCCTGCCCAGGTCGGCGGCTTTATCCAGAATAGACATCAAAACCACTCCGTTTTTTTGTATTCTGTAAACAATTGAAGATGTAAACAATCATTCCCATCCAAAAGTTAAAAAACTCCGTAAATTCTTCTCATAAATATTTCTGTGCAACAACCCGAATTCTTATAATTAGAATTACTATACGCAGGCCTTTAATATTCTTGAGCATTCCCCCGGGTCCACATCTATCCTGTTTGAGGAAGACAATATTTTTATTAAATCCACATCCCTGTTGAAGCCGCATTTTTTGAAAAATTTACTGCCGTAAAAGGTCACATGCTCCACATAAAGCACGGTGCCGTCAGCCAAAGCCTTTTCAACACAGGCGTAAAGGTGCTTGCCCAGCCCCTTCCCCCGGCAATCTTCCCTTAAAAGGGTAATGTCTATACGGACCAGGCGGTCTTTTCCGGGTTCCAGCACCATGATACCAAGGCTTTTGCCCGAAGGAGCGGACATGTGCAGCACCATGTTGCGCGGCATTTCCCGTAATCCCGTATAATTGGGATTTATCTCCCCGAAATCGGTTATTCCCCGCACAAAATCCCTGATTACTTTATATTCTATGGCGCCCACGCCGGGCATCCCCTTAATTAAAGAAAAGGCGAAATCCCTTCTGGCCTGGGGATAATACAAATTAAAGCCGCATGTATACTTTTCAATCAAAAAACCTTCACCCCCGAACGGTGTCACGAAAGTATACATGCAATTACAGGGCCAAAATGTCAGTCAACGCTTAAAAATTAACCCCCTTTATGGGGGGCTGTTTTACAAAATCTTGCTCAAAAAAGATTTCAGTCTGTCATTGTGGGGATCACCGAATATTTTCTCAGGAGTTCCCTCCTCCAATATACAGCCCTCATCCATAAATATCACCCGGTCTCCCACCTCCCTGGCAAAACCCATTTCATGGGTGACCACTATCATGGTCATTCCCTCCCGGGCCAGATCCTTCATCACCGCCAGCACCTCGCCCACCATCTCCGGGTCCAGGGCGGAGGTGGGTTCGTCGAAAAGCATCACTTTGGGCTTCATGGCCAGAGCCCGGGCAATGGCCACCCTTTGCTGCTGCCCGCCGGAAAGCTGGTCGGGATAAACATTGGCCTTGTCGGTAAGTCCCACTTTTTGCAGCAGTTTGTGGGCATCCCGCTCGGCTTCCTGCTTGGAAACATTTCTTACCTTCGCCGGAGCCAGGGTTATGTTTTCCAGGGCGGTTTTGTGGGGGAAAAGGTTAAACCGCTGAAAAACCATGCCCACCTCGGCCCTGATGTTATTGATATTGGTTTTGGGGTCGTTGATTTTAACATTTTCAATGTATATTTCTCCCTCGGTGGGCTCCTCCAGAAGATTAATACATCGTAAAAAGGTGCTTTTTCCGGAGCCGCTGGGGCCGATAACACAAACCACTTCCTGGGCTGAAACCCGGCAGTCGATTCCTTTTAAAACGTGTAGCTTGTTAAATCTTTTATGAAGATTCTTAACCTCAATCACCGGTTTTCAGCCTCCTTTCCAAATAGTCTACCAGGCGGGAAATGGCCAGGGTCATCACCAGGTAAATAAAGGCGATGGTCAACAGCACCGGAAAGGCTTTGTACGTGGCTCCCACGGTTAACTGGCCCGATCTGGTGAGTTCCACCAGGCCTATAACGGAAAGCAGGGAAGTATCCTTTAACATGGCTATAAATTCGTTGCCCAGGGGCGGAACCACCCTTTTAAAAGCCTGGGGCAGGATGATGTAGCGCATGGCCTGGGCATGGGTCAGTCCCAGGGAGCGGGCCGCCTCCATCTGTCCCCTGTCTATGGATTGCACACCGGCCCGAAAAATTTCCGCTATATAAGCCCCGCTGTTAAGGGTGGTGGCAAGCACCGCGATGACAAAAATAGGCAGCGCGTAGTTGTGTAGTATTTGGGGCATGCCAAGGTTTTTTACCAGGTAACTTTGCCCCACCTCCAGGAGATTGGGAATTCCAAAGGCGATGATCAAAATCTGCACCAATAACGGCGTGCCTCTGAAAAAATCAATATAACAAACTGCAAGAAAACTAATCAATCTGTTTTTGGATAACCTTAACAATGCCAGGAACAGTCCCAGTATACACCCGAAGGTCACCGCCAGGACCGTTATTTTGATAGTCATGGAAGCCCCAGTCAGGAAAAAAGGAAACGACTCTATGACTACATCCAATATATCACCCCAAATCCCACCGGACATTAAATATGCGTAACACTCTTTGTGTTACGCATATTCTCATGTCAGTACTATTTGATTATTCTATTGCCTTAACTGGTTGGTTCCCCGGGCAGGTAGGCGGGAGGATCCTGACCGAACCATTTCTTGTATATTTCGGCATACTTTCCGTTTTCTTTCAGGGTATTAAGCGCCGCGTTGACTTTTTCCAGCAGTTCGGTGTTCTTTTTGGGGAAAGCGATTCCGTAGTGTTCGCTTGTCCTCAAGTCGCCCACTATTTTAGCCGCATCGGGATTCTGTTTGATGTAATAGGCGGATACCGGGTAGTCGTTTACAACCGCCTCCACCGCGCCGGTTTTCAACGCTAAAAAGGCTTCGTTAATGGTATTGTAGTCGGTAACAACGGCATCGGGAACCTTACGGGCCTCGTCGGCGCCGGTGGTGGCTATCTGGACGCCCAGTTTTTTGCCCTTCAGGTCGTCAAATCCCTTGACGGCCTCATTGTCCATGCGTACGGCCACGCTCTGGCCGGAAAGGTAATAAGGAACTGAAAAATTAACGGACTCCTTGCGTTTGTCAGTGATGGTCATGGCTGAAATAGCCCCGTCAATGCTGCCGGTTTCCAGGGCAGGAATAAGACCGTCAAAATTCATACCCTTAATTTCAATGCTGATATTGGCAGTCTCATTAATGGCGTCAATCAGGTCCACATCAAAACCAACCAGTTTTCCGGTGGTGTTGTCCATGGATTCAAAAGGAGCATATGCCGTGTCGGAACCAAAAACATACTTTTGGTTTTCAGTGGAGTTTTCCTTGGGGGTTTCCTTGCCGGCTTCCTTCTGGCCGCCACAGCCCGCGGCAACCATTGCCAGAGCCAGTACGGCAAAAGCCACAAGAACCCATTTTACAGTTTTCTTCAAAACCCTACCTCCTTCTATGTATTTTTAGCACTAATATTTTTTCGCTTAAAAGTAGCAAAATCCTGCCTTAAAATTTAACAAACCATTAATTTTTAACACCAGTTAATTAATACTTACCTGTAAAAGGCAAATCCTAATGAAAATAAGCGCAACCTTTATGTGCCGCGCTTATTGTTTAAACCGCATCATTCAATTTATTTTCTACTTGGCAGGCGGTTCCCCGGGGATGTAGGCGGGAGGTTACTGGACAAACCATTTCTTGTATATTTCGGCATACTTGCCGTTTTCCTTGAGGGTCATAAGTGCTGCGTTCACTTTTTCCGGCAGTTCGGTATTCTTTTTAGGAAAGGCTATGCCGTAGTAATCGTTTGTTCTCAACTCCCCCACAATTTTAACAGAGCCCGGATTCTGCTTGATGTAGTAGGAGAATACCGGGTAGTCATCCACAACCGCGTCGGACATATTTATTAAATGGTACATTTTTATAGCATTCCTAAATACTTTAGCAAAAAGGTTAATCTTGACAGGGCAATGGCGCCGTGGGACAATGTTTCAAGTTGAAGAAGCGCTTAATATCCGGGAGAATAAAGGTGATATATTAATGGCAGGCAATAAATTGCGGCAGGTTAAGGCGGACCTCTCCCTGGTGGGGGTAACCGCCGTCTGGGGCTTTTCCTTTGTGGCTGTTCAGGATGCGCTGAGCGGCATAGGACCCTATTATTTCCTGGCAATCAGATTCTTGCTGGCCGCTATTTTTCTGGCAGCAATATATTACAGGAGGCTTTCCGGCATAAACAGGTCAAATCTGGCCGCAGGGGCTTACATCGGCGCTTTTCTCTTTGGAGGTTACGCCTTCCAGACAGTTGGCCTGCAGTATACCGGCGCCGCCAATTCCGGTTTTATTACCGGCCTGGCGGTGGTGCTGGTACCGCTTTTCGCAGCCATCGGACTAAAGCGCATACCGTCCGTATATACGACCCTGGGAGTCCTTTCCGCGGCAGCCGGCTTGGGACTTCTGGCCATAAACGATTCCTTCACCATTAATTACGGGGATACGCTTACATTTTTCTGCGCCGTATGCTATGCCCTGCACATTATTATGGTGGGACGCTACGCCAGTAAAATGGACCCGGTGCTGCTGGCCATTATCCAGATCGGCACCGTTTCCGCCATGAGTTTTATTTTCGGGATGTTCCTGGAAACCATGCCGGGAGAATTCACCAGACCGGTGTGGGTGGCCCTGCTGATTACGGCTATTCCCGCCACGGCCCTGGCTTTCCTGATTCAGAACAAGGTGCAAAGGTTCACCTCGACCACCCATACAGCCATAATATTTACCATGGAACCGATTTTTGCCGCCCTCTCAGCCTTCGTGCTGGCCGATGAATTACTATCCGTAAGGCAACTTTTGGGATGTTTTTTAATACTGGCGGGCATGCTTGCAGCGGAGCTTAAAGGCGGGGAAAAGGCCGAAGAAGAACCGGCAGCCCGTGAAGCTGCCGGAGCATGAAAGGGGTTTTAAAGCAATTCGGTTTGCATATCAAGTATCTCCACAGTACCCTGGCTTTCCACAAATTTAACCGCGGCGGACAGCATCTGATGCACGTGGGAGGCTTCGTTGGAAACGCAAGACACCCCGACGGTGGAGAACTGCCATAAATCCTGTTTATCCACTTCGGCCACGGAGATATTAAATTTGGCCTTCATTTTGTCGATGATGCTTTTCAGCACACGCCTCTTGTCCTTTAAAGATTCCGCCTCACCAATGAACAGTTCCAGAGTTAATAATCCGACAATCATTATTTCACCTCATTGAAATAACCAACTGAAAACTCCTGATACATAATAGATTAATTTTACCAATTATTATACTACATGGCATAAAAAAAGGGACAGTCTTTCACAGCATGCCCCCTTTCCCTCCAGGCAAACCTTTATATTGTGAGCTATCCCTACCTTGACTCTCGCTTCGCCGGTAAGGAAGGCCCGGAGTGGGGACTCTCTTACCGGCGGGAAAGTTAAAGAACGCCCTTTGCTATTCAAAAGGCGTTCTTTACATGCTCTACCTTTACAATCCCGCCGGGTCCCGCCGTCAGGGCAAGCACGTCGAAGCGTACAGGCCCGCTAAATAAACCGGTGGACTGGAGATAGTATTTGGCAACCTGGCGGACTTTCAACTGCTTTTTATAGACTATGCTCTCCAGGGCGCTGCCGTAGCCGTCACCCCTCCGGGTTCTAACCTCGATAAAAACCAAAACCGGCCCGTCCCTGGCCACTATGTCGATTTCCCCCAGCTTGCAGCGGAAATTCCTTTCAACAATAATGTAGCCAAGCTCTTTAAAATATCCAACCGCCCGGTCTTCACCCGCGCGACCAAGGGCAAGCCTTTTTACAGTCATTCCAAATCCTTTCGGAGTCCCCTATTGGGCTGCCAGATTCTTTTCCTGCAAAAACTCCATCAACAATTTACCGGTATTGCCGGTTATTTTGAGGCAGTTCTTCAGGTGTTCCGGCGTGTCAAAGGGATGCGGGTTAAGGCTCCTGCAGCAGGTATAGCCGTATTTCTGCTCAAAACGGTCATGGAATTCCCTGGCCAGGTCATAGGCCGGCTCCCTGTCCTCCTCCTGGGATGTGCGGCCCTTTAGAAGCCCTAGCACCAGGGCGGAACCCGCAAGGGCGCCGCACATACAGCCGGCATGGCCCAGTCCCCCGCCCAGCCCGGTAAACATCCGGACCATATCCGCGGGAACATCCGGTGTAAGCATTTCCCTAAAAGCAAGAAAAATTGCCTCAGCACAGTTGTACCCGGATTTAAAATGACCTCCAGCCCTATTCCGGGCTTCCACGGTAATATCATTTTCCAACTCTGTCATCCCCCCCGAATGTATTAAATTCAATATTCTGTCAACCTGCCGGAATTCCTTTAATTTTTTGAATATTTGTCTATTTATTTACCTTCAGCCTGTTAACAGCCCTTTCAAGACCTTCCACCGTCAGCTCAAACATGGGAAAAAGCCTGCGGATATAAGCTATTGTATCGTAAGTGGCCTCCACCGGAGGCCATTCAGCCGCAGTAAGAGGGTTTAGCCAGACACTGTGGTGAAAATGCCGGTTAAGCCTTTCCAGCCAGGCCAGGCCAGGCTCCTCGTTCTCCGCGCCCCAGTCCAGTGCCCCGCCCGCCATCAGTAATTCGCTGGGGGCCATGCTGGCGTCTCCCACCATTATCAACCGGTAATCCTGGCTAAGGTCTCTTAAAACGTCCCGGGTTTTCACCGAATTTCGCACGGAGCAGAACGGGTCCAGGAACAAATTATCATATACGCAGTTGTGGAAGTAAAAAAATTTAATATCCTTGAAGTGGTTGGCCCTGGACGCGGCGGTAAAGAGCTGGGAGCAGAGCCGGGAAAAAGGATTCATGGAGCCGCCGGAATCCATCATCAAAACCAGCTTCAAAGTATTTTTCCGGGGCTTCTCCCATACCAGTTCCAGCAGTCCCGCCCGTTTACAGGTGGCTTCCACGGTCTCGTCAATGTCCAGGTCCTCCCGGGGACCTTCGTCATTGGCACTGAGCTGCCTTAATTTTTTCAGGGCCACTTCAAACTGCCTGGTATTTATGGTCTCGTCAGCCCTGAAATCCCTGTAGCGCCTTTCGGCGGCCACTTTTACCGCGGAGCGGTTGCCTGACTCCCCTCCTATCCTGATTCCGGCAGGGTTATAACCGGAATGGCCGAAGCGGGAGGTACCACCGGTGCCTATCCACTGGGAGCCCCCGTGGTGCTCCTCCTTCTGTTTGGCCAGCCTCTCTTCCAGCGCCTTTTTAAGCTCCTCCAAATCCCAGTCTTTAAACACCCGCTGGGATGGGTCTATCTTCAGCCTGGGCAGGGATTTTTCCAGCCACCTGGCCACCTGATCCGCTAGTTTATCGGTGGTTTCAACCCCTTTAAAGTAGTTGGCGAAGGCCTGGTCGTAACGGTCATAATGGGTTTCGCTTTTTACCAGGACCGACCGGGCCAGGTAATATAATCCCGACAGGCTTGGTCCCGCAAGACCCTGGTTAAGGGCATCCATCAATGTCATCCATTCGGTGGGTGTAACCGGCACCCCCTGGTCTCTCAACACGTAAAAAAAACCCGAAAACATATCTATCCACTCCTTTAATCAGGAGTTGCCAAACTTTTTGATGCCCCATCCCTGCTGGCGCTGTTGACCGCCGGAGGAAAGCCGGCGCAGTAGCTGATCGAAATCCTGGTTCTTTTTCAACAGCACGCCTAAGAAAGGGATCTCCGCCGACAAACGCTCCGGCTCAATGCCGCCCACCACCAGAGCCTGTATCCAATCCAGCAGTTCACTGGTGCTGGGCTTCTTTTGAAGTCCGGGTATGGACCGCAGCCAGTAAAAAGCCTTGAGGGTTTCCGCCAGGAGATTTGCTTCCAGCTCCGGATAATGAACCTTGACGATCCGGGCCATCATTTCCTCATCGGGAAAAGCAATGTAATGGAAAATGCAGCGGCGCAAAAAAGCGTCCGGAAGTTCCTTTTCCGCGTTACTAGTAATAATTACCAGGGGACGGTGTTTGGCCGCAATAGTTTCACCCGTTTCGGGTATGTAAAAATTCATTATGTCCAGTTCCCAAAGAAGATCGTTTGGAAACTCCAGGTCAGCCTTATCTACCTCATCAATAAGCAATACCGTCTGGGTGTCGGAAACAAAAGACTCCCCAAGTTTTCCAAGCTTGATATACTGTTTAATATCCGAAACGTCCCTGTCCTTGAACTGGCTGTCATACAGCCGCTGAACGGTATCGTAGACATACAGGCCCTCCTTGGCCTTGGTGGTGGATTTTATATTCCAGATCAAAAAGGGCATTTCCAGCCCCTGGGCCACGCTTTTGGCCAGCATTGTTTTCCCGGTGCCGGGCTCTCCCTTTATCAGCAGCGGCCTGCCCAGGGCCATGGCAATGTTGACGGCGTTTTCCAGGTCCTCCGACGCCAGGTAGTCCGAGCTTCCCTTATAAACAACTTTATTTGCCACTTTTATACCTCCGGTATCTATTAATTACAGCAATTGCCGCCGGCCTGCGGATCGTTACCGGCAATACACTGAACCGGCACCTTGCTGTCCAGATTGGTGCCGTTGCCCAACTGGCCGTTGTTGTTGCTCCCCCAGGACCAAACCGTTCCATCCGCCCTGAGCGCCAGGGAATGCCACCCTCCCCCGGCTATGGCCGTTACCCCGGTCAATTTTTCCACCTGGACGGGAGTCAGGCTGTCTTCGAGACTTCCGTTTCCCAGCTGGCCCACGTCATTTTTCCCCCAGGCCCATACGGTGCCGTCATTCTTAAGAGCCAGGGTATGATTTCTTGCCTTGGCAATGGCGCTGACACCGGAAAGATCCGCCACCTGCACCGGATCAAGCCGGTCTTTGGTGCTGCCGTCCCCAAGCTGTCCGGCGTCGTTTCTTCCCCAGCCCCACACGGTGCCGTCCGCCTTTAATACTATGGTATGCTCACGGCCCCCGGATACCGCCACAACCCCAAACATGTTTTTCACCTGGACCGGATAAAAATGCTCATCAACTGTTCCGTCCCCCAACTGGCCGAATTCGTTGTTTCCCCAGGCCCACAAAGTGCCGTCCGCCCGCAGGGCTATGGTATGCCAGCCTCCCCCGGTAATGGCGGTAACCGCGGTAAGGCCCCTTACCTGAACCGGGGTAAGTTTTTCAGTCTCCGTGCCGTCCCCCAGCTGGTGAAATTCGCTGCTGCCCCAGGCCCAAACCGTGCCGTCGGCCCTTAGCGCCACAGCGTGCTCCCGCCCTCCAACCACGGAGGTTATGGCGTTCAGCCCGGCAACCCGTACCGGGGCCGGACGGTTTATGGTGGTTCCGTCACCCAGCTGGCCGTCGCCATTATGCCCCCAGGCCCAAACCGTGCCGTCAGACCGCAGGGCCAGGGTATGCCAGATTCTGCCGGCAATAGCAATGGCATCGGTCAATCCCTTAACTTTGACCGGTGCGCTCCTCTGCTCAAAGGTTCCGTCCCCCAACTGACCGTCGGCGTTATGGCCCCAAGTCCATACAGTGCCGTCCGCCCGGAGGGCAATGCTGTGCCAAACCCCGCAAGCTATCGACGTTACGCCCCTTAAAAAAAGCGACTGGGAACCGCTGCTTGTAGTGCCGGAATTCACAACCATACCCCCTTTAATTTTATAAAGCTTTGTCAAAATTTTATACATTTTTTCAATAACACTTATTTAAAATATAGCATAGCCGCCTATGGTAGTACATCCTTCTTTTCTTTAAATTACCTTTTATATTTTGCGCAAAAAAAAGGCTTCCCATTGTTAAATTTAATTTTGTCACCAGGAAAGGCTATCCAAATTAAAATAACTGGTAAACAGACCGGTTTTTATATATCATGAATAATAGATCCGGCGTTTTCCAAGAACCTCCGCCGGAAACCCGTGCCGTAAATTCCGGGGAACTTCCCCCCGAAAATGACAAGACATAGGGGTGATAAAGTGCCTGAACGATGGCTTTCCCTCAATGAAACCGCCAGGCTGGCAGGACTGCCGGAATTCACCGCCAGGCGCTACGCGAATCTTTTTGACGATTACCTTCCCAGCCAGATTTTCGGCAGGCAGAAAAAATACCTTCCCGAAGCCGTGCAGATACTGACCCGGATTGAGTCCCTTTACCAGGAAGGCTTCGACACCGGTGAAATATGTGACGCCCTGTCCAGGGAAATATACCTGGGAATAATAACCCAGGACGGAAAATTGCTCTCCACATCCGAAGCCATAGCGGTGATGGGCAAGGTTATCGCCGAGCATTCCAGGGTATTGCAAAAACTGGCCGCTATCATGGAAAAGATGGCCGGGGCAATCCATGAAATAGCCGCCAATCAGGAAGCGATAATGGAACGGGACAAGCAAAAAGCAGAAAAAAACAGCCCCGGACGGCTGGCCTCACTGCTGAAAAAAATCATAAAAAAACAATAAAGAAAACCCTGCAAAAACGGGTTTTCTTTACATCCGGCTAATTCCATTTCTCTCTCAGGCGTAATGAAATATCTTTTAACAGAGAGAAAGCTTTTTCGACACTGGCGTTGCCGTCCGCGTTAATCAGGCAGCAACGGGCGGGGGCCAGCCACGCCCGGTCATAAATCATCTCCCTGCCGGCGCCCTGCTTCTCCAGGTATAGCCAGAGGGATTCCAGCCTCTGCACCAGCCCGTCCGCGGTCTGGGCGTCTATCTCCTCCGTTAGGGTGGGCACGATACCCCAGGAAATTATTCCGCCCCTTTCCATGAATGAAATAACCTCCTGGTGGTAGCGGGTAAAAATGTGTCCCCAGCCAAAAATGTCCACGGAAAGAATATCCAGCTCCAGGTCCAGCAGAAAAGACCAGTCCGGATTGCCGCAAAGGTGCACTCCCTTGGGACCGTTTACCCCTTTCAGGAAATTGCGGTAATCTTCCTTGGCTCTGTGGCTGGAGTAACCGGTGAATGATCCGAACAGTATTTCCAGTCCCGGTTCGTCCAGCCAGACAAAGGCGTTATCATTCTTTTCCTTCAGCTGCCCGTACTGGGCGTTTAACTTCCGGGCGATAAAATCAAAAAGCAGGTCTCTTACTTCGTCATTATAAATTATCGGCTTCAGTTCACGGTCGGTAATCTTCAGACCAAAACTCACAGGACCTATGCTCTGCCCCCTGATCACCGGATAGGAACTCAAATCCCTCTCCAGAAAAGCGTCCAGGGCCACTGAATATTTGGGGGAAAGCTCCAGATAGGAACGCTCCTCCATTTTTTCCACATAATCAGGCAGCTCACCATAGAACTTCTCCATGTCCAGCTGTATCCTGAGCTTTTCCTGGTCCACAATTATTCCCGGAAAATGCTCGCTCACCTGGACGTACATGTCCTCATAAAAGCTGAATCTTGGTAACTGGGGCCAGAAAGGTATATCAAGTTTCAGGGCCAGTTCCAGGGCCGGTTCAACGGCTGTGTGGGGAAGTATGCCCATGGCGGTGGTAAGGCACTTGCCGGGCAGGCTGCCACTCACGGCGATCACTCCTTTCTGTACTAATTATACAGAAAAACCTTCCGGAAATAAGTGATCTTTTCCCGCGCCTGAAAGTGATCTTAGTCACACTTCCCAGGTACGCCGGCGGCAGCCAAGCAAACCCGGCAGTACGCCGGAACACGCCGCTATCCCTTTACGCAGCCCAGCTCTTCCAGTAATTCCTTGGTGATGCAGATGAATTCCGCCAGAATTTTACCGATTTTCCAGGGTCTATGACCGTATTCCCCGCTATTATCCAGGGGGAAATACAGTTTAAAGCGGTATTTTCCCACATTTTCAATATGCGGCATTTCCCTCTCCACGGGAATTCCCAGCCGCCTTTCAATTTCCGCCTGTTTACTCAACAGTGGCAGAAATATGGAACTTTTATAGCCGTCCATTACCAGCTCTATCAACATTATATTCTGCCCCTGGTATTTGCCCTTACGGGGCAGGCTCTTGCCAATCCGGTAAAAGATATTGACATCGTTAAATATTTTTATGCATTTTGAAGTCTCCCGCAGCCCCATGGCTTTTCCCAGGGAAATACAGTTAATCTGAAGCCCTTTCTCCTCCAGCGCCTTCTGCGCTTCATCCATTATGTTGTCCAGATAAAGGCTGAAATCTTGTTTCTCTGTTTTTTTGCTTTCTTTTTTTACCTTTGCCCCGGTCCTGGCCTTTTTTGTTTTTTTATCTTCGAAAACAGGTTCTTGGCCCGGATGATTTTCTTTAAGCCAGCTCTCGAATTCCTCAAGTACTCCGGTTTGTCCCTCTCCAATTATATTTTGCATCAAAAAGGCGTTTTTTTGTTGTTCAAAAAGGCTTATAAATTCCCTGACTGTCAAAACAGAACCCCCCTTGTCCCCTATTCATGCCACGCCGTAATCCAAGATTATCAGGAGCAAGGTTAGTGCCAAAACATTCAATCTCTAAAAACAGCGCGGCAGCTAGTTTAATAAAACACAAAAATGGTTACGGGTGACCATAATCCGGTCAGCCGTGACCATTTTTTAATCAATCCCAGGAGATAATTACGAAAAACCCTTATGCCACGGGGGATACGGCAGTTTGATAGGACCGCCGTATCCCCCGTGGCAATGTCCAATGTTTAGTCAGAAGATTTAGTTATATTTAGTAATGAACAGAGCTTGCAATCTTTTTATCCAACATGGCAGAAATTTTCAGCCAGAACCGGATAATAACGAAGGCTTTATCAGGCCTGACAGGCGTTAAAAAATTAGATAAAACAACGATAATCCCCAGAACAATCATTTTCAGGGTTTCCCAAAACATACAAAAAAATAACTGGCCAAAAGACACCTTTTCATAACTGTTTATGGAAGCCATAAGCAACCCCTTCCCCCAAAGCCGCATAAAACGCTATCTATGGGTCGTTGCAATAAAAATGCCGGGGATTACCCGGCTTCCTGGCAAAAGGTGTGTCCCCCGGCACTATTCAAAATATTCATCAACAGCCATAAACACGTCTATAGGCCTGACAATGCCTATGGTTTTTCCGTTTTTGGATACGGAAACGGAGTTTACTTTATTTTTTAGCATCACCCTGGCCACGTCGGTCAAGCCGTCCTGGGCGCGCACCTGGGCCAGGCGCAAAGGCTGCATCACGTCCCTTACGGACAGCCGGGATTCTTCACGCAGCCTTTTGATATAGTACCAGCCCCATGACTCCGTTTTAAAATCCAAATCCTTCTCCATATCCCGCAGCCCGGCTGCCTGGAGTATTCCCCTCAGGGTAAGAATGCCGGTGGGCTGCCCCTTTGCATCTGTGGCAATTACACTGCGGTGGCCGTACCATGCCCGCCCGTCCCTGTGAAAGGATTCTTTTAAAACCTTGATGGCATCGTAAACGGTGGCATTCTCGGATATGGTATTATAATCGTTTAAAGGCACCATTATTTGTTCCGCCGTTTTTCCGGCAGCCATTACTCATCACCATCCATCCAGGATAAAAAACTAGTCAAGCAGTTCACCCACAAACCAGAATAGATCCAGAGTGCGAACCACCCCCACTGGCTTTGTGCCCGACAGCACCGGCAGCGAATTAATATTATTCTTTAAGATTATCAGCAGGGCTTCCATTATTGTGGCGTCTTCCTGCACCGTAATCACGCTTAAGGGCCGCATTATTTTGCGCACTGTTATTTTGGAATCCTTGATTAAATGGGGAGTAAAAAACAGTCCGGTGGGGTCGCCGTTTAATATGTGGTCCATGAACTCCCTCAGCCGCAGGGCCACCAGAAGGCTTTTAAGGGTCAATATACCTACCAGTTCCCCTCTGTCGTTAATCACCATAAGCGATTGAAAACCGTACCAGGTGCCATCCTTCCGGTGAAATGATTCCCTAATCTTCCAGACGGCCTCCAGGACTGAAGCCCCCTCCTCCACCATGGGATATTCCTCCACGGGGACCATTATATTCCGAACCAGTCTGGTAACAGGCAATAAAAAAACCTCCTCAATCCATAATGCCCAATTCTTTCAGCTTGGCATAAAAGGAACTTCTGTTCATTTTAAGCGCCTGGGCAGCGGCGGAACGGTTCCAGTTGTGCTCCTCCAGGGCTTTTAGAATAATTTCCCTCTCCACCTCGGATACAATTTCCTTTAATGAATTGCCCGGTATATCATTAATCCAGTTAAAACGCCTGGACTTTTTCTTTAAGGACATGGGCAGGTCTTCAACACTCAACACAGGGCCCGTGGACATCAGCACCGCCCGTTCGCACACGTTTTTCAACTCCCGGATGTTTCCGGGCCAGTCGTAATTCATCAATATTTCCATGGCATCCCCGGAAAAACCCTTGATTCCTTTTTTATGCTCGACGCTGCAACCTTTTATTATATGACCCACCAGCGCGGTAATGTCGGCCTTCCGTTCCCTCAAGGGAGGAAGCATTATTTCCACCACGTTCAAACGGTAATACAAATCCTCCCGGAATTCGCCGGAGGCTATTGATTCTTCCAGGTCCTTGTTGGTGGCGGCCACTATGCGCACGTCAACCTTGATTGTCTCGGTTCCGCCCACCCTCTCAAATTCCCTTTCCTGCAGCACCCGGAGAAGCTTGGTCTGGGTGGACATGCTCATCTCGCCTATTTCATCCAGAAACAGTGTCCCCTTGTGCGCCAGTTCGAACCTTCCGGGCTTTGCCGCCACAGCGCCGGTAAAAGCCCCCTTTTCATGGCCGAAAAGCTCGCTTTCCAACAGATTTTCCGGAATTGAAGCACAGTTAATCTTAACAAAGGGCTTATCCTTACGCACACTGTTGTAGTGGATGGCCCTGGCCGCCAATTCCTTCCCGGTGCCGCTCTCTCCCCGGATTAAGACAGTGGCGTTGGTATTGGCCACCCTTCCTATGGTTTTGTAAACGCTTTGCATCACCGGCGAAAGGCCGATCATGGCGTCCGAGTCTATATCAGGAGCCATATCCCCGGATTTTGCCCGGTGGATCAGCTCCTTCACCTCCACGGCCTTTTTGACCACTTCCAGCATCACACTGATTTTCAGGGGCTTCATCAGGTAGTCAAAAGCTCCCAGTTTCATGGCCTCAATGGTGGTCTCGGTGGAGCCGTAGGCGGTGATGAGAATAATGGGCGTTCTTTCTCCCCTCCGGCTGACCAGTTCAAGCACCTTAATGCCGTCAATATCGGGCATCCTGATATCCAGCAAAACAGTGTCCGGATTCAAATTTTCAATCTTTTCCAGGCCTTCGCCGCCGCTGGCCGCGCACTCCACCCGATAGCCCGCATCCGTCAATATATCCCTGAGAGCTTCCCTTACGCTGGCCTCATCGTCTACAACCAGAATCAGTTTGCTCAATTTTCGCTATTCCCCCCTGGTTCTTAAAAAGATGTGGAAAGTGGTTCCGTGACCGACTTCACTCTCAACTTCTATATGCCCGCCGTGGGCCTGTATTATTTCGTGGGCTATGGCCAATCCCAGACCAGTCCCCTTAGGCCGGGTGGAATAAAAGGGATCAAAAAGGTGCGGAAGGTTTTCCGCCGGAATTCCGCAGCCGGTGTCGCTGATGCTCAGCCGGGCGAATTCGTCGTTTGCCGGGGCCGTGGATACGATAATGGAGCCTCCTTCCGGCATTGCCTGGACAGCGTTAAAAATAATATTCACCACAACTCTTTCCACCTGTTCGGGATCCGCCCAAACATCGGGCGTATTAGAGGAAAGTTCCTTAATAATATTATACTTGCCGTAAAATACCTCCCCGAAAAAGGAAAGCACGTCTTCCACCAAATAATTCAGGTCATACTTGCGGAATTGCGCCTCCGCCGGCTTTGCGAAATAAAGCAGCTGATCCACCAGGGAGTCCAGCCGGGACATTTCCCTGTTCACCGTTGCCAGGGCCTTCTGGTCACCATTATTCTGGCCCTGCCAGCGCTGAATGTAACAGCTTATGGAAGTCAGGGGGTTTCTGATTTCGTGAGCCACGCCGGCCACCAGCTTGCCCAGGGAGGCCAGGCGTTCCTGCCTGCTGGCCCTTTCCTTAAGCCTCACCCTTTCGGTTATGTCCCGGCAGCAGAGCACCGCTCCAATCAGGATTCCCGAACCGTCGTTAAGCACAAAGGTGCTAATCAGGTATTCCTGTATGTTATGGCTTCCGGGCATATCCGCCCAGGATACCTGTATGTCCCGGGAATCCCGCAAATCGTTCAGGGTGCGGTCCAGCAATACCTGAAAAGGGGAACCCTTGGGCAATATCTCCCGGAAATTTTTATCAAGACAAAAATCCGGCAGACGGAACATCCTCTGGATCATATTATTGGCGATTATTATTTTCCCCCCGGTATCCACCACCAGTATTCCGTCGTCTATAACCGCCAGCATGGTCTTGTTATACAGGTTCAATTCGGATATTCTCCGGGCGAAACGGTTTATTGCCCCGGTTATTTCACCCAGTTCGCCCGGGGCCTTGGGCAGCAGGCGGTTATAATCGTCTTCCAGCAAACGGACCCCGTCCTTAATCTCCTGGACCTGGTTTACCAGCTGCCTGAACAGAAGCACCGCCCCTATTATACCAATGGCGATTACGAAACCCACCAGCACGTAAATGGTATATTCCACCTGCCGCCGCTGGTTGTAAAAGCCGGCATCCGAAAGATATTCCGCGGAACGGATAACCCCCTCCAATTTTCCGTTCCGTTCCAGGGGCATATATACCTCCACGATGCCCCCCTCCTGATATCCCACATCCCTGATCAAAGTGGATTTATTTTTCAATGCCTCTTCGAAGGCTTCCTTGCGGCGCAAAGAATAGTTTTCGTTAAACCTCTGGGTTCCATCAAAAAAAACGTCCATCTCAGCAACCCAAAGTCCAATGTGCACATCGGGGTACTCCTCGTGCACCTCATTTATTACCCCGTTTATATACTGGGCGGCAATCTCTATTCTCTGCTCCCTGCTCTTTGTCCCGGCGCCCTGCTCATCCAGATAATGCTGCAATCCGCTGCCGAAGTTGCGTTCAAAATAACGGGCAACTTGGTTTAAGCGGGTCCTTTGGTGCTCTATTATGGCATCTTCGCTACTTTTTATAGTATGCAGCATATATATGGAAAGAGCTATGGTGGCAATGAGCAGCAGTAAAACCAGCCCCAGTATGCGGTCACCGAAGCCAATCCCTACACTATTGAGTCTGTCGTTTATTTTAAAAGACATTTTGTCCTCCGCTGTTGTTAATATATTAATTTTAGCACAGGCGAAAATTAGTTGTAATATCCGGAGGCAATTTAATCGCAGCAGATTGTTTGCAATGTTTCCCTGGTTGTTTATTATTTTCTGCAAAAGGTATAAAAAAGGTGCGATAGCAAACATTTGCCGCGCACCAGTATTTAAAAACTCTTATTTAGCGGTTACCCTCATTTGGTTGTCACGGACTTTACCGCTTTTTACGGCTTCGCCGCGCCTGTTCGGATTTTTTCTTTTATCCCGTTCTTTTAACCTTATTTCCAGCGAACCGGGTCCCGCCGCATCCACCCGGAGCATATCCGTCCGGTGCAATTCCGCCTTTAATAACGGCTCTTCCAGTTCTTTAACCATCCAGCTATGGATTTTCTTCCATGAAATCATAACGGCATCCCCTTTACAGGATATATTTCTTTGACAGTAAACGTGATGCCGCCTGCCAAAGAAGATACATATCAGCTATGTTGCATAACCTGTGCCTGCTCCGCTGCCTTGATTTCCCTTCTCTTTTTGAACATGCTTCCCAATATAATCAAGCCGCCTGCTGCCAGAGCCAGACACAATAAAACGAAACTCACGTTCTTAAGTAAATTGACGGTGCTTTCGGTCATATGCATAAAGCCTAAGTCCTGCAGGTAGGGGGGTATGGCAAAGGACCTGCTGACGGCCACTATCAGCATAACCGAAGACATTACGTACTTAATCATGTAATCCTTTACGTAGGTGGTTCCCACAGCCCCAATTTGCACACCGATTAATGAGCCGGCCATAATGATCACAACCATCCTGATATCAATGAAACCGCTCAGCGCCCAGGTAAAGGAGCCGCTCAGCCCCATGGTGAAGGCTATAATCAGTTCGGAAGCGCTGGCCACTATGGCGGGGACGCCCATCACGTAAACCATGCCGGGCACTCCCACGAATCCTCCCACCGCAATGGTGGCCGCCAGCAACCCGGTGGCAAGGCCCACAGGTACGGTCACCCAGAAGGAAATTCTGACGTTGGCTGTTTTAAAGTAAATCATGGGCGGTATGTTAATTTTCTTAATCCTTTCCGCCAGGCTGGATACGCTATTTCCTTCCCCGGAACGCATGGACTTTCTGGCGTCGGAAAGAACGTATATGCCCAGAACGGTAAGCACGCTGACAAAAACCAGACTTACATACAGGTTGGAGCCGGCTGCGCCCCATTTCTCCATGATTATCTTTTGTATTTGAATACCGATTTGAACACCCACACAAGCACTTATACCGTTGATCAGACCCAGTTTAATATCCACCTGGCCGTATTTGAACCGCTTATAGGCTCCCACCAGCGCCTTGGGAAATTTGTGGCACATGTTGGTGGCCACGGCCACCGCTGCCGGCACCCCCAGGGCCATCATTCCCGGAGTCAGCACGAAAGCCCCCCCGGAACCGATAAACCCGCTGAGCACCCCGGCCAGGAAGCCCAGAATAAAGAGGAAAAACACACTGTTTGTGTTCAGCGATATGAAGTCTTTAACCGAATCCTTTTCACTTAACATTTCCCCCGTGGCCTCGCTGACACCGGGAATGGCCAGAACCACCAGGGCCACCAGGAGGAGTATCACCAATAAGTTCTTTTTATTTTTCATTTTAATGCCCCTCCTTGTTTAACGGTTTAATTCCCAGTGAATCAACCAGGTAGTTGGCAAATGAACCGTGCACCAAAGAGAAGCATAATGAAGTAATAAGTACTGCGGCGGCGTATATTCCTCCACCCTGGGAGAAATGGTCCATAACAGTTTTTTCGTTGTAAAACAGCGTAAAATAGGCTGCAATGGTAAGAATGCCCCAGATTATGGCTTTTCCGATCGGCTTTCCATTTTTATTTGTATTGGATGCCATTTAAATCACTCTCCCTCGAAACAAAGCATTTAAACACTCTAGTGAAATTGTTCTTTAATAACAGCTGTGATTGTTTTAGCATTAGCTCTTTCTTACCGGCGGCAACCCTCCTTTCACCCTTTACAAAAGCAATCCTGCCATTCACCTTTGATATCTACCATTGAGCAATAGGGATGCCAGCCGGAGCAGGTTACAAAATTCACATTTCTAGCGGGTTTTAGGCTTGGGCAGATGGCCTGTTGAGCAGATTTTGGACACCCGGCTGCCTAGATTTTGGTCAACCCCACCGGCCACCCCGAACAAAAGCCTTGTTTTATAAGGCCCCGCAAATACTCAATATCACCCGGTTGTATGAAAAATCATCACCCGTTCCCCAAGACCTGCCCCAAAATGCCTGAATGAGCAAATTAGCACATGAACAAATTTTTTATTTTTCCCCGGACCCCCAAAAAAAAAGCCGGGATTCAATTGCAATCCCGGCTTTTGGAACAGTTTTTTTATTTAGTTTATTACGCCGTAACCGGTGAACATCCCGGAGTCGGCCAGGCAAGCCTCCCCAAAAAGCTCTCCTCTTTCGTTCCGGGGGGAGGGTTTACCGGAGCATCGTTAAACAAATCGTTAATAAAAGGCAATATATCCACCGGCCTTACTATGCCTACAATTTTATTTCTTTTATCCCTCACCGGCAGTATGCTGATACGGCAGTTAATGATAATTTCCGCCGCCTGCACCGGACTGTCGGTTTCCCGGACAGAAATCTGTGTCAGGGGGCGCATATATTTTTTAACCGGCGCATTTTTAATATGTTCCAGCCCTGCCCCGCCTGACGGGCCATGGCAGGCGCCGCCCAGGAAACCCAGCCATTTTCCCGGCTTTGAATTAATATTGCTGATGGACTCCAGCACCATGCGCAGGGTAAGAAAACCGGAAATATTTCCTTCGTCATCCAGCGCGGTTAGCCAGCGGTATCCTTTTTCCCCGGCAAGGGCGCACAGAATATTTACCGCCCGCTCCAGACTTTCGTTTTGATTTATACAGGGGTAATCGGCAAAGGAAACCATAAAATTTTTTACCGTTTTTCCTCCTGCCATTTTTAACACCTCCAGCCCGTCTCCGTCCTGGTTTTTTCAGCCGGCGGAACCCGGCGTGTTGTCAAACAGATTGACTATAAATGGAAGGAGGTCAACAGGCCTTACTATCCCGGCAATATTATTTTGGTCATCCATGATGGGCAAAATTGTTATTCTCCTGTTAATGATTATTTCCGCCGCTTTTACCGGGCTATCCGTCTCATGAACGGAGACGTCCACAATCGGTTTTATCAATTTCCTTATAGGGGTGTTCTTAATTAGCTGCACGCCTTCCCAGTAGAAAAAACCGGGGCGGTTATAAGTGAATACCCCCAGCCATCCCCCGGCCTTTGGAGCCAGTTCGCTGATGGCTTCGAAAACGTTGCGCAGGGTAAGAAAACCCTTGATAGCACCGCCTTCGTCCAGTACCACCAACCAGCGATAACCCTTCTCCCTGGCCATACGATACATAATATTAACCGCTTCCTCCAGAGTGGCGCTTTCATTTATTTTTGGATAATCATGAAAGGGAATCATAAAATCTTTTACTGTTTCCAAAATTCCCGCCATATTTATCACCTCTCGCATAACATTTGCCAAAATAATTTAATTAAATGTTATTCAACAGGCATATAATGAGCAATGCAATTAACCTTTAATGATAATATTTGCACTCTGGCAGTCTTTATTAAAGTCGATTTTTTCACAATGTGCGGTAATTCTTTAGATGAATATTCAACCACTATTTTAACCGTTTACCCCCGGTTAAAGCTTTTCCGCCCGCCCAATTAAAATATTTAATTAATTTGGTGTGAAATACCGCCGGATTAAAATTAGAGTAATTTCTGTAGTTTATCCTTATTCAGGAGAACAATACCCTGTTTGTCCACTTCCAGTGAACCATCCCGTTTCAAACCGTTCAAAATGCGGTTTATGGTCTCCCTGGTGGTGCCGATCAGGTTGGCCAACTCCTGGTTTGTCAGCCTCATGGATATCCTGACCCCGGCCCCGGTGTTCTCCCCATGCTCTTCCGCCATGTGCAGCAGCACCTGCACCAGCCGGCGAAGAGTATCATTCAAAGCAAGGTTTATTACCTTCTCCTGGGCCTGGCGCAAACGTCCGGCCATAATTTTTAGCATGGCTAAAGCCACATGGGAGTTGCCTATTATCAGCCCTTCAATGTCCCGGTTGCGGATCACGGCCACACTGGCATCCTCCAGCACTTCTGCGGTTGCAGGATAGTTGCCGCCGTCAAAAAGCACTATTTCAGCAAAAATATCACCCGGATGCACCAGGTGCAATATATGCTCCCGCCCGTCCTCCGCCTGCCTGGTTAATTTTACAAGGCCGCTTTTTAAAATAAATACGGCTTCCCCGGGCTCTCCCTCGGCAAAAATCATTCTCCCCTTCTTATAACTTCTCGCCAGCACTATGCTGTCAATCTCCTCCAACTGCCCGGTTGTAAGGCCGGAAAACAAAGGAGTCCTCTTCAGATACTCAACATATTTAGCCAACGGCATCTCCTCTTAAACATTTTTAACCTGCTTCGACACGGTATATTCCACACACCGTTTAAAACAGGATATAATAACTAAAAGCCCGGGGAGGTCTTTCTCCACGGGTAGCGAAATATCCTGTTAATATATTGAAATGAATGGAAACCTTTAAAACCCTTGCCCGAAACATGCCGGAGTTGCTAAAGGCTATGAAACTTAGGACAGCCCCAAACCCGACGGCGCGCCTGCTTCCGGATCGTTACCCTCCGGTTTAAGGTTAAATAAAACATATACCGTGGTACCGGTGGAACCGGAATCGACCTTTATGACGGCGCGATGCCTGGCTGCAATACTGTAGCACATGGCCAGCCCCAAACCGGTTCCCTTTTCTTTGGTGGTGAAAAAGGGAGTCCCCAGCTTGTCAATTATTCCAGGGTCTATGCCTGCCCCCTGGTCTTCCACGCAAAGGATTACCTCCTTTTCCGAGTAATACGTTTTTACAATCAGGCAGCCGCCCGGCTGCATGGCCTCCAAACCGTTGCGCACCAGATTGAGAATGAGCTGGCGAATTTCTTTTTTATCCAGCAGCAGGTCGGGAATGGTCTCCAGTTCCATTCTGAACAATTTATCATTTAAAATTGCGTCGGCCACGATCAGTGGGGATAACGATTCTATTATATGATTGAGATTCTGTCGCTCCAATTTCACCGGCCTGTCCTTGGCCAGTAAAAGAAATTCGGTAATGATGGAATTGGCCTTGTCCAATTCCTGCAGCATCATATTAATATAATTCTCATATTTTAAAATTTCCTGCTTTTTAGCCAGCAATTGCAGGAATCCACGCACCGTGGTCATGGGGTTTCTTATTTCGTGACCGATGCCCGCCGCCATCTCTCCCACCAGGCTCAACCTTTCCAGGCGGAGCATTTCCTTATCCATACCCTCCCGGCGGGAGATTTCATGAGAGTCTTTATCCGGTTGACCCGGCAGGTCTCCCCGGCATTCCGCGGCATAACCGTTTTTATCCCCGCTTCCGGCCCGGCTGTCCCGGCATCCCGGAGTAATGCCCAATATCTCCCCGGAGCGTTTTCCCACAGATATATCCGCCACAAACAATACATAATAAAGAACCCTGTAGGGATCAAAAACCGGATGAACAAACACCTCCACCGGAACGCGGCTGCCGTCGCTCACCAAATATTCCTTTTCAAAGCGTCTGGCAGTTTTGCCGGACACTGCTTCGCGAAAAATTTTAGCGGCAATATCATGCCACTCAGACGGGGTTAGATCATACCAGGTCATTTTTTTTAAATCTTCCTCGGGATAGCCGGTCAACTGGCAAAAGGCCTTATTGCAGATCATCATCCTGCCGTCCGGGTGAACTGCGGCAAAGGGCTGCAATGTGGTCTCCAACACGTCGGCCATTAACATAATCCTCTCCAAAAATCCATAAAAAAATTTTTCCGCCCGGCCATACTCCTTCTGCAAAATATACAGAGAGGTCACCTGGTTGTTAAGTTCCTGAAAGACCTTGCCGGAGTCCTCACCTTTATTTTTTTTTTCACTCATAACAACCAATCTCCTATGTTTTGGTCTAACAGGTATAATTGATTATTAAACAAACAGGCAAAGAATACCTTCGGGAAAATTGTCATGTTATAGTAAATAATTGTAGAATTTGGCACCTTGCGACCTCCTTTAACAAAAAACACCTGTTTACAAACAAGTGTTTTTAAGAAAATAATTGTATTTTGACACATTAACGCAGCAAATAATTGCTCACCGCCTGCCCATGACGCTTTTCTTCCGCCGGTCAAAACGATTGAACAGATATGACACGGCCGCCGCCAGCGGCTGCTGGTAAAGCATGGCCAAGGTTACCGGCAGGGCCACGGCGGGGGGGAAATAAGCCACCGCCAGAACGGAGCCGAAGCTGATATTGCGCATCCCCACGTTATATATCATTGCGGCCACGGTGCCCGGGCGCCGGTCTTTAAGTACGAAGGAACCGGCGTAGCCCAGGTAATAGCCCAGCATAACCAGCATTAAAATAACCAGCAGCATTTTGGCCAGGGAGGAATCCCAGCGGATTTCCGGCACCACCGCCCCGGCATTGATATATACCACCATAAACAGGGCCGCCTTGGAAGTAAATCCCCCAACCGAACGGGAAAACTTTTTAAGCCTGCCCGAGCTAATGTCGTTCACCGCCATGCCAAGCAGGCTGGGTATGGTGACCATGCCGAACAAACGCAGTAAAAGCTGAAAATAATCTATATCCACCAGGCGCCCGGCTACCAGGGCGATATAAAAAGGCAGTATAAGGGGGCTAACCACCGTATCCACGGTCACCCCCACCAGGGCCAGCACCACATCACCCCGGACAATGGATGTCCATATTATGGAGGTTACCCCAATGGGTATGGCCGCCCCGATAAGAAAGCCCAGCCGGGTCAAGGCGCTGTCGGGATAAAAAACATTGCCCACCGCCCAGGCCACCAGGGGCATCACCGCATGAATAAGAAACAGCATCCACAGTGTGAGCCAGGGCTTTGACAACACGTGAAAAAAATCCCGGAAGCTGGTTTCCAGAGAAACGATAAAGGTCATGTAGGCAAAAAGGCCCACCGCCAGAACTCCCAGCAAAGAAGACCAGTTCAGGGGAAAGATTATACCGCAGACAAAAGCCGAAAGCACCACAAAAAACATGCGGCGTCCCAGCCAGTTATTCCAGGCGGCAAACATATCCAGCAAAATAAAGGCCCCCGTTTCCATCATGATAAGTAACCTGCCGGGGAACAACAGATTCATACGCTAAAAGATATTATTTCCCCAGCCGGGCCTTTTTCCCTCCCGGGTAAATTAATTCTTACGGTGATTTATCTATTGTCGACGATTTATCTATTGTCGACGAGTTTTTTCCATAGACAAAAAAGTGTCGAAAACTGTATTAAATCCGCGATCACTGTGAATAGTTTAATAACCGGCACAGACTGATAAGAAAGGAAAAATAATAATTTCATAGAAGTAATAAACATTAATATTACGGTATATGCTTAAATGGGAAAGGATGGTGCGGTATGTATTTGAACAACCTTTTTGTTTTCGGCACACTGCTTCCCGGTCTGGAAAACCATAAAAAATTTATTGAAAAATATAAACCGGCGGTATACACGGCCAGGGCCCGGGGCGTAATGTATTATCTGCCTTCGGACGATTACCCGGTGGTACTGGAGGGAGACGGAGAAATAAAGGGTATCATGTTTGATACTCCCGAAATGTCTGTAATCTTGCCTGAAATTGACGAGATAGAAAAATTTACCGGGGTTGAAAGCCAAAGCCACCTGATCAGAGAAATTAAAGAGGTGGAATTGCTTGAAAGCGGGAAAAAGGTAAAAGCCCACATGTACCTTTGGCCTCCTTCCAAGGCCGACTGGCTGAAGAAAAACGGGGTATTAATACCGGACGGGGACTGGGCCAGGTTTTTAAGGGAGAACGGCAAGCTGTAAACAGGGCGTTACGCCCTGTTTTTTTATCAAGTCAAGGCGGCGGCCCCTTTGTGGTGCTATTTTCCGCTCACGGCAGCCGGCCTAATAAGCGGAGCTGATCATTGCGGCCCACCACCACAAGAATATCTCTTTCATTAATCATCTGTTCCGCCCCGGGGGACATTATTATGCCGCCGGGTCTTTTAATGGCCAATATATTAACGCCCATTTGCCTGCGCACATCCAGTTCCAGGATACTGCGCCCGCTGAACGATGCCGGGGCCGCAAATTCAATAATGCTGTAATCGGGGGAAAGGTCGATCAGTTCCATAATATTCTGTGAAACCAGGCTTCTGGCCATTTTGACACCCATATCCCTTTCCGGGTACACTATTATATCCACCCCCACCTTCTCCAAAACCTTACCGTGAAGGTGATTCTGGGCTTTGGCCCCCACCGTTTTGACTCCCATCTCTTTTAACATGATGGAGGTTAAAATATTAGCCTGTATATTTTGGCCTATGGCCACAATAACAACATCAAAGTTTCTTATACCCAGTGATTTCAGGACCTGTTCATCCATGGCGTCCGCCCGGACGGCATGGGTAGCCAGATCTACGGCAATATTCACCTTATCCTCGTCGGTGTCCATGGCCAGAACTTCATACCCCATCCTGTTCAACTCTTCGGTAATACTCATTCCAAAGCGGCCCAGCCCTATAACGGCAAATAGTTTATTCATCATATAAACCTCCAAAATTTAAATAACGCTAAAACTGTGAATGAATAATGGAAACAGATATTCGAAAGAAAACTACATACATTGACAATTATATTATACCAGCAAAATAACCTGTATCTAAATGAGTTATCATACCACGGCACCCTGGCAAAATATAATGGTTGCATCAAAATGGAACCTGTGATATAATAAGGCAAGGATTTTGCAGCAATTTACAAAATTTAACCGGTTAAATTACAACCTGTTGTTTTACCCACCCAATTCTAAATTTCTGACAAAATATCTAATCTCCTTTAACTCAAAATTTAATACTTCTCCTTGTCGCTTAATTCTTTTTTAATGAAAGAAGCGGGGGAACCAATTTTTGGGGTGAATCGGTTCAGCAGTCAGTAGTGCGCAGCCAGTGTTCAGAGAAAGAAGGAAGTCCATTAAAGGTGATTTCCGACAAGTATCCGGCAACAGGCGACCAGATTACCGGCTACCGAATTCGTAGGGTTACTTTCGACCCGAATCCGTCAGCTAACTTCGTAAGCGTTGAAAGGGAGGACAGGCAAGATTACGGCCATAGGCCTTATATCATCTTGTACTCTTTTTCAACCCCTGAATGAATATTCAGGGGTGTTTTGATCAATTGCCTGTTCTTAAAAATACAGAGGAGGGGGTCTTACATGTCCATACCGGCCATAGAAAAACACAAAATCACCGCCGAAGAGAAAAGGATAATTGCCCTCAGAAGAGCAGCCGAACTTAAAAACCGCATAAGCGACTACCTGGAAATAAAGGAATCCATTAAAACAGGCATTGATTTACAAGATACCGTGGCAAAAAATAAATTAAAGCTGCTAAAATATTTTAACGCCTCAGAGGAGCAGTGGCAGGACTGGCGCTGGCAAATGAGGCACAGGATAGACAGTGTGACAACCCTTGCTAAATTCCTGGACCTGGACATTGAACATTTTTTTCATATTAAAAAGGTCGGCTCCCATTATCGCTGGTCCATATCCCCCTATTACGCATCTTTGATTATGGACGGGGATCCCCATGACCCCATTAGAATGCAGTCCATTCCCTCCATAGAAGAAATGGATGAAAGCGGTTACAACGACCCCATGGCGGAGGAATTCACCTCGCCTTCCCCAGGCATAACCAGACGTTACCCGGACCGCCTGATTATCAACGTTACCAACATGTGCGCAATGTATTGCCGTCACTGCCAGCGGAGGAGGAACATAGGAGAAAAGGACCAGCACAAACCGCATCAAAGCCTGCTGGCGGCCCTGGATTACATCCGCAAAAACAGGGAAATCCGGGATGTGTTGATAACCGGCGGGGACGCCCTTATGCTCAGCGACCGGAATATTGACTGGCTGCTCACGGAACTGGATCAAATAGAGCATGTGGAAATAAAGCGCATTGGAACCAGGGCCATAGTCACCCTGCCCCAGAGAATCACCCCGGAGTTATGCGCCGTGCTGAAAAAGCACCCGCCACTGTATATCAATACCCAGTTCAACCACCCCAGGGAAATCACCCCGGAAAGCAAAAAAGCCTGCGACATGCTGACAGAGGCAGGGGTTGTACTGGGCAACCAGGCGGTGCTGTTGAAGGGAATAAACAATAACGCCCATGTCATGAAAAGATTGAACCAGGAATTGCTGAAAATAAGGGTGCGTCCCTATTACATTTTTCACGCCAAGCAGGTGAAGGGCACCAGGCATTTTATCACCAGCGTGGAGGAAGGCATTAACATTATGGAGAAGCTGAGGGGATACACCTCGGGCCTGGCCGTGCCGACATACATCATCAACGCCCCCAACGGATACGGCAAAACCCCCGTACTGCCCCAGTACGTTATTAAGAGGGAAGAAGGCTCAATACGCTTGCGAACCTGGGAAGACCGGGAGCTGGAATATGATTATATGCCTGGTTTTTAACGCCGTTGCATCAATTATTTCACAGTGTCTATTTTAAAGTCTATACCCGTCCGGCAATCCCCGAACGGGTTTTTTTATGATTTACAGGGGTTTTTTCATAATTTACAGGATTTTTACATAATTCATGAAACCCTTTTAAATACTTTGAATCCAACATTAAGTATATGCACTTTTCATAATTCATCATTGATTTTTTGCCCATTGTTGTATAATATAAATAAGTATGAAGAGCTTTAGCCAGCTAAAGCATTTTTATATTTGAAAGGGGGATAGTCAGTATAAATTGCAGTTGATTGCCATGTAAATAACTAAGGAGGAGAAAAGCATGAAAAAAACATTTATATTACTCTTTGTCATGGTAGCTCTACTTTTTAGCGTGACTATTGCTGCCGCAGCCGAGAATTCCCCGTCCATATTTATCAACGATAATCAGCTGGTTTCCGAAAACCCGGCAATGATTGAAAATGGAAGAACTTTAGTCCCGTTAAGAGCAATTTTTGAGGCTCTCAATCAAACAGTCAACTGGGATGCCCAAAGCCAGACTGTTACCTCAGGAAATATATCGCTGCAAATAAACAACCCGGTTGCAACGGTTAATGGCCAGGAAATCTCTTTGGACGTTCCGGCAAAGCTCATTGACGACAGGACTTACGTACCCCTCCGCTTCGTTGCTGAAAGCCTTGGCAAGGATGTAAATTGGGATGGCACCCTGTATAGAATAGACATCAAGGATAAACCGGCTGATACCCCAGCAACGGAAACCGATACTCCCGCAACCGAAAATGATACTCCCGCAACAGAAACCGATACCCCCGCAACTGAAAATGATACTCCCGCAGTGGAAAATGACAACCCCACCATCAACTTTGAATTTACAGATGCTTACTACGAGGAAGGCCAACTGAAGGTTGACGGCACCTTTGTTAACACAGGTGATGCGGACATAACCAAAATTGCCGCTATTAATGTGAAGGTTTTCATGACCAATGAACAGGGTGATGAGGTACAAGCTGCGGATCAAAGCTTTACTGATGTGGAATTAAACCTGGCCCCGGGAGCCTCAGGCGAATATACATTTACTTTTACAGATGTTCCGGAGGAATACGAGGAGCAAGCCACCGAATGGCGTACAGAAGTATCTTTCCCCACAGCTGAATAGAGACATCATAGCATTGTAGAATCTGTATTTAAAAGCCCCGCCGGTATCCGGCGGGGCTTTTAAATGTTTTACGTCATTTAGTTTTATTAATTGCTTATTTGCTGCCCGGCAATTAATGCACGAAGAAGGAATGTGCCGCGCTGTTTACTATTTCCGACAGGGGACCGGGGTAGACACCGATATACAGCGTGGCCAGCAGGGCCACCAGCAGCGTCAGGGTAACCGGGCCGCTTACCTGAATGGGGGCGCTGCCCTCCGGAGGATCGTCCCGGTACATCACCAGCACCACCCGCAGGTAATAGTACACGGACACCATGCTCATAACCATGCCGATGAAGGCCAGCCAGAGGTAATCATCAACGATGGTCTTGAACAGGTAAAATTTGCCGGCAAAGCCCGCCAGGGGAGGAATTCCCGCCATGGAGAGCAACACCGTCAGCATCACCGCGGCCATCAGCGGCGAGCGCTGGGCCAGTCCGGCATAGTCCTTGATTTCATCACTGCCGGTTTTATTATAAAAATAACCGGCCACTGTAAAGGCTCCCACTGTGGCGAACACATACAGGAAACCATAGAACATTACACCCTTTATACCGGCCTCGGAAGCAGTGACCAGACCCACCAGGATATAGCCTGCCTGGGCGATACTGGAGTAGGCCAGCATCCTTTTAATGTTGGTCTGGGGAATTGCCACCAGGTTGCCCACTATGATGGTAACCGCGGCCAGTATTGCCACCAGCATGGTCCAGTTGGCCCAGATGCCCGGCAGGGCCTCCACAAATATCCTGAGCAGCACCGCGAAGGAAGCCGCTTTGGAACCAACCGCCAGGAACGCGGTGACCGGGGTGGGGGCGCCTTCGTAAATATCCGGCGACCACATGTGGAAGGGCACCGCGGAGATTTTAAAGCCCAGGCCCGCCACCAGCATCACCAGGCCCAGCATCAGCGCCGGTGAAGGGTTTAAGGCAACCATCCGGCCAACCTCCGGAATCAATATGGAGCCGGTAACACCGTAAATCAGGCTGAGGCCGTACAGCAGCACCGCCGAGGACATTCCCGCCAGCAGCACGTACTTCATCCCGGCCTCCACCGATTTTGTCTCCATCCGGCGGAAGCAGACCAGAACGAAGAAGGCTATGGTCATAAGCTCAAGGCCAAGGTACAGAGTGATGAAATCACCGGCCGAGGCCATTACGCACATACCCAGGGTGGCGAACAGCATCATGCTGTAATATTCGCTCTGGTCACCCAGGTATTTATCCACATAGCGCATGGAACCCAGGGCCACCAGGAAAGCGGCCACCAGGAAGGTAATCTTGAAGAACATGGCGTAGCGGTCCACCACGAACATGCCCTCGTAAAGGGAGCCCTGGTTGTTCCAGCCCGCCACCACCAGGCCGATTACCGCCAGCAGGGATATGGTGGTAAACCAGCCCAGACCCTGCCTGGAGCCCTTGGGGATAATCAGCCCGAATATCAGCACCATCATTCCCAGGGCAGCCAGAGCTATTTCAGGTATTAGCAATGACAGATCTATTTGCATTTAGAATTTCCCCCCTATCTGCAGCACATCCTGAATCTGTGCCATCAGAGGCACCGCGCCGCTGTTAATCATATCAAACAACAGGGAGGGAAGCAGGCCGCCGGCCAGCAGCACGGTGCCCAGCACCACCAGGGGTACCAGTTCCGGGCCGCGGATATCCACCAGATGATCATATTCCGGCCTGGGAGGTCCGAACAGCGTGTTGGCTCCGGCCCTCAACACATACAGCGCGGTCAGTATTATACCCGCGATACCGGCCACGGCCAGTCCGCCGTACACCTGGAAGGAACCGATAAAGATGGTGAATTCCGGCATAAAGGTAACCAATCCGGGCAGTCCCAGGGAAGCCATACCTGCCAGCATGAAGGCCACCGCCAGACGCGGGGTCTGCCTGGCAAGACCGCCCAGGTCGGGAATCCAGCGGGTATGTGTCTTCTCGTAAATAAATCCTATGGTGGAGAAGAACAGTGCCGCCATCACGCCGTGACCGAACATGTTGGCCACCGCGCCGTTGATGCCTATAACGTTTAAGCAGGCAATGGCCAGCATGACGTAACCCATGTGACTGACCGAGGAATAACCGACAACATATTTCAGGTCCTTAACCGCCAGGGCTCCAAAGGCCGCGTAGGCCACCCCGGCCACGCCCAGCACCGCCATGTAGGGCGCCCAGAACTGGGCTCCAATGGGCAGGGTAACCAGGGCGATTTTAATCAAGCCGTAGCCGCCGATCTTTTTAAGAACACCGGCGTGGATCATGGACACAGCAGTGGGGGCGCCGGCATAACCGTCGGGGGACCAGGAGTGGAACGGCCACATGGAAATCAGTGAGCCGAAGCCGAACAGCATTAGCCCGAAGAGCCATATCTGATCAAACCGCCCCAGTTGTCTCCCCGCCTCGGCCAGCGCCGTAAAGCTCATGTCCGGCGCGCCCAGTATGCCCACCGATTTCATGAACAGCGCGATAACACCCACCAGCAGGAAAGCGGAGCCTATTAAAAGATATATGGTCAGCTTCATGGCGGCATATTCCTTGGTAACCCGCTTGGTGCTGCCCCAGATGATCACCATGATGTAGATGGGAATTACCACCACTTCGTAGAACAGCAGGAATATAAACAGGTCGTGGGCTATAAAGGTTCCCATAACCCCGGTTACCAGCACGCAGAAGAGTATGAAGAATTCCCGGGGACGGTTGTTTACATTCCAGGAGGCGAAAATAGCCGCAAATCCGATAAGGTTGGTCAGCAGCAGCATTGGCAGGCTGATGCCGTCCACTGCCATGAAATAGCTGACACCCAGGTCTTCAATCCAGGGAATCTTCTCCACAAACTGAAGACCTCCCAGTGCCTGGTCGTAAGCAAAATAGACATACAGCGAAAGGGCCAGGGACACGAAGGTGCCCACAGCCGCCACGCACTTGATCAGCTTGCCCTCATCCCGGGGAATGAACACCATGAGCAGGGCAGCGGCCACCGGAGCCAGCAGGATGGTGGTCAGTACAGGAAATCCACTCATCTATTTTACACCTCCCAGCATCAAACCGGCGGAAGACGGGTTGGTAAAGGCGAGTATCACGGCCACGGCCAGAACACCCAGGAAGAACACCAGGGCATAGTTCTGCAGACGGCCGGTCTGCGATATCCGCGCACCTTCACCGAACAGCCTGGTTACAGCAGCTATACCGTTTATGATGATGCCGTCCACAATGTAGATATCAAACAGGAAGAACAGCTTGGCGGCACCGTCGACGATGCTGTGGTTGAACCACAGGTATATCTCGTCAATATAGAACTTGTTATAAGAAAGGGTGTGCAGGGCGCGGTATTTATCCGCCAGGGCGTGGGCCTTGGCTCTGGCTTTGTCCACGTAGTACAACTGGTAAGCCAGGAAAATACCGGCTCCGGCCAGAATCACCGAGCCCAGCATAACCATATAGTTGGGTTCAGCATGATGCGCTTCGTGGAACCAGATCCAGTTGGCCCAGTTGATATCCCAGGGAGTCCAGGGAGTGCCAACCAGGCCGCCCACGGTGGCCAGGAAGGCCAGCACAACCAGCGGAGCGGTCATGAAAACCGGAGACTCGTGAGGGTGATTCTCGGGCTTCTCGTCGCCGAAGAAGGCCAGGAAAATCAGCCGCCACATGTAGAAGGCGGTCATAAAGGCGGTAATGGCCCCCATGGCAAACAGTACATAATGACCGCTGTTGAAAGCCATGGACAGAATTTCATCCTTGCTCCAGAACCCTGCAAAGGGAGGAATACCGGCTATGGCCAGCCCGCCGATTACAAAGGTCCAGCCGGTGACGGGCATTTTTTTGATAAGTCCGCCCATCTCCCACACATCAGCCTTATGGTGCAGGGCGTGCAGCACGGAGCCCGCGCCCAGGAACATCAGGGCCTTGAAGAAAGCGTGGGTCCACAGGTGGAACATGGAAGCGGTGAGGCTTCCCACACCCAGGGCCAGCATCATGTAACCCAGCTGACTGACCGTTGAGTAAGCCAGTATCCGCTTGATTTCACGCTGGGTAAGGGCGATGGAGGCCGCGAAAAGCGCGGTGAAAGCGCCGGTAACGGCAACCAGTTCCATGGCCGCGGGAACCTGGCTGAAGAGGAACATGGTCCGGCCCACCAGGTAAACACCGGCAACCACCATGGTGGCCGCGTGGATCAGGGCGCTGACCGGGGTGGGACCTTCCATGGCGTCCGGCAGCCACACGTGCAGCGGAAACTGGCCGGACTTGCCTATGGGACCTATGAAAACCAGCACGGCTATCAGGGTCAGCACGCCCGCCGTGGTGTATTCCTGGAAGTGGTGAATCTTTTCGGACAATTCCACCATGTCCAGGGTGCCGAAAACGATTTGCAGGGACAGCAGGCCCAACAGCAGGCCAAAGTCCGCCACCCGGCAGGTGACGAAGGCCTTTTTGGCCGCTTCCCTGGCGGATATCTTATGGGTATAGAAGCCGATCAACAGGTACGAGCACAGGCCCACCAGCTCCCAGGCCACGAACATCTGCAGCAGGTTGCTGGAGATAACCAGCAGGAGCATGGAGGAGGCGAACAGGGACAAATAGGAGAAGAACACCGAAAAACCGGGATCTCCCTCCATATAGCCCACGGAATAAATCTGAATAAGTGACGCCACCAATGAAACCATGAATATCATCATGGCCGAGGTGGGGTCCAGTTGTACCCCTACATTAACCACCAGATCCGGCGCCCCGGGCAATCCCAGGGAGAACCAGCGGGCAGCGTAAACCAGGGGTTTTTCGGTAAACTCATGGTTGGTGAATATCCCGTAAGCAGCCAGGGTGGCTATCACGCATGAGGAAACCATGCAGGCGATGGACACCAGGGCGCTTAACTTTTGCCACGGCCGCGTCAAGAGAACTATTATGACGAAGGACAGGGCAGGCAGAAGAGGCACCAGCCATGCATGCTGCATCGCAAATTCTACCATCTCGGTTCAGCACCTACCTTCATATATTCTACCACTTGAGCCAGTCGAACTCGTCCAAGTTCACGGACAGCCTGTTGCGGTAGATGGCTATGATAATGGCCAGTCCTATCCCCACCTCGGCCGCAGCCACGGTGATTACGAATATGGCGAAAATCTGGCCGATGAAATCACCGGGGGTAACATATTTACTGATGGCGATAAAATTAATGTTCACCGCGTTTAGCATCAGCTCAATGCAAATCAGCACTGAAATGGCGTTCTTCTTTACCAGCACCCCAAACAGTCCGATGCCGAACAATATCGCCGAAAGCACAAGATAGTGGGTGAGGCTAACGCTCAGAGTCAGTTGCATCAACCGTCACCTCCTTGGCCAGTATGATAGCGCCGATCAATGCCACCAGCAGGAGCAGGGCCGCCACTTCAAAGGGAATTACATACTTGCTTAACAGCAGGGTGGCTATGTTGTCCACTGTCTCCGCAGGCACCTCGTTAGGGCTTAACAGCCACTGGGTCCTGGCGGAAAGGGCGCCGCACAGCACTATTACCAGGGCCACCACCCCGCCGGCTATTTTGGTCTGGCCGTTAAAAAGGTTGGAATGTCCCATGTCGGACCGGCGGATCAGCATGATACCGAAAACCACCATGATACAAACGGCGCCGGCATACACCATCACCTGCACGGCTGCCAGGAAGTCGGCGTCCAGGGTCAGGAACAGCCCGGCCATGGCAACGAAACAAACCGCCAGCCAGAGCACCGAGTGAACAATGTTTCTCACGCAAACCACCAGCAGGGCCGATACGACTATATGGGCTGCCAGCACATAAAAGGCAACTGCCATCCAGTTAATGCTATCCACTAATCCCATTTATCAACCCTCCTCGCCTTTGGCCTTGGCCTTAGCGGCGGCAGCCTGGGCAGCAGCGGCCTTGGCAGCCTCCTCCGCCTCCGCGGCAGCTATCTCTTCCGGCGTGGGAGCGGGGCGGTCAACCAGCGTAAGGCGCACCTTGTCCCGGAAGTACTGGTTCATATCAATAACACTGCTGAACTTGAGGGCATCCTTGTTGCAGGCTTCCACGCAATAGCCGCAGAAAAGGCAGTACTCAATGCGCATAACGTATTTCAACAGTATCTGCTTTTTGCCCAGCTTGGTCTTCTCCAGTTGAATCACCTTGTTGGGGCAGGCGTTGGCGCACAGCCCGCAGGCGATACACTTGTCCTGATCCAGTTCAAACCGGCCGTGGTACCTCGGAGACATAACAATTTTCTTGTCAGGATACTCCACGGTAACCTTTTTTCTAAAAAGCCAGCCCCAGGTAATTTCCAGGCCCTTGATCAATCCTTTTCCGAACATTCAATCACCACCCTATCGCCCGGTAGATGTACATGCCAACGCCGGTAACGAAAATGTTGGCTAAGCAAAGGGGTATCAGCACCTTCCAGCCGAATCCCATCAGCTGGTCAACCCGAAGACGCGGGTAGGTCCAGCGAACCCACATGAAAATGAAGATCATTACGTACATCTTCAGGAAGAACCATAACCAGGAAGGAATAAAGGTCAGGCCAAAGGGAGCCAGCCAGCCTCCCAGAAAAGCCACGGTGCACATGGCGGAAATGAGCATGACACTGGCATACTCGGTCAGGAAGAACATGGCGAAGCCCATGCCGCTGTACTCCGTATAGGGACCGGCGATAATTTCCGACTCACCTTCCACCAGGCAGAAGGGAGTGCGGTTGGTTTCCGCAAGACCGGCCACAAAATAAATCAGGAAAGCCAGCGGCTGCGTGAATATAAACCAGACATTTTCCTGGGCGTATACTATCTCCGACATGTTCAGGGTACCGGTTAGCATGACCACGCCCAGCAGCGCCAGCACCAGGGGCAATTCGTAACTCACCATCTGGGCCACCACCCGCATGGCGCCCACCAGGGAGTATTTATTGTTGGAAGCCCAGCCGCCTGCCCATAAGATGATGGATGTCAGTGATGCCACGGCGGCAAAATAAAACAATCCGATGTTCATATCGATGGCCGCCATGTTCTCCCCAAAGGGAAGCACGGCATAAATCATAAAGGGCGGAACAAAGATGAGAACCGGTGCAAGGATATACGGAACTATATCCCAATACTTGTTCCAGGTAAATTCCTTGGAAAGCAGTTTGCCTATGTCTGCGGCGGTTTGCAACAGCCCTTTGGGTCCGACCCGGTTGGGGCCGATACGGCACTGGACGTAGGCCGCGACTTTGCGCTCCATGTACACCAGCCAGAGGGCGTTAACCAGAATGAATACCAGGATAGCCACCAGTTTGACCACCATCAGAATGACGTCATTCCACAGCACGGGTACACCGGCGCCATCCAGCAGGCCACTTAACCCTGAGGCTATACCTGTAAAAATATTTTCACCCATGCCTCTTCTCCCCTTTTCGAAATCCGACGCGCTATATTCGGATGTCGAAATGTTTTAGTTTAGCAGTCCACCTCTCCCAGTACGATGTCTATGCTGCCCAAGATTGCAATTACGTCGGCTATTTTCCAGCCTTCGCAGAGCTTGCCCAGGTATCCCAGGTTGATAAACGAGGGGCGGCGGAAGTGTACCCGGTAAGGTTTCGGACTGCCGTCGCTGACCACGTAGGCCCCAAAGAGACCCTTGGAACTCTCGATTTCGGCGTAGGCGTCGCCCGCCGGCGGCTTGAGTACCTTGGGCACTTTGGCCATGATAGGTCCTTCGGGCAGTTGCTCCAGCGCCTGCTCAACAATCCTCAGGGACTGGCGCATTTCCAAAATTCTTATACGGTACCGGTCGAAACAGTCTCCGTTGCAGCCCAGGGGAACTTCAAAGTCAAAACGGTCGTAAACACTGTAAGGACGGGCCTTGCGCATGTCATAGTTTATACCGCTGCCCCTCAATACAGGGCCGCTAAGGCTGTAATTAATTGCCGCTTCCGGGGTAATTACGCCAACTTTCTTGGTGCGGACCTGGAAGATTTCATTGCCGGTAATCAGTCCGTCGTATTCGTCGCAACAGGATGGGAATTTTTCAATAAATTTTTTCACCGCCGGGAAAAACTCCGCCGGGAAATCTTCTGCCACGCCGCCTATCCGGAAATAGCTGAAGGTCATGCGGGAACCGGAGATCATTTCCAGCATGTCCAGAATATCTTCCCTGTCGCGGAAAGTATAAATAAATCCCGTCAGCCCGCCTATATCACCGGCGTAAGCCCCGGTGGCTATCAGGTGGCTGGCGATCCGGGAAAGCTCGCCCACAATAACCCGGATATATTCAGCCCGCTCGGGCACCTCTATACCCATGAGTTTTTCCACCGCGGCCACATAACCCCAGTTCATCAGCATACCGGCCATGTAGTCCATTCTGTCGGTATAGGGTATGACCTGGGCGTATGTCCTGGCCTCGGCCAGCTTTTCAATACCCCGGTGCAGGTAACCCGGCACTGGAGTGGCCTTTACCACCGTCTCACCATCCAGTTCCAGCACAATCTGGAACACACCGTGGGTACTGGGGTGCTGGGGACCGAGGTTCAGGGTATAGGTTTGTGTTTTCATTTACCACACCTCGTTTCGGTCGTCAGTTATTAGTCGCCGGATAATCACACCGCCGGTGGTCGGCCGCCCGGTGATGCCCGGACATGCGCTTTCCGGCTTCCGGCGACTATTCCCTGCCACCCTCCCACTTAAAGTCCTTGCGCAGCGGGTGCCCATTGAAGGTATCCAGGAGTAAAATCCGGGTTGGATGGCCGGGATAATCCGTAAAGTTTATCCCCATCAGATCGTATGTTTCCCGCTCCTGCCAGTTGGCCCCGCCCCACAGGGGGCACAGGGATGGGACGGAAGGATTGTCCTTGTCGGTTAATTTCACTTTTACCATCAGGTCGAAGCCGTTGGTAATGGAAATTAGGTTGTATACGGTCTCAAAATGGTCGTTGTATTCCGCCGCGGTAAGATTGGTCAGCAAATCCAGGGCATAATCCGGATTTTCCTTGACCTCGCTCATAAAGGGAATCAAGTCGTCCGCGGATACAATTACCATCTGGTTCTCCTGCACTTCAATATTGGGGAATTTCTCCAACAGCGCCTGCATCAATTCGGCTGGTAATTGAAAATTAGCCACGGATCTGATTCACCACCTTCGGGTCGAGAATCTTTTGTTTAATCATCAAAAAGGCTTCAATAACCGCCTCGGGCCTGGGCGGACATCCGGGAATATAGGCGTCCACCGGAATTAATTTGTCCACACCGGGCACCACGTGATAGGAGTCCACGAAGGGACCGCCGGATATGGCGCAGCTTCCCATGGCAATAACCCACTTGGGCTCGGCCATCTGTTCATAAAGACGGGCCACAAAGGGAGCAGCCTTGTGGGTAACGGTACCACACACCAGCATTACATCCGCCTGGCGGGGTGATCCCCGCATAACCTCATAGCCGAACCGGGATATGTCGAAACGGGCCATGTTGGTAGCCATCAGACCTTCAATGGCGCAGCAGGCCAGTCCGAAACCAAAGGGCCACAGGGAATGGGCCCTGGCCAGGTTAAAAACCTTCTCCAGGGGAGCAATATGGACCAGGCGTTTTACCTCATTAACAACCACCGGATCATTTGTAAGTTTTTCAACCGGGTGGGTGTCCTTCGTTACTTCCATTCTAACGCTCCTTCCTTCCAGGCGTACCACAATCCCACTATTAGGATGAAGATAAAGATAATCATTTCAATAAATGCAAATAATCCCAGGCTCTGGAACTTAACAGCCCAGGGATACAGGTAGATTGTTTCAACGTCAAATATTACAAACAAAAGGGCGTACAAAAAATAGCCGGTCTTAAACTGTACCCAGGTGGGACCGACTGTGTCCACACCGCACTCATAAACCTCCTGCTTAGTTTCAGTTCTGCGGTACGGGTGAAACAAAAAACTGGTAACAATACCTCCTGCTCCAAACACTACACCAATGGCCAGGAATAAAAAGACAGCACCCCAGTCAGAAAGCACATTTCCCCCCTCCTTTCCATTTAATTTTAAAATCCACAAAGAGTTTCGGACCCCGGTTGCCGGTAAACCGCCCTTAAGGGCAATCTCCGCCAAAAAGAGCCGCTTTGTGGTCTAATTTAATCTTTGCATAATGATTATTATATAGGAAGCCGGTTAATTAGTAGAGGAACAAAAATTAGCACGTCGACCAGATATAAGTGAGCCCCGGGTTTCTCCACATAATGTTCGTCCCCAGCCTTCGGGGACAGGCCGCACAGGCCGTTAGCCACAAACGTATAATTAGTTTCACCACCAGAGGCTTCAGGCGGTAACCTGTTAGTCAGGTAAACAGTTTTTTACGGGCGCGAAACCTTCCCGGTGCAGGGGAGAAGGGCCGAACCGGCGCAGGGCCTCCAGATGTTCCGCAGTGCCGTATCCTTTGTGGCGGTGAAAACCGTATTCCGGATATAGATGGTGGCAAAGCTCCATCAGATTGTCCCTGGCCACCTTGGCCAGGATGGATGCCGCGGCAATGGAGGCGCAAAGACCGTCTCCGCCCACCACCGGTGTCTCGGGCATATCAAGCCCGGTTTGGCAGCGGCCGTCCACCAAAATGTGGTCCGGCTTAAAGGCCAGCCCCAGAACCGCCCGCCGCATGGCCAGCAGCGAAGCCTGGTGTATGTTTAAATCATTAATCTCACTTACCGTAGACACACCAATAGCCCAGGCCTTCGACAACTTTTTAATATCAGCGGCCAGGGCTTCCCTCTTTACCGGAGTTAATTGTTTGGAGTCGTTAAGACCGGGCATTCTCACCCCGGGCGGCAGGATAACGGCCGCGGCCATTACAGGCCCCGCCAGGGGACCCCGTCCGGCTTCATCCACACCGGCCACCGAGGATATTCCCAGCCTCCCCAAGGCATCCTCATATTGGAAAAGACGGTTAAGGCGGGCCTCCTCTTCCAATATTCTTTGACGCCTTTTTTCATATTGCAAATAAAGCTGCCTCACTCCGGCCCTGGCATCCCGCTCCATGGCCCGCAGCATTTCTTCCTCCGGGCCGTCGGGACCTTTCGCCATCCGTTTAATCTCGGCAACAGTAAGGGATGCAATATCCAAAAATCAACCTCCGGCAATAATGTCAAGTATTAAATTTTTCGAGATGAAAGGACAAATCCCTGCCCCGAATGCAAATATTTTTTAGGTGAACGGTTTTTTGAGAGGTGAAAAGTAAGTCACAGTGAGTCGGGGGACGGTTCTTTGACTCACCGCCGTTCCTATGGCAAATCCAGCGTAAAACGCCCCAGGCGGGCTTCCCGGAACTCCTTCAACAGATTTACAGCGCTCTTTAATGTGTCCACCACCATACCCGATTGGAACAACCCTCTCTTGCCGCCCAGCAATTCCAGCAAAACCACGGGGTCCCCGGGCAGTTCCCCCTCAATTCCATAACGCTCCCGGAGTGCCCGGGGGTGGTTTGCGGCCAGCCAATCAAGTAATTTTAGCGCCACTTCCTCGATATTGAAAACCTCTTCTTTGATGGCTCCGGTCACAGCCAGTTTATAGGCCACTTCCGGATCCTCAAATTTGGGCCAGAGAATTCCCGGAGTGTCCAGCAAGTCCATACCGCCAATACGTATCCACTGCCGTCCTTTGGTTACCCCGGGCTTGTTTCCCGTGCGGGCCGCCCGCTGACCCACCAGCCTGTTGATAAAAAAAGACTTACCCACATTGGGTATGCCCACAATCATGCAGCGGGGCGACCGGGGCAGCCGGCCCGCAGTTCCCAGGGATATGGTTTTTTCTCCGGCCTGCTGTTTTACCAGGGCGGGAACCTTTTTAATACCGCCGCCCCTCACCGAATCCACGGCTACGGCGGCAAAACCCAGGGCTCTGTAATGATCTTCCCATTTCCGGGTTAAAGCGGGATCAGCCAGATCGGCTTTATTCAAAACCACAACCCGGGGTTTTTTGCCGGATATCTCAGCCAGCATGGGATTGCGGCTGCTGGCGGGAATCCTGGCATCAACCAGTTCAATTACCACGTCCACCAGCTTTAAATTTTCCTGTACCAGCCGCCTGGCCTTGGCCATGTGGCCTGGAAACCACTGGATACTCACTTGCTTCGGATAACCTCCGTTACTTATTGTATGAGCAACATAACGGTATTATTTCCCACCGGGAAGACTAATCTACTTCCCGTCACTTATTATTCTCATATGCTGGAGCGGCCAATAAAGCACAACAGCTTTGCCGATAACCAGTTCTTTGGGCAAAAAACCCCATGTCCTGCTGTCGTCGCTATTGTTGCGGTTATCTCCCATCATGAAATAGCTTCCCTCGGGCACCTGCTCCGGACCATAATCTCCTTTCATTACCAGGCCCTCGGGCAGATATTTCTCCGGAACCAGCTTGTTGTTGATATAAAGCTTGTTGTCCCGGATTTCCACGGTATCCCCGCCCTTGGCGATCAGCCGCTTGACAAAATCCCTTTTGGTGTCCTTCGGATATTTAAACACAACGATATCTCCCTGCTCCGGCTGGTGCAAACGGTAGGATATTTTGCTTACGATAATGCGGTCGTTAATCATCAGGGTAGGCTCCATGGAACCTGACGGAATGTAGAAAGGCTGCAGCACAAACATTCTGATCAGCACCGCCAGCACGACGGCAATAATCAGCGACTCGACAATCTCTCTTAAAGGGGATTTCTTTGCAGGTGCGCGGCCATTACCCATTTGCTCCAATTATGCCACCTCCAGGTGCAATCAGTAGAATTAACCACTTTTTGAAATTTTCCCAAAAGCCAAAAAGGGACTGATATACAGTCCCTTTAACCGCTTTATTTATTTCCTGCCCTTTTCACGAATACGCGCCGCCTTACCGCGCAGACCCCGCAGATAATACAACCTTGCCCGGCGTACGCGGCCTTTCCTGATAACCTCAATTTTATCTATTTTCGGAGTGTTTACAGGGAATGTTCTTTCCACCCCGACACCGTATGACACGCGCCTTACGGTAAAGGTTTCGCCAAGGCCTCCGCCCCGGCGCCTGATTACAACACCCTCAAAAACCTGAATTCTTTCCCTGGTGCCCTCTATAACTTTCACATGCACCTTTACGGTATCACCCGGCTGAAAATCAGGGATGTCCTTTTTCAGCTGCTCCTGTTCCAGCGATTGTATAAGATTCATATATGTACCCCCTTCCCTAAGACGTTCATACCTTGTTCAGTCAAGATAGCGGACCGCCCGTAATCCAACAGAGGTAATTATACCATGAAATTATCGGCAGCGCAATAAAACTCATTTTATCCATAATAATACCATAAAAGCATTCCAGGAATAATTACCGGGTAAAGATAAAAGATAATATTAACTTTATTTTAAACCATCAGGGTGATGTTTTTGGGGTGGCTCATTTACGGAATACTGGCCTGGCTGACGGCGCTAATTATAATTCCTTTGCGGGAATGGAAAAAATTATGGCCCGCGGGAATAATTGCCATGTCAATTTTATATGCCATCGATTCCACCCTTGCAGGGCTTGGGGCGTTTCAATTCACCCACAGTGACGTGAAGGTTTCCGGGCTTCCGGTCCCGTACTGGCTGAGCTATTTTCCCGGAGGGATTGTGTTTGTCTATTATTGTCCCCCAATACGCTGGTGGAAATTAATTTACATACTATCAGCTGCGGCAATTCTCCTGGCGCTGGAACTTATAATGCTGAGGCTGGGATATTTCCACCATTTGAACTGGAACCCGTTCAAATCATACATTCTAAACGCAGGCGGTTTCATAGCGACGTTATGGCTGACGCAATGGCTGGGAATTACAAACAGGCGTGTAAAAAATACGCCATAAAACAAAACTCCCCGGCACGCCTGAAACAGCGCCGGTCCCGGGCCATGCGGCAAACATACCGGCCCGCGCCGGAAATTGAGCCGGCCACAAAACGGCTATAAACCACTAAACCCAAACCGTTTACAGGTTTGGGTTTCCGAGCGGGGTGGTTTTTCCTCACATTTTATTTCTGGCAATAACCGCCGCCATAGGGCATGGAGAAGACCAGCAGAATCAGTATCAAGAATAGAATAAAGCTGCCGTCAAAAGAGGGATATCCACCCTGAACACCAGCGCCGCCTCCAAATCCAAATCCCATACTCTAACCCCCTCAAGTTTCATTCCAAACCCAATATATTCAAATGGGGCCGGGTATGCCATTGACAAATTAATGGTAAATTTTGTTTAAATTCTAAGGCTGCCATGTCCCCTTTTTCTCTCTTTACCTGTTTAGGTGATAAGGAAAGCCCTCTTTACAACTCCCCGTTGTCATAATTTACCCGTTTTTTTTCATCTGCCTTTAAGCATTGTCTGCTATTCTTCAGGTGTACGCTTTAGAATGGTCGTGCAGGGGAGGCTTAGCTGATGCCTCCCGATTTTTTTGGAGGAATAAAATAGTTATGCCCCGAAAGAAAAGACTCCTTTATCCATCAGAAAAGGTCATCTCCACCAAAGTCGTCAAAACCTAAATCAAATCCGCCGCCATCACCCTCTTCGCCACCGGCTGCGTCCGCGCCCTCCGCACCTTCATTTTCAGCACCGTCAAACAAGCTGCCCAGCACGGCCGCGCCAAGCAAGCCCGCCACCATGCCCCCCATAAAGCCGCCAAATCCCGGTCTGCCGTGGCCATGCTGGTGACCCTGATAGTTATGGTAAGCCGGTATGTTATTGGGTCCCTGGGCAGCAACCAGCTTCAATTCGTTCTCAATAAATTCCCTAATATACCCGGCCACCTTTTCCACGGACTCACCGGCCAATATACCGGGAGGTATTGCCAGTTCCGTATGGTGTTTCGCCGGAATCATGTGACCGCCGGCAACGCCAAGCTCCAGAAACATCTTAATATTCTGCTCCTCACGGAAAAACTTGACACCAAGTCCCTTTAATTTATCCTCAAATAACCCCGTGGGGTAGTAATCAAATTCCTGGCCATATTTTTCTATTTTCCCCGAGCCTATCTTTTCTCTGAATCCCAAGGCGCTCAGAGCATCCATTATTAATGCCATATCCTTACCCGGCATAACCGTAAATGCATCCGTGTCACCTGTGTCCACGGCCCTTGCAATGTCCATTCTGGTCAACAAATAATAGGCCACGGAGCCCTTTGAAACGGGATAATGAAAGGGCAGGTAATGCTCAAACGGGACTTCCCGGGTTTCTTTCGCTTTTACATAAAAGTTGCGGGCAACTTTTATGGTTTCCACAGTTTTGGAAAATTGTTTACCCCTAATGTTGAATTTCATTACCAGGTCAACATCAAGGGTGTTAATTTCCTGGTCGACATTTCCACCTTCGACAATTATCCGGCCTTTTAACGGCTCCCCGATGTGGTATTGCTCTTTGTCCAGCACCAGGTTAACCTTTGAGGAGCCCACACCCAGGCTGGCCATAAGTCTTTTAAACATGGATTCCCAATCATTCCTTTCACCGTTTATTCCAAATCAATCTACATCATCGGCATTATCTCATTAATGTAAATTATCAGCGTTTGTGCCAAGGCCATACTTTGCAGCAAAATTTGCTTTGACAACGCCGCGGTCTGGTTCGCATCCAGATTGGCAACAGCGGGCTGCAGTTGCGCAAGCTGGCTTTCCAGCTGTTTGAGCTGTTCCTTTATAAAATCGGCGTTTATTGTCCCTCTGCTTATTTCCTTACCCTTCTCCGGCAAATGGCCGTCCAGGAGGTTTAGCCTTTCCCTTATTTCCTCCAGGGTAAACCTTTGTGTTTTCATAGCTTCAATCAACTTCAGCCTGACCAGGGCATCGTCGGAATAGTACCTGTATTTGCTCTCAGACCTGACAGGACTTAACAAGCCAAGGTTGGTATAGTAGTCGATTGTCCTTCTGCTAACCCCGGCAAGCTCCGCAATTTCTCCGATTTTATATTTCTTTAATTCCCCAATGGAATCACCTCACCTCTCCTATATTATATAAACTGCCCCGCAAACTGTACAGTTAAACGTTGAGGAGGGTCAGGCCCTTAACTTATTAACTTATTCTTTCGTTTACCGTTTATATATTTGAATGCCGCCACATGGGAAACCCCTATGCAACCGGCTATCTCAATTGATGAATACCCCTGCCCCCATGCCGATTTTGCATAAGAGATCTTCGCTGGCAGCAACCTTCCAAACCCCGCTCCGCACTTTACAATCTCAAATTCCTCCTGGCTAACGCCGGTGTCATTCAGTATTTCATTCAGTGGCTTCCTGTTCCCATTAATTGTGATTATTCATAATTATATTAGGTATACAATTAATGTTATCTCATCCATCGCCACAGAAGCTTCAGCAGCCTTTTTACGGTTTACGCTTTCCACCAGTAAATATACATTTGGCACAATAAAAAGTGTAAGTACGGTGGAAAATATCACGCCGCTAACTATACTGATGGCAATGGGGCGGTTCAGACTGCTGCCAAGGATTGCCATTGGAAGCAAGCCAAACACCGCGGTTGCCGAGGTCAATAAAATGGGCCGCATCCTTACCTTGCCGGCCTGCCGGATGGCATCGCGCAGGGACATTCCTTCCCGGCGCCCAATTTCAATGAAATCCACCAGCACTATGCCGTTCCGCACCACAATTCCGGACAGGCTAACTATTCCCAGTAAAGCCATGAAACCCAGCGGCGTGCCCGTGATAAACAGTCCCAGCATGGCTCCGGACAGAGCCAGATAAATCGAAAGGAAAACAATAGCCGGCTTGGTAAGAGAGTAAAACTGCATGGCGATTCACCAAGCGGTCAGTATCAATATTGTTTCCCCTGGTTACCACTACCAATTGAGACACATTGTCCCCCTGTTCAAAAGGAGCTTCGTTATAATAGAATTTTAGCGCCTGTTGGCCTACATAAGTGAACACTCCTTTTACCCCGGGTTTCTCAGCGGCTCTCTCGGATACATCCCGGGCCACCGCCTCGGTCTGATAGAGGCTGTAACCCTTGGGGTGACAATATCTATAACGAATTCCTCTCTTTCCGCGTAGGGAAAAAGTTGAACGCCGATCAGGGGCAGCAGCGAAAATGCGCCTACACTGAGCAGCAATGCCACTGCCACAGTGAGAACCGGACGTTTCATGGAAGCTGTGAGCCTGCCCTCATACCACAAGCTCAGGCGCTCCAGAGCCGGACTAAGCAAACCGGTCCCAAATCCCCCCGGTCTGGCCGGGGTCTCTGCTCTGCCTCGTTTTAACAGCCAAAAACGCATGGTTGGGGTCAGCCATAGTGAAGTAACCATGGATGCCAGCATGGTTACCGAAACCACCACCGGCAGAGAATAAACGAACCTTCCTATGTCTCCGGGTATGAGCATTAAAGGAGCAAAGGCCGAAACCGTCGCAACCGTTGCGGTCAGTATGGGAACAGCCACTTCCCTGGTGCCGCCGAGGCAGGCGTTGTATGCCGCGGCCCCCGCCGCCAGGTGTCGTTCGATATTGTCGTTCACCACTATGGCATCGTCCACCAGTATACCAAGAGCGATTATCAAGGCCGCTATGGTTACCTGGTGGAGGCTGACCCCAGCCAAAGAAAGAGGACCGAACCCGACTGCGGCGGATATTGGAATGGATAGGGCAACTATGATAGCTGTGAGCCAGTTCAGGCCCAGCAGACAAACCATAAGAACCGCCACCATTCCGATTAATAGCTCTCTCCAGAGATCCCCAAACTTTTTTTGCACGCTTTCCGACTGGTTTAAAAAAACTACCGGCTCCACTCCAGGGGGCAAATCCCCCTTTAGCTGGTCAATACTGGATTGTATATCCTTCTCCACCGAGGAAACCGAGTATCCTTCCTTAGTAAATACAGCAATGGCCACACTGGGTTTCCCGTTGGTTTCCACCAGAACGTTGGCCCGGGCAGGAGACTTTTCCACCTTGGCCACGTCTTTTACCTTAACAGCAGCCCCGCCAGGCGGCTGGTAGATAATTGTTTCCCTTATATCTTCAAGGGAGCGGTACTCTCCCGAGGACTCAACCCAAAAGCCCATTTTCCCTTCCCGTAAAATGCCGCCGGGGATGCTGACGTTTCTTTTTTCCAGGGAGTCGGCCACATGAGTCCAACTGAGCCGGCGGACAGACAGGGCGGCTGGATCCAGGATAACCTGCACCTGCTCGTCGGGCAGACCTTTCACCTCAACCCTTTCAACCCCGGACACCTGTTTAATGGTGTCCTCCCAGTGGTCCACGGTCTCCTTTAGTGAAGCCGGATCTTCTCCCTGTGGCACGGTGAGGTGCATTATCATAAAGCTGGTTTTGTTCAAATCATCCTGTACTTCCGGGGTATCCGCCCCGGAGGGGAGCTGCGCACTGGCCTCGGTTACCTTTTGCCGCAGCTTATCCCAGCTTTTATCCTGATCAGCATTATCGTTGAGCTTTACTATTATGCTTGACACGCCATTATAGGAACTGGATTCTATGGTTTTGACATCCTCCAGTTCTTTTATCTTTTCCTCCAGAGGCTTGGTTATCAGGGCTTCCACCTGATCAGGCGCTGCCCCGGGGTAAAGGGTCAATACCCGGGCGGTGCTTATTTTAAATTGGGGGTCTTCGTATCTGGGCATGGCTAAAAACCCCGACACACCCGCAATAATCAGCAATATAAAGAGTACTACGGTTATTTTCCGGTACTTCAGCCCGGCTCCGATAATCTCCACCTATTTCACCTCCACGGTATCCCCGTCCCGGAGGTCCTCGGGCATTAATACGGCAATCCGGGCGCCTGGTTCCAGGCCGGAAACAACCTCAATCCGGTCTCCGGCCACAGTACCCAGCTTTATAGCCTGCTGCCGAACCACCGTGCCGGACGGAGCCAATACAAACACGTACTCAAGATCCTCGCCACGGCTTACCACCGATTTAAGCGGTATCCACAGGCCGGTTCTGGTTCTCACCCGGCGTTCCACATTTACCACCTCACCCGGCCTCAAAACCTGTCCGGGGTTTTCCGCTTTCAACTCCACTCTGAATGAGCCGGTCTGACCCTCGGCCCCGGGGCTCACCTTATGTATTTTAACCTTAATTTTATCGGTATCGCCGGTATTGGTGCTCACAGGAATTCCCCCGGTGGAGATCCACGCATCAGCTCCTTCCGCCCAATTTTCTATCTGGTTGGCCGGCGCCGTTACCACCACCTTTACCGGGTTGAGCTGTGCCAGCACAAGTACGGGAGTTCCGGCATCCACCATTTCGCCGCGATTGGCTGTCTTTTTAAGGACCTTTCCCTGAAAAGTTGATGTCAGCACACAGTGCTTAACCATCAATTCAGCCTGTTTTAAGGAACTGCCTGCCTGACCCGCCTTGGCCTGGGCGGCTCTGAAAGCCAACTGGGCATCCTCCAGGGTTTTTTGCGAGATGGCATTTGAGGTAAAAAGCTTTTCATAGCGCTCCAGGTCCAGCTTGCATCGATCCATTTCCACTGTGGCAAGCTCCAGCTGATAACGGGCGGCTTCCATTTGCGCCTGGTAGTCGGATTCATCCAGCCGGGCCAGTATCTGACCCGCGGTCACCACGGAGCCTTCCTCCGCCGGACCTTCAATTATCTTCCCGGCTACCTGGAAGGACAGTTTGGCCTCCTCCCCCGGCTCAACCATTCCAGTGGTCTGCAGATTGTAGGCGGTGTCAGATTGCCGGATTTCTTCCACAGTAACCACAGGAACGGACTTTTCCTTATTCACCACCTGCTTTTGGCAACCCTGGACAAGAACCAGCAACGTTATGAATAACAGGAATAACACCGCTTTTTTATTGGAATTTGTGCTGAGGCGCTTAATACTAATCTCCTCCCCTATTTTGGTGTTATACTGGGTTGTTCGCTGTTTAAACAAGCTTATAAAACCATTGAAAAAACTATTGTAATCCTGCCGGTACAAATTTAATGGAATTTTCCATTATGCTTATAAATAAACAATTTTTATATTTTCGCCTTCAAAAGATTGTCATTTTTGCGAACATTGATTACACCTCCATATAAAAGCACTTCTTAACCGGCGCATTTTGTTATATTTTGTTAATTGATTAATAATAAATAAATATTTATTCATTATTTTTTAAAAAAATATCTTGATGGTTTCTTGCATATTCCTGTCTTGTTACTAATAGAAAAAAATAACCTTTTACTTTTTTATTTAAATGCATTAACACATATCTGCGCTACCCTTTTTACTTCTCCCTCCGTAAATTTTTTATTTCCATCCAATTCAAGTGAAAAGGACAAATATCTAAAAGGAATTGTAAAAGAAACAGTTAATAGTTCAGCAGCTTTTGTTTGAGGGTTAATCTCACCAGTTCTCAGCCCTAATTGAATGCATTTCTCTGCTACTTCCAATATGTTTTTATAGTTTTCCTTCTTTTCTTTCGCAGGGATTTTTAAATCCATTACCACAGATGCTTTAAACTTCGCAAGTAATGGTTCTTCATTTGCTTTCATAAAAAGCCTTTTTATTGTTTTATACCCTACTTCATATAGTGTGGCAGAAGAACCAATATCCAACATAAAGCTTTTAACGATTATATCCATTTCCGAATCTACCAGCTCCTGCACCAGTTCCTCCTTAGAGCTGTAATATCTATATAAGTAACCGGGGGACACACCGGCTTTCTCGCTAATCGAAGCAATAGACATTCCAGAATAACCATGTTCTATTAAGCCTTCCATTATTGCTTTTTTAATATTTTCCATTTTTTCAGGTTCAGCAATTCTTGCCACGTTTTCTCCCTCCCAAGATAATAAATAAATATTTATTCATTTATTATCTTAGACTTTTTTCCTTTTTGAGTGTAAGCGACAAACTCTATGTCACATAGATTGACCCATAAAAAGCTGATACACTGACTACGGAAAACTTGAAAAACCACAAGTGGGAAATCAAGACAAACAGGAGTATCAGCAGCATGAATACAAGAGAAATTGCGGGGGAGTGTCGGCTGGCGCATTGGACGCAGATAATACGCAGGAGAAGCGAGAGCGGCCTCAGCATTAAAGCGTTCTGCGCAAGTGAGGGAGTCCACGAGAACATTTACTACTACTGGCAGCGGAAACTGCGGGAAGCGGTCTGTGAGCAGATGACGGAAATTCGAACCGGGCATACACAGACAGGCTTGATCCCACCGGGCTTTGCTGAATTGAAAATTGCAGAAGAACATGAGCGGCTACCGGTTCAGGAAAATGGCGGACAAGGGGAAATCCGCATTGATCTTGCAGGAATGCGGATCACTGCGGACAGCGGGTATCCGGCAGAGAAAATAGCCGTACTGCTTGCGGCGCTTAAACGGTCATGCTGAGCTTCTCCGGTAAGCGGGTGTTTCTCGCTTGCGGTCAGACAGATATGCGCAAGAATATCAACAGACTCGCTGCCATTGTAGAAGGCAGCTTCAAACTTGACCCGTTTGACGGGGCGGTGTTTGTGTTCTGCAATAGGAGCCGGGATCGCGTTAAGATACTGGAATGGGACGGCGATGGATTCTGGCTGTATTTCAAGCGCCTGGAGAAAGGACATTTCCGATGGCCGGGGTCTGGAGGGGAGCAGACCCTTACGCTTACGGACGAGGAGTTGTCCATCCTTTTAGGCGGGACGAGAGTGGAATTGAAATTAAGACGGGAGGAACTGATTGGGAGGAGGATCACATAGCTAAAAACGACACGGAATACCAACCCGAAAAGCAGGGCAAAAAAACCCGCAAAGTCTTGAAAGCTCTGGGTTTTTAAGGCTTTTTGTGCTACAATTAATGTATGGAAAATGTTGCGAACTGGGCTGAAATAGTGGCGAAAAAAGACGCTCGCATAGCTGAACTTGAGATGCTCGTAAAATTTTACGAGGAACAGTTCCGACTGTCTAAGCACCACCAGTTTGGACCATCAAGCGAAAAGGGCGATTCACCTGAGCAACTCAGTCTGTTTGACGAGGCGGAAAATCTAGCAGATTTACAGAAATCTGAGCCTGAACTCGAAGAGATTACATATATCCGCCGCAAACGTATCGGCAAAAGGAAAGATGATTTATCAGCGCTGCCGGTGGAGACGGTAGAATATAAACTGCCGGTAGAAGAGCAGGTCTGCCCGGAATGCGGCGGAGCACTGCATGAAATGGGTCACCATACCCGCCGGGAGCTTGCGGTTATTCCAGCCCAGATCAAAATCATAGAACACAGACGTGCAGTATATTCCTGCCGAAGCTGCGAAAGAAACGGCGACCATGTGCCGATCATGAAGGCCGCCATGCCCGAACCGCTGATCAGCGGAAGTTTAGCTTCCCCATCAGCTGTGGCTCACATCATGACGCATAAATATGTCATGCATGCGCCCCTATACAGACAAGAGCAGGACTGGAAAAGGCAGGACGTGTCACTGAGCCGTCAGACGATGGCCAACTGGATCATTCGCTGTAGCGAGGATTGGCTGTCACCGGTTTATGAGCGGCTGAAAGCCCTGCTGCTTACGCAGGATGTCCTCCATGCAGACGAAACGACCGTGCAGGTTCTTCGGGAGCCTGGCAAGACTGCCGTCTCAAGCAGTTATATGTGGCTGTACAGGACAAGCGGAGATACAAGTGGGCAGATTGTTCTGTTTGAATATCAGCCAAGCCGGTCAAGCACTCATCCGAAGCAGTTTTTAAAGAGTTTCAAGGGATTCCTGCACACGGACGGCTACGCTGCCTATCATAAGCTACCTGAAATCACCGTTGTAGGTTGTTGGGTTCATATGCGGCGTAAATTCGAGGACGCCCTCAAAGCTGTTCCGCATTCTGAAAGGATTGCATCGTCGGCAAACGATGCAATTATGCGCATCGGTCCGCTTTTCCATCTGGAAGAACAGTGGAAAAGCCTCGGCCCTGAAGAACGGCATGAACTCAGACTAGAAAAATCCAAGCCTCAGGCAGAGGCTTTTTTCGAGTGGCTTCAGACGCTGAATGTCCTACCTAAAACCGCAATGGGAAAAGCTGTGAATTATGCCCTGGAGCAGCGCAGATGGTTAATGAATGTCTATCTTGACGGACGTACTGAACTTTCGAACAACCGGGCTGAGAATGCCGTGCGCCCTTTCGCATTGGGCCGCAAAAATTGGCTGTTCTGCAATACTGTCAAAGGTGCTGTGTCAAGCTCAATAGTCTATTCGATCATAGAGACCGCCAAAGCAAACAGATTGAAGCCGTTTGAGTATCTGGAATTTCTGCTTGAAGCCGTTCCATCCGTATCGGTCGGGGAATTGGATGCTCTATTGCCGTGGGGTAGGGCTGTCCCGGAAAAATGCCGGATGCTGATGAAAAAGGATAATGCCTGAAATGCAAAAGAACACCGCATCTGAATTTATGATGACCTTTGTTCAGGAATATCTGGACGGAAAGCGCAGCCGCTTGGATTTCGATCTTGATTTCAGCCATTATCTAATGAAGCATTATGCGAAGATGGACCGTGAAAATCCCGATCTAGCTGAATGCTTTAATTTTTACCTCGCTGAGGAAGGCTTTGACCAGGCGGAAGGACTGTCAGATGACCGGCACAGGAAGTTAATTCAAAAAGCAGTTTAATAAATTCAAAGCAGCTCTGCGTGATGGATTTTTCTCCTGAGATGGTTCAACAAACTACACCTCCCCCTTTCATCTATTCCCGATCACTTTTCTATATGTTAGCATATCCGGGGTATTGAACCATATGTGACGTAGAGTTTGTCGCTTACTTTTGAGTCAATACAGTTGAACTTTGCCTAATAAAAATGTTCAGCAAAACACATGAAATAAAAATTAAAAAATAGCAGCTCACTGAAAATCCAAAAGCTGCCATCAAAGACCACTCTATCCAAACCCTTTGAAGCAATAATAAATACTACCTTCATTATAAAATTTAATAGAATAGATTGCATGCTACCGCAAAAAGCACGGGTATTACCCTGGGGTTATTCAGGACGATTAATTTTCCCATGTTATTAACCAATTGTTAAGCAGACGTAAAGGCAATTTAAAATTTTACAACATATTTCGACATATATTGACCAATTATTTATTAGTGATAGAATTATTAGAAAACGTGGCTGGGAGGAACCTTTGTGCTTAATATATTTAAAAAAGATAGGAGTTATATATTACCTGAACATCAACAGGCGACTGCAAATGAAAATGTCGGCAACATTCCGGCAGGCGTCCCCGACCTTGGTATTCTACCCGATAATCTGTACACGGACATTGAAATGGCCGAAGCTTTTGGTGATATGTTATTTAAATTATTTGACCACAAAAATTATATAGCTCTGGTCGATAATAAATCCAATGTAATCAAAGTATGGGACTACCCTGTGTTCAAATTTAACCTTAAGAAAGGGGCTATAATGCCGGAAGGCTCAATTTCCTCTATAGTTTTAGCCTCGGTGTGACTGCTTACGGAAACTGGCGATAAAGGAAACAGCGCCATTGCCGGTAACCAATATTTAATTGAGAAGTAGGAAATATGGCAATCGGAGCA
>NZ_BFAV01000103.1 GCF_002933875.1 Desulfocucumis palustris | reverse complement strand
CTAACGTAACAGTAACCCTTAACACTGCTCCTACAACTGCTTCACTGTCTGGTACAGTTGCAACAGTAGGAACAGCAACTAACTTAACAATAACTACTTTTGGTAACCAGTTAAATGGAACATATGCTGTCACAATTACTGGTGGCACAAATGCTCCCGACACAACTGCACCCACACTACCTGTTGCCCAAAACGTGACATTTAATAACGGTGTTGCGACTGTATCTGTGACACTAACCAATGCCGCAGCTCAAAACCTAGTGGCTACTATTGATGGTACAATCGTAACTGCAGCTTTAGCAGTGAACCCTGCAGCTGGAGCTTGTGCTAGCCTAACTGCAACTACACCTCCCGTATTGGGAGTAAGAGCTGGTATTGCCGCTGTAGATATGGCAACACAGCCTGTAATTACTCTCAAAGACCAATATGGCAATACATGTGCTACTGGTGCTTCCGCTACAGATGCTGTTACATTAGCTATTAACGGAGCAACCACTCCTGCGGGCGCTACTCTGGGTGGAACATTAACTGTAAACGCAGTTAACGGTGTTGCTACATTCGCTGGTGTTAATGTAACTCCTGGTTCTGATGCGCAGATTACTGATCTAGATTTGAGGTTCTCTTCTGGTGCAGTAACTGTGGATGTTAACGACTTGTCTACCAGTGCTTAAATAATAGCGAAACGTTACTTTATAAGTTAGTCACTAAAGAAAGAAGTGGAGAACTTAGCCCCTTGTCATAATGACAAGGGGCATTCTTTAACTGCCTTACTGAATTGATAGGTGAAGTTCCTGTCCGCGATATCAGCTCCATAATTGCGTAATTAGTAAGTAAGGTAAGCGCTTAATCAAAGGGTGCATTGAAAAATAAAAAACCGGACAACCGTGCCGGGGATTACCTTCAATGCACCTGTTGTTTAAGAGCTTATGGATAACACGGGGACGTATGGATAACACGGGGACGGACCTAGGGGGATAACGCGGGGACGGTTCCGTTGTTATCAAACTCAATGACTCACTGATGGAAGCCCCCGGGGGGAACGGTAAGCGCTTAAAAACTGGGACACATGGGGACGGTTCTTTTGTGTCATAAATAAAAGTCCCATATGTTTGCATGGAAGGCCGGTAGACCCCACGCGGATTACCCGGCTGTTTTCTTTCTCTGCTCGTTTTTTCCCTTTCAGCCATGGAACCGGCTCAGCGTAAGCGCTTAAAAACTGAGTGCCTTATATAATAATCTGATCCATGCGATAATAAACTTCAAACATTTTCAGAGTTATTCAAGTTAGAGTTTTTCA
>NZ_BFAV01000102.1 GCF_002933875.1 Desulfocucumis palustris | reverse complement strand
GTGGCAAGGCCTCAAGCGGAGGCGTACTCATAGTACGTCGAGCATTGAGGCCGCAGCCGCAACGCAGCAGATGGACTTTTTCAACGGCCTCCTAGAGGTGTGTCCCCTTTCCTTAATTGCCTGTTTATCCCCGGTCTTCGAGGACGGGGTCTTACAGGCTGTTAGCGAGATAAAACTCTGGATTACCTGTTTCTTGTTTTATGTTTTATCGGGCCTTTTTAGCATTAAAATGGAACAACGGGCATCATTCATCAACCTGTTCATAAATCAAATCAATAAACACCTTTACCAGTTCCGGATCGAACTGTATTCCGGTGAATTTTTTCAATTCCTCGGCTGCAGCCTCACGGGACATGGCTTTACGGTAAACACGGTTGCTGGTCATGGCGTCATAAGCGTCAACAATTGACAATATCCGTGACAATAATGGGATTTCCACTCCTTTTAAACCTTGCGGGTAGCCCTTGCCATTCCACCATTCATGATGGCATAGTATATAATCCGCAATCCTTGATAATTCAGGCGTGGCCTGGGCAATTCGATACCCTATCTCGGAATGCTTTTTCATCTCTTCCCACTCTGTTTCCGACAGTTTTCCCGGCTTGGATAAAATAGTCTCCTTGATAGCTATTTTGCCTATATCATGCAGCATCGCCAGCAATTCCAGCTCATCCAAATGGAGAGACGACAATCCCATGGCCTGTCCCAACTTTATGCCCATTAACTTTAACCGCTCGGCATGCTCCTCGGTTTCCAGGCTTTTTTCAAAAAGTGTGGCTTTTAGTGATGCAATGACGGTATTTCTGAAGCTTTTGCTCTTTAATAATTTATTTCTGTACATCCAGTCCTCGGCTTCTTTTTGAACTTGCCAAATGCTATCATCTTTATTTTCCTTAACGGCATACCCCAGAGAAATACTGACCTGCATGGGGCACTCCCGGGATTCATCACACTTCTTTTTAATCCTTTCACATATTTTCTCCGCCTCTTTAATCCCCGTTTTAGGTAAAAGAATAATAAACTCGTCTCCGCCCCACCTGGCTATAATATCCTCTTTCCTGCAGGATTCCACAAGAATGCCGGCAAGTTTGCGTAAAAGAACGTCACCCGATTCATGACCAAAAATGTCATTAGTCATTTTTAAGCCGTTTACATCGCCAACTATAACGGAAACGGGAAGATTATCAATGGAATCCAGCCTCCCCAGCATCTCTTCAAAATATCGCCGGTTGTGCAGTCCCGTCAGCGAATCCCGGTAGCTCAAACGAATAATTTCATTTTCCTTCTTTTTTTCCTCCGTAACATCCCGGAAAGCCACCACAACGCCAAACAGCTCGCCATTGTCGTCTTTTATGGGAGCGGCGGAGTCGGCTATGGAATATTTTTGTCCCTCCCTGGATATCAATGCCGTGTGATTTGCCAGACCCAGGATAGTTCCCGTATCCAATACCCTGGCGGCCGGGTTCTCGCAGGGTTCATCCGTTTCTTCATTAATAATATTAAATACCCGGCTTAAAGGTTTCCCTTCCGCTTCTTCCGGTTGCCAGCCGGTTAATTCCGCCCCCACCCTGTTAATTAGCATAATCCGGCTATTTTTATCCACGGCGATAACCCCGTCTCCGATAGACTTCAGGGTAACTGACAGAAGCTCCTTCTCCTGCCATAAAGAATGCTCCGCCAGACGTCTGTGCTTTATTTCCGCTAGCAGCATTTGTTTTCCCGCGATTAACTCTCTTATATAAAACGTTAATAGCAGCAATAAAACCGAACCGCAAACTATAAGTCCGGATCTTTGCCATTTCAAAAGACTTTTTAACGCTGCGTACCCGCTGTCAAGATACATGCCTGTTCCGATATAAGCCTGGATGGCCGGCAGGCCCTTCACGTAGGAAAGTTTTTCTTCGAGCCCTTGCTTGCCCGGCGGATAATAATAATATTCCACAAAGGAGCCGTCCGGGTTTTGTTTGGCCGCTTCAACCAGTTCTCTAATAATATATTTGCCCCTGGCATCGCGCAGGTTCCATTGATTGGTCCCCTCTTTTTCCGGCTCAAAGGGCTGAACCAGCATGGTTCCGTCGTAACTGCTCATGAAAATATAATTGCTACCAAATTTATCATTATAAGTCATCCTCCTGACCATAGCACGTATCCGGTTTCCGGCTTCTTCCTTTGTTAATTGTCCTGCTTCAACCATTTCAATAACCGGGGAAATTGCATTATAGGCAATATCCACCAATCGGGTCAATTCGGCTTCTCTTTGTTGCTGCATTATCTGGTAAAACTCGGAGGATATTTTATGCAGAAAGACAATTACAGCCATAATGATAATTAATGTACAGAGCAGTATAATTTTTATTTTATTGCTTTTTAAGCCGGTCTCCGTTATTTTGTCCAATTTCTCCCCATCCTTAATTCTCCGGTCTTTATTTAACTGCCGCTTTATCATAAGGCTGTTTATCATTTAAAAACTTGTAATTGGTATCGCTAAAACAATTCGCAGTATTTACATATTTACTATTCGATTAAATTACCGGATAATTCTGTTATTTCTGGATTAATTATATATTAAAATACATCAGCTACCTACATATTTCAACATATTTCTACATTAAGCACGATTAAATTAATGTTAGAGAACTAAGCCTCAACTGTTTATAAATTTTCAAAATAGAAAAGGCCCAGGGTAACAATGCCTTATAGCGTTCCCTGGGGCCTTTTTAATTTGCGTCTATTGAAAGGTTGCGCTTATCAGCGCCAATCCTGCCAAATCTCAGGGCGGAAACCGACCGTCGCCCTGGCCCCATTCCTCACAATCGGGGTTTTGAACAGTAAAGGGTGTGCCAGCAGCATTTCCTCCCTGTCATGAATTATATATTTCAGATTGCGCCTGGCATATTCTTTCCCCGCCGTATCCATAAGATTCTCCAGGCCCACAGCGGATTTAACCTTGTCCAGTTCGCCTTTGCTCAAGCCCCGCACGGTCAGGTCAACAAATTGATAAGGGATGGCGCGTTCCTTAAAATAGCGTTCAGCTTTCCTGGTATCCTGGCATTTTTTTGTGCCGTATATCTGGATGTTCATTTTGCCACCTCGAAAATCCGGCTTTTTCCAAACAAAGAATGTTAGCTTTCACAGTGCCCGGCGCAGTCGGCGCAACTGGCGCAGCCGGAACAACCGGCCTGAAGGTTTTGGGATTTTACGGCGAAGGCATAATCTTGCAGGTTAAATTCCCTCACCCCATTTTGATGTAACAGCACCTTATTCCCGGCAAACTCAACCTTCAAGGGGATTGGGTCCAAAGCCTCCGGATTAAACAGGTTCTGTTCACAGCCAGGCCTGAACGGATGCTTTTCTCCATTTTTACCGGTCAATTCAATTTCATCACTGGATGTCATCAGGGAAACCAGTGTTCCCTCTTCGGAAAAACAAAGGGAATTAGCATCCCCGTTGAGCCCCAGGGACCGGCAATTATAGGCCTGGATGGCGCCCAGCGGAGTTTGCACTGTAGTGGGCCGGGCCGGTTCCAGGGATTTGAGCCGCCCTCCGGGATAAAAGGAAATTCCCGTGCGCACCTCCAGGGGACCCAGAGGCGAATTTACCGAAATCACTTCCCCGGGCCACAGGGTGATGCTTTTTACAGAACCCCGGGGGTAAAACTGAATACCGATTATCCGGGTTTCAAAAATCCCGCAGGGAAGTTGAAAATCCATTTTACGCGCCAGTTCCCCCTCGTCTTCCTCGGTCCAGTATCCCGACAGCCTGCCGTCCAGGGGGAAAACCCTGTGAAGAGAGCCGTCTTCATAAAATGCCAGATATTCGGCGGGCATCATGCCCAGGGACGTCGGGATATCCGTCTGCGCCTGAAGAGGCAGGTTCTTTAAACATCCGTTGGGATAAAAGGTAATCGGTTTACCGGGCTTTCTCCTGATTCCGTTATCCTGATGCAGGGGCACCAGCGCGCCGAAGGGAGTTAAAAACTCATTGGGCTCCGTCACCACACAGCTTCTCAGGCTGCCCCCGGGATACAGGTCAATATGGGCGGCCCCTTTAATAATTCCGTACCGGCTTACAACTTCACTCATACATTTTTCTCCTTAAAAAGCAGGCAATTACTCCCCACGGAAATTCCGGCATCCCTTCCGGATTAACCGGAAGGGCAGGGTGACCGGTTTATTCCCCGTTTCCCTTATAAGTATATCTAAATGGGCGATCTTTTCAATAATGAACACTCCGGCACCCGCGCAGTATTGATCAATTTCATAATGCTCCGCTCCTCTGCTAATGCCGGCCGCCGTCGATTCCAATCAAACCCGCCTTTTTATCTAGCAAATATCGGATTAATCTCCTGGATATTTTGGGGCGCCGGTTAGAATATGCCGGTGTCCCGTACTGTTTTTGTTCTCGGGTTCCTGATAGCTTTCAATATCACCACGTTCCAGCATTTTGGGGGCAATTTTACTGAAACTTAATAAAGGATTAATGGTATTATGTCGGATTTTGCTGGTTTGCGCTGTATTATGTATATAATACGAATATTCCCACACAATGTTGTCTGTTTATTGAACTTATTTTAATTTCACTTCGGACACAAAAGTTATAATAACGAGGTGTTAAAATGATGTTAAAAAATTATGCTTCAATGAATATGTGGAAACGTATCATTTTATTCTTTATGATACCCTTTGTCATTATTCCTTTTATAGCCGGGTTTTACTTTATGATGAGCGGTCTTACCCGGGAAATGAGGGGCGCGGAAAGGGAATCTGTTCTGTATAAAGACAATGTGGCCCATTCCATACTGTTGACCCTGGGCGATTCCATTACCGGCACTCTTAATACCAACATCGTCTGGTCGGACTTTTATGAAGCGCTGGCCAGAAACGACGTGCCCTGGATTGAAGATAATATAAACACTTTGCCTAAAGTGTCGCCGGGTATCCATTTTTGCATAACCGTTAACAGGGACTACAAACTGGTTACAAGTGTAGGCGGTGTTTCACTGGATGCAGCTGACTTACTAAAAAATAAAGCGACGAAAAATGATTCCTTTAGCGGATTGTATAACACCAACAAGGGCCCGGCAATAATTGCGGCAGGAATACTCAGGGACGACAATGGAGAAGGCCAGGAGAAATCACCGGGATATCTTGTTATAGGGAAAGTCCTCAATAAAGAAGAGCTTGGGAATATTAAAGCCATACTTAACAACGATATCACCATATGGTCTCCCGGCGGCGGGCTATGGGGGACAAGCGCCACCAACCTCGCTGAGAATAGTATTAAACCCATCTGGGAAAATGTTTTACAGAGAAATGAACCGGTCATAACCAATGAAAAGATTGGCGGCAAATTAAAATATTACAGCTTCTCAGCACTTAAAGACATTAACAATAAACCAATCGGCCTTATTTCCCTGGAATCTCCGGCCCTGAATATGACAGAAAAAATTAACGCATACATTACCACCGGCATTATTTTTATAGTTATTGTTTTTAGTCTTACTATTTTTTTACTGAAAAAAAGAATTCAAAAGCCTGTCTTAGAAATAATAAAAAACACCCGGCGTTATGCCACCGGGGACTTCACGGGGAAAATTGATATTAACTCCAGGGACGAGATGGGCACTCTGGCCAGATCAGTAAACGATATGGCTGACAGTCTGAGAATGCTCATTGAGGGCATTGTCAATTCATCCCGCGTATTATCGGGGGAAAGCCAGGGGCTGGCGGCATCAAGTGAAGAAATTAGCGCCAGCATTCAACAGCTGGCCGCGACTGCCGAAGAAATGGCCGGCATTTCGGAATCCACCAGGTTGAAGGTCAATGCCGCGGTGGATAAGGCGGATTATGTTAAAATGGTGGCTTCGGGCGGACAGCAGCAAATGGCTGATACCGTGTCAAAAATGGAAATAATTAAAAAGTCCAGCATGACCATCGCCGGGGCGGTTAATATCCTGGGAGAATATTCCAAGCAGATAGGGCGGATTACCGAAGTCATAACCACGCTGGCGGAGCAAACCAACCTGCTTTCCCTCAATGCGGCCATAGAGGCAGCCCGGGCGGGAGAACACGGAAGAGGATTCGCGGTGGTGGCCGATGAGGTGCACCAGCTTGCCGAGCAGTCAAATAAAGCGGCAAAGGATATAGCGGTTCTGATAAGCAACATATCGCTGGAAATAGACAATGCTGTGAACGCCATGGAGGTTGGAGCCCGGGAAGTTAACGCCGGCGTTGAAATAGCCGAAAAAACCAGGCGGGATGTGGAAACAATTTTTAACAGCATACTGGTGGTGGTGGAAAAAATTGATGAGCTGTCCGCGGGCGCGGAAGAGTCCAGCGAGAGGACAAAACAGCTATCGCTGGCCAACGAACAGATAAAGCAGTCCATGCTTCAGATAGCGGCAATGACCCAAAACATGTCCGATGTTTCCCAAACATTGATAGAATCTGTATCCAAATTTAAAACTGACAGCATTTAATTTCGGATACCAATCCTTATCCCATGTCTTTTTACTGATTCCCGTATAGTGAACCCAGGGTCCGGAAGGGGTTATGCCGCCCCTTCCGAACCCTTAGAGCAAACCTGATCCGAAATTTACCCGACCTCAGGGACTGGGTCTTAACTCTGAAATTACAACTGTGCTGGAACCGCCTTAATATATTCAAGCGCATTGTATATTTGCTCTGCCGCTTCTGCGCGGGAAATATCGGCTTTTGGGTTGAATTTATTGCTTTCATCCAGTTGAGTAACGCCATAGGCAAGGGCGCGTTGAACAGCGCCGCTATAAACAGCCGACATTTGCTCCTGGTCGGCAATATCAACCGGCACAATATTGATCATGGGAAGATTATTTTGTTTTTCCATAGCTTTAATAAGATAATAGGTAAACTCTTCCCGGGTACATTGCTGATCAGGATCAATATTTGACGAAAATTCAATCCCGTTCACTGCAGCTGTAATCAGAGCGTCTGCATACCAGGCATTATTGTCGGCCTTTTGACAACAATCAGTGGCTTTCGGCTCTTTGAAAAATCTTACCGCGTCGAGATTCAGTTCCAAAGCGTTAACAATAAGTTGAATACTTTCAGCTGTTATAATTGCATTATTAGGCGCATAAATGCCATCAGCAACTCCTTTCACATATCCCTTTTGCTGAAGTGCGCATATTTTCTCCTTTTCCTTTATATCCTGCAAATCTGTAAATGGAGTTGGAGCTGCAAGGCAATGCCCTGCAAACGCAAGTGATAACACGGCAACACCACAAAAAGAAGCCATTTTAATTCTTATACTCATTTTATCCTCCTGGTATTTTTGTTTTCTTACCAATAGACGACTATAAACAAAAAAGGTTCCGGGGTCAGGCTTGCATTATTGCATTTCTTTGAAGCTTTAATGCAGATGCCTTGTCTTTCATGAATTGACAGAATATATTTTTTGCCGTATCAATTTTATCTCTCGACACACCCGGTAAAAATTTGCATCAACCAGAAAACTGCTACCTAAAGGTGGTCCTGGCGGCTGCCCTGCATAGCTTGATGTCTCCGTTATCCCGGCCCGCGGGGGATTGATTATACAGGTAAACAACGAGAAAAAAAGAGCCAGGGAACCGGTCCCCTGACTCATACGTCAATAACAAAAATTTGCGCCAATAACCTATCGTTACTATTCAACAACCCTGTTTTCTAACGGCGCGTTTCCATCCAAGAAATTTTCATCATCACAGCTGCGACCAAAAATATAATGAACGAATAACCGGCCATTGATACCTGAAAGCTGAAGTATATGGCTGCCCGGGTCATTATCGGGGGACCGAAAAACATACCGGCGCCCCAAAAAAGATAATATGCTCCAGAAATGGTGCCCTTTAAAGAATCAGGTACGGCTTCATTCAAGAAGGCCATTGAGGCGGGGTGAAAAATGCCCACCCCTAGACTGGCAATAGTTACCACCAACAGGATTATCGGAAAACCGAAAACAGGCATGATAATGAGCCCCACAGCAGCGATGAGCAACCCCAAAATCATAAAGATACTTCGGCCAAATCTGTCCGATAGTGGGCCGGTAATTACTTGCGAAAGACTTATGACCATATAGAACAACGAAAAAAACGCGCCGATGCCAACTGGGCTAAAAGCCTTTTCACTTAACAGAAATGCAGGAATCACCGTTAGAAAGCTACCGTATCCCGCACCATATAAGGCGATTCCCATAAAACAAATCAGTATCGGCCGCTGTTTTAGCAGTTCCAGTATTTTGCGAAGATCCAACGAGCCCGGAATTATCCCTTTCTGCCTGACAGGGTTCTCTACCAGGAGACAGATAATAATCATCCCCGCCAAACAGCCAAGCGAATAAACCAGAAACAGCTCATTGCTGTTTAATACTCTCGCCAATACCACACCTAGAAAAGGCCCCAGGGTAAGGCCAAAATGAAAGGCTGCGTTATATATCCCCATGGCTTTCCCTTTAGCCAAGGGAAACCTTAGTGATAGCAGCGCCGGGGCCAGCGCCCAAACCGGAGCCTCACCAACGCCTTGCAAAAGTCTGGCAAGAAAAATCATGTTGGAATTTGCTGCAAAATAATACACCAGCCCGGTAAGAAAACACAGCGAATACCCAGCAATAAGAAGCGGCTTAAAACCAATCTTATCCGACAGGCCGCCGATGGGAACCTGCAGCAATAAATACGAGAAGGCAAAGGCAGACGCTATATACCCAACTGATCGTCCGTTTCCATCCAAATCAACAATTCGTTGAGGCAGCAGAGCGACTATCATCCCTACGCCGATCATCATTAATATTACCGCCAAAATTAATCCCCAGAGAGTTCTGTCCCTAAGCATGCCGGTTTGTTTATGACTATATGGCGCTTTCCGATTGGTTTCCCTTTCTAATAACTCCGCAACCCGGCTTTCTAAATCATTGTTTTTCACAATAAAATTCATGATACACCGCGCCAGGGTAATGAACTCTTTGTGCTCTAGCAAATCATTAGCACAACCTATTGTTATTTTACCAAGTTTAAATACACTGATCAGAATTATGCAATACTGCAAGCCTGACCCCGTCTCCGACCTTAACCTGGCCACCCTTAACGACCCTGCCAAAACGTCCTTCCCGGCTAACGATATAGGGTCGCCCGTGTTCCTTGAATTCTTCCTTGCCAATATGTAATATCTTCACAACTGCCTGACCAATTTCAACAAGTTTCCCAACGGTAAGTTCGGATAATTCGACACCGGATATGGTGAAGTTTTCGGTATAACCACCATTTAATACTTCGTCTCTTTTCAGCGGGGGCACTTTTTCCAGCGCCTCCACCGGAAATATACTAACCTGCCTGTCCCAATCACCACCATGGGCATCGCCGGCAAGACCCCAGCCTTCAATCAGATCTACTTTTTCAATACTGTTTTTTTCAATCCCTTTTACGGAACTGATATTTATTGAAAGAACCCGGCCCACATTTACCTTCCCCTCTCCCGAAAGTTTGGAATAACTAATTAAAAGCAGCAGTAGCATTCACCGCTTGGTTTTTTATTTCAACATCTTATTATATCCGCGTACAATTGAAAACAGGCGAAGGATAAAATAATGACAGATATCAATGCGCGGGGTGATATCGCTTTGAAAAATTATACAGTTGCAGCTTTAATCAAATAATTTTTACTCTAAAAAATGTGCTTTTTTTGCAAAATAATAAAAGCACACTTCTCTACATCCAAAAAAGGTGGTATTTTTATGAACATCAAGTGGTTCGGGACAAGCATCGTTTCTTATCACTTCGCAAGCCGGCACCCGCATTTTAATCGACCCGTGCCATCGGTTTCCGGGGCGCCGGATGCCGATTATAAGGGTGCGGTAACCTTTCAATACGCAAAAAAACAATAAAATGTATGGAGATGGCAATGAAAACACAGCACCTTTTCTCCCATAAAGGAGTCTCCCGGCTGGTTATTACGATGCTTACAGCTCTAATCGGCGGCTCTTCATTTAAGCTTATGCATGTGCCCATTCCCTGGCTTCTGGGGCCGATGACAGCCGTTCTGATCGGTTCCAGCCTGTGGAAAGGACGTTACGGATGGCCTGGACAGGTCAGAAATGCCGGGATGATTATCGTCGGTTACACCATCGGCCTGTCCATGACGGCCGCTGCGCTTCAAGAGATGTCGCATCAACTGACGTCCATGTTGCTCATGACACTGATTCTGCTGCTCATGTGCGCAAGCATGGCTTATGTGGTATCCAAGTTGGCGCGAAGCGATTATCTTACCGCGCTTCTGGGATGCATACCAGGGGGGCTCACCCAGGTCATCTCCCTGGCGGAAGAAACCGAGGGTGTCAACATCACGGTCGTGACAGTCATGCAGGTTGTTCGGCTGATGGCAATCATTATATGTGTTCCGATACTCATATTCAGCCCGGTGCTCGGAAACCACCGGACAGACGCCTTAGCGGCCCAGGCGGCATCATCCATCCATGCGGAGGGTGCAATATTATTTCCTGACATACTGCCCTTTGCGGCTGTTTCCGTGGTATGCGCCCTGGCCGGCGACAGGATCAGATTCCCAACCGCTTATCTGCTGGGACCAGCAATCGGCACAGCTATTCTTCAAATGTTCGGACTGCATGGGCCACAGCTTCCTTCCCTGGTGATTAATGCCGCGCAGTTTATGATAGGCGCCTTTGTGGGATTGCTGCTTAAACCGGGTGAATTAACACAAAAGCTTCGAACGGTTACGCTGGCGCTCTTGAACAGCATTATGCTTGTTGCCGGCGCACTGGGGCTTAGCCTGCTCCTGAGAGAGTTCCATTCCGTATCAATGTCCACGGCCCTGTTGAGCATTGCCCCTGGCGGTATGGATCAGATGGGTATTATCGCTCATGAGATCAACGCGGATTTATCTATTGTGGCGGGGTATCAATTGTTCCGAACCTTCTTTATTTTCTTCGCAGTCCCATCATTATTCAGGTTAATTATAAACAGAAAAAATTAGGGTCAGGCTTGCATTATTGCATTTCCTCTATGGCTTTAATTAAAGAGCGGCTTTCATCCTTTTCCCAGGCAGCATAATAACCCCTGCTAACCTGATATGGTGTAAGGTTAAGTTTTTCCATCAGGGTCGCCCTCCGGGCTATATCATGTTTTATCGTCAAATGGACAATTATATTCCTTGCTGTCACAATCTTGCGATTTCTACTTTTGAGGCTATGCAGCCATTCATCGGTTATCCCCAAAATTTCTACAACTACTCTTATAAGGTCATCGAGGCTAATCTGCAAATCTCTGCTTTCGCTTTCCCTGTTTTGGTGCGCAGACTCTTTTTCCGGATATTTGCCTAATCTATTTTCTTCAATATCTAAGGGATTCTGATCCTCCATAAATTGACGGTACCTATTTATGGCTATATCAATTTTATCACATAACACACCCAGGTAAAAACTTACATCGACCAGGGAACTGGTGCCTGTCAGGTAGTCCTGGTGGCTGCTCCACTGATAGTTTAATGTCTCCGTTATTCCGGCCCGTATAGGATTACCGTGGATATATTTCAATAAGATAAGCAAATAACTATCTTTATCACAAAGAACCGCTTTATATCTCTGTTGAAAGACATGCCCGACCCTTTGATGGTTGCTGTTATACCATTGAGTATAAGATTGCTGGATACCCTGCATTATCTTTGATAACGGCTCTTTTCCAACTTCTAAAAGAATATGGACATGGTTATCCATAATTACGTAACCATAAAGTTTGAAAGAAAATCGTTCTTTGTATTTTCTCACCAGGCCTAAATAATAGTTTTTCTCCATGGCGGAGGCTAAAATGGGGTCTTTATTGTTACCCCGGGCAATTACATGATACACCGCGCCGGGGTAATGAACTCTTTGTTCTCTAGCCACCCATCAACACAACCCTATCATTATTTTACCTAATTTTACTTTAATATTCTGGATTATGCAATAATGCAAGCCTGACCCCGTTATTTGTGGTAGGGTTCGCCTTTGATTATTTTGAAGGACCGGTATATTTGCTCCAGCAGCAGGACTCTCATCAGCTGGTGGGGAAAGGTTAGCCTGGAGAAGGACAGGCGGCGGTCCGCCCGGGACTGTATTTCCCGGGTCAGGCCCAGGGAACCCCCGATAAGGAAGGTGACATGGCTTTTACCCCGCAGTGCCAGGGAACTTAGCCAGTCCGCCAGTTCCCCGGAGGTAAGCTCTTCTCCCTCCCTGTCCAGGGCGACCAAAAGGGTGTCCTGCTTTATGTGTTTCTCCAGCCGCAGGGCTTCCTTTTTCTTTACTTCTTCCTCCAGGGCGGCGGATATCCCTTCGTTGTAGCCCTGGTCGGCCACTTCTTTTATTTCAACCCTGGCGTAGGCCCGAAGCCTTTTCAGGTACTCCTGCAGGGCGTCAACCAGATATTTTTCCTTTAAACGTCCCACCGCCAGTATTGATATGTGCACTCGCAGTCCCTCCAAACAAAGGAAGATAATTTTAGTTTCAAGCCAGGAACTTTAATCACTCTGCCCGTGTCTATATAATTAATATGACTATACCGGGTGATGTTAATGTTTACAAATATTGCGATGTTGGGTCTATTGGTTGTGGCCTTGATCGCCCTTGAACTGCTTGGCAGTCCAAATTAATCCCCCGCACGCAAAATAGGCCTCCGGCTTTGCCGGAGACCCGTTGCGGCTATCATAAATTACAGGCTGGTGATATCCGCTCCCAGCTGTTTGAGTTTTTTTTCAAATTGATGATATCCCCGGTAAATATAATCCGGTTTGTATATTTCGGTGGTGCCCGCGGCGGTAAGGGCCGCCACCACCAGCGCCGCCCCGGCCCGCAGGTCGGTGGCCTTCACCTGGGTGCCCTGGAGGGACTGAACCCCTTCAATAACCGCCAGCCTTCCCTCCACCTTGATGTTGGCGCCCAGCCGCTTCAGCTCATCCGCCACCTGGAACCGGTTTTCAAAAATATTTTCGGTAATGATGCTGGTACCGGGAATGGTGGTTAGCATGGCCATCATCTGGGACTGCAAATCGGTGGGAAAACCGGGGTAAGGCATTGTTTTTATATCAATGGGTTTCAGCGGCCTGCCCGCCTTTACCCGAATAGTATCCTCGTCTTCGGTTATTTCCACGTTGGCTTCCCGTAGTTTGGCGCTTACCGGCTCCAGGTGGGTACTGATGACGTTCTCCAGGGTTACGTCGCCGCCGGTGGCCGCGGCAGCCACCATGAAGGTGCCGGCCTCAATGCGATCCGGAATGACGCAATACCTGGAGCAGCCGGACAGTTTGTCAACCCCCTGTATTTTAATGACATCGGTGCCGGCACCACGCACCTTGGCCCCCAGGCAGTTTAAAAAGTTGGCCAGGTCCACTATTTCCGGCTCCTTGGCCACGTTTTCAATAACTGTCTGACCCTGGGCCAGGCAGGCGGCCATCATTAAATTTTCGGTGGCCCCAACGCTGGGAAAGTCCAGGTAAACCCTGGCCCCCTGAAGTCCGCCGGCCTCCGCCTTGATATAGCCGCGGTCCAGCTCAAGCTGCGCCCCCAGCCCGCAAAGCCCCTTGAAATGCAGGTCCATGGGCCGGTTGCCTATTTTGCAGCCTCCGGGCAGCGCCACCTTGGCCTTGCCGTACCGGGCCAGCATGGGGCCCAGCAACAGGTTGGAAGCCCTCAACTTCTTGACCAGATTGTAGGGCGGGTGGCTATTTACTTTTTCCGGAGACTTTATTTTCAGTGTTTCCTTTTCCTGCCAGGCAACATCAGCTCCCATGGACCTGATGATTTCCAGCATTACCATGACGTCATTGATTTCAGGCACGTTTTCGAGAATTATTTCCCCGTCGGCCATAATGGCCGCGCTCATCAGCGCCAGTGCGGCATTTTTGGCCCCGCCTATTTTTATATTTCCTTTTAGAACGGCCTTGCCATTGATAATAATCTTTTCCCTGGACAACACGGCTGTATTCATTAGAGGGCGATGCCCCGCCTTTCATAAATAAATTAATAATCAGCTAATAAAGCAAGCAGGCATTCTCAAAAAGGAGATTTTTCAAAAAACTATTTTACAGCAAAATACTAATTGCATTAATTATCTTCAAAAAATACATTACTTTTTGCGCTTATTATCAAAGGGGTAAATTCTACTTTGCTTATTTAAATTCCTGCCTTGTTTATATCAATGCGCTAAAATATTGGACTCCAAGAATAAATTGTTTAATAATTGATTCTATTTTCCTAAGGGCTATGGGACGGGAATACTATTATTTTTTCAACCCCGGGAGACGGCTTTCGACATGTTTCCAAGCCATTGATGCCAGTTATGCTCAAATTTTGTTAAGTCAACATTAAGGGCATCCTCCAGCGCCCCGTCAAGGGTCGCTCCCCGTCCAAGGCTTGCCAGCATTTGGTCCAGTGCCCCTTCCCCATATTCCGTTATAATGTATTCCACCGCGGAAAGGGATTCGAAATAAGCCAGGGATTGATCCGTCATATTGTCAAAATCCCTGTCCAGGCTGGTTAAGGGATAAAAATCTTTTATCTCCGGCGGCAATGTATCAAATCTAAATCCGGTGAGCCGGTATTCCTCATACTGTGCCAGTCCCTCGGTCAGCCAGCGGGGGCAATTGCCTTTGGTGGCGTAGTCCACCGCCAGGTGAGTAAGTTCATGGGCCATGGGGCCGGAGTTTATAAATGTATCCCGCACCTGGGAGGAGTCCTTGTCCGCCGTCCAGGCGGCGGGTGACAGTACTCTGATGGTGCCGGCCCAGTATACCCCCATGGCGCTTTCACTGGCGCTCCAGCCGAAACTGGCATTCAACTCGGAGCCGGTGGGATATATGATTACCGGTATTTTTGTTTTGGGCGCGGCCTGGTACCTCCGGGTTACAGGTTTATAAAACCGCTCTGCGGCCTCCAGCACCAATCCGGCGTATTTGGCGTCCCCCGGCCGGTACCTGACCACAAAATGCCGGCTTTCCAGGCTATTCATATCGTAGGTCCGGAGCAATATGCCAACCCGGGAAAACTCCCTGAATACGGTATAGGCCTGGCCCCGGATCTGGCCGGGCAGGCTGTAGGCTATCACTGCTATGAAGGCGGCGATCAGGGATACAATTTTGAGCAACAACAATGGATTCTTTCCGCCCCGGCAATATTCTCCAGGGGGTTTGGCGGTCGCTGGGTTCATTTAAACCACATCCCGTTCAACTGATTGATTGACCGGTTTAATTATACCCAGCCCTGTTAAGCCATTCCTACCGGTAAATATTAGAACCAAAAGCCGGGAGATTGTCAATCCCCCGGCTAAAAAACAGCCGCCCTATGAGCCAGGGCTTATTTTTTTTCCGTCCGGACCTGCCATTCTTCCAGCATTTGTTTGGCCTTGGCCACATTTTCCCCGGTTTTGGCCAGGTCAACAAATTTCTGCAACTCCTGTGCGCCGCCCTTGAAATCATTTTTGCCGTAAGCCAGTACCTGTCCCAGATAATAGTGGGCTTCATTGTTACCAGGATTGTTCTTTATCTCGTACTGGAGGTGCTCGATGGCTTTGTCGTTATTGTCCATCAGAAAATATGTCAGGGCCAGATTCATTCTTACACTGCTTTCACCGGGCTTTATCGACAGCACCTTTTCATAGTTTTCCGCCGCTTTTTCCCTGTTTTCCTCCCGCATATAGGCCTCCGCCAGCTGGGCCAGGAGGGCCGGGTCCTTTGGATTTTCCTTCACCTTTTTCTCCAGTTCCGCCGCGGCGGGCTGCTCAGGCTCAGTTTGGGCCTGGCTCTGGCTGGCCGCCGGATCGCCGGAAAACAGGTTGCTCACCGGCAGCGCCAGGGACGAGGCTAAAAGCCCCACCGACAGCACCGCCGCCACCGCGCCTAATAGTATTCTTTGCCGGAACTTTCTTTTTTCCCTCCGGGACATGCCGCTGTATTTCATATACTACCCCTCTTCTCTAATTCAGGCTTGTTTTCACCTGAACTATTATAACACCTGTTATTATTATATTTAAATAATTTTATGGGCCAAAGAACAGGAGGAATATTACAAAATGAAACCCGGCCTCTTATAGCCGGGTTAAAATTTGGCGTATTATAAATATTTCATGGGGTTTCTCGGCTGTCCGTTAATTCTTACCTCAAAATGCAGGTGAGGTCCGGTGGATCTCCCGGTGCTGCCCACCCTGCCGACGAGCTGTCCCCTGGCGATCTTCTGGCCGCTGCTCACCACTATTTTGGAAAGATGTCCGTAGCGGGTTATCACCCCGTCACCGTGGGATATATCCACGCACTTGCCGTAGCCGCCGAACCAGCCGGCCCTGACAACAGTCCCGGAAGCGGCGGCCGCCACCGCGTTGCCTATGGAGCCGCTGATGTCCACCCCTTCGTGCACGCTGCTGCCCCTCTTTCCGAAGGGTGAAATCACCGAGCCCACCGTGGGCCAGGCCAGCCTGCCGGAACTCCCGGAACGGGAGGCCAGCAGCAGCTTGGAGCCTTTGGCCACTATTTTGGTTGTGGGCTGCTCCAATACGCTTTCTTGCAATACATTTCTTTCCACCGTTACCCCGTTAAGTTTGGTAACCTGATAGGTAACCGACTTTTTACCCGGTTTGCCCTGCTGGACTACCTTTTCATCCCCGTAATACAGTTTGCTGTCCTTTTTCTCCTCCACGGCAAAGGCTATCTGCTCCGTGGCGGTTTGCCGGGATATGGCCAGAACGCTGATTAAGGGCTTAACCGCAGCCAGATTGATTTCCTGGCCGATGCCTATGTGGTCCGGGTCCATACCCGGGTTGGCGGCTATCAGCCGCTCCTGGGTTATACCGGCGGAAGAGGCGATATCCCAAAGGGTGTCCCCTTCTTTAACACGGTAGGTTTGAATTTCAGTGGCGCCCTTTCTTACCTGTGCCAGGGCTTCATCCACACTAACCAGTTCACTGGAGTCGGCCTCCACATCCTTTATGGCCACATTCTCCGCAAAGGCCACTTCCGTGCCGGGAGACCTGTATGGCGCTTTCAGCCGGTCAAGAAGCTTCCGGGCTTCCTCTCTGTTCTGCAGCACCAGCTTTACGTCGCTGTCCACCGATACCGCGGCTGCTTTGGTGCTGAAAAAGAGGTTTTCCGCCAGGGCGGCCTTCAGGCCTTCACCCTGTAAAAAGCTTTCTCCCCCCGGAAACACCCTGCTCAGACCTACCTCTCCGGATACCCCCAGCCTGCGTCCCGCAATACTGGACTTTTTCTCCGTCAGTTCACCGATGGCCTTCCGGACCTCCGCCGGGTCGTTTACCAGGGCCACTGTTTTACCGTTCACCTGGACCGCCCATGCTTTGTACCCGTCCTCAATAATACCGTTGATTAGCATAATTAAAACCGTATACAGGGCGATTGAAATTATTAGGACCGGCTCCCGGGGCTTATTTATGTAATCAATTAGTTTATCTTTAATATTTCGACGTCGTTTGCGATATCTTACCCCGTTTAATGAATGCAACAGCACCACCTCTGAATTAATTGGTAACACCTTTATCATAATTTTGGGAAAATTGCCAGAACTGCTCACAATAAGTATTATAGCACAAACCTCGTCCCCGGGGAAAACCACCGACCACCAAAATATTCCGCTTATTCTCCGCCGTTTTACCGAAATCTCCTTATTACATGATATTTTAATAAACACTTTTTCATGCCGGCCCAAGTTGTCTGGCAAAGGAGAAAAAAAAAGCTGCCCGGAAAATCTGAGCAGCCTTGATTGTATTATTGCTGGCCGGCCATGGCCACCTTAAGGTAGAGGGCGCACTCCAGCCTCATTTTCATCAGCCGGCAGCCCAGGGGGTTGGGCTTTAATATAGTGCCGCTATACGCCCGGGCGCCGGCGTGACAGCCCCCGCTGCAGAAAAATTTGGCCCAGCATTCGGCGCACCCCTCTTTGCTGTATACATGAGCGCCGGCAAAGCGGGCGGGCAGCTCCTTATTGACCAAACCTCCATATACATCGCCCATGACATATTCCTCCTGCCCCACAAACTGGTGGCAGGGATAAAGACCGCCCTCCGGGTCCACCGCCAGATATTCCGAGCCGGCGCCACAGCCGGAAAGTCTTTTGGGCAAACAGGGACCGCCCTCCAGATCAATATTGAAATGGAAGAAATTAATGGGATCGCCTGCCCTGGCCCTTTCCAGCACCATATCCGCCAGAAGGGCGTATTCCCTTGACAGCCCGGGAATATGCTCCTCTCTCAGGGCATATTCCTCCTCCGGCGGAGCCACCACGGGCTCCACGGAAATTTCCCTTAGCCCCAATCCGGCCAGGTGCAGGACATCCCTGGAAAAATCGGTATTATTGGCGGTATATGTGCCCCGGACGTAATAATTGCGGTAATCCCTGCTCTCCAGGAAATTGATGATTTTCCGGGATATAATATCATAGGAACCGCCCCCTCCGGGAAAGGGGCGCATGGTGTCGTGCACCGCGGGCCTGCCGTCCAGGCTCAAAACCACGCTCATATCGTGCCGGTTTAAAAAGTCACCCGTCTCCTCGTCCAGCAACAGCCCGTTGGTGGTGAGGGTGAATTTTATTTCCTTGTCCCTCTCCCCGGCCAGTTTGTTACCGTATTCCACCAGCCCATATAAAACCCTTTTGTTCAATAGCGGTTCCCCGCCGAAAAAATCCACTTCCACGTGGCGCCGGCCGCCGGAGGAGTTCATTAAAAAGTCCAGCGCGGCTTTACCCGTCTCCAGGGACATCAAGCCCGCCGGCCCGCCGAATTTACCCTGCCCGGCAAAACAATAGCGGCAGGCTAGATTGCAATCGTGCGCCAGGTGCAGGCACAACGCCTTGACAATATTGTGCGCCGGGGGAGTGTAGGAGCCTCCCAGGGGGTCCGGGCTGAACAGCAGCCCCGCCTCCACCAGTTCGTCAACCTCCGCCAGCGCCTCTTCCACCTCTTGCCCGGGATAGCGCCGGGCAAGTTTTTCCAGCAGCCCGTCCCGGGCAATATTGCGGTAATCCTCCAGCACATCCCAGGTCAACCGGTCAACCCGGTGTACCGCCCCGCTGTGAACATCCAGAACAACCCTCGTATTGTTAATAATAAATTTGTGCAGCATTTATTACACCTCAAATAAAAAACCCAATCTTTTAAGATCAGGTTTTTAAAATACTATTTGCTTTCCCTGGCGCAGACCTGATTACCCACGGTGCAAGATGTTTTGCAGGCCGACTGGCAGGAGGTCTGGCACTCGCCGCAGCCCCTGCCTTTAAGTGTGGTGTTGAGGCTGACCTTATTCACCGTTTGTATGTGTTTTCCCACCTAAATCCCTCCTTCTAAAGTCCGGGGGCATTTACCTGTAATTCCTGACCTTTATTTTTATTCGTGAAGGAATGTCCCCGTCTCTAATTCCCGGCCTTAAATATTTTCGCAAAGGTATATATCCTCAACCGGTGTCCACCAACAATTATATTAAAGCCGTTACAACGGCGCAATACAATTTATGCCGGTTGGCCAAATAATTATGCGTAATAATTATGCGTAAAATTTCCCGGTCCTTCTGTCCGGCACGGTATACACCCCGATGGGCAGGGTAAATCCCTTTACTTCCGCCGTTCCCAGGTATTCCAGCTCCCGGGTGGATTCCCCCCGGGCCTCCAGTACCCGGACGGATCTCTCACTGATAATCACCAGGGCGCCAAATGTTTTAGTAAGTCCTTCCACCCGGGAGGCCAGGTTTACGTCCTCCCCTATGACAGTATAGTCCATCCGCTCCGGACTGCCCACGTTCCCCACCAGCACGCTGCCGGTGTTGATGCCCACCCCTATTTTCAGGGGGGGTTCCCCTTTTTCAGCCCAGGAATTGTTCAGCCTCTCCACCACTTCCTGAATTTCCACCGCTGTCCGGATGGCCCTTTGCACATGGTCGGGCAGTTGAATGGGCGCTCCGTATATGGCCATCAGCCCGTCACCCAGGTATTTGTCCAGGGTCCCCCCGTGACGGAAGATAACTTCGGTCATAGCGGTGAGGTATTCATTGAGGCGGTTCACCACCTGCTCGGGAGCCTTGTTTTCGCTGTAGGCGGTAAAGCCCCGGATATCCACGAACATTATGGTCAGGTCCCGGCGCTGGCCGCCCAGGGAAACACTGTCCGGATCGGCCATCAACTCTTCCACCACCGCCGGGGACACATACCTGCTGAACAGCGCCCTGGTTCTGCGGCGCCCCATTTCCGCCAGTATAAAGTCGGAGGCGGTAACCAACACGTAGGTAATAAAAATAAGCGCCAGCGGTGCGGCAAAATTAAGCCAGCGCCGGCCTTGCCACCATAACCCGTAAACCAGAACCCCGGACACCGCCACCACCGCCAGGGCGCCGGCAATTCCCCGCCAGGGACCCCGCCCCCCCACCGCCAGGGCTGTTGCCATTCCGGCAATAAACAAAAAGACAATATTGACCAGGGGATGAACCGGCCGGTACCAGTGCCCGTCCAGAAAGCTCTGCACCGCCGAGGCATGGATTTCCACCCCGGGGGTTTCTATGCTGCCGCTTATTATCATGTTCGAGGTGGTATACGGTGTTGGTTTTTCATCATGGGCCGCCGGTGTGGTAACCCCCACCAGCACTATTTTGTCTTTAAACTCTTCCGGCGGGTATTTTCCCCTGAGCACGTCCGCATAGCCGTAGGTTTTAAAAGTTCCCTGGGGCCCCCAGAAATCTATCATGGCCCTGTTCACCCCGTCCACCGGGATATTGCCGCCCGCCACCCTGAGACAACCGGGCTCCAGCTCAATCTGAGCGGGATTCATACCCGACGCCGTCATGGCCGAGGCCAGGCTTAAGCAGGGAAAGGGTATTTCAAAGGTGTTCACATCCACCATGGTTACCCGGCGCACCACACCGTCAACATCCGTGGGCATGTTGACGAAGCCCAGCCCCGCAGCCCCCTCCATGAACTCCGGCAATGGGGCCTGGAAAACCTGTTCCATTTCCCCGCTGCCGTTCTCTTCAAAGGAAAACTGGCTGGCCAGCACCACGCCGCCGTGTTTCGCTATGGCCGCCGCAAAGCTACGGTCGTCGGCGGGGGTTGTGGGGGCGTCAAAAACAATGTCAAATGCAACAACCCTGGCTTCCCTTAATTTTTCCAGCAGCTGGGCATGCACTTTTCTGGGCCAGGCCAGTGGCCCCAGTTCCTTAATGGAGGGCTCGTCCACGGCCACCACCGCCACCTGCCGGCCCGGGTCACGAACCCCCTGCAGCCGGAACCAGGAATCGTAAAGGGCCAGTTCCGGGCGGACAAACACCCCGGCCAGGGCCGCCAGTTCCACCAGCAGAAAAAGCACCAGGGGTATGAGCAGGTTTTTGTTTCTGGAGAAAAAGCCAGTTAACCCCCTTAAACGGGTGTGAAGCGGTATCTTCATGTCTGTTGCACCTCAAATATAACTTGCCCTGCGCTCATGCGCCTTTTAAACATTCCACCCGCCGGTTCGTATTGTTTAATTTAACTTTTTTGTATACAACTGCCAAAACCGCAGCCCGGCGTATGAAAAGCTGCTTATGACTTTTTTGTTTTTTCGACAGTATTTTAGAAATTCCTTCAGAAGCAGGAAAATTTTGCATGGGATGCCTGGCCGCCGCCGGTTTTGTTAACTAAATTGGAATTGTTACGTTATAATGCATAATATGGCTTTATCTCGTCAAACATGGCACATATTATTTTTTTTTACATATTTTATATTATGAATAATTTATTGAGTTTAAACAATTACCATATAATTCTTTCTATCAATGATCTTCATGGGTTAATTATTATAATAGACTACGGAGGGGATAATATGTCCTTCTTTAATATATTAAATAAAGCCCTGCCAAAGCTGCAGGTTTCTCATAATAACAACGCCGGTTACGGCTGGGTTAACCAGAGCTTTTTTTTCAACGACGAAGAGAGCAGTTACTGGTACATTGTAACCCACAGCAACGAATACGCATTTAAAAAAGCTAATTTTGACTGGTTGGAATCAAACGCCAGGGTAATAACAAATTCTTCTAAAATTTTTGTGGCCTGGAACAACAGGCACCGGATAACCTACTGGCTGGCGGTTCAGGAAAAGGCCGAACCTGGCAATATGATGCCGGGCTCGCAAAAAAAAGGAATGGCGATGAAAAAAATGAAACAGCAGGTGACGGGCTAATTAAAGGAACAATAAATAAATAATACAAATCGGCAAGAGACCTCATCTTACAGGGATGAGGTCTCTTGCTGCAGGAGGCCCTTTTATATTTGCGCGGCCGCTCCTGTCAGGCCTACAAACAAATTTTTACGCTGCTGGCCCCCGGGGATTGCGAGTCCTGACTTAATAAACAATCCGGCGGGCAGCTGATCGGGCCCATGGTGGTCGGCGGACAGCAGGTGGTTGGAGGTTGGGTGGTCGGGGCCTGGGTGGTGGGCGGACAGACTACGGATTCTCCCTGGATAACTGTAATCAGCACCAGTATTATACACTTCACGATAAGAACAGGTTCGCTTAAACCGGTAAAGGTGTTGGTATCAAACACGATGCACAATGCCGAGCCCTCATCTTCCACCGCTTGCTCCCTGATGATGTCCGTGGGGCGCACGACCGGGGCCGCCACTTCCGACTGAAACGGCAGGGCCACATTTATACAGGTAACAATATTACCGGTTTCAAGACTTCTGATCAAAATTGCGCCATTCAGCCAGCCGCAATTTACAATTCTACCCACCAGCAGTGTGGGGCGGAAAAATACCCTGCCCAGGCTGCAGCAGAATTCGAACTCTATGGGCACTTCCGCTCCGTCAATGACGGCGCAGGCCTCACTCGACAGCGGGTTAACCGTTATATCCAGGCCGGTTATTGAATTTATTGCCGATACCGCGATTCTGGCCTCGGCTACTTTTTCCACGCATTCTTCAAAAATAACCACATCGTTGTTAATAAACATTCTTTGTCACTCCTCACATAAATTTGGGGACACCCTTTTTCGAAAAAATTGGTTTAACGCAAACAATAAGGCGGGTTCGCTTTCCTTAAATCCGGCATTAACGTATAAGACGGATGGACAACTAAAAAATAAGTAATCACAGCCTATTTGTTGTATAATATGTAAAGTGCGCCATTATTGTTAATGTCTTCCCGTAAAATGTAAATATTATAATTTAAAAAAATAGCACAACAACAGGTTAAAATCATAAGAAACCCCCTGCTGATATGGCAAGGGGTTAAAATTATCGACACACCGGCTCTTTTAAACCAGCGGGTTTGTAATGGCCGGGGGTACGCCCGCGGTTATGGTGGGCGCCACCAGGAAACCGCCGATTTCAATGTCATAAAGGAGTCCGGCGGGGTTGGTAAACTGGGTGCCGCCGGGCTGGGCGTAATTAACCGTCTTGACCTCGAACTGTAGATCGAAGCCCACTGATGTGGCCAGCAGGGGCAGTTCCACAGTGAAGTTGTATACCCTCTGCCAGTTAAAGGGCGGTCCCGGATCGACAAAATTCTGTGCCGTAATACCGTCGGTGAAATTAAAGATTACAGGCAATCCAACAATGGTCGGGGTGAGGGTCATTCTGGCCTGGAATGCATTATCCGTGGCTATTTTCACGTTGATGGTGGTGGTGATGGTTGCCAACAAAGCAGGAATTGTAAAAAGTGCCTCCCGGGCGAAGAATACCGTTTCCCCGGTGCCTACCAGGGCCGGATTTACAGCGTTTAGGTACCAGAGGTACTGGGGGTCGCCGATGTCCCCGGCGCTTACCGAGGTCTGATCGGATATCTGCGGCCAGAAGGGGAATTGAATTCCCACCGGCACCGCGACGTTGGCCGCTGAGTACGGAGGCGCACCCAGCCGGAAAAAGGTGTTGCCCGAAAGACTGGCTAATCTTGCAATAGGCATACTAAAATCCTCCTTTACCAGTTAATTAATCTGTACACCTGAAAACCTCTGCGGATAGCACGGAAAACATCCAAAAACCGGGTTGCGCCTGGAATCCTGACGATATACGTAGGCCTTCATAATGTATAGTATGCATATATTTCCTTATTGGTTATTGCCTGGAAAAATAAAAATCCCCCTGCTGACACAGGAGGATCCCACAGTCAAATATTAATTTATTATACTGGAGCGGGTGACGAGGATCGAACTCGCAACCCTCAGCTTGGGAAGCTGATGCTCTACCATTGAGCTACACCCGCCCGGTAACTGCTATTATAACTTATAGCATATTAAAAAGTCAATCTCACCGCTTGGCCCATTTATTGTAAAACTGCCTGGCGTTTTCCGCCTGGACTGCCGCCAGGGATATTTTATTGCCCCGGAAGGACCGGTTGCCGTAATGGTGTATAAAAACATCCCCCGCCACGAATAGTTTGTAACCGGCGGCTGTAACCCTTACTGAATAGTCCACGTCTTCCCAGGAACCGGTTTTGAAACGCTGATCGAAGGGTCCCACCAGATCAAACAACCACTTTTTGCCAAGCAGACAGAAACCGGAAAGCCAGTAACTGCTGTGCTGCCGCCATTTGGAGGGGTCGGGCAGGTTAAACCGCCGGGCGAATTCAATCATTTCCCTGATGCTGCCATAACTGACCTCCACCTGGTTGCCTGACCCCACATAATTGGAGCAAGGGCCGACCAAACCTATATCATTCCTGCTATCCAGGCACCCCAGCATGTTTCCGAGCCAGTTGGGGGTAACCACGGTGTCATTATTCAGCAGCAATATGTTTTCCCCGGCGGCGGCAGCCAGCCCCTGATTGCAGCCGGCGGCAAACCCCAGATTGGAACTGTTCAATATGACTTTGGCCCCCTGCAGGGAGGATAGAAATTCCGCCGTGCCGTCACCGGAACCGTTGTCTACCAGAACAAGTTCATAGGGAACCCCGGTATATATCCTGATGCTTTCTATGCATTTCCGGGTATAATATAGCTCATTATATGTAAGGATTATTATTGAAGTCAGGCCGCACACAAATTCTCACCCCTGTTTTTTCTAATCTATGTGTCCCGGGCCGCTTTTGTTATTGCCCCGGTATTAATATGGAGGGCCTTTGAGTTCAAGCATTTGCATTGATATAATCATCAGCCAATAAAAATGCCGGCGCAAATACCGGCATTTTATTAATTGGCTGGTTATTCCGTTGTAATTTTACAATTTATCTGCCCACAAAAATTTGGGTTATCATCTCACCGTAAGGTCCGCCGGAAACCACTCCTACTCCCACATGGGTGTAGCTGCTGCTAAGAATATTGGCCCTGTGGCCGGAGCTGTTCATCAAACTGGTGTGGGCGGCTTGCACGGAGCTGTTGCCCGCAATATTCTCTCCCATGGTCCTGTATGTAACCCCGTAGGTGGACAACATCTGACTGGGTGTTCCGTAGGTTGGAGAGGTGTGGCTGAAATAATTATTGGTAATCATATCCTGGGACTTCATCCTGGCCAGCTGTGTCAGCTGCGTGTCCACCTGCAGGGCGGACAAACCGTTGGACGCCCTCTCCTGGTTTATCAAATTCACCATACTCTGTTCCTCAGACGTCAGTCCCGCTGTGGGTGCAGGTGCCGGCGTGGTTGGCGTGGTCGGGGTGGTGGGTGTGCTTGGTATAGTTGGCGTGGTGGGTGTGGTCGGTGTGGTCGGTATAGTTGGTGTAGTTGGTATAGTCGGTGTAGTGGGTGTAGTGGGCCTGGTTATTCTAACACTGCTGCTTCCGCTGGTCCCGGTGGAGGGAGTCCCGGGGGACTGGTCCACTATTTTATAATCATAGCCACCGCTGCCATTTGGAGTTAATTTGATAACCGCCGCATCAGCCGGGGAAACTGCAAATGCCGAGACAAAAAGGAAACCCGTGGTAACACATAAACCAAATACCTTTTTCAGAGAAAACAATACAAACAACCTCCTTGTGATGATAAAGTTTTTAGGTCTTCAAAGTAATTCTGCAAAATTACTTTGATATCCTGCAAAAAAATTATTACACAAGGCAGGTATATTTTAGCAGCTCACTCAATCTCCCCGGGATGGGGGAAAAAATCATCCGGAAACGATGTCCGCTGGGGGTCGACAAATTTTTCACAGGCCTTAACCCAGGAAGTTTGCAGGGAGTCTTCGTTTTTCTGGCCTCTGCTGCTTAACATGGAGGGAATGCTCAACTGGTGTTTGTCCGAACATCTAACTACAATATTGACGTTTACGGCAAATTGCAGCATCCCGCCTGTCAAAGAAGGTTCCACCAGCATCTGGCAGCGGGTCTCCGCTTTCAAATCGGGGAGAGCCTCCTGCCTGACCAGGGGCGTGTATATAAGCACCTTGACATGGATATCCGGCAGGGCTCCCTCTATCCGGGGATTGTCCTTGTTTGAAGTGGAAAGCCTGGCCTCAAACGGAATACTTAATTTAAATTCCACAACTGAAAAATTGGCCACGGCCTCCATGGGCCTGACCGAAAGATTTTCCACCTCCCGGACCCCGTCCTGAAAATCCAGCTCCGTAACACTGCCCGCGGCATTACCGGGCAGCGGATGTGACACCAGTTGAACGAAGGTGTCAGCAAATATTGACTCATAAGTAAAAATAATCTGTGACATCAGCTTCGCCTCTCAAAATAACCGGCGCTGACAGGTTGTGGACTCCAAACCCCCTTCAAAAGCCCGGGTCCCTCCATTCAGACCCATGATAGCCTCACCTCGGCCCAGTCTCCCAGGTTAACCCTAACCATGTCCACTGTGGCGGCGCCGCCGGTAATATGACAATGCCGGCCTATTAGACTCTCTGTTATATACAGCTTATCCGTAAGGCTGCTGTGGTTTAAAACTATGGTATTTTCCAGCCTGACTCCATTAAGCAGGCAATTATTGCCTATGGAGCTAAAGGGACCGATATAGGAATTTATTACTTCAACGCCCTCACCCAGCACCGCCGGGCCTATCACCACGCTGCCGGCAATACTGCTCCCCTGTCCTATTTGCACTCTTCCTTCCACGCGGCTGTCCCCGGATATTATTACTCCCTCAACCTTCCTTTCAGAGCGCTCATCCAATAATACCCTGTTGGCCTTTAATAAGTCCTCTTTTCTTCCGGTATCAAACCACCAGCCCCGGACCAGGCTGCAGGAGACATTGCCTCCTTTTTCCAGCAACCGCTGAATGGCGTCTGTTATCTCCAGTTCCCCCCTGGCGGAGGGAGTTATTTCCTCAATAGCCTTATGAATGCTTTTATTAAACAGATATAGCCCTACCAGGGCGAAACTGCTGACAAAACGTTCAGGCTTTTCCACCAGCCTCAATATTTTAAAATTGTCATTCACAACCGCCACCCCGAAGCGCCCGGGATCTCTAACCTTTTTTACCAGCACCACGCTGTCGTCCCCGCCCCGCAGGAAGGAATCCAGCATATCTCCAAGACTGTGACTTATCAAATTGTCCCCAAGATACATTAAAAAGGAAGACTCTCCAAGATAGTCCCTGGCCGTCAGCACAGCGTGGGCCAGCCCCGCGGGCTTATCCTGCACTATATAGCTGATATTTAAATTCCACCTGCCGCCGTCCGCCAGGGATTCCTTTACCGCCTGGCCGGTCTCGGGGGAAATAATAACCCCCACGTCATTAATGCCCAGGGAGGCTATTTGTTCCATCACATAATGAATAATCGGTTTGTTAGCCACCGGGATCAGTTGCTTCGGTATGGTGCCGGTTAACGGACGCATCCTTGTGCCGGTGCCACCCGACAACACCAGGGCTTTCAACATCGGCCCCTTATCAGACATTTCTCTACCCCCGATAAACCCTCTTACACATAGCATATGTGCAAAATACTATTTTGCTACTAAGGAAACTAAGGAAAAGGGACAGACCTTTCCCGGCCGGTTTTATCCTAAATTTACCTCATAAAATCACAAAAATTATTATGCCTGAATATATTGCTTTTAGGTAAAACGTGCCTAGCCTTACTGGAGGGATATTGTTGCCTGTAATCATACACCCGCCTTCGCTAAGATTCCGCTGGATGTTTCAAAGACCTCAACAGCTATTTAACCAATTCGCCCAGCTGGGTTTTCAGGCCATTTTTTGTAACCCGGCCGGGAAGAAGGAACCGGCTTCCGTAAAAAAACTATCCGAAAACCTGTTCATTTGCACCAAAAGCGACCCCCTGTCCATACCTCACAGCGGACCGCGCATATTATGGATCAGCGCACCCAGTTTTGTGCGGCATATCAACAGGTATCGCCCGCATATGGTGGTTTATGACGCCCTGGACGACCCCAGCGAGGAATTTTCCAGCTGGGCGCCTTACGTGGAAGAAGTCAGAAAAAGGGCGGATATAATTTTTGCCACTTCCATGAAAATTTTAAATGAAAACAGAAAATTTCATCCTGAAGTTCATCTCTGCCCCAATGGCGTTGATTTTGAACATTTTGTCCCGGCTCAAACCGGTACCCTGGTTCGGCCGGCCGACATCCCGGACAACGGCCGGCCCACCGTTGGATACATAGGAGCACTGGCCACATGGCTGGATTGGGAATTAATCGACCACATCACTGAAAAAAACCCGGAATACAATTTTATTTTCGTGGGACCTCTTTACAACACCAGGCTGCCCTTTCATAAAAATAACATGTTTGTAACCGGATATAAGGAATACCGCTATCTGCCAAACTATTTGCAATGTTTTGACGTCTGCCTGATACCTTTTAAGGTTACCTCAATGACCCGGGGCTGCAATCCAATAAAGATGTATGAATACTTAAGTTCCGGAAAACCGGTGGTTTCCACCCCCCTTCCGGAAGTGGCCGGGATGGGGGAGATATTAATCGGCACGGACCCGGAAGGATTCAATAATTTCATACACCAGGCCATACACGGTGATAAGCCGGAAAACCGTCTGAAAAGAATAGAAATTGCCCGGCAGAATTCCTGGGAGCGCAGGGCCCGTTCAGCCATTGAGATTATGGAAAACAAGCTTAGGGCAAGGGGGTTTTTATTTAGTGATTAACGAAAATGACAGGGTTATTGATGTGCTGGAAAAATATCCGGCGGTTAAAAAAGTATTCAGTCTCTACGGCTATAACTGCTACGGATGAGGGAAAAAGAACGAGACGGTGGGGCAGTTCGCCCGCCAAAACAATCTGACGCTGGAGTATTTAATAAACACAATCAACAGGTCTATTCAGGAACCGGAATTCAGACCCCGGGTAAAAATAATAATTCCCCGCTACGCGGTGAAAAAGCACTGCCTGAGCGGCACTAAACCTGGATTCTAGCCGGCCTAAAGCATTCTTTCAATACCATAACAGGAGTTACTATCCTCAATAACATAGCTGCCGGGGGAAAATAATGTATACGTTTACCATTAATTCCGCGGAAGATCTGCTGAACATTATTCACGTTCATTACCATAATAAAAAGCCCTTTTCCCTGGTTCGAATAGGGGACGGGGAAAATTTTATTCTGGCCCAGAATACGGTTCATACCGTGCAGGAGCTTATCGGAATGTATAATGTGGTGGCCGGCAATAAATACTCGGGTATAGCAATTCCCAATATTGAAGCCCGCGACCGCCTGCTGGACGCCGTTCGCCGGGCCACCGTGGTAGGCTTTTTAAACCAGAGGGACAATTACTGCTGGTATCCCATGACCGAGAAAATTTTTAACCACTATGGCCTGAATCCCCCCGGAACCTGTTACGCTTTCATCAATTACCATCTGGTGCGCATTCCAAAATTTTACCATATCTTTCGCGACGCCAAAATTCTTTTGGTGGGAAAGCCCATGGCCGGGCTGGCAAAGATTCTGATCAACCGCTACGGCTTCACCAACATTACAGCTTGCTTAAATCTGCGCCATTACTGGGATCTGGACATTGTTTTACAACAAATGTCCGGGATTGATTATCAGGTTGCCTTAATCGCAGCCGGGGCCAACGCCGTAATCGTCGCCCTGGCCGCAATGGACGCGGGAAAAATAGGACTTGACCTGGGGCACGCCGTAGACAACATAATAATTCATGACGGGAAAGGTGAATACGCCTGGGGCGGCACAACGCTGCCCACCGCACCCGGGAGGCAAACAAGGCTGGGTATCCGAAAGCCGTATTAAACACCGGAGGTGTAAATCTCTCCGGCCCGCAGGGTTGGAGTTTTTATAAAGGCCGCTCCCATTTCGCCGCAGGCGAATGGAGGCGGCCTTTTACATATGGCGTAAATATAAGTGAGCCTTGGGTTCGGAAGGGGTTATTCCCCTGCCGAACCCTTAGAGCGAACTTAGTTCGAATAAGATAAAGGCTGACAGTTTGAGCCGCTGTCAGCCTTTGCGGATTTTACGGGTGCCACATGGCGGGAAAGGGATAAATATTAAGTAATAATCTGTCCCGGCAAAAAGTCCTGGCTTCCAGGCCCGCAATTAAAAATTAAATCCAGAGCGGAAAGGTTGGGTATAAAACCGCCCCATAACTGCGGATAATCAGGGCATTCAAACTCCTGGTACACCAGGCGTATATGGTTCCTGGCAAATTCATCCTCATCGTTGTAATCCCGGGCGCCTGTTCCCGACAGGCAGATGTCGGCCCCAAAGTGTTTACAGATGTTAATTATTTTAGTACCTTTACTGCCGGTGATTCCGGGTATTTCGGAAGAACGGACCAGCGGGGTGGAAATGCCCAGTATTTTACTAATTACCTTTATGAGCCTTAAATTAAAATCCGCCAGTTTTTCCCCGGGATTATCGTAAATAGGCAGCAACAAATTCTGATAATCCTTCCAGTAAGGAGCCTTGGCATAGCAGGTGCGGAGTGAATTCCAGTGTTTATTATGCCACCTGCTCCCGTTAAGTATGGTGACGTCTTTAATGGGCACCTTTTTTTGGGCCAGGGGCACGCTTAGAAGCCTTGCCCCTTCCGGCCCTTTGATTTTATTTTTATTGGTAATAGCGCCTCTGGAGTGCAGAACGTCATCGAGTATTACAAAAAGGTCACAGGATTTCATTTTGTGAAAATATCCCAGCCAGGGCAGATAATTGGGTTGATGGCCGGAAATAATCAACGGTTATTGACCTCCTCCTGTCCAGCCGCAAGCAGGGTAAAATTATTCTGTTTTTAACCGCTCACGGAGCTGATCAACTTTTCTAATGCTCTTTAGCATTTCTAGCGCCCTGTGCCTGTATGTGTGTTTCAGGTACACTTCCCTCTGCCCCTGCCAGGCTATTTTTTTTCTTTCTTCCTCATGGCCCAGATAATAATCCACCAGCCTTAAGGTTTCCTTTTCGGACCGGGATATCACCAGGTGCTTGCCGTTTTTAAAGTTTTTAATCACCGAGGCGGTGGCCGGCGCCAGCAAAAATCCCCGGGCGCCAAGTATCTCAAAGGTTCTGGCGGTCAATTCGGTGGTAAGGTTCTGAAAACCCAGCACTATTTTGGCGGAACTGTAGACATGGTTGGTTTCCTCATAGGGAAGTTTACCCCGCAGAAGGCCGGGGTCCACGTTAAAACCTACAATTTCGGGATCCAGCCTATCCCATCTTTTTCCCCAAATCAAAACCTTATAATTTTTTTCCACCAGGGGTTTTAATAAAATTCTGGCGCTGTCCCTCCGGAAGGAACTCCAGGTCACCCCGGCGGTGGCCACCAGGGCAATGTCGCAAAGATACTCCTTACGGGGGTTGGCGGGCCGGTGAAAATCGGGATTGCAGCCCCAGTTCAGGTAAAAGGCCTGATGGCCAAGCTCCCTGAAAAAATTAACGGAATCCTTGTCTATGGTAAAAATGTAATCGGGGTGGGTGGACTTGATATAGGGCAATGACCATCTGTCCGTCCAGCGCGGATCCTCTGTGGACCAGTAGGCATGGCTGACATGGTACTTATTAAGCATGTGCCCAAGCAATTCCAGGTTGGACCTGGTGTGAATCTTGGTCCAGCCGGCGGTTACAACCAGATCCGGCCGGTATTTGTCAAAAATTTCCGCCAGTGTGTCTTCCCGGATGTCGTTTAATGTTTTCACCTGGCAGCCCAGTTTTCTGAATCCCCAAGGCAGCCCCAGCACATACTGGGGATCTGATTCAATAAAAACAATTTTCATTGGTCAAAACTCCATGCTCACTTAAATTGTTATTATCAGCCCGGCCTGTTAACACAAAAGCTTTCCTTTTCCAGCTGCCTGATTCTCCCGGTGGGAACGATATAATCCTTGTACTGCCTTATTATGCTGCCCTTTACCGCTTTCCGCGGTGAAACCGCTTCACCCAGTATTTCAGCCCTGAGCAGTATTTCGGCCTCATTTATCCCCAGCAGGCAGCGCATTCCGGTGCTGCTGCTGAAACGGGGATTTATTTCGAAAATGTAAGGTCTTCCCTCCAGCAGCCTGAATTGAAAGTTGCAGGGCCCGTAGGGCTTCAACACCCCGGCCACCTGCCTGCAATAATCTGTTAAATGCTCATAATCGTCCGCCTCCGCGGACATGGTCATGCCGTCCCGCAGTATTCTCTTCAGGGTAACGGCGGACAGCACCCTGCCGTCGGCCCCGGCACAAATACCGGTGGTATACTCGCCGTCAGCTTCAGGGAGATACTGCTGCAATACGAAGCCCTCCCGGCCCTTGACCAGGGACAGCAATTCCTGCGGGGAGGCCGCTTTATATAAATCCTCCGACCCGGCGCCCCGGCGGGGTTTGATGATTACCGGAAAGCCGGCTTCCCGGATAAATTTCTCCAGCAGCGCCCGGTCTTCCGGATAGCGTATGGTGCCGGGAAAATTAAAATTATTTTCTTTTAAAAATTTTATGGTCAGCCACTTGTCGCAACATATATTCATCACCCCGGGCGGGTTTACAAATACCCAGGCGCCGGTTGCCGCCTCTATCTCCTCCTTGTGGCCGCTGAAAAAAGCCAATTCGTGTGAAGATGCCACAAATACCGCGTTGATCTTTTCCCCGCGGATAATATCCAGTATTTTTTCATAATACAGCCCTTCCTGAAAAGCCGGAGGCACTATATAGCCCCGGTGGGCGAAATGCAGCCCCAGGGTTCTGGGATCCGTGTCGGTGGCTACCAGTTTTAGTTTTAACGCGGATTTTAACAGGGACTTAATCACGGCCACTCCGTAAAGGGAGCCGGAGCCGGTGACCAGAACATTTATATTATTCATAAATCACCTGTCTGGTTAAATAATTTTTGCTGTCCCGCCCGCAGTTGAATATTAAATCCACCGCGGACAGGTTGGGTATAAAATCGCCCCACTGCTGCGGGTAATCGGGATGTTTGAAATCCTGATAAACCAGCCTGAGACCGCTTCTTTGAAATTCGCCCTCGTCGTTATAGACCCGCGCCCCGTTGCCCGACAGGTATGTGTCGGCGCCCAGGTATTTGCAGATATTAATTATCTTGGTCCCCTTTTTGCCGGTAATCCCGGGTATATCCGACGAGCGTATCATGGGGGTGCTGATATCCAGTATTTCACGAACCACATTGATAAGCCTTAAATTTAATTCCGCCAGTTTATCCCCCGGGTCTTTATACACCACAAAGAACCGCTCCCTGTATTCCTGCCAGTGGGCAGCCCTGGCGTAGCAGCCCTGCAGGGAGTACCAGTGCTTTCTGTACCACCTGCTCTCATTAATAATTTTGACGTCTTTAATCAGTGCCTCTTTACGGGCCAGAGGCACGCTCAACAGTCTTGGTCCCTCGGGCCCTTTAATTTTGTTCCTGCCGGTTATGCCTCTGTTGGAATGAAGTACGTCATCCAATATAACAAAGAGATCGCAGGATTTCATTTTGTGAAAATATCCGAGCCAGGGTAAATAATTGGGCTGGTGGCCGGAAACAATCAAACGCCTTTAACCTCCTTGCACTAATCAGGATGGAAGGCACGCTTTTTTCGTATTGCCTTGAATTACCGCCCTTAAAAGCAATGTTCTTATTTAACCGTAGCTATTAATAACTTCCGCAACATACCTCAACTCCTCAGGGGTCAGGGAAGGGTGTACCGGAATGGATACGCACCTGCCGGCCAGCTTCCTTGCCCCGGGCCAATGGCCGCCCCCGGACGGCGCGTTGCGGTAAGGTATTTGCTCCGGTATGATCAGCGGGTAATAAACGCCGTGACCAATACCTTTTTCCGTCAGGTAGAGGGTAAATTTTTCCCTGTCCGGCACCCTTATGGTATATTGGTTAAAAACATGTACCCTGTCCGTTGGTATGGCGGGCTTTTCAACAGCCGGGTTGGTAATGCGTTTTTCATAGAACCCGGCGTTTTCAATTCTTTTGCGGTTGAACCCTTCCAGCTTTGCCAACTGCGCCAGGCCTATGGCGGCGTGAACATCGCTCATCCGGTAGTTGTAGCCCACCAGTTCGTGAAAATACCTGCGGCGCTGCCCCTGATTAATGATTATTCTTACCTTTTCCGCCACCCCGGGCTCCCCCGTTACCACCATGCCGCCTTCCCCCGAGGTCATATTCTTGGTGGGGTAATAACTAAATGCCGCGGCCCTGCCGAAATTACCCACCTTGACCCCCCGGTAGGCCGCGCCCACAGCCTGGGCGCAATCCTCCAGCAACATAATTTTGTGCCTTTGGGCCAATTCCACTATTTTATCCATATCAGCCGGCAGCCCGAAAATATGAACCACCAGCACAGCCTTTGCGCCGGGATGTTTTTTTATGGATTTTTCCAGTTCTCCGGGCGACAGGTTGCCGGTAACAGGGTCGATATCCACGAATACGGGGGTGGCCCCCGTGTACAGGATGGCATTGGCTGAAGCAATGAAGGAATACGCAGTTACAAACACCTTATCCCCCGGCCCTATGCCCACAGCCTCCATCATGGCGTGCAGGGCTGTGGTACCGGATGAGGCGGCAATGGCATGACGGGAATTATTATAGGCGCAAAATTGCCGCTCGAATTCCTCCACACGGCTGCCGGCGGCCAGCATACCGCTGCGCAGCACCTCCAGCACACCGGCCTCCTCTTCCTTTCCCAGCAGGGGTTTGACATGCGGAATCAAAGAACAGCCCCCCTTAACGGCAAAATTGGAACATTCCTTCTTGAATGGGTTACCCGGGGAAATTTTGATAATTCAGGAAGGTATGTCCCCTTTCATTAATTTTGCCAATTCTTTACACATCTGAATATTCATTTTATGCCCGGTTCTGATTCCTATAAAATGCCCTTTAACCGCCCGGCCAAGAATAGCCATATCTCCCAGCAAATCCAGCAGTTTGTGCCTGGCCGGCTCGTTGTTCCAGCGCAAATCCGTTGCCGCCCCGGGAAAAACCAAACAATCCTCCATGCCCCTGCCTATTAAATCCGCCACCCGGGCATATTCATAATCAATAATGTATGAGCGGGCCGCCGCCGGCCCCAGGGCGAAATCCTCATCCCCGCCGACGGCAAAACTGTATGCCTGGGTGGAAATCTGCTTCCCCGGATAATCCATTAAATATGTCAGTTTAAACTCTTTGGACGGCAGGGCCAGCAGAATGCTGTCATACCTTTCTCCGCCATAATCAAAGGAACCCATCACCCAGCGGGCTTCCGGAACGTAAAAATATTCCCTGGGCCTATCCTGGAATACGGGCTCCGCCTCCAATAGAGCCTGAACAAATCCCCCGCTGCTGAAACCCGTAACCACAGGCAGGTACGGACCGTCCGCGTGGATAAGCAGGTTGTCTATGCCCAGCCCGGCCGCGGCGGCCAGTATGTGCTCCGTATGTTCTATGCGAACGCCTTCTTTGTCCAGGGAAGTCCAGCGGTGGTCGGCCCGGGCATACTCCGGGCGACACTCAACTCCGGGCCGGCCGGGCAGGTCGTCCCTTATAAAAGTAATGCCGCTGTCCGGGGGGGCCGGTTTAAATGTCACGGTGCTGTAACCCCGGCCGGTTATATCAATGCCAGTTACCCTTGCCGGTTTTTTTATCGTCCTCTGCAGTTTTTACCCCCCCTTGACTTTCACCTACAGCTCCAGAGCGTATGTTTCTCTTAAAAGCCCGCGCCCGCCGAACTCTTCCTTGAATCTGAAAAGGCCGTGGTTAACCAATGTTCCCCTGTTCTCGGTGGATATGCCCCAGTCCAGATAGTAAAACCCGTTACTGCCACCCCAGTTGATTAGCCGGTCGAATATCAGGTTTAACGGCCTTAAATGCTGTTTTTCCGGCCGGTGCGCAATATAAAAACAATTTATTACCCTGCTGTTCAGGATAAAAACCACAACCCCGGCAATCATCACATCCTGGTGGTACGCAGCCACCAGTTTGATATTATGGGGATATCTGCCGGACAACTCCTTTATCTCCGCCAGGCTATGGGTGGGCCGGGCGTTGTGGCGGTTTTTCAGGTTTGCCGCCAGTATATCCCAATAAGTATCGTAGTCATTGCTTTCCGTTACGGTGACACCCATGGTTTTCGCTTTCCGGATATTCCTTCTGGCACTGTCTGTCATAAAGGGGTTATCCGGCGCCGCTTCTTTTAGTGGAAGCACCGTGGCCAGCTCCGTGCGGACAGGAGAAAAACCGTTATACCTCAGGGCAAAGTCTATTTCATCACAGGGCCAGTTAAGATAAACCCGGGGAACCGGTTTTATTTCCACGGTTTTAAAACCTCTGTCTCTGCAATCCTCTATCAGAGCGCTTACCAGCAACAAGGCGTCCCCGGTTGTAAATCCCTGACCGACCACTATACCGCCATGGGAGGCTCCCGGGTGGGAACAAAATGTCTTTTGATCGGAGCCTTTGCTTGCGGCGGGGATCACAGCCGCAAGCCTATCCCTGGAATCGTAAGCCATGAGAGAACAATCCCTGAACCTGTGCGGAGGATGATACCCTAAAAATTTTCGCTCCTGCATGAAAGTGCCGTTTCTGGACTTTTTCACAAAATCGTCCCAGGCATCCTGGTGTGAATCCCGGTAACTTTTTATTTTCAACCGCATCACCTGTCGGATCTAAAATACAATCTGGCGCCGTGGCTTAATAATGACTGCTCGGTTAAATCCAGCAGCCTCATTACCCATAATATGTCCTGTAACCCGGTTTGAGGCTCTTTCCCCGTCTTTACACAATTGATGAAGTGCCGGCACTGTTCAGTCAAAGGCAACGTATTTTCCAGCTCCGGGGTAACTATATCCACATTGTAGGATATAATCTGCAGTTTGTTTTTATCCCTGGTATCATCCCAGAAGGCCATCATGTTATTTCCGGCAATCGCAACATGCCTCTTCTTCACCGGGTGCATCCAGTTCGCGTGTATTTGAACCATCAGATTCCCGGTGAAGCCCATGGTGACTGTTATTAAATCCCAGATACCCTCTTGTAAATAATTGCCTCCCTGCGCCGATACCCAGAGGGGCTCCTGATTTATCAGACTCCTGACAATTGAAAGATCGTGCACCGCCAGGTCCCAGAGGACGCTGACATCGGTTCTAATCTTGCCGAGATTGGCCCGGTCCAACAGAATGTATCTTAACTCTCCCAACATGCCCCGGCTGATGTATTCCCGCAATTTCTTCACCACCGGGTGATATTCCATTAAGTGCCCGGCCATCAGTATGGTATTGTTTTTCCTGGCCAGCTGAGCCAGTTCTTTAGCTTCCCGGTAGCGGTGGGTAACGGGTTTTTCCACCAGCACCGCCTTATTGCCGGCCAGGAATTTAGACGCCAGCTGGTAATGTGATTTAGGTGGCGTTGCGATTATCACACCGCCCACGTTATTATCATTCAATAAATCCCGGTAGTCGCCGGTCAGTTTAAGGTAGGGATATATAGCTCTGACATTATCCAATATTTCCTTTTTTAAATCACATACATATAAAACTTTTATTTCTGGAATTGATACCAGGGTTTTTAAATAGTTAACCCCCCAGGCCCCACATCCTATTAAACCTATTCCGATCATTTATCATTATCCCATCTGACAAAAAAATAAAAACCCCACCTAATTTTTGGATATTTGCTTTATTTTAGTTTATTCATTTAAACGGTTAACTGTGCACGAAGTATTTAAAAACCGTCGCAAATACTGCTGAAATAGCAGGAGTTTGCCGGACTCCAAAATCCTTCCATTTTTTGCTGCCCCGGCTCCGGAAAACATCCCGGAGAACCGGGGCCTGAATTTAGAGATCTCTTTCCCGGGTTAGTTTATTGAAAAGTTTAACCGGCCCGGGAAAGATGCATTCTTTACCATGTCCCACCGCTTATTGTTTTTCTTTTTTCACGGCGGGCGCAATTTCTAGCGGTCTTTACAATCTTTATGGTCCTTGTGATCCTTGTAGTCCTTGGGGTCCTTGCAGTCCTTGTGGTCCTTGGGCGGCTCCTTGTGGTCTTTGGACTCCTTGCAATCCTTGTGATCCTTGTGCTCCTTGCAATCCTTATGGTCCTTGGGCGGCTCCTTGTGATCCTTGTGCTCCTTGCAATCCTTATGGTCCTTGGGTGGCTCCTTGTGATCCTTGTGCTCCTTGCAATCCTTATGGTCCTTGGGCGGCTCCTTGTGGTCTTTGTGCTCCTTGCAATCCTTATGGTCCTTGGGCGGCTCCTTGTGGTCTTTGTGCTCCTTGTAATCCTTATGGTCCTTGGGCGGCTCCTTGTGGTCTTTATGCTCCTTGTAATCCTTATGGTCCTTGGGCGGCTCCTTGTGGTCCTTGTGGTCCTTGGGCGGCCCGTCTTTCGGTTTATCTTTTACCACAGGACAATTCTTATCCTGGGCAACCGCCCACTCTACGATATGGTGCCTTTTATCAAACACCACGAACACTTCCGCCGAAACCAGGACCAGCTTGGAAAATGACTGGACCCATTCCGGTGTTACCCTCTTAAAGGCCACCTTGTTGGTTTCACAGAGAATAACAATCCAAAAAGCCCCCGCCTTGGTAAAGGCAAGAATACTCTCTCTCACAAACCCTTTGCCTCCATCCACGGGGCTGTGAGAAATTTTCCAGTCAGGTTTGAGTTTACCGGCAATTCTGCAAATGTCCTCCAAATGCATATCCTTGTTTTCCACCAATAATCCCTCCAGCTGTAAAGTAAATTGCCGTTTGCCAAAATATTTTCAAATTATTGGCAAACAGCCCGGGGATTATCACCCCATTCCTTGTGTTGCTATAATATTCCATGTTTTTACATTATGTTACATAAATTTAATGATTATAAATAAAACAGGGGCAGTCCAATCTGCCCCTGTCCGGAAAATATCCTAGGAGGCCGTTGAAAAAGTCCATCTGCTGCGTTGCGGCTGCGGCCTCAATGCTCGACGTACTATGAGTACGCCTCCGCTTGAGGCCTTGTCGCGCCTTGCATCTGGGGCTTTTTGAACGGCCTCCGGCGGTAGTTTAGCAACATGTTTATTGTTTTTTCAATGTGTTTTTCAACACTCTCCTAGTATATAAATTTACTGTCAATGTCACAAAGAGGTATCAGGTTTCTGTCCCTTTCAGAAATAACCGGTGACTCAATCCCCCATTCAACCCCCACCGAGTCCCATCTTATACCTCCTTCAAGCTCAGCTGAAAAAATATTTGACATTCTATAGCACACAATGGTATTTTCCTCAAAAACAGCATATCCGTGGGCCAACCCCTCGGGAACATATAAAACATAGCTGTTTTCACTGTCAAGAATGAAGCTGTCCCACTTGGCGTATGTGGGCGAGCCTTTACGGATATCCACCACCACGTCTAAAATTTTTCCCTTCGCACAGGATATAACCTTGATCTGCGGCAGTGGATGACCTTGAAAATGCAAACCGCGGATAACATCCTTGGCAGAGGTTACAACAAGCTCCTCGTCATATTTGGTGTGAAGCCCCAAAGCTTTAAATCTCCCGCTGTGGTATGGTTTTATCAACGTGCCGCGCTCATCGCTGAAGGTTAAAGGCCGCAGCAAAAAGCAGCCCTGAATTTTTGACTTTTTCAAAATCTCCATGCAAAATAACCACCATTCTATCAAATCTGACAGCCCGCTTTAAATACTTTTTCAGCCGGCCAAATTTGCCAATGGTTGAAGGAATATTTTTAACGCTGCAGCGAATGACCATTAAATTCCTGCCTGATCCTCCCGCTCCATTCCGGATGAAGAACAGCGGCTTTTTGAAAATACTTTTTGGCAACCCGGGCCTGTGAATTTTGCATTGCGTTTATCATATGAACAATATAGTTTTTTAAAAGCATGGTAGTGCTTTTAACTTCCCTGTCCCGCAAATTATAAAAGTTATTACTTAAATATCCGGAAATATTTTCAACCATTTCGAGAATGAAATATAAAAGTTTTATGTTTTCCCGGTTCAGGCTGTCCTGGTTTATGGAAGCAAGAGCTTCCATAACGGAATTAAACATACCAGTTATCATCTTTTCAAATGTTTCCCCTAAAGGCGCCCCGCCCTTATCCTCCATTGAAATGCTTTTATGCCAGACCAGGGCCGGTGCAAAATGCCCGTAATTTTCGCCAAAAGCAGCACTCAAAGCTTTTATTGTCCCGACATTATAATCTTTTATAAAACCGGGATCATCCGATAAAGCAATACTGTCTCTTATATCTTCAGGCAATTGCGACATTTTGCAGTTACAGCCCTGCCCGGCAATTAATCCGCCCGGTCGTATAAGCCGGACGGCCTTTAAAATATCCGCATATATATTTTTATAATTGCCGGCGGTATTTATAAAAATCATGTCGAAATAATCATCTCTGAGGGCTTCCGCCCCATATACGGATTCACAAACAACCGGTTTCACCTGTTCAGACACATCCATATACCCGGTTACAGCGCGAAAGTGCTCCAGGGAGTTTAAATAATTATCTATTTCCCCGGGCCCGTCTTTATTTGCGGCTTTATTCCAGGTATCCAGGCAGAATAGTATATTATCCTCTGAAAAAGCTTTAAGGGCAAGAGCGATAAAAACCGTGGAGCAGCCAAAACCGCTACCCATTTCCAAAACACGCAAATTTTTATGTTTTACACCTGTACATGTGCGATAGACAAGGGAAGACAGGGCGATTATGTCTAATATTGTTGTGGTGCCATAGGTGTACTTTATAACTTCTCCATACTTATTTATATTTATAATAAATGAGTCTATTAATTGCTGAGGGGACAAATCACGGTTAAGCTCGGATGGATTTACGGAAAATAACGGTATTACAAAGTGGCCGGCGGCATCACGCAGTGTTAAATAGTTATTTTCAATATTAATCATAAAATTCATTTTGCCAGCCCCTTCAGATGAAATAAAATGTCCAGCTTGCCGAGAATATATTTCCATGAAAGCTCGCTTCTTGCAAAAGAATACATTCCGTTAAACACTTCCTGGATTTTATCGTCATCCGGGCATATCTTTTCAAAAGCCCCGGTTATGGTTTTACAATCACCCACGGGAACAACCGTGCCATATTGCTCATTATCTGTAATATCATACGCGCCGTCCACATCGGTTGATATTATATAACAGCCGTTTTTGGCGGCTTCCGCGAAAACATGCGCATAGGCTTCCACATTGGAGGTCATGCAGAATATTTTTGCCCTCCGGTATTCCTCCTCAAGTTTTTGTCTGTCATAAATCGGTCCTGTAAATTCAACAGCTTGCTCAAATTTGGGATGCTCCCGGAATGTTTCCATTGTTGATAAAAACCGCTGGGCAACATTTCCTATCAGCTTTAACTTCCAGCCGGGTATATCGGCGTCCAAAAACGCCTTTAGCAGGACATCCGTTTGCTTTTCAACTATACCCAGGCGGCCCACGGTAATTATTATATTTTCTTTTTCCGGGTAACCCAGGGGCTCAACCGGGAAGGTTTCATAAAAACCGTTTGGTATCAGTTCAACGTTAAAAGGCGTCTCCCGGTTAATAATCCTGTACAGATTATATGACTCCACACTAATTAAATGGCACATTCCCAATAGCGCGGAAAAATGTTGGGTGGATATTATCCTGGAGAGCCAATACCTGTTCATGTCAAGCTTTAAATATATCTTGCCGTCAGGGTTACATTTTTTGTATATCGCTCCGAATTCAACATAGCACTCATAAGGGCCAAACATGAACAGAATATCAAAGTTGTTTGCATGTTCATTAATATATGTATGCGCATCCCTGTTAAAAATCCCCGTATAATTGATACACTCAAATTTACAGTCCGGAAAATGAATCTTCAAAAGACTTTCATCAATGGAATATGCGGCGATTGTGGTATGGTAACCGTAATATTTTTGCAATAAGCACGGCACCAGGCAGGTATCCTTCAGTATTTGGGCGTTGGAGATATTACAATCGTATTCCGGGGGAATAAAAAGGATCCTTCCACTCATATATAAAAAACGCCACCTTTTTGCCATTTTGTTCAACTTGCCGGCCCGCCTGAAAACAGCTTGCTTTTTCGACCGCAATTAATACAGGCTCTTTAGCCGCCCCGCGTAAGGGTCAAGTATATCCTCGGGGAATATTCCGTATTTGAACAGTGAACAGCCGGAGCACACGGGGCCTGCGTTCTCCACCCCATCCAGCAATAACCGGCGGAAACCGGCAAGCTTTGGGCCCTTCCAAATTTCCGGGACGGTTTGCTCCGCGGCGTTGCCGAAAACCCCCGGGTATGACATGGAACAACAGGGAACAACGGCTCCATCGGGGTTTATCTGGAGCATATAAAAGGGCTGCGGGCATATTGCCGTTTCCGCCATGCAATTACCGCTCTGTGTAACATTCAGCGCCTTTCCGCCGGCAAGTCTTTTATAATCAATACCCTTCACGGTGGGGGTTAAATGCTCAACGGCGATGGTATCGCAGACTCCTTCGAATATGTCGAAAAATAGTTTTTCCTCGCTTTCGCCGGAAAGGGCGCAATCTATTATCTTTATGTGAACCCTTGTCTTGCCCCTGTTCTGAAAGAAAAAGTCCAGCTTTTTTAAAAATCTGTTAAAATTTATTTTTATTCCGGCCAGGGTACCGTATTTTTCCCCGGAAATACCCTGAATTGAAATTCTCAGCCTGTCAAGCCCGGCGGCTATAAGGGCAAGGGATAGCTGTTCATCAAGCAAAACGCCGTTGGTCACTATGTCTATGCTGTCCGCGATATCCTTTGTTTTGGCATAATCCACCATTTGGGCGATATTTCTGTGCAGTAGGGGTTCTCCTATTCCGGCAAACCGCAGCATTTTAAGTTTGGCCTTAAAATCAGCCAGATCATCTATGCACTTTTTATATAAGGGCATATCCAAAAAGGTTTTATCCGATATATAGCCATGCCGTTCCCGGGGCAGGGCGTGAAGGCAGTAGCCGCACCTGAAATTGCAGCCGTAAACGGGAAATATCTGTATTAAAAAAGGGGCAGCCAGGGGCAGCGCCTCTCCTAGAACAGTCCGTTTACCGCCGGGCGTGACGCCTGTAACAATTTTACCTCCCATTATAAAATCATCCTCTTGCTGTAATAATTACCGGGCTTTAGAGCCGCCTCAATATATCCTCCGCCGCGGCATCCAACACATCCTCCGGGTGGGACACGTCGTCGGGGGCGCAGCACACGGCGCACCCGGGATTGCCGCCCCGCTGCTTTTTAAGCTGCATAATCTGAAATTCCCGCAGTTTTCTTCCCTTCCATATATTTAAAAGAGTGTCCTCATTCACATTTCCCAGCACAACCGGCTTGTAAATAGTGTCGCAGGGCTCCACATCCCCATCGGGGAATATTCCCAGCATGAAGAAGGGCAGCGGGCATACCCGCCGCTTCCGGTGAACCCGGCCGTAACGGTCGGCGGTGACGGCGGCGCCCGCCGCGTAATGCACGCCGTCATATACTGGGCGGCACTGCTCTATATACATTCTGTCGCTGATATCCGAAAAGAGGCTGTAAAATTTTTCATCCTCTCCCGGCTCCAGTGCTATATCCATTACCTTGACAAATAGCTTGCAGCCTTTTTTATTTTGATAGAAATACCGGATATTATCGACCAATTCCTCAAAATCCAGGCTATGGCCGCAAACCTCTCCATACTTAACGGCAGAAAGTCCCTGCAGGGATATTCTTATGGTATCAAGTCCCGCCTGGATTAAGGCTTTGGACATCTCCGGGGTAAGTAAGGAAGCGTTTGTTATTATCTCCACCCTGTCGGCTATACCGGCCTTTTTGGCAAGCTCTATCATCCGGGGCAGGTTTTTATTTATCAGCGGCTCCCCATGGCCGGTGAGGGATAAAACTTTAAACCGGGCGGGAAATTCCTCCGACTGTTCTATTACCCTGTGATAGGTTTCCATGGGCATATTCTGCGGTTTAAAGTTGTATTTCTTCTCCATCCCTTCCGGTCCCAGGGAATGACCGCAGTATTTGCACCTGAAATTGCAGAATGTGGTGGGGAATACAAAGAGTGTGAATGGAGTTTCCAGAGGCACCGCATCAGCCAGCTTTATCCTGTCCAGTCCGCATATGGGCTTTATTTCAGAAGGCATAATTCACACACTCACCTTTTAGGTATGGGGACACACCTTAATTCCAAAGGGTAGAGGCCGGATATCTGATGCTTCCCCGCCATCAAGGGCGGGGTCTCGCGTGCTGTTAACGGGATATAAGTGGTGTGTCCCCTTTCCTTAATTGACTGTTTATCCCGACCTTCAGGGATGGTGTCTTACAGGCTGTTAGCGAGATAAAATGATGGTATGTCCCTAATTTATGTTGAAAAACTTGAGCAGCCGTCCGGCCGCGTCATCGAGAAATTCAGTTTCATCAAGCACTGTGGCGCAGGTGGCACAGGTAGCGCAGACAGGAAATTTTTTCCGGTTAAGCATTAAATGCGCACGTATTAAATTTGTGCGCCGCCTGCCGTTCCATATCCGGCTTAGTGACTGGTCCTGAATATTTCCCAGGGCAAAATGTTTGGGCAGCCCCCCCACGGGGCAGGGAAACACATTGCCATCCACATCTATCTGCAGCATATAAAATATTACCGGGCACACATTGCGAAAGAATACCTCTTCGTTGTTAATATTACGGCTATCGTCCGCCCTGCCCCCAAGATCACCCATCTGCTGCTGCAGGGTTATCAAATGCTCAATAAATATTTGATCGCAGATATCCCCAAAAAGATTATAAAACCGCTCCCTGTCCGCCTCTCCCTCCAGGAGGGAGTCTATAATCTTAATAAAAATTGAACAATTCCCTTTATGTTGATACAGGTAGATTAAATTCTCATACATTCTGTCAAAGTCCACCGTCACTCCCGAAACTTCCTTATATTTACGGGCGTCAAGCCCCTGGAGCGATACCTGTATTCTGGTGACACCAGCGGCAATCAATGCGTCCGAGAGTTCCGGGGTGAGCAGGGAGGCATTTGTCAAAATGTCCAGCCGCTGTGCCGCTCCTGAATCTCCGGCCCGTTTTATCATCTCGGGCAGCCTTGGATTCATCAAGGGTTCACCCAGTCCTGAAAATACGATTCTTTTGGGGTGTTCCGGAAAGGACATAAGCTGCCCTATAATTAGCTCATACATGGAAAAATCCATGTGCTTGATTTGATAACCTGTTTTGGCGAATTCACCCTTTTCCCTGCCCCTGGTACTGTGCAGGCAATAAAAACACTTGAAATTACAGTGGCGGGTAGGCTCTATAAAAATGGTAAAGGGGGTGCTCAGCGGAATTATATCGGCCAGGCGTTTTCTATTCAGGTCATAGCTGGGCTTAATCTCGGCTTTCATAAGCTTCTAACCTTTCGTACAAAGGTATTAAATCCTCCGCGTAATCATCCAAATAATCACTTGGACGCATTACGTGAATATGTCTTTTACATTTATTACATACCGGTATTTGCGCTTTTTCCCTTTTCAGCAGCTTTATTAGAAAAGCATTATATTCAGGACCACGCCACACGGCGGCAAGCCCCTTTTCCGCCACATTGTCAAATCCGGCGGGGGGAGGAAATACCCCGCAGGGCAAAAGGCGCCCATCCACGTCAATAATACAGGAATAAAATGGCAGTGCACAGATATCTGTTTCAACTAGCTTATTACCCATAAGCTCAGTTGAAAAATCGCTGCCAAATTTGGAGTAATCAAATTCAGGCAGCATGGGAATCAGCGATTCAACGGCTATTTCATCGCAAAGGTTTCCAAAAATATCAAAAAATTTTTCTCTGTCCCCGGGCTTTTTCAACATAATGTCCATAATCTTGATATATACATTTGTGCTTTTCTTATGCTCATAGAAATATTTCAGATTGGCAACAAACTGATCAAAATTGATGTCCACCCCCGAGGCCTGCCGGTAATCGCCGGCACAAAGCCCCTGTATGGAAATTCTCATACTGTCAAGACCGGCCTTTATCAGCTGATCCGCAAGAGCCGGTGTTAACGCGTAAGAATTTGTTATTATCTCAACTTTATCCGTCACATTATGAGCTTTGGCGTATTGTATCATCTCGGCCAACCGGGGATGCAACAGCGGTTCTCCCCATCCGGCCAGAACCAGTATCTTAAGCTTGCCCGGCAAATCCTTGAATCCATCAATACACTTTTTATAAAGATCAAATTTCATCAATTTCCTGGAGAAGGACATATCCTTGAGAATTTTTTTGGTATGACTTTGCAAACAGTAAGCGCATCTGAAATTACAGGTATTTGCCACAAACATCTGCACTGAAAAAGGCGTATCAAGGGGTAAAGCTTTGCCCAGCTCCACTCTGCCGGTATTTTTATTGGTCAACAACCTGGCATTCATTGGTAATTCTCCTTGTCTGATATATATAAACCCGTAACATCATGTTCCGCCCACCGCATACAGGATAGTCTCCATACCGTGCAGCCCGTGACACCTCAAATAAAATTTATATCCCGGCGCAATGCTTTCTATCAAAAGAGGGACCTGCCACAAATGTTCTATGCGGTGATATACGCTTATGGCAAGATCCGGCATATATCTTCGTATTGTTTGTTCGGCCCCGGCAAGGGCTTCATATTCCGCCCCTTCAATGTCCATTTTCACAAAAGTGGGAGCAAAATCAGCGATGGCGTCATCTATGGCAATACATTGAATAAATGTATCTCCGTTCTCTGATATTCCACTTGAACTTTTTATACCTGATCTAAACCTGAGCATTTCGCTATTTCTCCAAACGCCGCAGGGAAAGAGCACCTGTTCTTTCGCTATACGATTATTTTTTAAATTTGCGCAAAGACTTTTAAAATTCTCGCTGTCAGGTTCAAATAAAACCAGCGCCTCAGCCTCTCCCCTGTATCTTTTCAGGGCCAACGCGGTATCCCCGTCAAAGGCGCCGCAATCTATAAACCTTGCGTATCCTTTATTAAAAGGCACATCGTCAACAAAATACTGGGGTTTCTCCGACGGCAGGGAGAAATAGGCCGGATTCCCGCTGATTATGGCTTTGAAAAAATTTTCAAACACTTCATAGCTTTCATCATCTTCCATTAATTCAGCTACCTTTATTACTTTTTCCAGCGCGCAATTTATAAAATCCTTCCGGTCTTCCTGATGCCCTCCTTTGCCGCAAACTAAACAATTATATATATCATGAAAGTAATATATTTTCTCCCAGCCCAATTCCAACAAGCGTTGCCGCACGTCCGCAAGTTCAAGGCAGTCACAGATGAAAGCGATAATAATGACCGATTCCTTGCGGCTCTTCCCGGATAAATCAGCCTCAGCCGCTTTGTAAACCGGCCTGCCGCAATAATACCCACCGGTTTCAGCACGCCTGTCAAAAAAAGCCTGGACCTCAATACCCGCGTCCTGCAAAAGTTTGAAGGTCATGGCGCCCGCGTTGCCGGCGCCGTAAATGTATATTTTCCCCGGGCCAAGCCCTTGCAGGATGTCTTCCGCCTTTTTTATGTTTTCCGGAGAACTTATCAACTCTCTCATTCCGTCCCCGTAATTTTGTTTGCTAGGCATCATTTTCACTGCTCTCTCTTAATATATCGGCCCAAGTCCGCAACATCGGATCACCGGGAAATTCCCTGGCATAGTGAAACACCGACGATTTATTTTCCCCCTTCAATAGCGGGCTGCAATTTAAAATTAATCTTTTGATCTCCGGGGTTTGCCCGTCAACCCCGGCCAGAAGGCTCCGGGCAAACCTGTGCCCCTCCCTGCCGAGACAGGATGCAAACCACTGGGCAGGGGTTTTGCCCATAATATCTTTAAAACATATCCTTTTCTTAGGCTGTTTCATTACAATTTCAACCCCTGCATAAAAGGATTGCAAAATTTTACTTTTACTATATTTCCCAAGCACATAATCCCGGGCACTGATACCCATTTCTCTTCTTTTGCCGGGATTATTATATAAGTACCGGATTGCCTCTCCGTACTCTTGCCTGCCGGAGACCAAAAAACCCGTCTCACCATCCCTAACAATATGTTTTTCCGCAAGCTGATTCAGCACAACAGGCGGCACCTTTGCCGCCATGGCTTCCAACAGGGCATTTTCAGTGGTACCTGTATGGCCGGGCAGCAGCGGATAGCCAAAGACATCAAAGCCCATCAAAACCTGGTAAATATTTTCCACATGACCAAGGTAGGCAAACTCATTTTTTATCCCCTGCTTCCGGGCTTGCTTTGTGAGTATGTCTTTTGCCGGGGCATCTCCGGCTAAAATGAATTTTGCCCCGGGGATACCCACCTCTTTGCAGAACAAAATAAAATCAGGATGCAGCTTGGAAAAATCCACATACCCCAGGTATCCGATATTAAATCCGGCATGCTCTTCCGGTTCGACGCCGGGGAGATGGTCAAATCCGGCGCAGCCGTGGACAACCCCGGTCTTTTCTTGAACAACTCCCGGCGGCAATGCCAAAAACTCCTCCGCTTCATAAGAGGCGGGAGATGTAAACCACACCATGGAGGAAATTAAAAGCATTCGGGGATGCAGCGCGGGGGCGGTAAGACAGGAAACATGGGTCCATAATACAACCCGCGCGGGAATTGCGGGAAAATAGCGGAGCAATTTTGCGGTTTTGGGATGATTCCACCAGTGGATGATTGTAATATCACTATTTTTGATCAGATCATAAAGCAACCTTCCGCCCGGCTGTATAACCACCTTTACTCCCGCGGCCAGAGCGATATTTAAAAATTTTCTATGAACAGGCTGTTCCAGCAGTATTATTTGGTGTATTACGGAATTATCCCGGGAAGACGCTATTCCGGATATTACGTTGCCCACGCCTCCACCCATGTGAGGGGTGATATGAAGTATATTTCCCTTTGGCATGGCGCGGCTCAAATCAAGGCAAAGCTGCGGGCATATTCTTTCCACTGGCCGGAACTGTTTATGAGCTCACGGAATTTTTTATAATGCTCTTGTATTTTTGCCCCGTCCGCTCCCATGCCTTCATATGCCCTGGCAAGGTAATAATGTGCAAAGGCTTGATGAGGATATTTATCCACCACATTTTTAAAGTATCCGGCCGCTGTTTCAAAATCGCCGATTCTCATCCTGTAATTTTTTACAAAGTTCACCTCCAAATTCATCATGTACGCTTTTTTATTTATATAATCCGGGTCAATCCCGGGAGCCCTGATCACACAGTTATATAAATGGGCCTCGTCAAAAACCTGGCTTCTGTCAATGTAATTCTTCTCAACGCACATATCATAAAGCCTGCTGCCCATCATGGGCGTGGCAATGTAAATATAATTCCATTCAAAGCCCATTTCCTCCATAAGTTTTAAGGATAATGCCCTGTCTTCCTCTGTTTCCCCGGGAAAGCCGATAATAACATTGACATGTATCAGCAATCCGTTGTCACGCAGCGCCTTAACGGCGGTTTCTATTTGTTCCACTTGCAAAGGTTTGGCAATAATCTCCCTAAGCACACGCTCGGAACCGGATTCTATAGCCAGATATGCTATTTCCAGCCCCGCCTTTTTTAACAGGCGGGCCACTTCATTATCTATGAACGCCACGGAAAGGCCGCTTGCCACCTCGACAGCAATATTAAACCCGGCTATCTGCCTGAGTATTTCCTTGGCCCGCTCCCTGTCAAGCAAAAACTGGTCATCGTCAATAGCCAGTCTTTTTATGCCATACTTATTAATCATATTTTCCACTTCATGTTTTACGCGCCCGGGACTCATATACCGCATTTTTTTCCCATGGTTGGCCGCGGTGCAGCAAAAAACGCAGTTAAAAGGACACCCCCTGGAGGTGTGGATGGGAAGGGTCAACCCTGAATTAGCGGTGTCGGTATTGTTCAGCGTCCTCTTTCTCAGCCTGGCTTCGTAGGCGTTGATGTCTATCATAGTAAAATCTATAAACGGAAGCTCATCCAGATTCTCCACAAAGGAAGCAACAGGTTTTTTCCCTTTGGCCAGCGCTTTTCTTGTAAACCAGGAAGGGTCGTTCTCCATAACTTCATAGGGATCAGCGGCATTGACCAGCTTTAAAAGCGGAATTTCCCCCTCGGCAAAACAAACACCGTCTATATACATATTGTCTTTAACAATATTGCCATAGTAATTTGTGGCCACCACGCCTCCACAAATTATGATTATTCCGGCATCAACCCCCCGGGCAATCTCCGAATAAGTCTTCAGAGCGTTACAGGTCCAGTTGAACATAACTGAAATTCCCATAATATCCGGTCTATACTCAATTATTTTTTCCCTTACCGCAGCATCCATAATGTCTTTTTCCCGGGGATAAAGATTTAAATCCAGTATGCTGACATCAATTAAAGTTGTACTCTTATCTCTTAAATACGATGCCAGGGATAATACCCCATAGGGAGGCGTCACAATATGCCGTTCCTGCATATTTTCAACCGGTTTATCTTTCCCGGCATGAGGGATGACAAACAATATTTTTCTCATGGCTGCTTTACACCTCATAGTTGTTTAAGGAGCCGGGATTGGCTCGTGGAAATATATCCAGCACGTAATCGTTAATCATGATTCTATTAAAAATATTATCCGGATTTGAAATACCCAGCTGACCAACCAACTGTTTAATATAATTTTTAGAATTTTCATCAGTGCGGTGTAATTCCACCATTATTTTCCCGAAGGCAACCCCTTTTTCGTTTAAGTAAGATAAAAATGTTTCCAGCGAAATCTGCGCAAATGTTTTTTGCTCACCGGCTATATGACGGCCCGCCATTTCAAGCAAAGCCTTGGCGTCATATGTGTTTCTAAGCTTGACAAGCAGATGTCCGCCGCTTTTTAAAAGTTTCAACAGATCTTCAAGAAACCGGTACGGCTCCCCGTATCCGTTAATCGGCCCGCCCAATACTATATAATCAAATTTATCCCCGGCAAAATATTTTAGCAGATACTCCTGTCTGTCAACCGCCACCTTGCCTGCGCATATGGTGTTTAAATCCTGCCAGTATTTAGCCTGGTTTGTAAATGCCCACAGGCAAACATCAAATATACCGGCATCTCTCAGCTTATTTTTGAGCTCCAGTATTGGCGTCCCGCACAGAACATCCACGCCCAAAACGTCAATTTTCCCTGAGCCCCGCCGCTCTTCCGGATTAATTAACGACATCATGGCAAGTTCATAATTATTCACATCATCCCAGGCGTCCACACCAAAATATTTATTTCTGAACGCAATACGGCCTTTTTCAAGGGATTCCCGGTATTGCTCCGCGGTCTGGCTTACGCTGTGCCCGGCATGATAGACAAACACATCCTTGCAAAGAATTGCTTTATAACCCGCCCTGCGCACTCTGAAGGTTATATCGTCATCGGCAAAATCATGAAAAAAACCGTAATCAAAGGTACCTGCCATATCAATACATTCTTTTTTAAAAAGGACCAGCGGTGAGGTGAGCCTCAGCCGCTCATGCCATTTCCCGGGGTCGGAAACATTGAATTGCCCGGCTTTTTCCTGCATATCATTAAAATCTGTAAAACTCATATTTGCATCCTGTAAATTACTCACATTATTTGACATTGGCCCTATCATGCCGATGCGCTCATCGGACAGGGCACATTTAAGCATATTCGAAAGCCAGTTTTTAGTAACGTATACATCATTACAAACGCCTGCCACGTAGGCTCCGGCCGCCAGTGCCATACCGGCGCTGCTGCCATAAAATGCGCCTATATTTTTTGTAACCCGCACTATTTTCTTTCTCGGGTGCCGTACGGATTTAAAATATTCAAACGTCCCGTCGGAGGAACCATTATCCACCAGAATGAGTTCATAATCGATATCCTTTGTATATTTGATTACGCACTCAACACATGTTTTGGTATATTCTTCGAGATTGTTATATCCCACCAGCACAACGCTCACCAGTGACGAATGTTCACCCAGAAAGGCCGCCGCAACATTTCTTCTGGTGGCGTAAATATTGTTTCCGGGCTCGGGGGCACCCATGCCGTCAGTGTTTTTTATAACAATCCCGCAATCATCCGGTTCCTTTTCGACGCGCATATCTTCAAATAAATAATCTTGCCCCTCATTATCAATTTTCAGAGAATCCATTTTTTTAACTCCCAAAAATAAGCTTCTTCCCCGTTAATCCCGCAAGCCCTTAATCATTTTTATAAACCTCATCACCACCTCTTTTAAACTATCAACAAAAATAACGTCGGTTCTTTTCCCGGACCAGCTTTCAGCAATGCCCGCCTCTTTTTTCCCCTGGCCGGTTGACACATGCGCCAGTCCGGCCAATCCCGCCAACGCGCCTGCCTGTAAATCCGACAGCTTATCACCCGCGAGCCAGGAGCCGGATCTATCAATATTGGCACTTTTTAGCGCCCATAATATCATTCCGGGATTGGGCTTGCGAAAGGGATGATTTCCATGCCGGTAGGGATTCTTTCCTTCCGGATGGTATGGGCAGGCAACACACCCGGATATAAAACCTCCCTGGTCCCTTACATAGTCGTTAATGTGCTTTTGCACAGCGGCAAAAGCATCCCACCCATAATAGCCCTTACCAATTCCTGCCTGGTTGGTTACAACAATAACCGGTATATTTAAATCCCTGAGGGATCGTAAAGCCTCCGCAACTCCGGGAATAAAGGATATATCGCCGGGGCTGGAAAGATAGTGGGTATCCTCCACAATTACCCCGTCCCGGTCAAGGAATAATGCCGGGCCGCCGGAATAGACTCTAATGTCTTTTTCATACCACCTGGCAAATATGCCCGACAAAGGGCCGCTTAAATGAAGCCCGTCAATCATTTTGAAAAATTCTTTCTTCCAGCAGGGCACATATAATATGGTAGGAAATCAAATGGATTTCCTGTATGCGGGGCGTATCCTTGCTGTCCACCACCAGGGAGACGTCACAATATTTAATGCATTGCCCGCCGCCGCCGCCCAGCAAGCCCACTGTGAACAGTCCAATTTCCTTTGCTTTTTTCAGTCCCTGCACAACGTTACCGGAATTTCCGCTGGTGGATATTCCCCAGGCCACATCGCCCGGTCTGCCGTAAGCTTCTATCTGCCTGGAGAATACGGTGTGATAATCGTAGTCGTTGGCCCAGGCCGTAAGAACGGAAGTGTTTGTGGTCAGGGCCAGGGCGTCCAGGGGACTGCGCTCCTTTTGAAAGCGGCCCACCAGTTCGCCGCAGATATGCTGGGCGTCCGCAGCCGAACCTCCGTTGCCGAAAACCAGCAGGCGTCCATTTTTTGTAAAGCAGTCGAACAATATATCGACTATATTATTAATAGAATTAAAGAATTCGTTTTTATAGTGGCTTTGAATGATTTTAACCGCATCCCGCCAAATTGAATCGGCATTTTTTATGGGAGCATTCATGACTCCTAAATGTCCCCCTTTTCTCTTTTCCAGGAAATGAACTCTTGAAAGGCATAATAATCCTCCGGAACACCTATATCGAAAAAATGAGTCTCCCGGGGATATCCGTATATCCTTTCCCTGCTCTTCAGTAACCGGGGAAATACCTCCCTCTCCATGGAAACGGAGGTTCCTTCCGGTATATATTGAAAAATTTCCGGTTCAAATATGTATATGCCGCCGTTAATCCACCGGTTCCCGCCGGAGGCAGCTTTTTCCCGGAAATCTATAATCCTCCACCGGGAATCAAATACCAGGGTGCCAAAACGGCCGCTGTCCGCAACTTTAACGGCGCACAGGGTTGCCATGGCCTTTTTTTCCCTGTGCCACTGAAGACATTCCCTCAAATCCACCTCAATATAGGTGTCCGCGTTTACCACGCAAAAGGTTTCTTTTAAACTTTCCCTGAGCAGACCAACCGCCCCCGCGGTGCCCATGGGCCTTGTCTCCACGCTGTAATCCACTGAAATGCCAAGTTTGCCGCCATCACCCAGATAGCCTGTTATTTTGTCCGCCAGGTAATAAACACAAAAAATATATTCCTTAATACCGCTGGAGATAAGGCCTTTCAGGAGGTAATCCAGAAAACAGCCCTCCCCCACCGGCGCCATGGGCTTTGGCAGCCCTTTCAGCACGGATTGAAGGCGGGTGCCGAATCCCCCCGCCAGTACCACAGCCTTCACCTGTCCCCATCCCCCTGCCGTAATATGAAAAATACAGCCCTCTATTTTCAAGATTGCCCGGCCATAGAGGGCTTAAATTATCTCAACATTCAAAACCGGTTTACCGATATGCTCTTTAAACACGCTTTTTCTGCCAAACATTTTTTCATAAAATATTTTATAATAGCGGGATACTCCTCAATTTTTTGGCAATTTAGGTATTACCCGGCTCACCGGCCCCGGGAAGGGGCCTCCATGCCGCTATGGAATATCCCTCGTGGAAACAGCTTCCAAAGGGAACCCTGTTTACCGTTAATATTTCTATCCGGCCCGCCCTTTCCAGTTCAACAAGTTTTGTCAAAAAACCGTTTAGATAGCCCCTGGCCCGGTGATACTTCAAAGCCAGGTAATCAATTAAAGAATCCTGGTTGTATAATTCCGCAAAGGGCTCCGCATGCACGCAAAGGGCAGGTTTTTTCAGCAATAAAAAGTTTAAAAAAGACTCCCATTTTCCGCCCAGCTGTTCCATTGAATTCAGGGTAAGCACCGCGCTGCCGGGAGGCATGGAAAGATTATAATCGGGGTTATACATGTCAAAACGAAACCCCGCAAGCCGGAATTTATAGTGGGCGGCAATTCTGTCAACCAGTTTGACGGAAGTTGAGGCCCAGTCAAGTCCGAATAAATTTTTTTCCGGATACATCCTGGCCAGCATCACCAGGTTATATCCGGTGCCGCAGCCAAATTCGTAAACACTTTCCACACCGGAAAAATATTTGCTAAATAGAGTGGTGCGCAATAGGGTATAAAAACTCAACTCCAAAAAACTGTCCGCGCCCCTGGCGTAGCCGCCATTTATGCGCAGAATGCCGCCGGGCCGCACGTAGGCCGGAATTAGCGCTTTATCATCAAGCTCCTCTTCAAATTTCCCCAGGGATTCCCCCCAGCCCTTTTCCCAGTGGGGCAGGCGCTCCCGGCCGGAGGCGGTAAAAGCCCCGGATTCCAGGCGCTTTAGAACGTCCAGTATTACTCCGTCCCGGCCTTCACTGCCAATAGCTTTATATCTTAAATCCATCCCCGGGTATAATTTACCGCAATATTCCATAAGCTCTTCCCCGGTTACACCCAGCATGGCAGCTATTTCAGCGGGAGATAAAACCAGCCACTCTTTATCCAGCCTGTTTGCAATATCTCCCCCGTTCATTTGGTCACCCTTCCCAAGATTAAATATTTTTAACCTGATTATGATAATCCCGCCAGTAATTCAAAGTGTCCTCCATGGTCTGCCGGAAAGGTATGGCGGGCTCCCAGCCGGTGGCATCCTTAAATTTATCCACGCTGGGAATTTGCAGCGTAACATCCGAGGGACGCAGCCTGGCGGGGTCCACCTGAACCTTGATGCCGGTCACCCGGGACAAGGCCAGCAGCCGCTGGAGCATCTCTCCAATGGTCATGGTTTCAACGCCGCCGATATTGTAAACCTCCCCCGGCGGGCACCGGGTTACCAGCAGCCAGTAAGCCCGCACAGCGTCCCTTACATCCGTGAATGTCCTGATGCTGTTCAGATTGCCCACCCTTATTACCGGCTCCTGGCGGCCCGCCTCAATAGCCGCCACCTGTTTGGCAAAATTTGAAAGGGCGAACACATCCCCCCGACGGGGGCCGGTGTGAGTAAACATGCGGGTGCGAATGGTTTTAATCTTCCAGGAAAGCCAGTATTGCCACGCCAGCATATCCTCGCCCACCTTGCTGACGGCGTAGGGCGACGCCGGCCGCATGGGCTGATCCTCTTTTATGGGTATTTCCTGTTCCAACACCTGGCCGTATACCTCCGATGAGCTGCAGATGTGAACAACCGGGTCGTAGCCGCCGGCATCCTTTAACTGTCTCACCGCCTCCAGCAGGTTGGCGGTGCCGATAACATTTGTCTCCAGTGTGGACACCGGCGCGGCAAAGCTAAAGTCGACGTACGACTGGGCGGCCAGATGAAAAATCACCCCGGGCCTTTTGTTTTGCAAAATTCTATTTAATGACGGCAAATCTAAAAGATCCCCGTATAAAAGGTCCACCCTGTCCATTAAATGAAGTATGTTGTCCCTGGGGGATCTCCAGCGCAAAAGGCCCGATATCTCAACCCCGGGATGTTCCTTTAAAATGTAATCCGCCAGGTGGCTGCCCACAAACCCGGTTATGCCCGTAATTAAAACACTGCCAATGACCGGCTTACCCAAAGCACTCTCTCCTCAGCAAATAAAATAATTATTTTCCGGAAACGGCATTGCCGGAGGTCTTTTGAAAGAATTCCTCAGGCAGGTAGTAAATAATTTGAGTACCCGTATAATCAAAGGAAAACGGCACGTAAAGCAGGGTTTTTAACCTTTCCCTTATTTTAGGCTGGTCTTGCGGCCTGGCATAAAAAAGGAAAAATCCTCCCCCGCCGGCTCCCAGCAGTTTGCCGCCCAAAGCGCCGCATTCCCGGCCCGCCTCATACACCTGGTCAATCAGTGAATTACTGATCAGAGACGTTATGCCGCGCTTTACAAGCCATTGTTCGTGAAGCAGGCGGCCGAAGTCGTCAATACGCTCCGGGCCGCTCTTTAATATTTTGACCGCCTCGTCAACTATGTTCATCATGGTATTTAATTCAGCCTGTTTGCCGGGAGTAACCTCGATTTGCTTTCTGGCAATCTCCGACGCCACCCGGGGAAAGCCCACGAAGAAAAGCATCAGGTGATTCTCAAGAGCCCGTAAATTATTTAAATCTATTGTGATGGGCTCCACCAGGATTTCCGTGGCTCCGCCGAACCGCACCCTGTTAAAGCCCCCGAAGGCGGTTATGGTCTGGTCCTGGGAGCCAACGCTCTCCCGGATCAAATTTTGCTCCACATGTATTGCTTCCAGGGCCAGCTGCTCTTTTGTCACCAACTGCCCCTTCAAGGCGTACAGGGCATTCAGCAGGCCCACGGTGAAGGCCGAGCTTGAACCCAAACCGGACATGGCGGGCAAATCGGCATTATGCTGAATTTCCACCCCCCGGGACAGGGATACCCAGCGCAGGCACTCGCGTATGGAGGGGTGTTTGATTTCTTCCACGGTTTTAGTCTCTTCGCGCTTTCTGTAACGCAAGCAATAATTATAATCAAAAAAAGGCGGGCAATACCTGCAAATAACATAGGAATATTTATTAATCGAGGTGGCTATGACTTTTCCCCCGTGCTCCTTATACCATATGGGATAATCAGTTCCTCCACCAAAAAAGGATACCCGTAAGGGCGTTCTGCTGATTATCATTAAATATTCTCCTCGCGCCTGATTAAACCAATTTCCCCGTCTCATCCCTTTGGGATAATAAAGGATTTTTTACAGGCCACCATATATTCAACCGGGGATCATCCCATTTGTAAGTAAACTGCCCGGAAGGGTTGTAATAGGTGCTTTGTTTGTAATGAAAAATTGCCTGGTCGCTTAATACCACATGGGCATTGCCGAATCCGGGGGGGATAAGTATCTGGTGGCGGTTTGTTTCCGAAAGAACAAAAGACTCCCATTGTCCAAAACCGGCGGATTGCTCGTCACAGTTTACCACCACCAGATAAAATCTGCCCAAAAGGCAGGAAACCAATTTCCAGGTTTCATTGTCTCCATGAATACCTCTTAATACGTGCTTTGAGGAAACTGAAATATCATCCTGTATAAAATCCGCTTCAACTCCCCGGGCTTTGTATAAATCTTTATTATATATCTCCACGTAGCAGCCCCTGAAGTCTTCAAAAGAGTCCGGAATTATTTTAATTACTCCTTCTAATGTGGTTTTTACCGCCTTAATCATATTGATACCCCGCAACATTTTATTCTTAAATTATCAGCTCATAAATTCAGCCAACCCCGGGGAAAAGTATTGGATTTGATTTAACAGCCGGTTGCTTCTTCGCCCGAACATCACTTCTTTGGCATATTTCCTTTTGTCGCCCCGGCAATCATTGCGGCCGGTTATTTTAACAGTTTGCCGCTTATATGTTATTGGGCATCCATCCAAAAAAAACTTATCAAAATATTCCGGAATATTATAGGCGAAATGATACCCGGCAGCTTTATAATCACTGTCAATATCGGGTATTCTCAACTCCTGATATTTAATAACTTCCGTCAATTCGTTGATATTATAATTAACTCCGTTCCCCTCTAAAAATTCCCGGGTTAAACACAGCAGTTCCGAAAAGAACTCCTTTTTTCCCCTTTCCATAACGTAAAGATAACCCGCGATTTCCCGGGGCCAGAATATTTCTCCAAAGAAGGGCAATACGGCGCACTTGCCCTTGCCCCGCAGAATGTCCAGGGCGGCCTGTTTAAACTCCCGGGACAGATCAAATATTATCCCGTCATTATATTTCTGGGCTCCGGCAAGGAATTCAAGAAAAGCGGTAATCTTCAAGTTAAACCTGTCGGAAAGATAAATTAATACGAAAAAAGCCAATTTAAGGCCGTAAAATAATTGCATAATCCATGAAAAAACAACGGTATCCGCCCATTCTTTTTTGTTCATGCTGCAAGTGGCCACCACAACGGACTCGTACTCGGTAATTTCCTGCTCATCAGGGATGCCGCCGTACATTTCCATAAGAGGAATAGTCACCGACTCCATTGCAAATTGTTCCCCGTATTCTTTTGAGGCCAATCGGGTATTGGGCAGCACATTGCACAAATACACAAACAATTGATTTTGCAGACCGGAGGCGATTATCTCTTCAACCCCCGCCACAAAGCTTTCATAGGTCTCCCCGGGTAATCCCAGTATTAAATCCGTATATACCGGAATGTTTTGCCGGTTATATTGTTTTTGCAATTCCTGGTACACTTTTGCTTTAATATTTTTTCTGCCCACATTTAACGCCGCTGTCTCGCTTTTGGTTTGCAGGGCCAGGGTCGCGCCCTTGCTCATGCCATGCTCGTTAAGCAGCCTGGCAATTTCGAATACGGTGTTTTTGGTGTTTTTGGCAAAGGAAACGCTAAATTTTTTGGGATATCCAAACCTTTCTTTGGTGTCGCAATACACCTTTGCATTCTCCAGGTCTTTTTTAAAGGCGCCAAAATTTGAATCCGCGCAAAAGACATATTCTATTTTGTTTTTTCCCACCCATAGAGCCTCTTGCTTAACCCGCTCCCGGCCGAAGAATCTGAATTTTTTACTTAATCCCCCGCGCCCCCAGAAACAGTAGGCGCACTCATAGGCGCAGCCCCGGTTGGTTTCCAGAATTACGTTGTAATTGGATTTTTCACTGATTAAATAATCAAAAACACCTTCTAAATACGGCGAAGGAATACTGTCCAGATCATTAACCAGGGATTGGTCATCCCCGTTCTTTACGCATTTATTCGTTATGGGGCTGCGGTAGGATATCCCGGGAATATCCGAAAAATCCCCGGACTTTAAAAAACGAAGCAATATTTCGGCAAAAGCCTTTTCTCCCTCTCCCCGCACCGCCACATCAATAAAAGGATATTTTTTAAAAAAATCCTCCGCTTCGAAGGGGGTGTGCGGACCCCCGAATACTATCAGGCAGTCCCCGTATTGTTCTTTTATCCTCCGGGCCACCTGCAAACTCAGCTCAAAATTCCACATGGAGGCGGAGAAGCCGGCCACCGCAGGAGCGTCATGCCCGGCTACAATGCTCTGGAGAGATTTTCTTTCAAAAACAAAGGGCATAAAAATATAATTTTCCTTGATCTCATTTATGCTTTCCGAATATGTTCTTAAAAGCCCCGAGGCATATGGAAGGTACAAACCGTTTCCCACCGGCGCGTTATATTCGTTTAAATAAACCCTTCTTTTATTTTGCGTGTTCATATATTTTCACGACCTTAATACAAATGAGCACTGCTTTCCGGCCGGGCAGCCCGCTTGACTTCCGGCCCTTTTGGGCCGGGTCGCGAAGACCGCCGCCGGATGGCGCGGCATTTTTGTTAATAGCGGTTAAAAATAGTTTTGTTTTAATAAATAATCTCCGGGGTTATTTACAAACCAATCCCAGGTAAGGCGCAGGCCCTCCTCCAGGGAAACCGACGGGCTGTAGCCAAGGCGCCGGATTGCCAGCGAGGAATCCAGCACCCGTTTGGGATAACCCCTGGGCTTTGTGGTATCAAAAACGTACTCAAAATCAATAAAAAGCTTTAATGTTTCCACCACTTCTTTAATGGAGCAGCCTTTAATTCCGCCTATATTTACAAAATCCGCGCCGGTTCCATGATAAAGCGCCAGTATAACGCCCTCCGCCGCGTCTTTACTATATACAAAATCACGGATTTCGGAGCCGTCCCCATAAACCGCCAGGGGATTTTCGTTATTATAAAGCCGGTAAATCAAGGAGGGTATTACCAGCGAATTAGCCGGGTGAAAATTGTCCCCGGGGCCATATACATTGCTGAGCCTGACAACGGCATAGGAATCTATTCCGTACTGGGCTTTGTAGGCTTTAATCTGGTATTCCGCCATCCTCTTGGCCCATCCGGCGTAAAAATCCATGGGGGGCAGCTCCCGGCCCTGAGATTCTTTGAGTATCTCGGCATTCGCGTATGCGCCCACCGAACTGGTATAGACAAGCCTTTGCACATTGTTCCTCCGACTCGCCTCCAGCACGTTGGTATTAACCATTAAGGTGGGCACCGAGTGGCTGGCGGGCTTTTTCATTGTGGTTTGGGCCGACGCCCCCACCCCCGCCATATGAAACACAAACTCCATGTCTTTTGTTAAATCAAGGCAAAAATCCAAATTGCACAAATCGCCGAAAACGTGCTCCGCCCGGCGGTCCACGGAAAAGCCGTCCAGGGAGGCCACTTTCACGGCGGCTCCCGCATCGCAGAGTATTTTAACAACCTGCCTGCCAATCATCCCCGTACCGCCGGTAACCAGCACATTCTTTTTATAAAAGCTGTTTATAACTTTTTCACTCAACATACCTCTCCCCACCCCACCCCGAGCCACGTGAGCCATGGGGACGTTTCGTTTGCCAGGCGAACATTTCGCCCGCCCGCCCCCGGCCCCCTCATTAAGCCCCGGGCTCCGCTTATCTTAAAATTACTCCGTGGCACTAAATCCTATCCTTATTGGCAAGGTACCATTCCAATGTTCTCTCAAGCCCTTCTTCCAGGGAGATACCCGGCTTAAAGCCAAGTATTTTTTCAGCCTTTGCTATATCCACCAGTCTCACTGGAATATTGGTGGGTTTTAGAGCATTGTATTCAACCTTTACACCGCTCCTGCCCGCTATTTCTAGCAGCAGCCGCACCACTTCTTTTATTGAATAGCCGCTTCCATACCCTATATTAACGGGCTGACACCGGGCATATTTTTCCAGGGCCAGCAGACAGCCATTCACCAGATCGTCTATATACAAAAAATCCCTTATTTCTTCCCCGGAGCCCCAAACCTCCATGGAATCCTTATTTTCCATAATCTTTCCAATCAATGCCGGTATTACATGACAGGTCAGGGGGTTAAAATTATCCCCGGGGCCATATACGGCGGTGGGCCTGATTATTGCGATTTTCATGGCGGAGGATTGGCAGCAAAATTCAGCCAGGCTTTCCAGGTATCGACGCATAGTACCGTAACCCATATAACCGGGATGCACCGGCCCGGCCCACATTTCTTCCTCTTTAACCGGATGCCCGTAAGCGGGATAGCCGGTGCTGCTGCTAAACAGCAAAAACCTTTTTACTTCTTTTTCAATAGCCGCCCTCAACATTTGAACCGTTAAAATTAAATTTAAGCCGATGCCTGCCAGAATATCGGTTTTTTTAACCACCGAGGCGGCTCCGACTCCGCCCGCGCAGTGAATTACATAATCAATTCCTTCCGCGGCCCGGAGGCAATCCTCATAGCAACTCAAATCAGCCTTTACCCATTCAACGCCGTCAGTAAACAAGCCGCAGGAACGCCGGTGGGCACCCCCGCGAACCACGGCCCCTTTCTTTAACAGCCGGTCAATGAAATGACTCCCGATAAAACCGGTTCCCCCTGTCACCAGCACTTTTTTCCCCAGGAAAAACAATTCAATCTCCCCAAATCCAGTTCTTTTATCTTCCAACGGACCGAAAAGCTCACTTACACAGCAATCCCTGAGCAACTGCCTTAATGGAACCCGGGTCCAGCCGGAGATTTTTTCGCACATCCGCCAGGGTGCCGTAACAGTTGCAGAAGCCCTCCGGGGTGCCGTGAGCAAAGGATTTTACACCGGCCTCCTGGTTTACGGCCTCTTGTAAACCGTGGGATTCCTGGATGATTAAAAAGGTTGTGTGGCTGTACAGCTGTATTAATTCGCTGTCAATGGGCTTTATGGTGTGGAAGTACAGAATATTTACATCCAGGTCTTTGCAAGCTTCCAGCACATTGGCCAGCAGCGGGCCCGCGGTCACCACCGTGAGATCCGCCCCGCAGTCCTTGATTACCACCCCCCTGCCGTATTCCACGTCCAAATCCACCTGGTGGGGATGGTCAGACAATCTGTAATAAGCCGGTTTTCCGCTGTGGTAGCGCTTTTTAATTAAAACCTCCAGCTCTTTCCCGGAGCCCGGTTGAAAAACTTCCATTTCAGGCAGCAGGCGCATCAGGGCGAGATCGCCGTAGGAGTGGTGAGTGGCGCCGTCCCAGGCGTAATCAAAGGAACTGCCGCAGGAGACGATGTTTCCCCCCAGCCGGTTATAGCATAAATCAAGTTTTATCTGCTCATAACATCTTTCCGTAATAAAGGGGGCAATGGTGTGTATAAAGGGACGGAGGCCCCGCAGGCTTAACCCCGCCCCCACACTGATCAGGGTGCTTTCACAAATACCCAGGTTGTAAAACCTGTCCGGATAACTGGTTTTAAAGTCATTAAACAGGTACACCGAAACATCGCCTAAAAGCACCACTATTTTTTCATCCCGGGCAGCCAGTTCCATAACCGTGCTTTTAAACTGCTTTCTCATCCAGTTCCTCCAACATTTTAATCAGTTCCTCCCGGCTGGGAGATCTGCGGTGCCACTGGTAATGATCATCCGTTAAGGTTTTACAGCCGAAGCCCTTTACGGTATTGGCTACTATGGCCTTAACCCGTTCGCTTTCCGCACTCAGGGCCTGACAGAGCATATCAACATTGTGACCGTCCACTTCAAAGGCGTCGCAGCCAAAGGCTTTAAAAATTTCGACCGGTTTTTTCAGCTGCAACCCCCTGCCCTGGGAGCGGTTATTGTCATAAATTATGGTCAGGTTATCCAGTCCCCGGTTTACCGCCACCATAACGGCTTCCCACACCGAGCCCTCGTTTGACTCGCCATCCCCCACCAGCACGTATACCCTGCTTTTTGCCCTGTTTATTTTCATGCCCAGGGCCACCCCGGCGGCCACGCCGATTCCATGGCCCAGTGAGCCCGTGGACACCTCAACCCCGGGCACCTTGGTCCTGTCCGCATGGCAGCCGAAGTCACTGCCGAAAGCCCCGAAAGCATAAACCCTTTTAAGATCAAAATAGTTAAAATGGGCCAGCACGCAGTAATGGGCCAGGGCGGCATGCCCCTTGCTGAGCACAAATATGTCCCTTTTTTCCCAGCGGGGGTTTTGAGGTTCATGTCTCATGGTGGAGTATACGCTGTAAAGGGCCTCCACAACGGAAAAGCAGCTTGGTATGTGTCCATGTCCGCTGGAATGGGAAATTTTTAAAATGTCTCCCCGGATTTTTTTGCATATATCGTTCATTCCATCACCACATAAGACAACCGCGCAGTGATGGGCAGGCGCTGTATTTTTAAATTGTTCAGCCCGAATACTTCATTCAGGGCTATGGTTTCCCCGGGAAAAATATCGTCGCAAAGCTCGTCGAACACCAGCAGGCTGCCTTTGCACAGGTGGGGTTTAACGGCTTCCAGGGCGGCTTTGGTGGGAGTGTAAATGTCAAAGTCGAATATGGCCAGGGCTATTATGGTTTCAGGATGACTTTTCAAATAATCGGTTACGGTGTGGGCGGCATCACCCTTTACAAGCTCATAGCGCTTTATATGAGCCATTGGGTTAAGGCCTTCCTGCAGCCCCAGCACGGCGTCAAGGAACTGCTCGTAATCCCCCGGCACCGCGTAGGAGCCCTCTCCGCACCGGCATTTGCCCCCATCCTTATCCGATACTCCCTTAAAACCTTCGAAGGTATCAAAGCCAATAATTTTCCTGTGGCGGTTAAAGGGCTCAAATATGCCCCTCAGCGCCAGCAAAAAGGACAGGGTTTGCCCCCAGCGAACTCCAAATTCCATTACCACGCCGTGCATGTTAATAATTTTTTGGTAAATTTCACTAAAAAAAAGCAGCCTGGAAAGATTTTTAGAAGTTAAAAACAAGCCCAGATTGCCCAGTATTTCGTCCCCGGGAATCGGCGCCTCCCGCAGGTGCCTTGAAAGCCGGCCCTGCAGGTCCATTTCGCCGGAACTGGATAAAACTATGGCATCAAAACTGTTTCTTTTCATTTCTTCCAGGTGTTTTTGTTTTCCGTCCACCATTTTATTGTCTCCTTTATTCCCTGTTCGGCGGTATACAGCGGCTCCCATCCCAGCAGACGCTTTGCCTTTGAGCAATCCAGCGCCCTCAGTCCCATGGTGGTTGGCTTATCCCTGTTGTAAACAACCTGCCCGGGGCAAAAACCCGTCAATTTCAGCACCAATTCCACAACCTCGCCAACGGTTGTCTTTGTTCCCGAACCTATATTAAATATCTCGCAGTTAATACCCGGGCTTTCCAGAATCATTGCTATTGCCCTGGCGAAATCGTCAACATATAAAACATCCCGGGTCACCTCGGGGCCGCCCCATACCTCGAAGGGGTCCATGCCTTCAACCGCCTTGCGGATTATCGCGGGTATAAAATTTGAGAAGCCGGGATCGAATTTAGCGCAGGGGCCGTAAATATTTGCCAGCCGGATGACAACCACCTCCAGGCCGAATTTATCATGCCAGAACCGCGCCATTTTTTCCAGGTACCTGCGCATCCAGCCCACGCCAAAATATACCCCGGGGGGATCCCGGTTTAAATCCAGTTCCTCCTCGCGGATAAAAGAATGGTGCTCCTGGTAAACCACCGCGCTGCCCACAAGAATAACCCGCCTGACACCCTCAAGGCGGCAGGCTTCCATTAAATTGGCATTCATTAAAAGATTTTCGTTTACACCGCCCCAGGGGTTATTGTTTATGGCATACGCCCCCGCCGTTGACGCGGCGGCCAATATGCCGGCGTCACAGCCCCCGGCCATTTTTCGGCAATTATCAAGGGAATTTAAATCACATTTAATATATTCAACTTGCCGGTGCTTAAAAAATGGGCTGGAATTTAAGTAACCGGCCCGTATTTTAATGCCTTCCCTTTTATTTGCCAGGTGCTTTACTATGCTGGAACCGGCCATCCCGGTGCCGCCGGCAACAAATATCCTGCTGTTCAAAACTAACCCGACACTCCCGTTATTGAATTTAGCATGTTAAATTAGCCCTTCAGCATTACCAGGTTATTAATAGCGCATTAACTTCTGTCATTTCGTCATTTAACACCGCCTATTTTTATATAGGCCTGGGTTAAATACCCCCGCACTTCCAAATACCATTCCAGTCTATGTTTTTCAAACATAACCAGCAGGGCTTTATTAAATACATCAATTGCCTTGTTTAAATCGGTCCACGTCCTTGCTTCCCTGGCATAATACAACCACCAGCCGGGATTACCGCCAGACCCGACATCCTCAACAGCACCAATATTATCAACGATGGTATCGATTATGGTTCTGGCAAAATAATCATTGGTATACACTTCTATTTGCGGACTATTTAAATAGTTTTCTATATGCTGCAAACGTCTTTGATACTCATCGGCCCCTATGTTTTTAATATAATTGTAAAGCTCCTCATAATTTGAATATTGGGTTTTATCTATATAACATTCCCCGGGTATGTAATCGGAAATGTTGTCGGCTCCCCAATAAACAGGAATACAACCGGCAAACATGCTGTCGAATATTTTTTCAGTTATGTATCCGGGCATATCTCTGGCATTTTCATAGCAAATTGAAAACCTATAATTCTCCAGTACCGCTTTTTTACTATCTATCGGCCCCCGGAATGACGGATATTCCCGCCCATCCCACAGCTGGCCGTATAAATCGAATTCTTCCGGATGATTGGCCTCGAACCAGCGGATTGCTTCTTTTCTTTTTGAATAAAGCTCCAGTGAATGATTGCTGTTTTTATTACTGGCGATTATGGCGCACAATTTTTTTTCATCGGGATGTTTTTTATTTATGCTTTTTGGAAAATCAAAGGAGCCCACCGCGGTCTTGATGTATTTTTTACCATCAACCAGCAGGTCGTTCCAGGTAAATACTTTCTTAAAACATTTGTGCCTTGAGACACAATAATTTTCCCTTCCCCAATGAACGGATTCCGGCTCGGTGGCGTATAAAAAAACCGGTTTATTATTATTGAGCGCATAGTTAAGGTAATGATTATCCAGGCCGGGCATTTCATAAAACAAAAAGGCATCCACTGAGGATATGTCGAGATAATTAACAGTATCAATATTAACCCCGCACTGATTGGCGTATTTTTTTAATTCCAGAAACATTTTGGCAGTGACGTCACTAAGCCATGAAAATTTTTCAACATGAAAAAGTTGTTTGTTAAAAACCTCATATGTACTCCACAGAGCAATTGTTAACATTATTTCACCCTCAAAGGAATTTGATCTTGTATTCCCTTACGACTTTTTTATTGATGTATTATCTCAACCATATAATATGAATGGAGCGGGTCTGATGTTACCACGAATTGGCGGGCAATAGGAATTACTGGTAATTCCACCTTAAAGCGGCTCATTCTCTGAAAGGATAAACACAGGGGCGGTTTAAAAACCGCCCCTGTGTTTATAATGGCTGTTATCCCTCTCTGAGCATACTTTTCCACCACCGGGTATTTTCAACATACCAGCGGACTGTTTCTTTAATGCCCCTGTCAAAATCCATCAGGGGGCACCAGCCCAGCTCTCTCTTAATTTTAGCGTAATCTATGGCGTATCTCCGGTCATGGCCCGGTCTGTCCTTTACAAAGCTGATTAATTTTTCATCCTTTTGCATAATACCCAGTATGGTTTTTACCAGTTCAATATTGGTTCTCTCACTGCCGCCTCCGATATTATAGGCTTCTCCCGCCACGCCCCTTTGCAGCACGGCTTCAATAGCCCTGCAGTGATCTTCCACGTGCACCCAGTCCCGGATATAATGCCCGTCCCCGTATACCGGCACTGGTATATCCCGCAAGGCGTTGGTTATAGTCAGAGGTATTAATTTTTCCGGGTGCTGGCAGGGACCGTAATTATTTGAACAGCGGGTTATGTTTACGGGCAGGCCGTATGTTTTGTAATAGGCCTTTACCAGCAAATCCGCCGCCGCCTTGCTGGCGGAATAGGGATTGTTGGGGGACAGGGGAGTTTTTTCGGTAAAATACCCCCGGGCCCCCAGGGAGCCGTATACCTCATCGGTGGATATCTGTAAAAACCTGACACCGCGGCTGAGCGCCGCGTCCAGCAGAACCCTGGTGCCCTCCACATTTGTTTTAATGAATGGGGAAGAATTGGATATGCTTCTATCCACGTGGGATTCCGCCGCAAAATTGACTATGGCGTCTATGTCCCGCTCAAAGGCGGATTCCACCAGGCGGCTGTCGGATATGTCACCCCGGACAAAGCGGTAATTTTTATGGCGGCTGATATCCTTTAGATTATCCGGGTTCCCGGCATAGGTCAGACTGTCAATGTTCACAACACTGTGATTTTTATTAATAATATATCTGATAAAGTTGCTGCCGATAAAACCCGCCCCTCCGGTTACCAGGAGCCTCACAGGTCTACCTCCGCCCGGTGTTCCATATACCTGCCCAGGGCATCCTCCCAGGGCGGCAGTAAATATCCCAGGGTTTCTTTGAGCGGAAAGGGATCCAGCACGGAATTGGCCGGCCTGGCGGCCACGTTATAGCGGTTGAATGAACTGACCGGTTCTATATGCACATTTAAATGTTTCAGGGCTACAATTTCCCGGGCAAAACCGCACCAGGAAGTATAGCCCTGGTTGGTGGCGTGATAAATCCCAAAACAGCGTGTTTTGATCAAATCCCCCACCAGCTTGGCCAGATCGACGGTGTAGGTCGGACTTCCCACCTGATCCTCCACCATGTGCAATTGGCTTCTCTCATTGGAAAGCCGGAGTACTTTTTCCACGAAATTATCACCGCTTAATCCAAAGAGCCAGCTGGTCCTTATTAAATAATAACGGTGCAGCAGTGCCGTTACATACCGCTCACCCAGCATCTTGCTGAAGCCGTAGCTATTTAACGGGGACATGCCGTCAAAAATTCCGTAAGTCCCTTCCTTCTTTCCGTCGAACACATAGTCGGTGCTTATATGAACCAGATCAATTTCGTATTCATGACAGGCCAGGGCAAGATTCCTGGCCCCCAGGCCGTTAACCGATATTGCCTGCTGCGGGTTATCCTCCGCCCCCTCAACATCCGTATAGGCGGCGCAGTTAATGATTACATCAGGCCTTTCCCGGCTAAGCACCTTTTTAACCTTTGTAAAATCGGTAATATCCAGTTCATTTTTACCCAGGGGCAGCACTTCATGTCCTCTATTTTCCATTTCAGCTTCAATATCTGAACCCAGCATACCTCTGGCGCCGGTTACCGCAACTATCACAGTATTAATCACTCCCCCACTGGCTGGTAGATTATAAAAACGAATATACTGCATTCTATGTTTCACAGTGGGTTTGGGGTTACACAATGCATGCCGGGCCGGGATAATTTTTAAAGAAAAAAAATAAATTTACTGCATACTATAAAATAAATGGTTTTTCAATAAAAAATTAAACAAGCTGCTTCTGCTTGTCATTAAAGATGTAAGGGGAGTGATTGCATGACCGGAGGGCCGATTTTTGTAGGCGGGGAAGGCCGGTCGGGAACAACGCTGATGCGGGTCATTCTTGACAGCCATCCCAATATTTGCTGCGGGCCGGAAACCCACTTTTTTATTGATGGAAAAATGGAATTTTGGTGCAAACATATAACAGAGACATATATAAACAGAATACTGGAATATTACGACAATCCCTATGAAACCATGGCCAGATGCTTCGGAAAAATTTTGAGTTCCTTTCACAGGCCATACATGAAGAGAAAGAACAAGGTGAGATGGGCGGATAAAACTCCTTATAATATTTACAGTATTGATTTTTTAAACACGGCTTTTCCGGACATGCAGTTTATACATGTGATCCGTGACGGCCGTGATGTTGCCGCTTCCATGTTATCAATGCCCTGGGGGCCAAAAAATATTGGAGAGATTGCTACAAATTGGAGAAGTTGCATTATAATAGGAAGAAAGTTCGGTACAGCGCACAAAAATTATTTGGAAGTAAAATATGAGGATTTAATTTATTCCTTTAAGCCAACCCTAATGAATGTGTTTAATTTTTTAGGTGAGCCCTGGTCGGAAGATGTTTTGAACTATCACCTTTATGAGCACGATTTGGGAAATAAATATTCGGGTGAAAGCAGCGCCGACCAGGTAACCAAGGAAATATATTCTCATCAAATCGGGCGCTGGAAAAAGGAGCTTACCAAGGAACAGGTGGATGAATTTATTGCCATTGCCGGAAACGGTCTTTTAGCCGCGGGTTATAAAATAGATTAAACATACCGGGTTTTTACAGTCTACCGGTGAGATAAATACCCCCGCCCGGCAACAAAATTAGATATTATATCGGCGGACTGCCCGGGGGTTTGCCGGTGGACATCCAGTATCACTTCAGGCGCCAGGGGTTCTTCATAGGGATCGGAAATGCCGGTAAAGGAAGCGATTTCTCCCTTCAACGCCCTGGCGTACAACCCTTTAGGGTCCCTCCGGATGCAAATATCCAGAGGGCAGCGCACATACACCTCAACAAATTTTTTAATTTCTTTTTTCCAGTGGTCCCTGCTCTCACGGTAAGGAGATACCGCTGCCACCAGCACCACTATGCCGTGGCGGACAAGCATTTGGGCCATATAACCCATGCGGTTGATATTTATATTCCGATCTTTTCTGGAGAAACCCAATTCCTGCCCGAATTGATTTCTAAAAACATCACCGTCAATAATTTCCACCGGTATATTAATGGATCTGTATTTTTCACCCAGCAGATTTGCAATGGTGCTTTTGCCCGCTCCCGGCAGCCCGGTCAGCCAGATTACAAAGCCAGTCAATTCATTACCCCCAATGAATTATTACCAATGGTTATTCCATATTATGGCTGACAATATGGTATTGTTACAAATAAACCAACTTTTTAGCATCCTGGTTTAAGACTTTCGGTATGCCATTGCCATATAACAAATCAATCACCTGGTTTGATTTAAAGCAACACCAGGTGACCTTTTAATCCTTAACATGATATTCCAATTTTGTCATGAATAACTGACTTATAAATCAAAAACTCACTTACCTATAAATCTATACACTTTGCCCCCGAATTTCATTGACATGCCCCTGGCCGCCGGAACTGCCGCCGCCCTGGCGGCCCCCTTCACAGCATTGGACCAGATGCTGTTCTGGGCATGCTGCGGATCCCAGCGGCTCTCCGCGGCAACGCCCACAAATCCAACGGCCTGCAGCAACTGGGTCAGTCTTGGCACGGTAAATCCCGTAAAATGATATTCTCCCGGATGGCATTGCAAGCCAAATATGGTATAAAGAGGAAATCCCCACCTGTCACTTTCGGACAAACCCAGCCAGTTGCGCAGACACCATTCCAGGTCCGGAACAATTAACTGCAATACCCCCCCGGGTTTTAACACCCTGAACCACTCGGATAAAACCTGGACCGTGTTAACATGGGAAATATGTTCAAGCAAATGAGAGGAAAACACCTCATCCACACTATTGTCCGGATAAGGCAGCTTGTCCGCCGGTGCCTGGACCACCCCCGGTTGCTGCACAAACAGATCTATGTTGACATAGCCCTCTTTTAAAAGGTTACCGCAGCCAATATTCAGTTTAAGCATTTTACCCGCCCCCCATTAAACAATAAACCGGTATTTTTTGCTGTTGTAAGAAAAACCGTAGCTCCCCTTTTTTACATTTTTAACCAGGTATGGTCTGTATTCATTGATAAATTTTTTACGCAGTCGGTAATACTCACTGTCGCACTTCTGATGGCAGATGTGCGACGCCCAGGAATTCTCCTGCCTGGGAACAATAACTTTCAAATCCCTTTTCCAGAATTCGATGCTCTGGGAAAGGTCGTAATAATGAAAGCCGTCAAAGATATCCTCCCGCCAGGGTATGTCGTACTGTGTAACCATCAAACAGCCGTCGATGACGGTAACCCACTCGTAGGGATTGGGAGTCGGCTTGCCACCCAGGGACTGGTTCAGACTTGGCAGAAACACCTTCCCGTATATTTCGGCGCAGTCCCAGAACCACATTAGTTTATTTTCATCCAGGGGCATATTTCTGCCGCCCAGCATGCCGATCATGCCGATGCCGGGGTCTGAGGAAAATATTCTGTGTATATGGTGAAGAAAAAGGGGTTCCAGAATAAATGTATCCTGGTGCAAATACACTTTATATTTGGCATTGCTTTTCAACATGGCCCGGTTGTAAGCGTTTGTGATGCTTACGCTGCTCTGCACGGGAACCACTTCCACGCTGAATCCCTGTTTATCCAGTGCCGCCAGGTGGGTCAGGCACTGCTGGTAAAGCTGCTGATTGTTAACGCAGGTGATAAAGGCCACACTTAACATGACAAAACCTCTCAGCACAGAATATTGTTATATTTTAAACCTGTACAGTTTGCCCTTGTAGGTTAACAGGCTGGTGCGGGCTTTAGGCTCCGGGGGAATTAAAAACTGGTTGTATTCCTGGATAAATCTCTGGCGCAGCCTGCCATAATCGGGATAGGTAACACCGCTGGTAGCCATGTGGGCCACCCAGGGTGTCTCCTGCCTGGGTACCACCACGGCATAGCCCCGCTTCCAGAATTCCAGGCTCTGGGACAAATCATAAAAATGAAATCCCTGCAGTATGTCTTCCCGCCAGGGGATATCGTACTGTGTTACCATAATGCAGCCGTCGATAAAATGCACCCAGTCGTATACGCCCATCGGGTTAAGCCCCTGGTCCGCACGCTGGTGGACAAAATGAAAAATTGCCCCCCAGCTCTCCCGGCAGTCCCACACCAGCATGGGATTTTTTTCAATGGACAGATGCCGGCCGCCCATTACCCCGATCATGCCTATACCGGGGTTGATTTTAAAAATATTGTCGATGTGATGAAGAAAATTCGCATCAAGAATGAAGGTATCCTGATGCAGGTAAATTTTGTACTTTGCCTTGCTCTTCCTCATACCTTCATTATAGGCGGCTGGCAGGCTGTAGTTGTTCGCAACGGAAACCATTTCAAAGGCAAAGCCGGTTTTATCCAGTACGTGAATATAGCCGCAGCATTTGTCATATAAGGATTTGTCGTTTACACAGGTAATGAATGCAACAGTTTCCATAATACTGTCCTTTCCGGTTGATATTGTTTTGCATTACCCCTATTCATTAAATAAAACCGCCCCGGCCACAAAACCATATATTCCATACTATGGCAGAAAAAGAAAAACCGTTACAAAGATACGGAAGAACCTGGGCTAGGAGAGTGTTGAAAAACACATTGAAAAAGCAATAACCGTGTTGATAAACTACCGCCCGAGGCCGTTCAAAAAGCTCCAGATGCAAGGCGTGGC
>NZ_BFAV01000101.1 GCF_002933875.1 Desulfocucumis palustris | reverse complement strand
GTTATAATATATAGGAAGGTGTAGAGGAAAGGGGACACACCTCTCTTTGCAGCACTGCTTTGGGGTCGGAGGAATGTCCCCAACGTATGTTAGGGGACACACCTCTCTTTCTAGCACTGCTTTGGGGTCAGAGGAATGTCCCCGATGTATGTCAGGGGACACACCACCTTCTGAAATATTCCCGGCGTGTGATAGGGGATATGCCTCCTTGCTGCTGGAAGGCTTTCTTATAGAGCATAAACTTATATTCGGGGGTTGACGTTTTGGAAGCAATGATTGGCAATACCAAATTGCTGTTTATCAGAGGAGACATAACGGAACAGGATACCCGGGCAATTGTAAATGCCGCCAATTCGGGTTTGCTGGGCGGTGGGGGAGTGGACGGCGCCATCCACCGGGCCGGCGGGCCACAAATACTGGAAGAGTGCAAACAAATAAGGTCAACGAAAGGAATCTGCCCCGCAGGCCAGGCTGTTATCACCGGCGCCGGCCGGCTCAAGGCGGATTATGTGATTCATACGGTTGGGCCTATCTGGTCCGGGGGCGGCGGCGGGGAGGATGAATTGTTGAGACAGGCTTATGCCAACAGCCTTAAACTGGCGGTGAAAAACGGAGTTAAAACAATCTCCTTTCCCTCCATCAGCACCGGAGCCTACAGGTTTCCCCGGGACAGGGCGGCGGCGATAGCGGTAAAAGCCGTTTATGAGTTTGTTAAAGAAAGCGCGGCTATTGATGAAGTCAGATTTGTTCTTTTCAATGACGATATTTTAAAAGCCTTTGAGCTGGCCTGGGAAAAATTGGGTTGCGCCGGCGACAGCCGGGATTGTTGAAAACTATAAACGTGTTGGGGCAAATGGTTAAAATCCTTTGCCTTTATTTATTTACTTTACTTTTCTAAACAATATGGTATTGTACT
>NZ_BFAV01000100.1 GCF_002933875.1 Desulfocucumis palustris | reverse complement strand
CTTGCAGCCTTGCTATTGTCAGAGTGAAATTGCGCTGGGGAATTGTTTTAGTGGTTGGCATTGTTTTGGCAGTAATAATCTATACCATAAGAAATCTGCCTGTAACCTTCGGGCTGCACACAGTAGTGGCTATTTTGTTGATCGCTATATTTATCATACGGTCTACAAAAACACCATCTTCCACAAGCTTTCTAGCGGTTTTTTTCAGTTTTGCTGTTTTATTTTTGCTGGAAACGCTTATGAATAAGGTATTTATAATTATTTTAAATATTAAAATTAGTAAATTGATATCCGATGATACTTTGTGGACATTGACTGGTTTACCTCAGTCCATTTTGCTGATAGTCATAGCATTGTTGATTTCAAGGTACAGAGAACCGCTGGAAGGTATGTGGAAAATATAGTCGCTTTTTGAGTTTTTATTTGACCAAGGCACGACTTAGCAGGGATATCGAAAGGGTCAGGCCCTTAACTTATTAACTTATTCTTTCGTTTCTCGTTTATATATTTGAATGCTGCCACAGGGGAAACCCCAATGTAACCGGCTATCTCAATTAATGAATATCCTTGCTCTCATGCCGATTTTGAATAAGAAATTTTTGCTGGCAGCAATCTTCTAAACCCCGTTCCACACTTTATAATCTCAAATTCCTCCTGGTTAACGAAAGAAGGCGTGTACACCATTAGTGTATAAGTTAATAAGTTAAGAGCCTGACCCCCATTGCATTGTTTCCTGGAAGATAATCCATATTATATATTACTGTATATACGAAAGCCTCCGTTATTCCGGAGGCTTTCGTATAGTCATATCCTGAATTCGATTGTTCCTGGTCCTGACAGTATTTCGTTTAAAAAGCCTGCTTTTTGTTTTTGTGCCAGATCAATCTCGTCCGGGGCGTAACCTATTACCTCTATGGGTTCCATTATTTCAGCCAAAGCGTCACCGAGGATTTCCAGCCTCTTCCACCGGGGCATAGCGGTAAAAGCAGGTGAGACTACAATCAAATCAATATCGCTGTATGGTCCGGCGGTGCCCTTGGCCTGAGAGCCGAATAAATAAGCCTTTTGGGTGGGGATTCCTTTCTTCTCAAGCACAAGCAGGTACGATTTTATTATTTCTTCTACTCCAATTGCTGT
>NZ_BFAV01000099.1 GCF_002933875.1 Desulfocucumis palustris | reverse complement strand
CTAGGAGAGTGTTGAAAAACTCTTGATTTAGAGAGCCACTTTTCTTAGCGAAACAAGGTAATCATCTCTTAAACGTCGAATTATAAAGAAAACAGGCGTAAACGGGGTGTAAATTAAATTGATGTCACATAGGAAGGATCAGCCCACTTTTTCGGATATCAGCCTATGGTTCAAAAAGCCTCTTCTTCCCGAGGATTCTTTCTACGTTAAATTTAACAAATGGTCCCTGGCCAATATAAAAGATGATATGTTTGCATCCATGTATTCCTCTTCCGGAATGGGACGCCCATCCAATCCGCCATCGCTTATGGCAAGCGTACTCCTTTTAATGTTGTACGACAAAGTATCCGACAGGGAAGCGGAAGAACGGGCCAAGTTTGACTTGAGATGGAAGGTAGCCCTGGAGTTGCCCATGGACGAAGCAGGTTTTGACTTCACCTCGCTATGCAAATTTAGGACTGCCATCATAGTTAACGATAAAATCTCCGTGGTGTTTGACAAAATCATTAAAATGGCCATTGAAGCAGAAATACTGCCAAAAGATCTGGAGCAGGTTATTGACTCCACCAGTGTAATGGGCGCCGGTGCCGTACAGGATACCTACACCCTGATTCAAAAAGCAATGCGTAAGGTAATTAAAACTACAAAAAGGTTTCCGCAGGTCAGGAAGCTAACGGCAAGCTTCAAACAGGATTATCTCAAAAAAGGCAAGCCTGAAATCAACTGGGACAGTAAAGAAGAACGAAAGAAAATGCTTAAAGAACTTGTCTCTGACGCCAACAGCCTTATTGAAGCACTAAAAGAAAATGACCTGAACAAATGGGAGCAAGAGGCAGCGGATATGCTGTCCCAGGTCGCCTATCAGGACATAGAGATTAACGACCAGCAAGAGCCCGAAATCCGCCAGGGGGTAGCCAAGGACCGTATTATTTCCATAGCTGATTCTGAGATGAGGCACGGCCACAAAACCAGCAAGGGACTGTTTAACGGATATAAGGACACCATACTGGAAGACCCCCATGCCGAAATAATTACCAGTGTTGCGGTTTCAGAAGGCAATAAGCACGATGCCGAGGTTATCAATGAAGTATTAAATGGTGCAAAGAGTATAGGCATTAGCACAACCCAACTGACCGGCGATACCGCTTATGGATCTGCTGAAACAAGGTTAGCCCTTCAGGGGGAACAAATAAAGGTAATAGCCCCTGTGGCCAATCCAAGTAATAAAGGGCTTTTCCCAAAATCACAGTTTACAATAAATTTGGACAAATTTTCCTGTCAGTGCCCGAACCAATATGTTACCCGGTTATGCACACGGGACCGTATAACCAAAGCCATTAAGTCATTTAGATTTCCGGAAGAGGTTTGCCAAAGCTGCCCTTTGAGGCCCCTGTGCACTAACAGCAAACATGGTCGGGTGGTAAGTGTCCACCAGCACGAGGCCGTTCTTCAGGAAGCACGGGAGTACCAAATGACAAGGGAGTTTCAAGATAAATACCGCCTGCGGCCAATAGTTGAGCGAAAAATAGCCGAACTGAAACACCATGGTTTAGGAAAAGCCCGTTACCGGGGCAAGGCAAAAGTTTTATTCCAGTTAACCTGGACCTCAGCGGTGGTAAATTTAAAAAGGCTCTTCCGAATGTCGGATAATAATTATGCTTTAGCCAAGACATTAGGGCTTTGTACGCCAATATAGAGAAAAGAAGAAGCCAATAGAACTTCAAGAGCATACAGGAGAGGAATTATCTTTCTTTTCTCAGGTTATATAGCGAATATAAACTTTTTATAGCGTAATCACTAAAGAAAAACAGGACTTTTTCAACACTCTCCTAG
>NZ_BFAV01000098.1 GCF_002933875.1 Desulfocucumis palustris | reverse complement strand
TCTGCTCCGATTGCCATATTTCCTACTTCTCAATTAAATATTGGTTACCGGCAATGGCGCTGTTTCCTTTATCGCCAGTTTCCGTAAGCAGTCACAGTTTGACGGTCAACATTTTAAACGCATTGGTAATGTTGAATTTAATGTACATGAAATAAAAAGTATGGCAGCTTCACTTAATATTTCTCTTTCTCCCGAGGTAACAGGAAATGGTGAAAGCACTAAAGAGACTCAAACAACATCACAACAGTTAAAATACATTTCTTTCTCAGAAATGTCAGAGGTAATGACCCATTTTTTTGAAAGTATCAATGTAGATAGACTGTTTTTCCTAATTGATGAATGGTCAGAAATTCCTATCCAAATACAACCGCTATTGGCCGAATTATTAAAACGAGCTTTTATTACATTAAAGATAACCATAAAGATAGCTGCAATACCCAATCGAACTCGATTAATGTTAGATAACAGAACAGGTTTAGAAGATGGGGGGGATATTTTTGGCCATCAGTTGGATTATCGGTTTATATATGAACTTCATCCCGATGTTACAAAAAAGTTTTTTAATGAATTGTTATATAATCAGTTAAGTTTAATTAATAAGTCCCTATTTAAACCGTTTTTCGAACAATCACTCTCCCAACCAAACCAATCTTTTATAAATGTATTTTTAGCTAACCAAGCACTTCGAGAAATATTAATTGCGTCTGCGGGTATTCCAAGAGATTTTCTTAGCATTTTTATAAATGCATATACTAATTTTGTCAATAGAAATACTACCCAAAAGCATATGGCTTTGACTGATATACGAACAGCAACTGTGGCATGGTATGAAGTTGATAAGAAGAAAGCCGTTGAATCTAACCAAAATGCTAAAATTATGTTAGATAAAATTATTAAAGAAATAATTCTTGATAAGAAAAGCTGTCATTTTTTGATTCCAGAAAAATACGAAACAAATACTATTTTAAATGATTTAATAGATTTACGAATTATACACCTTAGAAAACGTGGAATTTCACACAAAGGAAACAAAGGCGTTCCATATAACGTGTATTATTTAGACTATGCCTGTTACACAAGCTCCAATGTTTATCATAACAAGATAAACAGTAATCTCTTAAATGATATTGAAACCGTTGATGATTTTCGTGAAATTAGAAGAATTTCTCTTGAGGAAAAATTCTTTGATAGCCTTAATGCAGAATTAGGGAATAGTTTTAGATGTTCACATTGCAATATGATGGTAGACATAACGCATGCTGCTTACATTAAACAGAAAATATGCAACCATTGTTATGAAAAAGTGGAATAACGATTAGATACATTATAAACTTTCCATTATCCATATACCCGTTAGGCTTAAAATGTAGTTGGCACATCCGTATTGATAATACAGGCGTTATGAATTAAAATTTTCTGCGCATCCAAACCTCCAGTAATTTCTTAAAATGAGCAATGTCTTAATATGAATTTGTGTAAATCAGTATAGTGTTTATAGCCTATTAGATCCCCTACGTTACCAGATAAATTGATTTTCGGGAGGAAGATCAATGAAGATTGTTAAGATGCAGATTAATAATTTCAGAGGAATAAAAGAAAGCCATCTGTTTTTCCCTGGACATACTGTACTGGTTGGGGATAATAACACAGGAAAATCTACAGTATTAGAAGCCATAGACCTAGTTCTTGGGCCTGAACGATTGTCCCGACGACCAATAATTGATGAACACGATTTTTATGCAGGCCAATATTTAGATAACGAGGAAAATACAATTGGAATTTTTATTGAGGCAATCATTATTGATCTTAGCATTGAACAACAGAGGCATTTCCGTAACCACCTTGAATGGTGGGACACTGTTATAGGTTTATTAATCGAGGGGCCTCCACCTGAAGCAACGGATAGAGACGGTGTAGTTGCTGCTCTACGACTTGGGTTCAAAGGTAATTATGACGTTGAAGAAGATGATTTTACTGGGGCCACTTTTTTTATGTCACCTAAAAAGGAAGATGGAACATATGATACTTTTAGCACAAGGGATAAACGACTTTGTGGCTTCCTATATCTTCGTACGCTTCGTACCGGCACTCGTGCTTTAAGTTTGGAGAGAGGATCGTTATTAGACATTATATTAAGGTTAAAAGAACTGCGACCACAAATGTGGGAAAATGTATTAGAGCAACTACGCAGTGTGTCAGTTGCTAGCGATCCGGATATTGGTATTTCTGATGTTTTGGAATCCGTTCAGACGGCAGTTCGCTCGCTAGTTCCTATCGAGTGTGCGGATGCACCTACAATGCGTGTTTCACAGCTAACTCGAGAGCATCTAAGAAAAATACTCACCGTATTTTTAGGAACAGGTTCGCTTCGCGATGATGGTGCTGAATACGCCGCCCCTTTTCATCACCAAGGAACAGGTACGATCAATACATTAGTTCTTTCGTTGCTTTCCATGATTGCTGAACTAAAGCAAAATGTTATCTTTGCTATGGAGGAGCCTGAAATAGCTATACCTCCACATACCCAGAAACGCATAATAAACAGCATAATTGCCAAATCAGCACAAGCAATTTTCACCTCACATTCGCCTTATGTTTTAGAGGAGTTTGATCCATCGCATATTGTTGTTGTTAATCGAAACAATGGCATATTAACTGGAACTCCTGCTCAATACCCGCCTTCAGTAAAGCAGAAAATGTACCGAGAAGAAGTCAAGAGACGATTTTGCGAATCATTATTAGCACGCCGTGTTTTAATAGCTGAAGGAAGAACCGAATATGATGCTTTTCCTGTTGCAGCAAGAAGATTACATGTACTACTTCCTAATGAATACACTTCACTTGAAGGTCTGGGAATTGCCATAATAAATGCGGAGACCGATTCACAAGTAGCATCGCTGGGGGAATATTTCAACAAATTGGGTAAGACGGTATTTGCTGTTTTTGATAAACAAATCGAAAAATCCAGAGATAACATAATTGGGGTTATTGACTATGCATTTGAGGCTTCAGAAAAAGGATTCGAAAATATTGTGGTAAACGGCTCTAGTGAAACAGCATTACGGCGATATGCAGTTTTTCTTGCTAATAACAATGAATGGCCCGCACATCTCGATGCAATAAAGCCAACGTCAGAAATGACAATAGAAGATTTAAAAACATCATTAAAAAGCTATTTCAAATGGTCAAAAGGTTCCGGTACAGCAGCAGATTTTCTCAATCAATGTACAGAAAATGAAATGCCCGGTTATATTGTTAAAGTGCTAAAAGAAATCCGTAGCATATCAGCCCCAACAAATCAACTAGAAATGATAGATGAGGCTGCTGAAGAATTAGCAGTTACAGAATAGAAAAAGGTGCCAAATTATGTTTAATATTTCCGACGAAAAACGAAAAGTATTAGATACAACGGGTAATCTTCTTGTGATAGGTGGCCCCGGTTCAGGAAAAACTACTATCGCACTATTGAAAGCAAGGCATATAATAGAATCTGGAGTACTTCAAAATGAGCAGCGTGTTCTTTTTTTAAGTTTTGCTCGATCCACAATATCGCGTGTAGAACAACATGCTAACATTGTGCTTTCCAAGTCCATATTTAACCGCTTAGAGATTAATACTTATCATAGCTTCACTTGGGCCATACTAAAAAGTCATGGTTATTTATTATGTTCTAAACAACTTCGACTCTTGCCTCCACATGAAGCGTCAGCTAGATTAGCAGATTATGATAAAGATGTCGATAAAAAACTGGAAATAAACAGACTATTTAAAGAAGAAGGCTTAGTACATTTTGATCTATTTGCTCGCATGTGCGCAAAACTTCTTGCTAAAAGCAATTCACTTTCGATACTCATTTCGGAAACCTATCCTACTATTATTTTAGATGAGTTTCAAGACACGAATGCAGATGAATGGGCATTTATAACTCAACTCGGTAAAAAAAGTAATTTAATTGTTTTGGCAGACGCTGAACAACGCATTTACGATTTTAGAGGGGCTGATCCTGCTAGGATTGGTCAGTTTATTGCTACGTTTCATCCTACAACATTTGATTTTGGTAATGAAAATAACCGTAGTAATGGTACTGATATCGTCCAATTTGGAAATGATTTGCTAACAGGTGAAAATAGGCACAAAAAGTATAAAAATGTTCAGTTCGTATATTATCCAATTCGCAAAGGAAGCGCTCAGCTTATTTTATTAAAAAGTGCTATTATAAAAGCTTGTGAGAGGTTAAAATGTGAAGATAAACAAGAATGGTCAATAGCAGTGCTACTACCGTCAAATAGTTTGATGTTGGCAGTTTCAGATTTTCTTGAAAGAACTCAAAGGTTTACAAATGGAGCAATCCTACCTCACATCCGCCACGAAGTTGCAATCGAAACAGCCGGCCCCTCTATAGCTGCAGTACTTATCGCACGCTTGATTGAACATGGCTCAACAAAACAATGTAAGCTCAATCAATTACTTATTGATTTATGCGAACATATTAGGGGACGACGCGGGGATAAACCTCCTAGTAAAAGTGATCTCGCCATATCAGAGTCACTTGTCGGGTATATAAAAACTGGAAAAATACGCGGCACGAAAAGGCAAGCAATTATTGATGAATGCAATGCAATCATAAATAATTGCAATAGTCTTGAATATACAGGAGAAGTTGCGTCTGATTGGATAAAAGTTAGAGAGCTTCTCTTAGATGCTTCATCAGATTGCATTAAGCAAGTCAAACTAGACGCAAACTATTTACGCTTGTTACATAGGGGATCAATTTTAAACTCCAGTCTAAGCGAAATCTGGCGTCGATACGACAATTATATTGGAGCAGCTGATGCTGTTAAAAATGCTTTAACTCAAGAGCATTTCGCCACCTCTACAAAAACATGGACTGGTGTCAATGTAATGACAATACACAAAGCCAAAGGGAAAGAATTTGATGAAGTTATTATCTATGAAGGATCTTTCCCTGGACAAAGGTTTGTTTATAACGAAGGTAAAACAGAGCAAGCGCGTCTAAATCTGCGTGTGGCTGTTACTCGTGCAAAAAGGAATGCTATAATTTTTACTCCGCAAGTGAATAGTTGTAGTTTATTGTAATGGTTTATTTACTGTAGTCTTTATAATCCGTTACTTTAACGTATTTAACTTTCAATTTTCCATTTAATCTAAATACAGGAAATCCTCGGGATAGAAAACCCAAAGATCTCCTGATGGTCAGATTATTGAACTATTTTAGTTTGGACCTCTTGCCCATAGGCATACTTTTCCAATAACTCTCCAGCATATTGTAAATATTCTTCCATATTCTTTATACCGCTAAAGGAAAAAATACACATTATGATTTCCTTAGCATCACTTCTAATCATTGCTCTTTCAGAATCACTTGTGGGGCTTCCAAAACCGCCCCTGGCATCCGTTAACACGGGGAGATTTTGGATACTTATAAGTTCTTTGCCAATACCTTTATATTGTTCACCTGTTTTTCCTGCCATTAATGAAATAGGCTGATGTAAGTTTTTAACATTGTAGGAACCGACAGGAAACTTGGATTTTAATGATATCAAATTATTGATGTCTACGATATTGTTAACTTTGTAAACGCCTTTTCCCTGTAACACCCTCCGCAGTAACGCTTCTGAAGATAACCTGTACTTGCTGGGCGCTTTCCCCAACTTTTTATATACTTCTCTTCCATCTTGGATCGTTGATATGGCGGCTATTTCTTCTAGCTGTACTTCTTTTCTCAAGACATCGCAATAATCATTAATTTCTTTCCATAGCTCATCACTACTATTTTCCACCTGTACCTGGGCTTGAATACAGCCTATGGTAATTTCTGGACAAACAATCTTTAATTCTTGACAGATTAAAATGTCTAGCATCTTCTACTCAGTCTCCTTCATATTTTACGGTAAATGCCCGGGACTCCAATGAAGAGAGGCCCGGGCATCTTCTTCCATCCTTTATTATGATTTATTTCATGTTGATTGTCCAATCTCCGTTGATAACGAATTCAGGCCAGGAAATTTCAATATCAGCGGTGTCGACATCCTTATTAAATTCCATTGTCATAACCGCTTTGTCCCCATTGAACTCGGACAAAATCTTTTTGACATTCTTGCTGAATACCATGAAGGATTTGACACTGACGTTTTTATCCGCGCCTGTATTGAGGTTAAATTCCACCACCGCCGCAGTCGGCGATACACGTTTTATACTCTTGACAACCACACTTTGCGCGGAAAGGTCAATTTGCCTATTGATATTCACCTCACCGGCTGTCGGGATATTGAGGGTAAAGCTATCCATTGTCTTATGGTAGGAGGCGGTTAACGCGGGTAGCTTCAGTGTAAACTCGCTGCCCTTTGGCGCGTTCGTCTCAAAAGTCGTTACCGGAGCCACCTTGGCATCCGCTGGTATTTCCAACCTGTACTTATTGCCCGCGGTATCAGAAAGATAAATATCATCGGTTCTGCTACGTGTGGAAGAACTCAGCATTCCGTTGTCCGTGTTTTCAAACGTCAATTTGAATATTTGGTCCGCCGGCTTTCCAAAAGCGCTGAGCTTCATATCCTTATCCTTGAATGAAGCAATTAATTGTACGCCTATTTTGCCATTGTTCTCAATGCTATTCGCTCCCACATTCACTTTGTCAGTTTTATGCGGGCTGGAACCGGCATAAAGTTTTTGAGTTCCATCAAGGCTCTTTGCCTTATCCAGGGTAACCGGGTATACTTTTCCGTGAATTGTCATATCGAAGGCCCCGAAAGGCTTGATGCTGTAATTGTTTTCTTTGCCGTTCATCAAACTGAAGCTATATTTATTGTTGCCATCCTCAGAATATCCGCCCATGATGTACAAGGCATCCGGATCTTCTTCCGGAACAATCTTCATATCCTTCAGCACATCTATCCCCAGTTTTGAAGTTATCTCCATGTCAAGTCTGCCGTCACTGACCATAAAGCTGTCGATTGAAATATTGTCATCCAGCTTAAGGCTGTTTTTCAGGTAATAGGCGTTTCCATCCACCATTGTTGAATATACCGGTGTCTTATTAAAAAAACTCTTGATTACATCCGAGATTTCGCCTGCATACACTGTATTTATAAATATAAAGCATGCGCACACCGCCGCCACATAGGGCAGATGTTTTCGAAATTTTGTCCTCCTATTATGTTGGGCAAGCTTTTTGTGTGCTTTTCGATTTATCGATTCCATATTAAATTCGACCCCATCCATAAGCTTGTCGATCTCCTTCTCAATCAGATCATCATCAAGATTGCCCAGCATCGCGATCATTTTTTCTTCATTCATACTGCAAACTCTCCTTTATGATCTTTCTTCCCCGCAGCAATCTGTTATCGACGGCGGCCCGGGACAAATTGAAGGCTCTCGCCAAATCGCTGATTTTTTCGCCCATCAGGAATCTTCTGACAAATAGCTCCCGATCGGTTTTTTGAAAGGAATTGATTATTTTCATCACTTGTTCCTGATCCTTTCTCAGGAAAAACTGTTTTTCAATATCAATGTCATCCTTAATCTCAATATCTTCAATATTCACAATATTGTTCTTTTTGTTTTGCCGCCTGTATGCCAGTGCCTTGTACTTGGTCAATATCAGCAGCCATGTCCGGAAATTTGCCTTCGTTTCATCAAATTCGGCAATTTTGATCCAAGCGTCCAAAAAAACATCAGCTACACATTCCTCGATATCCTCCTTCGGATGCGCCGCCGACAGAATATTGTACGCCAGGTAATATATCATTTTCGTGTAGGTATTGATCATATGCTCATAGGCAACCATATCCTTATTTTTTATTCTCCTGACAAGCTCTGCCTGTGAATATTCCAAAGCCTCCACCTCCCTCCTGATTCCTTTCATGTATTACTATGCATCAAAAGCAGCGTTTCTCTCAAAGAATATCTTAGGGACGTGACCATAAAAGGAAAACACTGCTACAAATTTGCAGCAGTGCGGGTAAAGAGCATAGGCGCAATGTTGGTTAACCACTGCGCCAGCAGTTTAGTGCTATTCATATCACCGAAGCCCTAAATACCTTTTTCCAATTGCTTGAGCAAATTATCTCCGGCTTTCTTTACATGCTGATAGGTCAATTTCTCGGACTCATTTGCATTGTGCTCAACTATTGCCTGAAAGATAGCCATATGCTCTTCCAATGCCTTCTGCGCCCTGCCGGGGGTCTGGAAAGATGTACTCCTTGCTTTCTGCACGTAATGATGAAAGGTTCCCAGGGTATGTATAAGGGGCTTACTCTTTGACGCGTTATAGATTATGCTGTGAAACCTGGAGTCGGCCTTTAGCAGGCGGGGTACGTCATTCTTCTCCGTATATAATCTCATTAAATCTATAACTTCTTCCAGTTCCTGAATTTCAGATACGGTTATCTTTTCGGCAGCCCAGCGCGAGGCAAGACCTTCAATAAGCATCCTTATGGTATAAATATCTTTTATATCCTGGGCTGAAACCCCGGATACAACCGCGCCTTTATTGGGGATAATCTTGACAAGTCCTTCCTGCTCAAGCTGGCGGATTGCCTCACGCACCGGGGTTCTGCTGACACCAAACTTCTCGCACAGTCTGGATTCGACAAGCCATTCCCCCTGGGGGTATTTGCCGTTTAATATATTGTTCTGCAATATTTCAAACATTTTGTTGGTTAGAGAATTGCCCGAAATTTGCTGCAGGGTATTGTTATCGTCCATAAAACATCTCCCTTTGTAATATTTTATTAATTCCCGTCTCAGTAGACTTGCCTGCTGCCCCTCTCTCCTCTCAAGAAAGGGAGAATTAGTAAAGTGGGACGATATAATCCAACGCAACCCCATATCTGTCCATTATTAACCGAACAACTCCGGCAGCATCTCCCTGGCCACCTCCAGCAGTTCCTCATTATATATTACAGTGCTCCTGCCCGATTCATACTGCTTATCAACCCATTCCTTGAGCGTTGCGACCCTGGGGTCCTTTTTATCCAGTTTATTTTCATTTTTCAACCCAAGCAGGTTATTCATACAATGGGCGATGCCGGCCAAACCGGAATGGGAGTTGACAACAACTTTTGCCGGCGTATCAAGAACCTTCTCGGCATCAAAAATTGTATATATTTCCTGATCCTTTAAAAGACCGTCGGCATGAATCCCGGCTTGTGTCAAATTGAAGTGGCTTCCCACGAAGGGGGTCATGGGCGGTATTCTGTACTTCATTTCCTTCTCAAAGTAATCCGCTATTTCTGTAATCACGGTGGTATCCATTCCATCTGTTGAACCTCTCAAAGAAGCGTATTCAATCACCACTGCTTCCAGCGGGCAATTGCCTGTTCTTTCTCCTATGCCCAGGAGTGAGCAGTTGACCGAAGAGGCTCCATAAAGCCACGCGGTTACGGAATTTACCACAGCCTTATGGAAGTCGTTGTGACCGTGCCACTCAAGAAGTTCGCCGGGGAATCCGGCATGATGAGTGAGGCCGTAGATTATTCCCGGAACACTTCTTGGAAGTGCAACTCCAGGGTAGGGAACCCCAAGGCCCAGGGTATCGCATGCACGGATTTTAATGGGTACGCCTGTTTCCTCCATCAGTTTCCGAAGCTCAAGTGCAAAAGGCACCACAAACCCATAGAAGTCGGCCCTGGTGATGTCTTCAAAATGGCATCTTGGTTTTATGCCTATTTCTATAGCATCCTTAATTATTCCCAGGTACATGTCAAGGGCCTCTTTCCTGGTCTTGTTCAATTTTTTGAATATATGGTAATCCGAACAGCTTACCAGGATGCCGGTTTCCTTCATGCCCATGTCCTTGGCAAGCTTGAAGTCGGCTTTAGTGGCTCTTATCCAGCTTGTAACCTCGGGGTACTTGTAGTTTTTCTCCAGACACTTGTAAACTGCCTGCTTATCTTTGTCACTGTAAAGGAAAAATTCACATTGACGAATTATGCCGTTCGGCCCGCCCAATTTATGCAACAGGTCGTAAAGGTCGGTTATTTGCTTCACCGTATACGGCGGCCTTGACTGCTGGCCGTCCCGAAAGGTTGTATCGGTAATCCATATTTCGTCGGCAGGAAACATGGGAACTCTCCTATGGTTGAAGGTTACCATTGGTATTTGATCATAGGGGTATATCTCGCGGTAAAGATTTGGCTCCGGTGTGTCCTGAAGATTATATTGGTAAAGGTCTTGTTCCAGGGTATTGGTTTTTTTGCTGAAGACAATCATGGGGAATGACCTCCTTAGAAAGAATATCCTTGTATAATTGTATACAAATATACAGGACATGCCAAGGAGATAATTAAAAATAAATTATAAATTTTGCGAGGTATCCCTTAAAATATTGTTTAGGATGTTGCCCGTATCGGTATTTTAAAAATTTTGTATGGGGGGGTCAGTATGGCTATTATCCACGTTGACATGGACGCTTTTTTCGCTTCCGTTGAGCAGAGGGATAATCCGGAACTGCGAGGCAGACCGGTAGCCGTGGGCGGCAGGCCGGAAAGCAGGGGTGTGGTGGCCGCCGCTTCCTATGAGGCGCGCGGGTTCGGTGTGTATTCGGCGATGCCCATGGCCACCGCGGTTAAACTGTGCCCCGGGCTGGTTATTGTTCCAACCAATCATAAAAGGTATAAGGAAGTTTCTGAAGTCATAATGGAGATTTTTCATTCATATACGCCCCTGGTTGAACCTCTTTCATTGGACGAGGCGTTTCTTGACGTGAGAGGAAGTGAAAATTTATTCGGGCCGCCGGAACTTATCGGAACGGAAATTCAGCGGCGCATCGGAGAAGAGCTTCAATTATCCGCCTCGGTGGGTATTGGCCCCAACAAGTTTGTTGCCAAGCTGGCCTCGGATTACCAAAAACCGGCTGGGTTCACGGTGATCCCGCAGGAGAAAGTCCTGGAATTTCTTGCAGCGCTGCCGGTGGAAAAGATGTGGGGCACCGGCTTAAAAACGGCGGACAAGTTAAAAAGTATCGGGGTATATACTATTGGTCAGTTAAGGGAACTTTCTCAAAGCTTTTTGGAAGAGAGTTTCGGAAAATACGGCACGGTACTTTATGATTTTGCCCGGGGCAGGGACACCAGGCCTGTTGAACCAAACCGCGAGGTCAAGTCGGTGGGCAGGGAAATCACTTTTGCCGAGGACATCCGGGACATGGCCAAACTGCGGCAAACACTCCGCTGGCTAGCGGAGAAAGTGGGACGCAGTTTGCGCCGTGATAATACAAAGTGCGGTTCAGTGACGCTTAAGTTTAAATACCCGGACCATAAATTAGTGACCCGGACGGAAGGCTTGCAGCCAACAAATCTTACCGGCGCCATTTACGCGACGGCAGTCCGTTTGCTGGACAAACACTGCAAACCTCCGGTCAGGTTGATTGGTGTGAGCTGCGGCAAGTTAACAAGGGAACAGGTAATTACCTTATTCCAGGATGAACAGCAGGTCAAAGAGGAAAGGATTACAATGGCCCTGGATAAATTAAAAGACCGCTACGGTGAAGAGGTTGTCAAAGTGGCCAGTTTGCTTGAGAAGCAATAGTATTGATGTCAAAAATGGCTGCCGGTATATCCCACGGCCTGCGTCCCCCTATTTCCTTCAATAAAAATACGGCTATGGTGAACTGAACGATAAAAGCGCCCCGCAGCTGCAAAAAAAGGAATTCCCGGATAATCCGTGGGGAGCTGTCAAAGCTCTATTCTATGCATACCGATTTTCAGGTATTTTGCGGCCAGGTCAATATAAATATTTTTTCCATAGCTCCACAACTCCGTATCCCTTTCTTCCACTTCGCGCACAACCCTGGCTGGATTACCCGCCACTACCACCTTGTCAGGGATTTCCTGATTCATCTTAACCACCGCTCCCTCCGCCACAATAGCCCAGGAGCCGATTTTGGACCGTATGCTGGCAACTGCGCCCATGCCAATTACAGCCATATCACCTATGGACTGGGAATGAATTATGGCCCCATGGCCAAAGGTTACTTTCTCCCCTACTTTACACACCTCGTTTGGCGGAGCGTGCATGATAACTCCCTCTTCCACGGCGGTTTTTGAACCGATCTCTATCCTGCCATAATCGCCTCGTAAAATAGCTCCATGACCGATGTAACAGTTGTCTCCTATTACAACATCCCCGATTATCAAGGCTGTCTCACTGACATAAGTATCTTTGCCGATAACCGGTTTTTTTCCATCAAAAGAATAGAACATTATGCCATCCTCCAATCAAAATTTTCACTTCCACAAAGTATAAAATTTCCAACACATAAATTATACTATAAATTAGGATCGAAAAAAGGGGGAGTTAGCCGTGAAGCCACGCATTACCGCAGGCATTCTTTGCGTATTCGTTTCGCTCGGCTTAATTATGGCAGGATGCTCCGGGCCGTTTGACACACCGCCGCAAACAGCCGGCGGCAAGGATAAACCGAAGCAGCAGGAAACGGTGAAAAAACCGGGGGACTATTTCCCCCTGACCAGGGGCAGCACCTGGAACTACCTGGGGAAGGGCAATGAATACGCCTCCTTTAGCCGGGAAGTCACCTATGAAAAAGGAAACCTGTCCCAAACCAGGACCGAAAACGGCGGCACGGTTGGCACGGCTGTATTTGAAACCACCGACCTCGCGGTAACCAGGGTCTTTTTCAGGGGAGAGGAATACGACGGAAAGGACTACCTCGATGCCACCCCAAACGACAATACGATTATTTTGAAGGAGCCCCTGGAAGCGGGCACCAGTTGGGTGGACCGGAGCGGCGCACAGAGGGAAATTGTGGACGTAAAGGCCTCCGTATCCACACCCGCGGGGAACTTCAAGAACTGCCTCAGGGTCAAGATAAGCAACGAGCATTCCACGATCTACGAGTACTACAAGGAAGGAGTTGGAATGATTAAGAACGAATTCATCTCCGGGGACAACAGGGTGACCTCGACCCTGGAAAAGTACAGCATCGGCAAGTGAAAGACTCGGCGGGTGCCCCCAAAAGCGCCCGCCGTCCTCCCGACCGGGACTGTTGCCCTGCAGGCGATTTGGAATCAGAAGGATTTTTGGCATATTATGCAGAATTATTCCAGATGACAACGTAAGCAGCATCAGTGTGGTGCTGCTTTTTATATTACCAGGTAAATACGGCAGTATTTTAATGGCTGTTTTTTGCTTCGAAGAAATATTTTACACATCCTTTTTTCCTATACCCGTACTTATAAGGTAATTCAAAAACTGGTTGGCACTAACACCCTCTTTTTTCGCTGTTTCAATAATTTTTCTATGCAGGCTTTTAGGAATCCTCAATGTTATGCGGCCGTTATAATCCTCACTGCCACCCGGTTCGGGAATAGTAATCTGATTTTCATATGCAGCCTTAATCCATTCCTCCTTCGCTATCATTGCATCACCAATAGCTTCTTCCGGGGTATCGCCAGTTCCCACGCAATAGCGAATATCGGGAAATTCAACAATATATCCCCCATCGTCCAGGTCGGGACGCACATTAAAAGAATAAGTTAAATTAAGGTAATAATTTAACTCTTTATTCACGATATCTCACTCCTATTATTAATATATAGATTATCCACTTTTTATCTGGGACCTTATAACCCCATCTTTTCCAGCAAATCCTTTAGGTTTTCCAAATATACCCGTTTTACTGGTTTTCCGCTTCGCTTTACTATCCCTATCACATAAGGTGCCTTTGTGTAGGTGTAGTGACTGGTACCGTTGCTGCGCCAGGTAAAACCAAGCTGCGTTAGCAGCAGGTGAATATCTTCAAAGTCGGCGTATTTTGCGTTCTTCAGTTTCTCAATTAGTTTTTGCCTCTTGCTCATGTTTTCTCCGCTCCTTATTGACACTATATATAACATCATATACAATGTCAATGCTTATAAAATTAAACCCTGGAGTCTCGTAAATTTTGTATAATTATAATAAATTAACGAAGGAGGTAAAGCGGAGCAATATAACCTGACGCGAAAAAAACCGGAGATTGCTCCCTTTTTAATTATGAGCATGGAATTAAAAGCCGATCTTATAAAACGGCTGGGCAGGGTCTGCCTGGGGAAAGAACCGGCGGACTTGATTATTGATAATTGCGATGTGTTAAATGTTTATACCGGTGAGATTCTTGAGAACCGGCAGCTGCTTATCGCCGGCGACAGGATCGCTTACGTGGGGCCGAAACTTGACTTCCCGGAGGGACCGGACACCGGATTAATCGACGCCGGCGGGCAGCTGCTTATCCCGGGCCTGATTGACGGCCACATACATATGGATTCATTCCTGAATCCGGAAGAATTTGTTGCCCTTTCCCTGCCCCGGGGTACCACCACCATCATCACCGAGTGCTATTTTCCTTCCAATGCCATGGGAATCCGGGGTGTTACCGCTTTTATCGGGCAGCTCAAAAACCAGCCCCAGAGATTTTTTGCCACCGCCCCGACCATATCCTATCTCTGCTCCGATAATGGAAACGGCAGCCCCGCGATTAATGAGTCTGAAATGATACGCCTGCTGCAGCTGCCGGAAATAGTGGGCACAGGTGAAATATACTGGTCCAATTTGCTGAATACCGGCTCAAAGGAAGGTTTAATCAATATTATCGAGGCCGCCGTTTCACTGGGAAAAACATTGGAGGGGCACGGGGCGGGGGCTAAAAACCAGAGGTTAGCCGCCATGGCGGCCCAGGGTATTGATTCCTGCCACGAGCCCATTACCGCCGAAGAAGTGCGGGAAAGACTGCGTCTGGGTTTGTTTGCCATGATTCGGGAAGGTTCCATACGCCGGGAACTGGAGACTGTGATCGGCCCCTTGGTTGAAATGGGTTTGGCTTTACGCAGGGCGATTCTGGTTTCCGACGGAGTTTGGCCCGTTGAGCTGCTCCGCCAGGGCCACATGGACTACATTGTGCAAAAGGCCGTTGACCTGGGGCTTAACCCTGTGACGGCAATCCAGATGGCCACCATTAACGTGGCGGAACATTTTCACCTGGAAAGCCACCTGGGGGGAATAGCACCGGGAAAATGCGCCGATATGGTAATAGTCCCCGATATTAAAACAATTAAGCCAGGGCTGGTTATTTGCCGGGGCAAGGTGGTGGCCCGGGACGGCAAAATGCTGGTAAACCCGGTGAAGACAAGCTTTCCGGCCAATGCGTATCAATGCATTAATATTAACCCGGTGGAACCTGACTTTTTCCGGGTGCCGGTCTCTTCCCCGGCAGCCAGGGTGCGTGCCATAGAATTAATCTCCACCATTTTAAACCGTGAAACAATACTGGATTTACCGGTGGTTAACGGAGAAATAACAATCACCGGCAGCGATGATGTTATAAAGGCGGCGGTAATCAACCGCCACGGCGGAAATGGCGGGGGCTGCACCGGATTTATCAAGGGTTTCGGCCTGAAAAGGGGTGCGCTGGCCAGCAGCTATTCCTTCGGAGAAGGAAACCTGGTGGTAATTGGCGCCGATGACAGCGACATGGCCGCCGCGGTAAACAGAATCCGCCGGCTGCGGGGCGGCATTGTTTATTGCTGCCGGGGACGGATAATGGAAGAGCTGCCGCTTCCCATTTTCGGATACACCTCCGAAATGGCCGGACCGGAAGCGGCCGCAAGCTTCACAGCCCTGGAAAAAGCCCTGAGAGAAGCGGGCTGCCGGATAGATAACCCGCTATTAACACTGTTTACCCTTACCTTTACCGCCATACCCTCGCTCAGGCTGCTGTCCGGGGGCTACTGGCTGTCCAGGGAAAACCGGACGGCGGATGTGCTGGCATAGGTAAACGGCGTCTCCAGGCCGGACCGGGGGAATTTTCATCGCCACGGGCTTTTTGGGAAGGGCCGGCCCGTAATTTTGAAAGGAAAGCAGGGCTTTATTTAATCATGGACATTTTAAAATATCTATTAATTATATTATTTGCCGTACTGATTGCAAAAATTATTATGACCGCGGCAGATTCCGTCAGTATACGGTTCGTGGAATTCTTTCAGGCCTTATGGAAAAAAGCGAGAAAATCCAAATAGATTGTTGTGGAAACCGATTGCCGGCAATCAGTAAAGCTGTTTATGCCATTTGGATTATTATTTCTTCCAGCCGGCGCTTGGGAACATGGTGAACGCCTTTTTCGTCCCGCCAGTAGCGTATATCATCCTTCGCGGTTTCAATAACCACGGTTTCCAGGGGCTTGCCCAGGGCGATGACGTACAGTATTTCATATTGGCCGGGAATATCAAGGCTTTTACGCAACTGCTCCCTGTTCACGGAAGCAATGATGCATCCTCCCAGGCCTATTTCCGCCGCCCCCAGCAGTATGCTCTGGCAGGCGATGCCGGCGTCTACCTGCTGGAAGCCCCCTATTGCGGTATCTCCCAGCATAACGATGTAGGCCGGCGGCCTTTCGCCCTCCCGGGGACCTTCCCAATCCTTAAGGTAGGCTGCCCATTTCAGGGTGCTGAATATTTTTGAATTGCTCTCCTCCCGGCAGGACAGTATGTATTTCAGGGGCTGCAGGTTTGCGGCGGAGGCCGACAATCTGGCCAGATTGACAAGCTCCCTCAGTGTTGCCCCCTCCACAGGCTCCTCCTGATAAAACCTGCGGTAACTCCTGTTTTTACCGACCAATTCCATCAGCATAGACGGTATCTCCTTTTCTTTATTGATTTTATTTTCCCGGAACAATTCGCTCACTGTTTAAATACCCGTATTGTCATCTATAAATTTTATACTCATTTTTAATATTTTAAAATGGACAAATGCAAAAATAAAATAAGCGGCTGTAAAACCGGGAAGGAGTCACTTTATCCCGTGTGGAAATTATTACGGCATGCACCCGCACCCCCCCGGCAGGAGGGTCCGGTTTCGCTCCGGGCATTTCAGGTGAACAATTTTGCTATTTTATTCAAGGAGGGCTCGTCATGAATAAGAAAATAAACGCCATGTATTTCAGTCCCACGGGTACGACTAAAAAAATAGTATCCGGAATAGCGGAAAAAATTTCAGAAAATATTGACAGGGGAAAAACTATAAATACCATTGATTTTACATTGCCGGGAGTTAGAAAGGAGCCGGTAGCCTTCACAGGAGACGATATCGTGGTTATGGGGGTTCCGGTCTACGCGGGAAGGGTTCCCAATGTATTGCTGAATTATTTGAGTTCCGTTACCGGCAATGGCGCCTGCGCAATTGCCACGGTTGTTTATGGAAACAGAAATTATGACGATGCTTTGGTGGAACTAAAAGACATTCTGGAATTGAACGGTTTTAAAGTTATCGCAGGCGGCGCATTTATAGGAGAGCACTCGTTTTCCAAAACCCTTGCCAAGGACAGGCCTGATCAAAAGGATATGAATATGGTAAATGATTTTGCCAGTCAAATATACGCTAAAATAAATAGTAACAACCTTGAAAGCATAACCGTCAAGGGAAATAAGCCCTATAGAAAATATTACATGCCGAAAAATAAAGAGGGTGTGCCTGTGGATATCAGAAAGGTTACCCCAAAAACCAATGAGCACTGTACCGACTGCAAGCTCTGCGTGGAAGTCTGCCCCATGGGTTCCATTGATTATGAGGACACGTCCCAATTAAATGGAATTTGCATTAAATGCGGCGCCTGCATTAAAACATGTCCCAATCAGGCCAAGTATTATGATGACGAGAACTATTTAAGACATAAATACGAACTGGAAATTGAATTTGCCGATAGAAAAGAGCCGGAGCTGTTTTTATAAGAACTCCGGTAAGAAAATATCCGTTCACCTGAGTATGCGGGGAAACAAAAGGCAGTTTAAGAGGTATATCAATGAAGAAGCCCCGATAAGAACGCACCAGTCCAAAAACAAATGGGTTCCGGCGGTGTTGATCAGCAGGTTTCTCAACCCGTCCACCAGGTAGCTCATGGGGTTTATGGTGGCGATAATCCTTAACCAGTCCGGCATAATCTGCACAGGGTACAGCGCGCTGGAAGAGAAAAACAGCGGCATGGTAATGACCTGGCCGATGCCCATCATTCTCTCCCTGGTTTTAATCAGCGAGGCGATGACCATGGACAGCCCGGAAAAAAAGACCCCGCCCAGTATTGTGGTAAAGATAACCCCTATAATCCTGCCGGCGCTCCATTCCAGGGGAATCCTCATTACAACGGACAGCAGCAGAATAATAACCCCCTGGTTGATGGATCTTATGGAGGCTGACAGCATTTTCCCCAGTATAAAGGCGGGGCGCCTGATGGGGGTGACCATGATTTTTTGCAGCAGCCCCAGATCCCTATCCCATATAATGGTGATACCATAAAAAATGGAGATAAAGGTAATGGATTGGGCCAGAATTCCCGGGGTCAGGAATGCTTCATAGCTCACCGAACCGGTGGGAATGGCCCGCAGGCGGCTAAAGGCCTGGCCAAATATCAGGAGCCACAGAACGGGCTGAATACCCCGCATTACCAGTTCAGTGGGATCCTGGCGAAGCTTCCGAACTTCCATTTCTATTATTGTCCAGACATGGAAGAAAAACAAAAAAATCTGGTTGCCATATTTACCCGAGTCGTTTGGCTGTACGGCGGGTTCGTGAAGCATCCCGTAGATCTCCTTCCTGGGATTCAAGCGCCCCGGCATAATAGGCGAACACATCATCCATGCCGGCATGCGGATTGCCTGTGGATTCCCTTAGCTCCCGGGCGGTTCCCATGACCGCGATTTTCCCTTTATTCATTATGGCGATGCGTGAGCAGAGCGCCTCCGCCTCTTCCATATAGTGAGTAGTCAGAAGGATGGTCATGTTCTGCTCGCACCGGAGTTTTTCTATATGCTTCCAAATGGTTTTCCTGGCCACCGGGTCAAGTCCCACTGTGGGCTCATCCAAAAACAACACCTGCGGGTAATTCAAAATAGCCTGCCCTATCTCCAGGCGGCGCACCATGCCGCCGGAGTAGGTTTTCACCTGCCTGTGGGCGGCGTCCTCCAGCCCGGTAATATCAAGCACTCTCTTAATACGCTCTTCCCGCTGTTTTCTTTTTAGCCCGTAAAGTTTGCTGAAGACAAGCAGATTTTCATAGCCTGTCATTGCTCCGTCCACAGATAACAATTGCGGAACATAACCAATGGACCCACGCACCCCGGCCGGATTCTTCACAATAGAATAACCGTTGATCACGGCCTCGCCGTCATCGGGGGGCAGCAACGTTGTTAACATCTTAATTGTTGTGGATTTTCCGGCGCCGTTCGGTCCAATCAAGCCGAAGCATTCGCCGCAATACACCTCGAAATTGATGCCGGACACCGCCATAATGTTATCGAAGCCCTTGGTGAGATTGTTTACCAGAACAGTCTTAACCTCATTCATGCTTCCATCAACTCCGCCTGTGAACGTATTTCTCCCCAACCCTCATTTTTACCGCGCCTTTCTTGAAAGCCTAAATAATTGTAAAACCGCCCCTTCAACATTGTCAATATAAGTGAGCCTTTGGCCCAAAAGGAGTTTATCCCCTACCGGGCATAGGCCGGGGATAAACAGGCTGCTGGCGGGCAATAGAGTTTCCCGGGGTTGCCGGGAAACTCAGGCTATGGTAAAAAAACACGGAAACACCGGCATTAAAATCACAATGCCGTCTTGAGGATAAGCTTTTAAAACGCTATTATAGAAGGGAAAAACCTGCGGGGGGGTGAATCCTAAACTCGCCCGGAAGCTTTTGCCCGGGATGAAAAGTAGCTGCCGGAATGAAAATGGTATTGGTGCTTCTACAAGACAACAAGGAGGGATAGCAATGAAACGCCTGATAATACTGATGCTGTTATTATCTTTAATTATTAGCGGCTGTGCGGCGCAACAGAATTCCGAAGCGCCCAAAACCCTGACTGAACAGGATGTGAGAAATGCCGTTACGGAACTGATAAATGGAATAAATACTGGAAATGCTGACGCCGTTAAAAAATATGTGGATGCCGCCGGACCCGTTGCGGAAAAGCTGATCGAGAAATTAAAAAACAACATCAAGCTATATAATATCCGCGACGTATCCATTCAGGGAACAACGGCCCAGGCCACTGTCACCCTGGAGGTTGTTCCGTTAAAAGTAAAGAAGGATATCACATTAAATTTTGATGCCACCGACACGCTAATGTTGAACAATCCTTTAGGATTATTGTCGCTCCTTATATAGGCTTCAAGGCATCCGGCGCCGGCCTTTATTTACCTTTGGGAAGACTCTCTTCTAAAAAAGGTGGCCGGGCCGTTGCTGTAAAAAAGGACCCCTTTATGGTGGTTCATCAAATGAATAAAGTAGTTGAAACAATCTTTTGTTTCAATGTTGAACACGTAGGGGCAGATGCCCACCACGGGCGCTTTCTCCAGAGATTCGTCCAGAAAATGCTCAAAGTCCAGTAATTTGGAAGAGTCTTCGCCGCAGCTGAGCAGGTTGGGTGAACCTGACCCCCACATGGTTTCATATCCCATTGCCAGGGACCTGTCTGCTTCTTCAAGCCAGATTTGCACGGGTCCCTTTTCGCCGTTCCTGCTAAATGAATCGGCCAGATCAACGATAACCAGCATGTCGCGTTTTTCCAACTCCTCCACGGCCAGCCCTCTTACAGAAAGCTCCTTCCTCACCTCTTCCCGGTTCTGCCACCAGCACCCCTTGAACAGCCGCCTGCCTTCCCTCATGCCCCTTTTAAAGAATTCGGCCTCCAGGTCGTAAACTTCCGACGCGCTGGAGGTTACAGCCATTATATGGTCATGCCGGCAATTTATTTTATCCAGGTATGAAATCTCTCCCGGCAGGTATGACTCGGCCAGCCTGGCTTCCAGCACTTCACTTTTAATGCGCCACTCCTTGCCTATTTTAACGCCGGGAAACTTGCCGGCCCTAAGCCACCTGTAAATGGTATTGGGCGTGGTGCGCAGTTTCTCGGCCACTTCGTTAACCGTGAGCAATTCGTTATTCATCGCAGCGGGCTCTCCTTTGACAGCATTATTTCTAAATAATATCATACCATTCCATGCCGCTCAATAATTCTCCCATCAGTATGCTAATTTATTCATGATTGAATGAATTTTTCATGCTATATAATACAGTGTTATACAATATAATACATTGACATACATTGTTATCTATTTTATAATTCTGACAATATTAAATTTTATTATGACTCCAGCAATTAATACTCTCTCTAAATAAGGAGGAATCGAGGGTGGGAGATTACCACGTGCTTAAAATAGGCAACGCCACCATAGGAGGACCATTGGGGTCGGCCACAGGCCTGGTGGTTGGAAGTATTTTTTACGACAAGCACTCCATTGTCCGTGATCCTTTTGCCGGAGAATTTGACGAAACCCGCGCCGCCTTGCTGTTAGACCGTGTCAACAGGCTCAGTAAACAGTATGGCGTACAGATGGCACTGGACGTCATTGCCGCTTCGCCTGAAGCCATTGAGCGGTTTTTGGAATTCGTCGGCCCGCGTACAAACCTTCCGTTGCTGATAAACGCCACCGAGGCCCAGGTCCGCATGGCCGGACTGGAGGCAGCCGCCAGACTCGGCATTCTGGAGCGGTCCGTCTACGCATCGCTGAATGAGGACACCGAGGACGAAGAACTGGAGCTGCTTGGCCGGTATCGCCCGGCGGCTGTCATGATTCTGGCCAGTGATATAAGCGATCCCACCCCCGGTGGAAGCTGCGAGATGATAGAAAACTATTATCATCCCATGCTAAAGGAAATTGGTGTGGCAGCCCCCATCGTTGACCTGGGCACCATGGACCCGCCTTCAATAGGTTTAAATATACGCCAGATTCAGGCCGTTCGGGAACGTTTCGGCTATCCCGCGGGCTGTGCTTTCTCCAATTGCTATCCGCAATGGACCGGCTTAAACCGGCTTGGCCGGGAATGGGTGAATTTGTCTTTGGCGGCGGCACTGGTGGCCTGCCGCGCGGCCGGTGGAGATTACCTGCATTACGGCATCATAGAAAAGTCTGCCATGGCGGCCCATGTTGCGGCAACGGCCGAGGTGTTTTATGGCTTCGCGGCCCAGGAGCTGGACGGTCATAAATTGCCGGAAGGACACGCCCTATGGCAGATGTTCAAATTGTCAGGGGTGACGGAGTGATGCCGTCCCGGTCATGGTTGCAAGAAATGCTCTCCGGCGGGAAAAACGGTGTTCCGCTGATTGACATCGGCACATCATCCCTTACCGGCATACGGGCCGGTGCGATTCCCGGTTTGCAAAAAGACAATGCCCTGGCTCATCCCCTTTTCAATACGATACCCCTGGAGCCGGCGGATTGCATAAGTTTGGGGTCCGACTTCATTCGCGCGGGCTTGCTGTATGCCCCCCGGGAGATGGAGGATGAACATTTTATTGATGCCCTTGGCGTAACCTGGCTGCGGGAAGGAGAAAATTCAGCGCCAATCGGCCACCCTTTAGAAACCGCGGCGCCCGCGGATATTACGCGCCACCCCAGGCCGCGCTGGCTGCAGCCGGTGCAGCAGGCCGTTCCGGAATCAACCGGCAACAGCCTGGTAATCGCCGACGCGCCGTGTCCCGGTCTTCTGGATATGTGCTTTATGCTGCGCAATACCTGGCAGTTTATGGAGGACATTGCCGATAACCGCCGTGCCGCCTCAGTGCTGCTGGAGTGGTCTCTGGAAACCATTATCAGCGCCTACGAGTATTTGCTGGCGTCACTTGACAGGCAACCGGACATTATCGTATACAGCGATGATTTGGGTTACAGGGACGGCATGTTTTTATCCCCGCGGGATTTCCGAAACCATGTGCGCCCCCGGATGAGCGCTTTACTGACACACCTTGGAAACATAACTTCAGCGGCCGTCTGCTTTCACAGCTGTGGGGCTATCAGCCCCATCCTGCCGGATATTTTGGATTTAGGCGTCGGGATGGTAAACCTGGACACATCCGCCAAAGGAATGAATGTTTTGCGGCTGCGCCGGGAACTGCCCGGTTTTGTCATACTGCATGGGTCAAATGACCTATGTGCTTTGGGCAGAGCCGTATTGCAAGGTGATAAGGCGGGCATAGCCTCCTTAATTGCCGAACTGGCCCAAAGCGCCCCTGTAATTGCAGGCCCCAGGGATAATATGTCTTCTGCCGGGGAAGTTCTGGCGGCTGCTCGCGGGGCGGCGTTCATAAGAAATATTTCCTGCGGCGGCTTTGAAGACCTGCGCCGCCTTGGCCCGGTTCGAAGCATTATTGAGGAAGCCGTTGAAAAAACACTGTGGGAGAAGCTGCCGTCCCTTTAACATTAAAAACTCCTTTACCGGCAGCACGGTAAAATAGCGATTTTAACCTTACGAACAGGAGGCGAGGCGAACATGAGCACATGACTCTTGATAACCTGAACGTAACTGAAAAAATTATTAAGGAGTGAAAAAATGAGACCAGCAAAGATGACCAGCCGGGAAAGAATTTTTGCGGCGGTTACAATGAAGGAATTGCCTGATCAGTTACCCGTTACCCCGCTGCTGATGACCCGGGGCATTCGTGAGGGAGGCGTCAGGGTCGATGAGGTTTTACTTGATGGTGAGGCCATGGCAAAAGCTAAAATTAAAGCGCATCAAAAGTTCGGCGGGGATGTGGTGATCGCGGGCACAGATCTGTTTACCCCGGTGGAGAACCTGGGCGCCGTATTGGACTATCTGCCCTATGCGCAGCCCTCGCTGGTCAAACATCCCGCGCCTACCAAAGAAATTTTTTACCGTCTAAAGGATAACTACTTATCCAAGGGTTTTGATCCGGAAAAGGGCCGGCTGAGAGCAATACAAGAAGAGATAAGGACCTTTGTCAGGGAAGGCTGGAAAAATACCCATGCCCTGGCTACTCCGGTGGGCGGCCCCATTACCACCGCCCAGCTGGTTACCGGCACCGATGAATTTTTCACCTATTTGGCCGAGGATCCTGATTATGCCAAGGAGATTATAGAGTTATGCCTCGACGTCTGTAAAAATATTTGCCGGATGATGTTTGAGGCCGGTATAGATGTTTGTAATATTTTGGATCCATTTTGCTCCTGTGATATATTGCCGCCGGGAATGTATCGTGAATTCGGCTTGCCTTACCAGCAGAGGCTGTTCGCCTATATTAAAGAAATCGGCGGTATAGGGTTTACTCATACCTGTACCTTTACCCAGCCCATATGGTCCGACATCGCATCCAACGGCTCCTTTAATTTTAACGGAGACATGTATCCCGGGGCCAACCATGCGAAACATGCCATAGGTGACAGATTATCCCTGATGGGGACCCTCAGCCCGTATTCCACCCTTACCCACGGCACCCCCGGGGATGTTGCCAGAGAAGTAAAGAAGCTTGCTGTGGAAGTTGGGTACAATGGCGGGTTTGTTTGCATGCCCGGCTGCGATATTGACTGGACCGTGCCTGAAGAAAACATGCGCGCCTTGATTGATACCTGTGCGGCAATCAAATACCCGATAGACATTGAGGCCCTCGGGGACCTGAACAACGTTTATCTGGCCGGTCATCCCAAACATCCGGGCATGCGCAAAATTTCAACCGATGACGATCAAAGGGTCATAATGGGCATTAAAAAGACCCGGGATAAGAAAACCCCCGAGGAAGAGGTTTATTGCAACCTGGCTGATGCGATTATGGAATATGACGGTGATAAGGTGGTGGAGTGGACCCAAAAAGGTTTGGAGCTTGGCTTAACGCCCCAGCAGATAATATTTGACGGTCTGTCCCTTGGAATGAAAATGGTTGGCGATCTGTATGAGCGCAATGAGCGCTTTATTACCGACATGCTCAAGTCGGCCAGGACCATGGACAGGGCCATGCCGATCCTGGTGCCGCTGCTGGAAGCATCAGGTTTAAAAGACGGAAAAAAAGAAACCGTTGTAATGGGTCTGGTGCGCGGCAACACCCAGGATATCGGTAAGAACCTGGTGGTGCTTATGCTGAAAGCAAACGGCTTTAATGTTGTTGATCTCGGCAAGAACGTTAACCCCGAAGAGTTTTTAAAAGCGGCGGAAGAAAATAACGCCGTGGCCATCGGCATATCGGTCATGACCAATTCATCCGTGGCTTACGCGGAGAAAACCGTAAAAATGTTAAGAGAGAAGGGACAAGGCGACAAATACCTGGTGATGACCGGCGGCGCCGCCATGAATGAAGAACTTGCCCAAAAAATAGGCCTACGGTATGGTTCTGATGCAAACGCGGCGGTTTCCCTGGTAAGAGAGCACATTGCGGCAACAGCGTAAGCCGCACCTACCTTCCTCTTACTCCGCCGGTAAGGAAGGCTTAACAAAGGAGGCTGGTCATGCCGGTATATGACTTTTTTTGTGAGGAATGTGGAGCAAGACGCGAAGTGCTGGTGGATTATGAAACAAAAAAGAGGCTGGAACTGCTGTGCGTAAAATGTGGCGGAGTGGTAAAAGCAGCGCCGGTAAACATGTTCGGCATCATCGCCTCTAAGCGGGCGGAACAAGCCGGCGGCAGGGAAAAAGTCAAGCCTTGCGGGCACACCCATCATTGCCGCTGCGCTTCCATAAAACAAACCCGGCCCAATCCCTTTCAAAAACAAATAGACAAAGCCTTACAGGGAGACAATCAACAGTAAATAATTAATCAGTCATTGAAAACATTTGTTTAAAGTGCTGTTTACCCGCAGGCCATCGGAGAAAAACTGTGCATACCATATGCGCTTGTGGACTGGTGGCCTGCGAATCTATTTAAATTACATGGAGCAAAGAAGGAAAAACATGAATTCCAAACCGGCTGCAAGACAAAACGAAAACTCCCGGGCACCGGGTAAGAAAACATTTGTTTTAAAGGCAATATATATTATAAGGAACTATTTTGCAAAAATGCGCGGCACTGAACAGTGCAAAAAGGAACACCTCAGCCTGAGGGAACTTTTCATACTTGCTATCACTATATTTGGCTGCGTCGGGGTAATAGCCTGGATAAGCTCCTACTTTAATCTTCCGCTTTTAATTCCGTCCTTCTTGGCTTCCGCGGTATTATTATACACAAATCACCAGTCGCCGGCGGCTCAGCCGCGCAATATCATAGGCGGCCATGTTTTATCGGCGGCCACCGGTATTCTGACACAATCTGTTTTAGGAGCCAATTGGTACTCCTTAACCATCGCCCTGGTGGCGGCGGTTATTTTAATGATATTAACCGGAACCATACACCCGCCCGCCGGGGGGACATTATACATTGCCATATTCGGCGGTTTCGGATTAAAATCCGTGCTGCTTACAGTTGCCGCCGGGTCATTGCTTATGGTAGCCCTGGCAATGCTGCTGATAAACATTTTGCCATGGAGAAAATATCCTTCTTATTGGTGATAATTATAGACTATCCGGCCCGGAAGTCATCCGTGGCGGCGGTCTCCCCGGCGGATTTGAACCTGACGTAAAAAATGGTTTCCCCGGGGCTCGAAACAACTTCAATTTTTGCCCGGTGACGGGAGGCAATGCTGTGGCAGGTGGCCAGTCCCAGTCCGGTTCCGGATTCCTTGGTGGTGTAAAAGGGGGTTCCTATTCTGTCCAATGTTTCAGGAGGTATGCCTTTGCCCTGATCCTTAACCGATAATACCACCTCGCCATTGTCCATAAAAGTTGCCACGGTCAGCTCTCCGCCGGGTGACATGGCCTCAAAGCCATTGCGGACAAGATTGAATATCAGCTGGCGCAGTTCCTTTTCATCCAATAATATGTCCGGTATATTACCGGTGGCAATTTTCAGTGACATTTCCAAATTATTTGCGTCGGCCAAAATTAAAGGTGTAATTTTGCCGATTATATCATTAATGTTCCGGCTTTTTAAATTTGCCTGTTTATTACCGGCCATTCCCAAAAATTCGGTTATAATTGAATTAGCCCTGTCCAGTTCGCTGATCATGACATCAAAATACTCCCTGTAATTAACAAAACCCTCTTTTCCCCCCAGCATTTGCAAAAACCCTCGCACGGTGGTCATGGGGTTTCTTATCTCGTGCCCTATGCCGGCCGCCATCTCGCCAACCAGGCTAAGCCTGTTCAGCCGGGCCAGTTCACTCTTCAGCCGGTCATTCTCCGTGGTGTCAAAAAACAGGCTGAGCACGCACTCCTCCCCGTCAATTACTATAATTTCAGCGGAAAAGAGCCCTGTTCTGATTTCGCCGTTTTTTCCGTAATAACGCACTTCCAGGTTGTGAACGGAGCCGCCCTTTAATATATATTCATAAACCCTGCCGTTATCTTCAGGGTTTACCCATAAATCCACATCGTCAATACTCCTGCCGATAAGCTCCTCCCGGCTGTAACCGCTACTCAGTATAAAACTGTCGTTAACGTCTATTATTCGTCTGTCCATGGCCCTATGGATAAAAATGCCCGCCGGGCTGGCGTTAAACGCTTTTTTGAAGCGTTCTTCGGACAGCCGCAGGTCTTCCTCCATCCCTTTGCGTTCGGTTATGTCAATGGCCACACCCACTATCCCGGCTGCTTTTCCTTCCGTATCAATATATGTCGCCTTGTAGAAAATAACGTCCCGGTATGTTCCCCCGGCATTTTTCACACGGCTTTCGTACATTTGAAACCCCGGTTTTTCCAGCAGCAGCAGATCCTTTTCACTGTATATCGCCGACAGTTCCCTTGGAAAAAGATAGTGAACCGTTTTGCCTATTATATCCTCTCTATTTATTCCCACCAGGCTGCAAAATGCATTGTTGCACCCCTGGTATACGCCGTTGATATCTTTGTAAAAAATAGGGCTTGGTATTGTATCGATTAATGTCTGCATAAAATTTATCTGATCCCACAGCGCCCTTTCCGCTTGCCTGCCCCATCGCACATATTCGGATATGTCCACGGCACAGCGGCAAATACCGGATAGTTTTCCCTTTTCTTCAAAGACCCGGGGATATAGTCCCAGTTGCTCCATCTCTCTCCTGGCATTGTTAAATTCTTCCTTCAGAAGTTCAAGTTCCTTCTCTTTTTCCCTGTACTCTTTTTTCAGCCGGCGGTATACAGCAACTTTTCTTTGCAGCCTGGTAACTTCATCCGGGGAATATTCGGGCACCATCACCATTTACTTTTCATCCCCCAAATAATTTAATCTTCTGAATATTATTACACCTTCCCGCAGGGATCTCCTTCGGGAAATATGTCGAAACATATCTTATATTGTCATACATTCTTCCAAAGACAAATATTATCTCTCCACGGCGGCGGTTTCTTCCACCGCCGTTATCCCGGTTTTCACCCGCAGACGCTATTTCAGACCTGGTATGAACCCTTTAGGAAGTAATATCTGTCAACTCAATTTTAAAGTACCCCCCCGGGTTTGATGTTAAGAAGACCTAAAACTTTGCTAAATTTTTCCTAAAGAAAAATAATAAAAAAATACAAATAATTGTTAAGTTTGTCAAAGAATCAATTATAATAACATTTAAGGGAGGATAGTCATGACCGCGGAAAAAATTTTAGTAGTGGACGACGAGCCGGAAATATGCGAACTTATTTCAATTAACCTTACAAATAACGGTTTTATTGCGTTATTGGCGGATAACGGCGCCAAGGCCCTTGAAATGGTCAAAAACCACAACCCGGACTTAATTATACTGGATGTGCTCCTGCCGGGGCCGAACGGATTTCAGATATGCCAGGAACTGCGTAAGAACACCGACATACCTATCCTTTTTTTAAGCTGCAAGGACGATGATACGGATAAAATACTGGGACTCACCATAGGCGGAGACGAGTATATCAGCAAACCATTCAGCCCCGGCGTGCTGGTGGCCAGGGTAAAGGCCCATCTGCGGCGCAGCAGGATGCTAAAAAACACAAAGCAGGAAAATACTGTGCTGGCCTTTCCGGGCCTGCTGATAGATCTGACCAGTCACACCGTAATGGTAAACGATAAGCCGGTTTTCCTTTCCGCCAAGGAGTTCCAGCTATTGGTGCTATTGGCCCGCAACCCCAACAGGGTAATTAATATTGAGGAGCTTTACCAGAACCTCTGGTCATCCCAGAGTTTTGGCGACACCAGAACTGTTATGGTGCACATAAGCAATCTTCGCAAGAAGATTGAAAAAGACCCGACAAAACCCGGATTTATCACCACCATAAGAGGTGTGGGATATAAATTCAACGGCTAAACTCCACCAAAATGCTGGTTTCCGGGGATATCCAGAGGCTGTTCAAAAAAAGTCGCAACGCAGCAGATGGACTTTTTCAACGGCCTCCGAGGAGCGCTAAATGATGCTCAATATACCGGGCTACGAAATAACCGGATTAATCCATCAAAATCCTGCAACGGCCCTTTTCCGGGGGCGGCGGATTGCCGGCGGGAAACCCGTGATAATCAAGATGCCCGCCGCCCCATATCCCTCCGAGAGGGATATGGCCCTTTTATACCGGGAGTTCGAAATAACCGCTCAACTGGACCTTGACGGCGTAATGAAACCGCTGGCCCTTGAAAAACACCACAGCCTGCCGGTGCTTGTTTTTGAAGACCCGGCGGGCTTATCCCTGGAGGAATACCGGTCCGGCAACAATATCGGCCTTCCGGCCTTTCTGGACATAGCCCTTCAATTATCCGGCATCCTTGAAAAAATTCACTTAAACCTGCTGGTGCAC
>NZ_BFAV01000097.1 GCF_002933875.1 Desulfocucumis palustris | reverse complement strand
AATCACTCCCATCGCCATAGAGGAAGGTTTGCGTTTCGCCATTCGTGAGGGCGGCCGTACCGTGGGCGCGGGTGTGGTTACCTCCATTATTGAGTAGGCCGAACAAAAAATGAAGTTAAAAAATGGCCTTTAAAGGCCATTTTTTTAACTTCTTATAAGCGGATTATTTTTATTAGATCCGGAGTCTGGTATAATAAGGCAGTAAATCAGTTATACTGAGATATAGCCAATATGATTTGCTACGTATTGACAGCTAAAATATATTGTGATAAATTATTTGGGTCATCTATATTTTCCTGTAAAAGGTTTTACGGGCTGGAGGTGTCATAAATGAGGGTGGGAGTTACACTGGCCTGCACTGAGTGCAAGCGTCGTAATTATTCGACGACTAAAAATAAGAAGAATGATCCCGGCAGGATTGAAATGAAAAAATACTGCCGCTTTTGTCACACCCATACGGTTCACAAAGAAACCCGCTAATTTTCAGTGTTTTTGTTTTTGATAGGTATTTTTTAAGGATGGGCGTGAGTATGGCTGTTATGAACAGGAAAGACAATTCCGGAGGGAAGGAATTGGAAGTCAAAAGCAAGGAAAACCAGCCCAAAAAAATACTGGTGAAATCCGACAAGAAACCGGTTCCTGTAAAAAAAGAAAAGGTTAACCGGATTGAACAGACAAGGAAGTATTTTAGGGGTGTTTTAAACGAATTAAAAAAGGTTCACTGGCCAAACCGCCGCGAAATTATCATATACACCTCGGTGGTTGTGGTGGCTGTTTTTGTAGTGGGTGTGATCATATGGGTTTTCGACTCGCTGCTGAGCAGAATTCTGCAACTTATTATCAGATAGTACCGGGGAGGTGGGGGATCTGTATAACGGGTCCCTTGTATTATGAATAAACAGTGGTATGTGATTCATACCTATTCCGGCTATGAAAACAAGGTAAAAGCCAACCTTGAGAAAAGGATCGAATCCATGAACATGGAGGAAAAGATCTTTCGTATCCTTGTGCCCATGGAAGACGAGATAGAGGTCAAAAATGGGAAGCGCAAGGTAAACAAAAGAAAGATTTTTCCGGGATATGTCATCGTGGAAATGATCATGACCGACGATTCCTGGTATGTGGTGCGCAATACCCCGGGGGTAACAGGTTTTGTGGGCACCGGTTCCAAGCCCATACCGCTGACCGAGGGCGAGGCAATGCAGATTATTAAGTCTATGGGTGTCGAGGAGCCAAAAGCCAGGGTTGATTTCATAGTGAACCAGCACATAAGGGTAAAATCCGGTCCCTTTGAAAATTTTGAGGGAATAATAGAAGAGATTTACCCGGAAAAATCCAAACTAAAAGTAATGATTTCCATGTTCGGCAGGGATACGCCGGTGGAATTGGATTTTTCCCAGGTGGAAAAGCTGCTTTAGCGAGCAAGCTAAAAGGGGCGCGCCTCTCTTTGCAGTATTTTTTAATAGCCGGAGGAATGTTCCCAGCTATGCTTGACGTATGAGCTTTTAGAATTTTAACAGAGTAAGGGTAAGGAGGTGTAAAGCACATGGCTAAGAGGGTTGCCGCAGTTATCAAGTTACAGTGTCTGGCAGGCAAGGCCACCCCGGCTCCTCCTGTGGGACCTGCACTGGGTCAGCACGGCGTAAATATTATGGCCTTCGTCAAGCAATATAATGAAATGACGGCGAATCAAGCAGGCTTGATTATTCCCGTGGAAATTACCGTTTACGAAGACCGTTCATTTACTTTTGTAACCAAAACACCGCCGGCTTCCGTACTGTTGAAGAAAGCCGCCGGCATTGAAACCGCGTCGGGAGAACCCAACAAGAAGAAGGTAGGCAAGGTGGCTATTTCCAAGGTAAAGGAAATCGCCGAACTTAAAATGAAAGACCTCAACGCCGCGTCTGTGGATGCAGCCATGAGTATGATTCAGGGCACAGCCCGCAGTATGGGAATAGAAATAGTTGAGGGTTAATTAATAGTGGGAGGATTTAATCCGTCAGCACCACAAGGAGGATATGACAATGCCGAAGCAGGGCAAAAAACTTGCCGATGCAGTCAAACAAGTGGACAACAATGTATTATATGAGCCTGTCGATGCTCTGGAACTGGTGAAGAAAGTGGCTCCGGCCAAATTTGACGAAACCGTTGAGGCCGTGGTTAGATTGGGTGTTGATCCCAGACATGCCGACCAGCAGGTGCGTGGGGCCGTGGTTTTACCGCATGGCACCGGCAAGACCAGAAAAGTGCTGGTTTTTGCCAAGGGGGATAAAGCCAAGGAAGCCGAGGAAGCCGGAGCGGATTTTGTCGGCGCCGAGGATGTTGTGGAAAGGATTCAAAAAGAAGGCTGGCTGGAGTTTGACGTTGCCGTGGCCACCCCGGATATGATGGGTCTGGTGGGACGTCTGGGTAAAATTCTCGGACCCCGGGGACTGATGCCCAACCCCAAGACCGGTACGGTCACCTTTGATGTTACCCGGGCAGTGCAGGAAGTAAAGGCCGGTAAGATTGAGTACCGGGTTGATAAGGCCGGCATTATCCATGCGCCTATCGGAAAAGTTTCTTTTTCGGTGGAAAAACTGTCGGATAACCTGCGCACACTGGTGGAGCAGCTTATCAGGGTTAAGCCCGCCGCAGCCAAGGGCACTTATATAAAAGGTATTTACGTGTCCTCCACCATGGGACCGGGGATCAAGGTGAACTCGCAAAAGGTCACCGCCTGATATATCCGAAGGGCCGTTTAAAAAACAAGCGTGGCCAAAATTTAATAGTAAAGCCGGAAACCATCCGGCGTTGCTCCTCACTGTAGACAGTTGGTGTTATTACTTAAAGGTGGAATGCCGCCAACCGAGGTAAGGGACTTCACCTGTCCACTGTAAAAATGGCAGGCCTATAGTCTTTGTCTACAGGCCTGTTTTTATTTTTTTATAACGTTGGGGACATTCCTGCGTGAGAGAAAATAAGTGTAGCGGGATTTAATAAAAACCATTCTAAATTGTTAATAGTCAAGAGTTAGACAACCTGAAGAAGGTGTATCCCCTGACATACGTTGGGGACATTCCTTCGTGAGATAAAATAAGTGGAACGGGATTTAATAAAAATCATTTTAAATTGTTAATAGTCAGGAGTTAGACAACCTGAAGAAGGTGTGTCCCCTGACCTATGAGAGGAGGTGTATTTTATGCCTACCAGGGAAGATAAAGAAAAAATGTTGCAGGAAGTCAGAGAAAGATTGAGCAATTCCAAGGTCGCCATAATGGCAAATTACCGGGGCCTGGATGTGGCCGCCATGACAAAGCTGCGGGTGCGCTTGAGGGAAAAGGGCAGCGAGCTCAAAGTAGTCAAAAACACCCTCACTTTAAAGGCTGCCAAGGATTTGGGATACGAAGGCCTGGACCCGTATCTGGAGGGTCCCACGGCCATAGCCTTCAGTTCCGAGGATTTGGTGTCCGCGGCCAAAATTTTCGCGGATTTTGCCAGGGAGTATAAGATTTTTGAAATAAAAGGCGGTTTGCTGGAAGGTAAGGCCATTGATGTCAAAGCCGTTAAAAACCTGGCCGACCTGCCTCCCAGAGAGGTGCTGCTGGCTAAAGTGCTGGGCGGCATGCAAAGCCCCATGTACGGCTTTGCCGGTGCGTTGCAGGGCCTGCTGAGGAACCTGGTTTGCGTTCTGGAAGCCGTGCGCAAAAAGCAGGCGGGTGAAACAGCTTAGTCCGCCGGGGGTTACTGGTTACTTTCAATATTAAGTAAAAATTAGGAGGTTCATAAAATGTCCAAGGTTAATGAAATACTGGAAGCAGTAAAGGGTTTGACTGTACTGGAACTGGCCGAACTGGTCAAGGCTTTTGAAGAAGAGTTCGGTGTAAGCGCAGCCGCTCCCGTGGCAATGGCCGCAATGCCCTCCGCCGCGGCAGCCCCGGCCGCTGCCGAAGAAGAGCAGACAGAGTTCGACGTAATACTGGCATCTGTTGGCGACAAGAAAGTTAACGTAATCAAGGTTGTTCGGGAGATCACCGGACTTGGCCTGAAGGAAGCCAAGGAACTGGTTGACAACGCACCCAAGCCGGTTAAGGAAAAAACCAGCAAGGACGAAGCCAACGCCATTAAAGCCAAACTGGAAGAACAGGGCGCAACCGCTGAAGTTAAGTAGTTTTTTCTAAAAATACGTACTTAATGAGCAGGGCCTTTCCTTTCGGGAACGGTCCTGTTTTCACTTTTTAAAAACCCTGTGGTTAGAGAAAAAAGCCCCTCGGTTTCTTTTAAAACTTTTTGGGATAATAAATTTTTTAAGAAAGGGTACTTAAACCCTTGACAAAAAGCAAACTATTTGCTAACATTAAAAAATGTCCATTCTATATTTACTATATTAACCAAAATATTATTCGCAAGGAAAAAATTTATGTATCCGGTGGTGTATTTTGGGGAATAATATTCTGGATATAACGTTCCTGTGGAAGAAAGCGAGGTCTTGGTATAACCAGCACCTTGCTTTTCGTTGTTTCTAATTATTAGGTTTGTTGACTTTCATGAGGGGTGTGGTGCGATACATGAATGCCGTAAAGGTGGGTTCCAGCAACCGGAAGAGCTTCGGGAAACTGAAAGAGGTACTGGAACTGCCCAACCTGATTGAAGTGCAGCGCAATTCATATCAGTGGTTTTTACGTGAGGGGCTCCGGGAAGTATTTCACGATATTTCCCCGATTCAGGATTTTACCGGCAACCTTGTGCTGGAATTTCTGGATTATACCCTGGGTGAGCCAAAGTACAAGGTGGAGGAATGTAAGGAGCGCGACGTTACCTATGCCGCTCCGCTCCGGGTTAAAGTTCGCCTGATCAACAAGGATACGGGCGAGGTAAAGGAACAGGAAGTGTTCATGGGAGATTTCCCCCTGATGACGGAAAAAGGCACCTTCATCATTAACGGGGCGGAAAGGGTTATAGTATCCCAGTTGGTTCGTTCCCCCGGGGTGTATTTTGCGGAACAGATTGATCCCAGCGGCAAGAAACTGTATGCCGCAACCATCATTCCCAACCGCGGCGCCTGGCTGGAGTTTGAAACCGACATCAATGACCATATTTTTGTACGTATTGACCGTACCAGGAAGATACCGGTGACAGTATTGATAAGGGCGTTGGGTAACGGCTCCAACAGCATGATTGTTGAACTTTTTAATGAGAACAAGCATATACAGGAAACCCTCACCAGGGATAACACGGATTCCGAGGAAGAAGCCCTGGTGGAAATATATAAAAAGCTGCGCCCGGGCGAGCCGCCAACGGTGGAGAGCGCCAGATCACTCCTGGAAACGCTTTTCTTTGACCCCAAAAGATATGACTTGGCCAATGTGGGACGTTATAAAATTCAAAAGAAGTTAAAGCATGGCGTATTATACAGATATTCCGACGAGCCGCTGGAAAAAGACGTTATTTTACCGGAAACAGGTGAAATAATTGCCGCCAGGGGTACAGTGATAACCCAGGAAATTACCGAGGCCGCGGGGGAAGCGGGGGTTGCCGCGGGCATCAGTGAGTATGATCCCTATTTACGCAAATATATCCCTATAAGGCATGAGTTTATCCGGTCCCTTACCCCTACGGATATAATTCAGGCGGTGAAATACCTCCTGGGGCTGATGGAGCAAAGGGGTCACGTGGACGATATCGACCATCTGGGCAACCGCCGTCTGCGCTCGGTGGGTGAACTGCTGCAAAACCAGTTTAGAATAGGCCTGTCCAGGATGGAAAGGGTGGTCCGGGAGCGGATGACCATCCAGGATGTTGATGTGATAACACCCCAGGTGCTTATCAATATCAGGCCCGTTGTGGCTGCCATAAAAGAATTCTTTGGTTCCAGCCAGCTTTCCCAGTTTATGGACCAGACCAATCCGCTGGCGGAATTAACTCATAAACGCAGGCTTTCAGCCCTGGGGCCGGGTGGTTTAAGCCGGGAGCGGGCGGGTTTCGAGGTTAGGGACGTGCACCATTCACACTATGGCCGCATGTGCCCTATTGAGACCCCCGAAGGTCCCAACATCGGTTTGATCGGTTCGCTGAGTACATATGCCAGGATAAATTCCTTCGGCTTTATCGAAACGCCGTACCGTAAGGTTGATAAGGAAACCAGGAAGGTAACCGAAGAAATAGTATACCTGACCGCGGATGAGGAAGAAGGGGTAATCATCGCCCAGGCCAACGCTCCTTTAGATGAGGAGGGCCGCTTCCTGGAGAGCAAGGTAAACGCCAGGTCGCCGGAGATAGTGGTGGTGCCCGCGGACAGGGTTGATTACATGGACGTTTCTCCCAAACAGGTTTTCAGCGTCGCCACAGCCCTGATACCGTTTTTGGAGCACGACGACGCGAACCGCGCCCTGATGGGGGCGAACATGCAGCGCCAGGCAGTTCCCCTGTTAAAGGCCCAGTCCCCCCTGGTGGGAACCGGAATTGAGCACAAGGCCGCCAAGGACTCCGGCGTGGTGGCAATCTCCCGCAGCGCCGGAACAGTGGAAAGGGTCACCGCCAACGACATTGCCATCAGAAGCGACCAGGGAAACCTGGAGACTTATAAATTGCTTAAATTTACCCGTTCCAACCAGGGCACCTGTATCAACCAGAAGCCCATAGTTAAAAAAGGTGAAAGGGTTGCGGCGGGCCAGATTATCGCCGACGGCCCATCCACGGATTACGGGGAACTGGCCCTGGGGCGGAATGTTCTGGTGGCTTTTATGCCCTGGGAGGGCTACAATTACGAGGATGCTATTCTGGTAAGCGAGAAGGCTGTCAAGGAAGACTTTTTTACCTCTATTCATATTGAGGAATATGAGTGTGATGCCAGGGACACCAAACTGGGACCGGAGGAAATCACCAGGGATATTCCCAATGTTGGTGAGGAAATATTAAAGGATCTCGACGACCGGGGAATCATCCGGGTGGGGGCTGAGGTCCGCCCGGGAGATATTCTGGTGGGCAAGGTAACCCCCAAGGGTGAAACGGAACTAACCGCCGAGGAACGCCTGCTCAGGGCCATCTTTGGTGAAAAAGCCAGGGAAGTGCGGGATACCTCATTACGGGTACCCCACGGAGAATCCGGAAAGATAGTGGACGTAAAGGTGTTCTCCAGGGAAAATGGAGACGAGCTGCCACCCGGGGTAAACCAGCTGGTGCGGGTCTATATAGCCCAGAAAAGAAAAATATCCGAGGGCGACAAAATGGCGGGACGTCACGGCAACAAGGGGGTAATCGCCCGCATCCTGCCGGAGGAGGATATGCCTTTCCTGCCGGACGGAACACCCATTGAAATAGTTTTAAACCCCCTGGGGGTTCCCTCCAGGATGAATATCGGACAGGTACTGGAGGCCCACCTGGGATGGGCTGCCAATGCTCTTGGGTATCAGGTGGCCACGCCGGTATTTAACGGGGCCACGGAGCAGGATATTCTTGATTCCCTTAAAAAAGCCGGGCTTCCGGAAATAGGTAAGATTACCCTGTATGACGGCAGAACCGGCGAACCCTATGACAATGCCATAACCGTGGGCTATGTGTATATGCTTAAACTGGCCCACCTGGTGGACGATAAAATACACGCCCGCTCCACGGGCCCATACTCCCTGGTCACCCAGCAGCCCCTGGGCGGCAAGGCCCAGTTCGGCGGCCAGCGGTTTGGCGAAATGGAGGTCTGGGCGCTGGAAGCTTACGGCGCGGCTTACACCCTGCAGGAAATACTGACTGTTAAATCTGACGACGTGGTGGGCCGGGTTAAAACTTACGAGGCCATAGTAAAGGGCGAAAATGTTCCGGAACCGGGTGTCCCGGAATCCTTCAAAGTGTTGATCAAAGAATTGCAAAGCCTGGGTCTTGACGTGAAGGTGCTTTCGGAGGATGACCAGGAAATTGAGATTAAAGAGGTTGAGGAAGACATAAACGAAACGGCCAAAGACCTGGGCCTGGATTTACACGAAGACAGCATCCCTTCCGGAGGGAACGATGATTATGATTCCGACGAGGTTGAGGACGAGGAAGAGATTACAGAAGATGATTATATCGGGGACGGTTTTGAAGACCTGGACGAGGAGGAAACGGGCTGATTTTAGAGTAGCCCCTTTCACCCCACAAGAAAGAGTCTGCAAAAATCCTAAGGGAGCGTGGTCTTTTGCTGGATCTCAACAACTTTGACCGTATTCGCATCGGTCTGGCGTCTCCGCAACAGATACTGGAATGGTCTAGCGGCGAGGTTAAAAAGCCGGAAACCATCAACTACAGGACGCTAAAACCCGAGCGGGACGGACTCTTTTGTGAACGAATTTTTGGACCTACCAGGGACTGGGAATGTCATTGCGGCAAATATAAACGGGTTCGTTACAAGGGTGTTATCTGCGACCGCTGCGGCGTGGAGGTAACCCGCTCCAAGGTGCGCCGGGAGCGCCTGGGCAATATAGTGCTGGCCGCTCCGGTATCTCATATATGGTACTTCAAGGGAATACCCAGCCGCATGGGATTGCTTCTGGACATGTCACCCAGGGCGCTGGAAAAGGTTTTATATTTTGTTTCATATATAGTGACGGACGGCGGCGAGACGGGATTAATTAAAAAGCAACTGCTAACCGAAAATGAATACAGGGAGTACAGGGAAAAGTACGGCAGCAGCTTTAAGGCCGGCATGGGGGCCGAGTCCATTAAAAAGCTGCTGGAGGAGATTGACCTGGAAGAATTGAGCCGGGAATTGCGCCAGGAACTGAGGGAGGTCACTGGTCAGCGAAAAATCCGGGCTATTCGCCGGCTGGAGGTGGTTGAGGCCTTTCGGGCCTCGGGCAACCGTCCGGAGTGGATGATTATGGATGTTATTCCTGTTATTCCGCCGGAACTGCGGCCCATGGTGCAGCTGGACGGTGGCAGATTCGCCACCTCGGATTTAAACGACCTGTACCGCCGGGTGATTAACCGCAACAACCGCCTTAAAAGGCTCTTGGACCTGGGCGCTCCTGATATAATCGTGCGCAACGAAAAAAGGATGCTGCAGGAAGCGGTGGACGCCCTCATTGACAATGGGCGCCGGGGAAGACCGGTCACCGGCCCCGGGAACAGGCCGCTGAAATCCTTGAGCGATATGCTGAAGGGCAAGCAGGGGCGTTTCCGCCAGAACCTTCTGGGTAAAAGGGTTGACTATTCCGGCAGGTCGGTTATCGTGGTGGGCCCCACCCTGAAGATGCACCAGTGCGGTTTGCCCAAGGAAATGGCCTTGGAACTTTTTAAGCCCTTTGTGATGAAAAGGCTGGTTAATGACGGTTACGCCCATAACATCAAAAGCGCCAAGCGCATGGTGGAGCGGGTGAGGCCGGAGGTATGGGATGTTTTGGAGGAGGTTATCAGCCAGCACCCGGTGCTTCTCAACCGGGCGCCCACATTGCACAGGCTGGGTATCCAGGCTTTCGAGCCGGTGCTGGTGGATGGCAAGGCCATACAAATTCACCCCATGGTATGCACCGCCTACAACGCCGACTTTGACGGCGACCAGATGGCGGTTCACGTGCCCCTTTCCGCCGAGGCCCAGGCCGAGGCGAGACTGTTGATGTTATCCGCCCATAACATATTAAACCCCAAGGACGGGCGCCCGGTGGCGGTTCCCACCCAGGACATGGTGCTTGGCTGTTTCTACCTTACCATGGAAAAGGACGGGGTTACCGGAGAGGGCAAGCTTTTCAGGGATAAGGAAGAGGCCATAATGGCCCATCAGAACAACGCCCTTAGCCTGCACGCCAAAATGAAGGTCAGGCATAATGGCGAAACGCTGGAAACCACCGTGGGCCGGCTCATCTTCAACGAAGTAATTCCGGCCAAGCTGGGTTATAAAAACCTGGTGGCCGATAAGAAAGCCCTCAGCAGGATTGTTGACGAGTGCTACAATGAGCTGGGACTGTCAGCCACCGGGGCGTTACTGGACGGTTTTAAAAGGATTGGTTTTAAATACGCCAGCAGGGCGGGGGTGACCATAGCCCTGTCGGATATAATAATTCCTCCCCAGAAAAAGGAAATACTGGCCCGGACCGAACAGGAAGTGGAAAAGGTCGAGCACAATTACCGCCGGGGACTGATAACCGAAGACGAGCGCTACCGCAAGGTTATCGGGCTCTGGAACGACGCCACGGAGCAAGTTACCGAGGCCTTGATGGATACCCTGGACCGTTTTAATCCGGTGTACATGATGGCAAATTCAGGCGCCCGGGGTAACAAGCAGCAGATTCGCCAGTTGGCGGGAATGAGGGGGCTTATGGCGGACCCCTCCGGCAGGATTATCGACCTTCCCATCAAGGCTAATTTCCGGGAAGGCCTTACGGTGCTGGAGTACTTCATTTCCACCCACGGGGCCCGCAAAGGTCTTGCGGATACCGCCCTGCGCACCGCGGATTCCGGTTACCTCACCCGCCGCCTGGTGGATGTGGCCCAGGACGTTATCGTCAGGGAGATAGACTGCGGTACCGAAGAGGGAATCGTAGTGGAAGAAATAAAGGACGGCACCGAAGTTATTGAAAAACTCGATGACAGGATAATAGGCCGCATGACCCTGGAGGACATAATACATCCGGAAACCGGGGAAATTATCGTTCCAAAGGGCAAGGTAATAGCCAATGACAGGGCCTCGGGATATGAGGCCAACAGGATTATTGAAGCGGGTATTAAAAAGGTTAAAATACGTTCGGTGCTTACCTGCAAAAGCCGTTACGGCGTTTGCAGGAACTGCTACGGCAAAAATCTGGCCACCGGCGGAGTGGTTGACATTGGAGAGGCGGTGGGAATAATTGCCGCCCAGTCCATCGGTGAACCTGGTACCCAGCTTACCATGCGCACATTCCACACCGGAGGCGTGGCCGGAGATGATATTACCCAGGGTCTTCCCAGGGTTGAGGAACTTTTTGAGGCCCGCAGGCCCAAAGGCCAGGCGGTAATAGCCGAAAATACCGGCATGGTGGAAATCAGGGAAGTTAAAGGGCGCCGGGAAATAGAGATTACCGGTGACGATGGAGAAAAAAATCTTTACCAGGTTCCCTACGGCGCGCGCATCAAGGTAAGGGACGGCGACCGGGTGGAAGCCGGGGATGAACTCACCGAGGGCTCGGTAAATCCCCACGATTTATTAAAGATAAAAGGTCCCCAGGGCGTACAGCTCTATCTTCTACAAGAAGTTCAGCGGGTCTACCGCCTGCAGGGGGTTGACATCAACGACAAACATATAGAAGTGATGATCAGGCAGATGCTGCGCAAGGTTAAAATTGAGGATGCCGGTGACACAAACCTGTTGCCCGGCAGCCTGGTGGACATATTTGAGCTGGAGGCCGAAAACGAAATGGCTTTAGCCGGCGGCGGGGAACCTGCCGAGGCCAAGGGGGTGCTGCTGGGGATCACCAAGGCTTCCCTGGCAACCGATTCCTTCCTGTCGGCGGCCTCCTTCCAGGAAACCACCAGGGTGCTCACCGAGGCTGCCATCAAGGGTAAAACAGACCCCTTGCTGGGACTCAAGGAAAACGTCATCATAGGCAAACTGGTGCCGGCGGGGACGGGCATGAGCCGTTACCGCAACATTGAACTATTGGACCAGGGCGGAATAGCCCATGATATTGACGGACTGACCGAAGGGGAATACGATATGGGCAAAACTGATTTTCTGGAAGATGATTATCTTTATGGCCAGGAAAATATTGCCCCAAAATAAAACAAAAGTTTTATCGTGTTGACTTTTGGAGAGGTTGGTGTTAATATACAAAAGTGTCTGGTTTTACGGAGGTGTCTTGCAGATGCCCTATGAGAGGCTGTTGAAGGCCCGGAAAAAGACCATAGGGACGAAACAGACCATGAAATCCATAGAACGGGGGCAGGCAAAAGTCGTATATATAGCCGGCAACGCTGAGCGCCACGTTATAGACCCCATCATTAAAAACTGCGCGGCAAAAGGTGTTGAGGTTATAGAGGTGGACACCATGCTGGAGTTGGGCAAGGCCTGCGGCATTGAAGTGGGTTGTGCTTCGGCGGCTGTGGTGGAAGACTGATTTATTAAATTAACTTTGGCCGCTCCGGCTATATGCCGCCGGAGCGGAAATTTAATTTACAGGTGTTTTTAGGAAGGAGGTGTATGCGGATGCCCACGATCAACCAATTAATCCGCAAGGGCAGAGAGGAAACCTTTAAAAAGTCATCGGCCCCGGCGTTAAAAGAGTGCCCGCAGAAACGCGGCGTATGTACCAGGGTGTATACCACCACGCCCAAAAAGCCGAACTCAGCCCTGCGCAAGGTTGCGAGGGTCAGGCTTACCAATGGTATCGAGGTGACCTCCTACATTCCGGGTATAGGACACAATTTGCAGGAGCACTCGGTGGTTCTGGTTCGCGGAGGCAGGGTCAAAGACCTTCCCGGCGTAAGGTACCACATAGTCAGGGGCGCTCTGGATTCCGCCGGTGTTCAAAACAGAAACCGGGGCCGTTCCAAATACGGCAGCAAGCGTCCGAAGAAATAATTAATGCCCGGTTTACCGCCGTTAATCCGGCGGGGATGAAATGTTTCATTTCTGGAAAAAATATCTGTTACCTTTATGTTACCTGCAGTTTTTCTCAACTTTAGATGTTGCTTGGGAAAGCGCCCGGGGCATAAGGCGATTTTCGAGGCAAAGGGGGGATATATATGCCTAGAAGAGGTTCGCGGGCTAAAATTGATGTGGTGCCGGATCCGGTATTCAACAACAAGGTGATCACAAAGCTTATCAACCAGGTGATGCTGGACGGCAATAAAGGTGTGGCAGAAAAGATTTGCTACGGCGCATTTGAGATGATCCGTGAAAAAACAGGGAAAAGCCCGGTGGAGGTTTTCGAGCAGGCCATGAAAAACGTCATGCCTGTTCTGGAGGTAAAGGCACGTCGGGTTGGTGGCGCCAACTATCAGGTTCCGGTGGAGGTTCGTCACGAAAGGCGCCAGACACTGGGCATCAGGTGGCTGACCAACTATGCCAGGGCCCGGGGCGGCAAGAGCATGCGGGAAAAGCTGGCTGCGGAAATAATGGATGCGGCCAACAACACCGGCGCTACAGTTAAGAAGAGGGAAGACACACATAAAATGGCAGAAGCTAACAAAGCCTTCGCCCATTACAGGTGGTAAGGAGGAGTCTTGATGGCGCGGCAATTTCCGCTTGAGAAGACACGCAATATAGGTATCATGGCTCACATAGACGCCGGCAAGACCACTACCACCGAACGTATACTGTTTTACACGGGGAAGGTTCATAAAATAGGCGAGGTCCATGATGGCGCGGCCACCATGGACTGGATGGTGCAGGAGCAGGAGCGGGGGATTACCATTACCTCCGCGGCCACCACATGTCAGTGGGGCGATCACTGTATTAACATTATTGACACGCCCGGCCACGTGGATTTTACAGTTGAAGTGGAGCGCTCCCTTCGGGTTCTTGACGGCGCGGTTGCGGTCTTTTGCTCGGTTGGGGGAGTGGAGCCCCAATCCGAAACGGTCTGGCGTCAGGCAGATAAATATGGTGTTCCAAGGATAGCCTATATAAATAAAATGGACCGGGTAGGCGCGGACTTTTTCAGGGGAATAAACATGATCCGGGAACGTCTGGGCGCGAATCCGGTGGCGCTGCAGCTGCCCATAGGCAGCGAGGAAAAATTTAAGGGTATAGTTGATTTGATCAATCAAAATGCAATAATATACGTTGACGACCTGGGCACCAAAAGCGAACTTGCCGGGATTCCGGAGGATATGCTGGATCTGGTTGCGGAATACAGGGAAAAAGTTATAGAGGCCGCTGCGGAATCCGACGAGGAATTGATGCTGAAATATCTTGAGGGTGAGGAACTTACCGTTGATGAGATCAAGCGGGGTCTCAGGAATGCCACACTGGCGGTTAAAATGATACCGGTTATGTGCGGCTCCTCTTTTAAGAACAAAGGAGTGCAGCCTCTGCTTGACGCCATTGTGGATTATCTGCCCGCGCCCACCGACGTGCCTCCCATCAAGGGAGTCAACCCTGCCACCGGCGGGGAGGACATCCGGGCAGCAGCCGACGACCAGCCCTTTGCGGCGCTGGCTTTCAAGATAATGGCAGACCCTTACGTGGGTAAACTTACATTTTTCAGAGTGTATTCGGGAGTTTTGGCTTCCGGATCCTACGTGTTCAACTCCACCAAGAATAAGCGGGAGCGGGTAGGGCGAATATTGAAGATGCACGCCAACCACCGGGAGGAAATAGGCCAGGTTTACACCGGTGATATAGCTTCTGCGGTGGGACTGCGGGATACCACCACCGGAGACACCCTGTGTGATGAAAAGTCACCTATAGTACTGGAATCCATGGAGTTTCCCGAGCCGGTTATTTCCGTGGCCATTGAGCCAAAGACTAAGGCTGACCAGGACAAAATGGGCATAGCCCTGGCAAAGCTTAGTGATGAAGACCCCACATTTAGAATGCACACCGATCCGGAAACCGGTCAGACAATTATATCCGGCATGGGCGAACTGCACCTAGAGATAATCGTGGACCGGTTGCTCAGGGAATTCAAGGTGGGGGCAAATGTGGGCCGTCCTCAGGTGGCTTACAGGGAAACCATCAGAGGCAAAGCCAAGGCTGAAGGCAAATTTGTCCGCCAATCCGGCGGCCGGGGACAATACGGTCACGTGGTGCTGGAAATTGAGCCCGTCGAGCCGGGAACCGGCTATGAATTTGTTAATAAAATAGTGGGTGGAGTAATTCCCAAGGAATATGTTCCGGCGGTTGACGCCGGTATCAGGGAAGCCATGGAAAACGGGGTTTTGGCGGGATACCCCATGATTGATATGAAAGCTACCCTGTTGGACGGTTCCTTCCACGAGGTCGACTCTTCGGAAATGGCCTTTAAAATTGCTGGTTCCATGGGCTTTAAAAGCGCCGCCCAAAAATCCGGCGCTGTGTTGCTGGAACCGATAATGAAGGTGGAAGTGGTGGTAATGGACGAGTATATGGGGGATGTTATCGGTGATTTGAACTCCCGCCGGGGTCGGATTGAGGAAATGGAGCCCAGGGGCAATACCCAGGTTATTCACTCCACCGTGCCTCTGGCCGAGATGTTCGGGTATGCCACCGACCTGCGCTCCAGGACCCAGGGGCGGGGGACCTATACAATGCAGTTCAGCCATTACGCCGAGGCGCCCCAGAATATCGCCGAAGGCATTATCGCCCGCCGCCACGGTTAATATAGGCAAGGAATCCAACACCAACGGAATAAGGTCCTTTAACATGTCAATTTTTATTTGGAAAGGCAGGAGAAATTAATAAATGGCAAAGGCGAAATTTGAACGGAACAAACCGCACGTGAACATAGGAACCATCGGGCACGTGGACCATGGCAAGACCACCCTGACCGCGGCCA
>NZ_BFAV01000096.1 GCF_002933875.1 Desulfocucumis palustris | reverse complement strand
AAAGATCTTTTACATAAAGATCTAAAGAACTTTAGGAAGTTATACGTGGGCGTCCGTATCCGGGACGCCTGCATAGCCGGAAGGCCGCGCGGGGAGTGGGCTGTGGGTTATGCAGTGTCCCATTGGGCGATTCATAGGCAGCCCGTGGCGGCTTCTTCCCTGGTCGGATGTATCTATGAAGGCGGGGAATTGAGTCACTGAAAGCCGCTTGAAGGGCTGCCCTATCCCTGTCCCCTGGGTGCCCATCTCATCCCCTGGGTGAAAACTCATCCATTTAGTGCCAGCGATGCAACCCCTTAGATGCCAAACATACCCAAACAAACTGCAGGCAGATATCCCCGGACAGGAATAATTGACAGAAATATCCAGGCTGTGTTTTAATGGAAATAGACAGAAAATTCGGATATTCGGGAGGTAATCGACAATGCCCAGACCGCGTAAGAAGGCAGTTGCCCCAAGCGCCGGGGCTTCAGATGTAGACAATGGCACTGACCAGCCCTGCAATAATAACGAAGCTGCAAACCAACCGCAGGATATGCCCGGCCCGGAGGACAATTATGGCTACCCTCCGGAAGTCAGGGTAATCGAGTTAGGCAAGAAAGGTAAGCCCATCAAGCTGGAGATAACTTGCTGCGAGCCTGATTGTGAAAATAAGCGCATAGTCAAAGTCCAGGACTACTTCCAGGTCAAGCGCTGCCGCGACTGCCAGTCCAAATACTTCAGCGAACACCGGCGAGAACTGGCTAAATTTAGCCGCCAGCGGAAGAAGGCTGAAAAAGCGGCTGCGGCAAATGAACTCAACCAGGGTTAAAGCGCTATTCATTAACCGGATGGGACTGGCGGGTGCTGGTCCCTCCATCCAACCCGCTATAAGCAGGAGGCGTATTTATGAGCAATAAAGCCGTACTATACATCAGGGTATCCACAGACGAGCAATCAAAGACCGGCGTTAGCCTTGATGCCCAGGAAGAAAAACTCCTCACCTACTGCAAGCTGATGGACTTGGAGCCAGTGAAGGTTATCCGGGAAGAAGGGGTGTCGGCATTCAAGCCCCTGGCCAGCAGGCCCGGTGGACGGGAGTTAACAAACATGATTAATAAAAAGCAGGTTCAGCATGTGGTGGTACTGAAACTGGACCGTCTGTTTAGGAATGCCGAGGACGCGCTGAATCGCACAAAAATCTGGGAGAAAGCCGGAATCTCCCTGCATCTGGTTGATATGGGCGGCCAGACAATCAACACAGCAACGGCAATGGGCAAGATGTTTATAACCATAATGGCCGGATTTGCTGAACTGGAGCGGAACCTGACCAGCGAGCGCACCAAAATGGCCCTGACTCATAAGAAGGATAATAGAAGAGCTTACGGCCATGCCCCATACGGCTATCGCCTGGAGGAAGACAACCTGGTGGAAGTGCCGGAGGAACTGGCAGTAATCCAGCAAATATTCCGCTGGTATGACCAGGGGTGGCGGCATCAGAGGATAGCCAGCGAACTTAACCGGCTAAATGTCCCAACCAAGAATGGGGGCAAGAAATGGTACCCAAGCACACTGAAAGCAATTCTTAATAATAGACAATTCTACGGCGTACAGGAGGTGGTAGGAATTGCAGGATGATCGGATGCTGACCGTCAATGAGGCGGCAGAACTTATACTCGTTCATCCCGAAGAACTGAAAGAGGCTATCAAGGATGGCTCATTAAGGGCGGAGAAAATCAAGGGGCGCTGGATGGTTAGGAAATCCGAACTACTAAAATGGCTGGAAAATTAATTACAGGAGGGACAAGTAATGGCTGTAAATACCCGTAAAACCCGCATCAGCAAAGCAGAACTGCAAGACGTCATCACAACCGAAATCAACAAATATGTATCGCCAATAATGGAGCGGCTGGAACATCTGGAACAGGTAAATAAAGCCGACGCCGGGCTGCCGCTGGGTGGTGCCTTCTATATCCTGCCCAAGTCGGAGAGCCAGGAAGTGCAGTTACTGAAGAGTCAATTGCCATTCGGTGGCGCATTCTATATCAATTAGGAAGGAGAAATGTGACATGGCATATGTGACGCAGAAAATGTTTGCCAAGCAGTTGGAGGAACTGGATGCTGAAATCGCCGGGCTGGAATACAAAGAGTTTGACTTTAACGGGTATTTCAAGAAGACTCAATCCATTGCTGCAGGGCACAGGGAATTAATTAATTATCTGAAGCGCAAAGGGGAGCAAGACGCTATCCGTGCGGCGCAATTACTGAACTTGCAGGATTACCGGCAGTGGCTGCTGGCAATAATTAAAGAATCTCAGGCATCAGTAGTTAAGGAAGCGGCGACAACCGCAGTAAAGAAATCTACTAAATAACCGGCAATAAGCCGGTAACAGACGGGGTGGTCCCATAACGGGGCTGCCCCTGCTCACTAATATAGCCATTCCCTGGGGGCAAATAAATACTGCGGGGTAGTCTGTATCCATGGAAACTACTTGTCATATAGCCAGCACAATATGGCAGGAAGATAGTTTCATAAAAAAGGGGGTGAGGACGTGACTGCTGCAGAGCAAAAATTACTTGAAAGGCGAGCCAAGAAGGCTGAATATATGAGGAACTGGAGAAGCCGTAACCGTGATAAAATCAGCGATACCAATCATAAACAATGGCTCAAGCGCAAGGAAATGCTCAGAATTGCACGGGAGATGCTGGCTACCCGTAATAGTAATGCCAATAATTAATCAGGAATGCCTCTCCTGAAGCTTCCCTGGTATCTCCGTAAGGCGCTGGGATGTTGGCCGCTATATCAGTAGCTGCCAATCAGAGGAAGGCCAACGGAAGGCCAGGAGTAAGCCAGTACAAATAAATAGCCGACAGCTATGCCCCAACTGTCGGCTAATAATGAGGGAATGAATATGGATTACCCCAAAACTTCCAATTCGGTTATTGCAGGCAATGACCCAGCCAGTAAATGGGAAGAAGCAAAGAGAAAATTCATTGAAGCGTACAGCCAGTATAATAAGCCGCTTTCACCGGGGGAGAAGAGAAAATATGTCAACAGGCAACGAATACTACTTAGAATATGTAACATGCGTTATGGAAATGTAGAAATAATTCCCGGCAAAAGCGGTCATGCCGAGGATATCGAGTATCATAAATGCGAAACCATCATGTTCAAGCTGTTCAGAGCTGCAGCAGCTATGCTCCACAAGGACAAGCCTGACCCAGAAGAACGAGTAAAAGAGGCCATGGAATTCCTAAATTGGAGGATAGCTAACCCATACAGCGACATAAACAAGCTCCTTGAATATACCCATGATTACGAAAGATATAAGTGGATATCAATTGAAGCAATATACCGGCTAATGGGTGTCACAGAAGGGGAACGGCAAATACTGGAGGATATGCGGCAGCAATGGAAAATCAAAGCTGAACTCAAGAGAGCCTGGAAAAATGCACGCAGGAGGAGAATTGCACGGGCACAGGTGGCCAAGCAAGCAAAGTTGGCCAAGCGCAAAGAGCGTGCGCAAAGGCTAAGCGCTAAAGGGCTGTCTACCAGGGAAATAGCTGAAATAATGGGAATAAGCAAATCTACCATTAGTAGATGGCTACGGGAAGTATCAGAGCAACCAAAAGCTACAAGCAATAACCGGGAAGAAATAATCAGGCTCAGAGAGGAGGGACTATCACAGCAAGAAATAGCATCGAGGTTTGGCATAAGCCAGTCTACAGTTAGCAGGGTTCTAAGGAATAAATAGATGCCCGGTGTTGGGTGCCTTTAACTATCGGCGGTCCAGGGTAACCAGTCGGTGTCATTGGCGATGTTGGAAGATGCAGCGCTGTCAATGTAGACCGTGGCTGTCATGACTTATACAGGCTGCTATGATACCCATACCGGCAGGGAATAACTGTCCGCATCTATAGCACCTGGATAAAGCAGGTATAATAGCCGAATTGGTCGAAGTAAAAAGATAAAGCAACTACGGCGGGTATAAACACATACCTAGACATAATTCGACAAAATATGAGACTTGACACGGAGGAGTGATGCTCAATAAGGCAAAATAAATGTTTACTACCACAAGAAAAATAAAGAAATGGAGATGAAAATATGCGTAAAATATCTGTCATTCTACTTGCTCTGGTCCTTATGGTGATAGCCGGGTGTGCATCTCAATCCGCCGTTCCAGAGTTACAAGCGCTTGCAGCAAAGGAAAAAGAATGGTTAGACAGACTGCAACCAATTAGTGAGGAAATCAATAACGACTACAGCCAGTGGGAAAGTGGCCAAATATCAAGGGATGAGTTAGCAAATAGGCTATCCAAGCAGATGGAACCAGTGAAAGAAATGCGCGACGAATATGATCAATACTATATGCAAAACAAGCTCACAGATGAACTAAAGCAAACCCCTGAATACGATAAAGGACTGTACTATGGCTACAGTCTGCGCCTAAATGTTACCAGCTTCTTGCAGGAAGCGGTCCAAGGTTACCCCAGCGCACCGAGTGCCGCACTTAAAAATGCTGCTCCTAACACAGACGAAAAACTGAAAGAATTCTATAGGACAGAGATGCAGGAAGGCTATGACCGCAAAATTGGTTTACTCCAGGATGCTATAAATAAGCTAACCCAGTAAACAAGCTCCCTATATAATCAATTATTCAGTGAAACCCTGAAGTCTGACTTCGGGGTTTCCTCATTAATTCATTAAAGACCCGGCGAAGGAGTGAAATATATGCCGTATAAGGACCCGGACAAAAAGCGGGAGTACATGCGGGAATACCAGCGAATGCGTAAGACCGGCATACCCATGACTGACAAAACCACTGGTAAATCTTTAAACCCGGAGGATATACAGAATGCCAGGGGGTTACTGGTGCTCCTAAGTGAAACAATGGCTGACGTGGTGGCCGCAAAAGCCGACACACTCAGTAAAGCCAGAGTAATCGGCTACTTGGTATCAATCGGCCTAAAAGCGGTGGAAACGGCGGAATTGGCCGCCAGAATAGATGAACTGGAAGAACAGTTAAGAAGATATCACTAAATGAGAGGAGACTGGCAGAATGAAAGGAGATTTAAGGAAGCGGCTTGAGTTGCTATCTAAAAAGTCCCTTGTCAGACCGAACGACAGAAACAGAGAATACGAGGAGGCCATGGAAGCTGCCCTCAGAGATAGCCCGGAAATCTGTGAAATAATTAAGCAGCTATATAGGAGGGCTATGGCTAAGGGGTACAGCATGCGTGGCGCGTCTGAATCTGAAATGGAAAGATTTATAGCCAGTGACAATGAGGCAGAGGAATTATTTAGAAAACTCCATCACTGGAATAGGACGGTGCTACCTCAGTATTATAAGCAACGGACTAATTAATTGGTCTCAAAGTAGTTACTATAAATAATCCGTTGTCAGGAGAACAGCCGGAGGCCCGCTAGATTCAAGGCAGAAGCGGGTGTAGCTCAATGGTAGAGCGTCGGCCTTCCAAGCCGATTACGTGGGTTCGATTCCCATCACCCGCTCCATTTTATAAACGTCCCAGTAGCTCAGCTGGATAGAGCAACGGACTTCTAATCCGTAGGTCGGGGGTTCGAATCCCTCCTGGGACGCCAGTAAAAGTTAAGCCCCGCAAGTGATTGCGGGGTTTTCGATTTATAGCGAAAGCAGCGAAAAAGGCGTAATGGGAACATTTTGGGAACAAATTAGACCAAAGGGAACAGAAGATTCCCTCCGTCTTGAACTGGCGGAATGGGAAACCGCAAGAAACAGAAACCCAAAAGGTGTTGACTGGCAGTTCACGACTAATGATGCAAGAATAAGCTAAAGCGGCTTTATCCATAGTTTAAGAGTTGACACTGTACTAGTGGCATGGATGTCCAAGTTATTATTGACTTAATCTGTTAATATGTTTACAATATTGTTAATATATTAACAACTAATTATTGAAAGGAGAAAAAAATGGATTACAAACAGATAACTGCACCTTGTGGAATGGATTGCTTTAATTGTATTGGCTATTTGGCAAATGAGGACCCAAAATGGATACCAGAAATCGCTAACACACTTAATATTTCTGTCGAACAGGCAGAGAAAGCTGTTTGCAAGGGATGTCGCAACCAAAATGGAAAAATTCCATTTCTTCCTATGGAATGTAATGTTTATCCATGTATAAAAAGAAAAAGCATTTCATTTTGCTACGAATGCCATGAATTTCCTTGTGACCACCTTCACCCATACGCTGACCAAGCCTCAAAGGTGCCGCATAACACGAAAGTTTTTAATCTATGCTTAATAAAAAAATTGGGTCTGGAAGCATGGGCACAAGAGAAGGCAAAAAGCGTCAGGGAAGTCTATTTCACAGGCAATTGGAAGTTGTAGCTAAAGGCATAACAATTAGCTCACTCTTGGGAGAATAAATGGGTATAGTTAATAACTCAACTTTCCAGCGCGAAAGTTGAAGGCGCCCCTTTAAAAATGCGGGCAGACAGGAAATAAAATCGTTAATGAGGTCCTGTAAAGCACAATCCGTTATTGTAAGATATTT
>NZ_BFAV01000095.1 GCF_002933875.1 Desulfocucumis palustris | reverse complement strand
CAGGATAATTTGTAATTATCAATCATTAGGATTTCGGTGAAGACAATGAAATATTTACATACTGTATTTGATGTGGATGGCACTCTGGTTGATACAGATGAAGCTATACTATCATCCCTTCAAATCACGGTTCAACAATTGACCGGCACAACAATACGGCAGGAGGATTTGTATTTCGCATTGGGTATTCCCGGAGAAGCGGCGTTGCGGCGGTTAGGAATCCAGGATATCATGACGGCGGACCAGATTTGGGAGGAACATTATGCACGGTCAGCAGCCTCCTGTAAGCTCTATCCCCATATTGACGAGGCCATCCTCCGGTTGTCAGACTACGGCCTACGCTTGGGTATCGTCACATCCAGATCGAGAGAGGAATACGTCAGGGACTCTTTACTTGACCCATTGAGGCCATACTTTGATGTAGTGATTTGTAAGGAAGATTCTAAAAAGCATAAGCCGGATCCGGAACCAATGCTCACATATATCTCACGAACCGGCGCAAGCCCCACTGAAATACTCTATGTGGGCGATACGAGATACGATGTGCAATGTGCCCGGCAGGCATGTACCGATTCCGCCCTTGCGCTGTGGAACGGACGCACGGGGATACAAAGTGAAAGCACCTACCGTATATCATCAGTTTTCGAACTGTTAGATATCATACTTACCACACGAGAGGACTAAAGATCATGAGAATTGATACTATATACCTTACTGGAAATGTCCGTGAGGAATTTCTTGATCAGGCTGGCGGAGGCCACATTTATAATGATCATCCAAGCAAGGCAGGTCTTGCGTATATTATGGAAAATCTTCACAAGCTGGGCTATCTAGTTGAATATTTTGGCGGTATAGATGATTTGATCCGGGCTTATGAAAATAAAACAGTCTTTCCAGACAACGTGCTCTTTTTTAATGCATCCGACGGCGGTATCAATTCAAACCGCAAGGGGACCTCATCCATTCTTTTGGAGTTGCTGAATGTCAAATATATCGGCTCTGATTCATGCTCACGGTTAATTGGCGGAAATAAGCATTTTGCCAAGTCAATCGTAACTGCCCACGGACTGACGGCAGTGCCCGGTGTGCTTGTCACAAAAATGAGCGATATGGAGCGCGTGGACATGCCCTATCCAATGTTTGTAAAACCCAACAGGGAGGGGTCCTCCATCGGCATATCTCAGGAGGGATTCGTCGAGAACAGGGAGCAGCTGTATACAGTAGTAGAAAAGCTGCTCCAATCCTTTGACGACGTCCTGGTGGAACAATACATACCGGGCTATGAAGTGACCAACTTCATTGTGGGCAACCCAGAGGATTTTAGGGTCAACGAAGCAATCCTCTGCGAGTACAAGGAACAGATTTATTTTGACCGTCTGGTTTTTGGCCTGAAGGAAAAGGCGCAACGCATGCGTACCCAGTACATGGCCCAAAGCAGGCTGGAGCATCAGATCGTGGATAAGCTCAAAGTCAACTCGGAAAAAGTATTTACTTGTCTCAACATGCGAGATTTTGCAAGAATTGATTACCGAGTAAATGACAACGGCATTTATTTTATTGAAGTAAACGGCAATCCCGTAATAAGCCGGACATCGGAAATGGGCCTAATCTGCAGGGAAACGGGCACCGACTTTTCTCAGATTCTTCAGGCCATAATTGATACAGCCTTGAAGCGGTACCAATAGATGGCTGCTATTCATTTCCGAAGGTTACCACCCATGGCTCGAATGGTAAACGATAGTAATAATCGACATATCTGGGATCAACGGGCTTTTGGGGCATAACACGCTCCTGTAAAAGCTCAAGCAGGTGGTATACTCGCGCAGAGCTGAGGGACGATTCTGTCTTTAGATAGGGAATACAACGCTTTAACAGCGCTTTTGCCTCCGACCTCCGGTCGGTAGCCATATAAACAAGGGCAACATTGGTATAAATCTTTTTGTAAAGCTTGTCATCCACTGTGGGCAGCGGCACAAGATAATCGGATAAATCTTGGGCAAGTGATTTTGCCAGTCGATGTTGCCCTTGAAAATGATAGCAAAGCATCAGATTTCCTTTTATAGCCAACCCGGCATAGAAGGATTGGTTCCAGAAACAAGCCTCTCGCAGGGTGGAAACTGCGTTGTCATATCGCTTTTCCACCATGTCAATGACAGCTAAATCGTTAAGACAATATGAAACTTCATGTGGCTTTAGTTCCTGTATCTTCATCATGCTGTCTTGGAACAACTCTCGTGCCCTTTGATATTCCCCGCACCGAAAATGCTCAAATCCCATATTATGTGTGATTTTTGCCCAATCATCCCAGTCTTTGGCCTGCTCTGCTAGAACTCTACCCTTATTTAGGTAATAAAACGCATCACTGCCGCGGTAATAATCAACGGCATCTTTGTAAATGAGCCGAATAATCGCTTCCCTTTCAGTGTTGTCATATTCTTTCATAATACTGTCGAACTCTTTCTTTGACTTCTCATAGCCGTTTGGAAACAGACACAATGCCACCAGCTTCAAACGAATCAGTTCCACTCGCTGTTCCTCACTGTGCTCGCGTAGCAAGGCATCCCTAATCTGTGCAACAGCACGCTCATAGTCGCACAAAATCATTGCAATCTTGCTGCAATAAATATCGTATTGGTAACGCCCCCCTGTGTTGAGGTTAGAGACAGTAATCTTGTCTACAAGTTCCTTTGCCTTTTGATAATTGCCGCTGTGATAACAGTTTTCAGCAATCATGAGCATATACTGAGCCGACATACGGTGTATCTCATTACCTAGGCGGTCAAAGACCTTTTGGGCCTGAGCGTACTGTTGGGACTTATGCAGCCTTTTGCCATAGGATAGATTCACCTCTTCCCATCCATCACAGTTCCCTAAATGGGCATGAAAGGCAGATAGGGACTGATGCTCACGCTCCGGCACAACCTGAGGATTTTTCATGAGAAAATAGTACATGTTATAATGTAGAAAATATACCTGAATGCTTTGTTCCTTCAACAGCGCGGACATTGCCAGATAAATAGAATCATGCCGGAACTGAATTACGCATCTGCCGGTGTCATACCTTCGCTCAATGATATTCCGGTTTTCCAACTCCAGTACGGTTTGAGAGATCACTTCAATAGAAAACTGCAGGTACAGCGGGTCAATTTCAGTGACATGAGCAATAAATAGATTTAATGTCTGTATGTCTATGGGGGAGCCCCATGCGGCAATAATCTGTACCAGATATTTTTCCACTGCCTTAAGCGAATTATAATCAAAATTTATCAGCTTCTTGAGCAAGTGTTCTTTAAATTTGTCCTGCAACAGGATGGCCTTATTGCTTCGGCACAGGTCAATTCCCTCTTGGGAATACAGGTTAATCAAAAAGGATTTCAAGCGCTGGGGATACCCTTCGCAAATTTCAAATAATGTACGTATATCATGAAAGTCACACAGATCCAAATCATAAATTTCACTTAGTATTTCGATAAAGAACTTACTGTTGGCGAACGCCTTTATGGAAATTCTCTCGACATCCAGCTTTTCCGATACTAAAAGCAGAATATCCTCCCTGCTGCTTAACAATTCTGCTGTTGTCACCAAAATAAAACGCTTATTGGCATCATTGCAGTATTTCTTTAGGACAGGCTGCAGAATATCAAGGGATTGCTTGTCGCAAAGGGTGAAGTTATCAAAGACTACAAGCAGTTTTTCATTTCTGATATAAGTTTCCAGATAGCGTTCAATGATTCGCGTCAGGCTGTGCCGTTCATTCTTCTTATCAACAAATTTTTTCGTAATATCCAGAAACAGGTCAAACAGTCCAAAATCCTCAATGGTAAAAATGGATTTTATTGAGGAATAGGCTTTTTCCGAGACGTCAAATATGGAAGTGTAATTTTCCCTGACAAAGTCAAAAAACTTTCGGTCAGATTTTTCGCTGAGCAACTTGATAAAGCGACTGGCATAGGACAATTCAGATTCATCCGCAACCCGCTCGACGTTTACAATGCGAAAGTCACTTCCGCAGATCTCAATGATGTTTTTCTGAATAAAATATGTTTTTCCGGCTCCGCTGTCTCCGTTTAGCCAGAGGATGCTCGTATTCTGATTCTCTGCGGATAAAAATTGTTTTAACTGTTTTCGCTCATCCTCCCTATCAACAAATTGGAAGCTGAACAGGTCTGTGTTTTTAATGATGGATTCCCCCTAAAATTGATGAAATAGGATGTGCAATTGATGTATATAGACAAACAAAGGCACGACACAATACAGTTTGAGGTGCATTTGGCCGATCACTGCAACCTGAACTGCCAGATGTGCGATCATTTTTCTCCCCTGGCAGAGGAAAGCTATCTGACGCCGGAACAATTTATGCGGGACATCGAACGGCTTTCCTATCTATTTAATGAGTGCGCATCCTACATTCGACTTTTGGGAGGAGAGCCGCTGCTTAACCCCCGGGTGGCAGATATGTTCAGCATTGCACGCCGAGGGTTTCCCTCGGCTAATATTGAGTTATACACGAATGGTATTTTGCTGCCTGACCAGAACCGTCTATTCTGGCAGTCATGCTGTGAAAATGCAGTTAATATTGTCGTTACAAAATATCCGATAGGCTTTGATTACCGCAAAATTGAACTGCTGTGCGAAGAACATGGGGTTCGCCTCTTCTACAATAACCCGGAGCCGATCAAAACTTCGTGGCATTTACCACTGGATATATCCGGAAGCAACACTGCAGTTGAACAACATCGAAAATGTGATATGGCCAACAGATGTATCATGCTAAAGCATGGCCGCTTGTATCCATGTACCGTGGCACCGAATATAGAGCACTTCAATCGGTATTTTTCGATGAATTTGTGCCTTTCTCCAAACGATGGAATCGACATATTTGAGGATGTAACTGCGGAGCAAATTTTATCCTTTCTCTGCATGCCGATTCCATTTTGCCGCTATTGCGCAATTGAACGTCAAACATATCATCATGTATGGCAGACCAGCAAACGGCAGCTGAGCGAGTGGACATAACATAATTACAAATTATCCTG
>NZ_BFAV01000094.1 GCF_002933875.1 Desulfocucumis palustris | reverse complement strand
ATAATTTAAATAACCGGGTGACCAGCGTAACAGACGCCTTAAACAACGTAACCGGCTACACCTACGACCCCTGCGGAAACCGCACCACCGTAACCAGTGCCAACGGGCACACAACCACCTACACCTATGACAAACTAAATAATGTATTAACCGAAAAAGTCCTCGGAGGCAAAACCACCCGCTGGACCTACGACCCCCTGGGAAGAGTATCCACCCAAACAGACCCCCTGGGGGACACCACCACCTACAAATACGACCAGGCGGGCCGCTTAACCGGCAAAATATACGATGACAACACCATGGTCAAATACACCTATGACGGCAACGGCAACAGGCTGACCATGGACGACCAGCTGGGGACAACCCTTTATCGGTACGACACCAACGACAACCTGCTGGAAGTAACGGACAGCCTGGGGAGAAAGAACACCTACACCTACGACAGGGCAAACAACAGAAAAGCACTAACCACATCCTTCGGCACCCAGACCTATGAATACGACACAGCCGCCCAGCTGACCGCCCTGACCGACTTTAACGGCAACCGCATAACCCTTACCTACGACGGGGATGGCAGAACAACCGGCATCAACTACCCCGAGGGCGGGCAGATAGGCTATACCTACAACCAACTGGACCAGATAGCGGAACTGACAAACACAAGCTATACAGGAGCCTACAACAACCTTTCCTACCAGTACAACGGGAACGGCTTGGTCTCCTCGGTCACCCATAGAAAAAAATATCCCAGCAGCGCGCTGCAAACTCATAAATACAACCTGGTTTACGACAGCCTGAACAGGCTGTCCA
>NZ_BFAV01000093.1 GCF_002933875.1 Desulfocucumis palustris | reverse complement strand
CGGCTGCTGCAGTACATGGTAGAGGTGTGGCGGGACGTCTACAAGAACACACCGGAGAAAGAGCGGAAGCGCAAGGGCTTCAGGCTTCCGGCCATCGTTCCGGCCGTCCTCTATAACGGCGCGAGAGGCTGGACGGCCCGCAGGAACTTCAGGGAGTACCAGTCTGGGCACGAGAGGTTCCCAGGGCGCTTGCTGGACTTCTCTTACATCCTCTTTGACGTGGTTCGCTACGATGAGGAGGACCTGCACCGTGCGGCCAATGTGGTGTCCAGCGTGTTTTACTTGGACCAGACTGTGGACCCGAGGGAACTGGTGGTCCGGACCAGGAAGCTTGCCGACGTGCTGAAGGGCATGGACCCGGAGGATTTCCGGCAGGTAATGGTATGGCTGAGGAACGTGATCAGGCGCAAGTTGGCAGGACTACTGCAAGAAGAGGTTGACCGTGTACTGGAGAAAACTGGACCCCAGGAGGTGGAGAAGATGATCACCAACATCGAACGGACACTGGACGAGATGCAAAGGGCGGCAGAAGCAAGGGGAATGGAGAAAGGAATTAGAGAAGGTCAAACGAAAGGTAAAATTGAGGGCAAGGT
>NZ_BFAV01000092.1 GCF_002933875.1 Desulfocucumis palustris | reverse complement strand
CTAAACTTGCTGATCGTGCGCAGATCAGTGAGCTGCTGAGCCGTTATTGCAGTTTTGTCGATGACAAATGCTTCAATATTGCGGCAGTGGAAGCGATATTCACACCGGACGGTCGCTACGTACGTCCCAACGGTGCTGCCGTCGTCGGCCCGGAGGCCATTGCCTCTGAAGACAAAATCTTTAGCCGCTTCCGTGCAACGCACCATGTCACTTCCGACCATATAATCGACCTTAAAGGAGACACCGCACGACTTAGGGCCAATATGATTGCGATGCACCTATGGTCCGAAGAGGAAAGTGATCCGAGATCACTGCAAACGCATTTTGTTGCCGGAGGTGTTTTCGAAGCTGTAGCAGTGCGTACTAACAACGGATGGCGGTTTAGAGAATTGAAATCGCGCATTACGTGGCGAACGGGCGCAGGTCTGTCTGCAGTGGCTAGGATTGGGAGTCCAAGCAACTAATTAGCCAATTTTACCCAACGATTGTCTGCCCGGAGTTTGCCTTCAAAGGGGAGTACAAATTCTTCGAGGTACAGTTGTTTTTCCAATTCACGGAACATTTTCTTCCTCCAGGTGCATGGTTTTTACATTCAATTGCTGTATTCTCCTTGCACCTTAATTCGACAAATGTGCTGTAAAATCCTTGATTTTTCAGGGTTTGTTATTCATTCAGCAAGTCCTAATTACAAAGCAGGAGCTACTGACTATAAATGCTGTCAGTCGTAAGACAGGGATACCAGTATTGGGACAAGGTTGGCCTTATATCGGCAAAGCGCTGTGCCGGGAATAATTACCGAATGTTTGCCGCTGAACATATCAGGCAAGCTTTAATAATATATGTATTAAAGCTTGCCTTTTACGCCAATGGTCAAAAACATTATATTGAAAATATAAAACAGGATCTAAGGGATTTGACTATAATGACAAAAGCAAAATCAAGGAAATGGCAAAGGGCATTGAACAATATCTAGATCAGGCAAATAGAGACCAAATCAAAGGGATATCCGCACTTTATCGATTATGTGTTCAGGTAGAAGCCAATAGCTTTGATACTCAGATATAGCAAGCAAATAAGACTCGCTCAATGCTTCAATATAATCAATAAAGTCTATCTCTTTCACTCATTTTAAGGAGTTATTGCCATTTTAAGCTTAGCTTTCGAACTCCCAACCAAATTTAGGTGGAATACGCCTAAGGTTAAGCTAAATATCTACAAAGAAACTTCAGATAAGGATTATACTCGTATTATTCAATTGGTAAATTGTGCTGTTTTAAGAAAGATAGCTTGTCCCAGTAGCCTCTCTGAAATAATATCTTATTATTCACTATCTGAAAAAAGCCGCAACCTCTCAAACCTAATGGGTCACGCCACTCCAAAATTGCCCATTGTCCATCTTCAAAAATATTTTCAACAATACAAACCATTTTTGCTTGAGAAAACTCTTGTTCAAACATTTTCTTTATAGCCTCTTTACCGATAACTGGCTCATTAGCAACCTGATGGTTTATTGCATTATCATCATATAAATTTGCAATTGTTTCTGTATCTGCATTATTAAACGCATCAACCCATTGACAAAGTATTTCTTTTGGCTTCATATAGATTATCTCCTGTTATGTAATAATCTTTACTTCACATTAAAATAACTTCAATCTCACTGTTCATTTTCTATCTAAATGTTGACTATTGGAAGCAACATATCCCTGCGTTTTCCACGGCTATCCAAATGCGCCCCTCTTTGTCAATGGCGATACCATGCGGTTCGGTGTCGGGAATTGGTATTTCATACTCTTGTATAGTCGCCAATGGTAAAGCAAGCTATTTTATTCGCTCCCCATAGGCTGATCCAATATCTACCGTCATCAGCGCGCATGCCTTCTTGGTTTCCTGCTCACTGCCCGGCCCCTGGCGCAGAGCATCTTTATAAAAATCAATCGTTAAATCTAAATAAATCCATTTTGTTTATACCCTCCTCCTAAAATGTTACATCTCAGGTTTAAATTTTGGCTTCCCTGCCTCAATCAGCACTTTATTGCCTAACATAAAAAGGCTTTCAGCAAACATCAGCAAGCCGGTTCCTATAAATAACCATTCTATTTTAATGAAATCAGCTAGAGGTCCATATACAAGCATCCCTAGTGGCATAATAGAACTTGAAATCATGCTTAAAACGCCAAATACTCTACCTAAAAAATCTCCTTCTACCTTCTCCTGTAGTAAAACTGTAAATGGTGTATTAAAAAAAGGCATCGCAGCACCAATCAATCCCATGAAAAAAAGGTAAAACCCAAATATAGGAATACTGCCAAGTGCAAAGGTACAGGCTCCAATAACAAGGATTGAAAGGACCATTGAATGGACTCTGTTTTTAAAACCACTCCAGGTCGCTACGATCATGCCTCCCGCCATCATACCGACAGAATACGCTACGGACATTGCAGTTAGGCGCCAAACATCCTCCCCGAAGCTGCGCGTGATAAGCAAGGGCGCTAGAAATGCCGCAGGCGCAATTAATATAAAGTAGATTGCTATAAACGAAAAAATTATCTTAACAAATCCATGATTCTTGATATAATTGATACCTTCATGCATATCTCCAAAATAGGTAATTCTTTGTTTCTCAAGGGCTTTAGCATGAACAGACACACGTAAAAACAGAATTAATATCGAAACCGCCACAGCAGCCGTAATAACATCTAAAAAGAATATTGTTTCGATGGAAGACATAGTTAGCAGTATACCGCTAAGCATCGGAGATATAAGCGCAACCAGTGATTGTATGCTGCTATTTGTTCCGTTCACCTTGGTAAGTTTATCTTTTGGCACAAGTTGCGGAAGAATAGCTCCTATGGCTGGCGTTTGAACCCCAGAACCGAGTGCACGTATGACAGATGCCACAAAGAGCAGCCATACTGCGTCGTAACCTATAAAAAACAGTATAGCTAAAATAAACGTTGCTATCGCTATCATAGAATCAGATAAAATAATAAGTATCTTTCTATTATATCGGTCTGCCCATACCCCCGCAAAAGGAGACAGAAAAAATGTCGGCAGGAAGCCACAAATAATTGATATAGTCATCATTATCCCGGATTGTGTTTTTAATGTAATATACCAAGTAATAGCACACTGAACCAGCATCGAACCAAAGAAAGATATGTTCTGGCTGGCTAAAAAAAGTATTATGTTCTTTTTCCAATTTTTATCTATATTTGTCATTTTTATTCCAATCTAAATCAATTACTTTTATTGTATAAATAGGGTTTCCCTATCTTAGTTAAATAAAATACATAGCTGTGATACATCCTAAAACGATTATACGTACACCTCTTATAAATCAATTTATAGCGAAAACAACTAGCAATTATATAAATAATCTTTAGTAGTTAACTTTTTCTAAAATGTCGTATTCTAAGAACATCACAACATTGCCTAGTGTTTTTGAGTATCATCTTCAAAAATCCCAATGTCATCTACAAAAAAACTGGAAAATCGGGTTAAAAAATACACTTTTTCAGCCCGATTTTCGCTCATTCGCTCATTTTTTACTCCCAAACCACTACATATAGTGGTTGACCTTCCTTATTTGCCCTTCAAACCACTTTTCGTCATCAGAACTATACTCTCCACGTGATGGGTTTGGGGAAACATGTCCACCGGCTGTACCTTCCTCACCGCATAACCCCATTCCGCCAGCCTTCGCAAATCCCTGGCCAGGGTGCCGGGGTCGCAGGATACGTATACCACCCGGGGAACGCCGGTTTCCGCTATGGTCTCCAGCACCCGGATATGACAGCCCCGGCGGGGCGGGTCCAGCACCAGCACATCCGGCCTCCGTTCCCGGCGAACCAGCCGGGGCAGCAGTTTTTCCACCGCTCCCTGGTGAAACTCCACATTGGCTAAGCCGTTTAACGCGGCATTGGCCAGGGCATCGGCAACCGCCCGGGCGACGATTTCCAGACCCAGCACTTTGCCGGCCTTGCGGGCAAAGAAGAGGGCTATGGTTCCCACGCCGGAGTATGCGTCCACAACAGTCTCGCCGCCTGACAGACCGGCGAATTCCAGAGCCTTATTATAAAGCGTAACTGTTTGAACGGAGTTCACCTGATAAAAGGATTCGGCGGACAGGCTGAACCGCAGGCCTTCCATAATGTCCTCTATGGTCTCACTGCCCTTTAGAAGCAGAGTCCCGCCCCCCGGCACCCGGTTGCCCGGCTCCGGATTCACGTGACGCAGCACCGATTTTACACCGGGGAAGGCCTTTGCCAGTTCCGCGGCGAAATCTTTCTCAGCGGGCCAGTCTCCCGGGCCGGTGGCCAGCACGGCCATCATTTCCCCTGTGCCGGAGGCCTTTCTCAACAGCACATGGCGTACCATTCCCCGTCCCGTAAGCCGGTTATATGCCCTTACGCCGTATCTGTTTAACATTTCTTCAATTAAACCGGCCAGGGCGTTTAAATCCCGGTCCACCAGCAGGCAGCGGCAGTGAAGAGGCAGCGGGCTGTCACCGGTCCCGGCGGTCTCCGCCAGCCGGTGACTGCCCTCTTCGTAAAAGCCCAGCACCAGCCTGCCATCCCGGTCTTCCGCCTGAAAATGCACTTTGTTGCGGTAATGCCAGGGGTCGGCCATGCCGATAACGGGCTCAACCGATATATCCCCAAACCCGCCGATGCGGGAAAGGCTCTGCCGGACCAGTTCCCTTTTGGCCGAAAGCTGCTCCGGGTAATCAATATGCTGTAACCTGCAGCCGCCGCATTTTCCGAATGTCCGGCACCGGGGAGCCGTGCGGAAACCGGCGGGCTCTATTATCTCCAGCATTTCGGCCCGGGCATAATTCTTCCTGGTCTCGGTCACCCTGGCCCGCACCTTCTCGCCGGGGGCGGCGAAGGGGACAAATACGGCCATGTCCCGGCAGCGGCCCACTCCCTCCCCGGAGTGGTTGTAATTGTCTATGTAAAGCTCTATCTCCCGGCCCCCGGTCAGCATTGCCCGTTTCTCCGGCAGCTGGCGGAACCGCCGGCCATATTTCCGGCAAGGTTAATCAAAACTAAAACCAACCTTCCTGGCTGATTTTTTTACTCTCTCCAGGCGGCCCAGTATATATTCCTCCCGGGACAGATTCCCGTTCCAGAATACCCCCAGGTAAACGTGGTCCTCCTTCTTCAAAAGCCTGTTGGCTTCCTCCAGGGAGTCCGCCTTCACCAGCTGCAGCTGCCTGCTTTCACCGCCGCTAAAGCATTTGACAGTTTCATTGGACTTGTCGCCACAGGAGCAATCACCCATTTTAAGCACCTCCAGGAAATTTCGCAATAAAGGATAGGGGACACACCTTCCGGCACCGCAAAGGCCCCTTGCTCATGGCAATTCCCGTGAAGGAATGTTCCCCAAATAATGTTACCAGAATTTATGGACCTATGAAACATATTGTGCCTTATTTTTATAAATATAGAATAAATATAAAGGGATTGCTTTATTAAAACGCAAATATTTTAATTTATGCATGGTGAACTATTTGAATGGAGGTTTTGAACCATAAGGGAAGTTAAACCTTTTTACCTGCCCGGCGGGGATACCGGGGTTTTATTATTACACGGCTTTACCGGCACCCCGGCGGAAATGCTGCCACTGGGAGAGTACCTGGCAGGCCGGGGCTTCACGGTCAGCGGGGCAAGGCTGCCCGGGCACGGCACCAGCCCCTCGCACCTGAGGGGCATTACTTACAGGCACTGGATTGATTCGGCCCGGAGCGCACTTCTGGATTTACAGAAAAATTGCGCCCGGGTTTACGTGGCGGGGTTTTCCATGGGGGGCACCATCGCTCTCCACCTGGCGGCAAATCATGATTTTATGGGGCTGATAGTCATTTGCGCCCCGGTTAAAATATACATAAACTTCTATTTAATGCGCCTGTTAAACCTACTCCGGAATTTTAAACAGGAAGTACAGCAAAACATAAAAGACCCGGCGGCGAGAAAAAATCACATCGCTTACGACAGCGCGCCACCGTCCGCCGGCCTGCAGCTGTACCGGCTGCTCCGGGCGGTGGGCCCGGAGATACCCGGAATATCAATGCCGGTTCTTATATTTCAATCAACCGGCGATGGAATCGTGGCGCCGGAAAATGCAAATTTTTTGTATAACCGGCTGGCCAAAGCCGCCGCCAGGGACCTGGTGTGGCTTAAAAATTCAGGTCATATGGCGACCCTGGACTACGACAGGGAAATGCTTTTTGATTTAATTAACCAATTTGTAAGCCGTGACAACAACCATATTTTCAAAAAATAAAGCCCATATCCCGGAACAGCTGCAGATCCTGCTCCAGGTCCTCACCGCCGGTGGTAAGGTAGTCCCCAATCATCACACCGTCGGCGCCTGCCCAAAAAGCCAGGGGCTGCAGCCTCCTCAGCCCTGTTTTCCTGCCGCCGCACAGACGGATTACAGCCTCCGGCAGTATCAGGCGGAATACCGCCAGGGTATGCAGCAGGGTTAAAGGAGCCGGCGCCGGGATGTCCTGGAGGGGCGTTCCCGGGATGGGGTTAAGAAAGTTCACAGGCACAGAATCCACTCCCAGTCTGCGTATTTCCAGGGCCATATCCACCCGCTGGGCAAAGGTTTCGCCCAGGCCGATTATTCCCCCGGCGCAAACCCTTAAATCCGCTTTTCGGGCGGCGTTAATGGTATCCACCCGGTCCTGGTAGGTATGCGTGGTGCATATTCGGGAGTAAAAATCCGGCGATGTTTCCAGGTTGTGATGGTACATGGACAGCCCGGCATCCTTTAACATCCGGGCTTTATTCCCGTCAATCAGCCCCAGGGAGGCGCAGAGCTCCAGCCCCGTTTCCCTCTTCAAAAGCTCCAGGGCATTTAAAACCGCGTCCAGATCCCTTTCCGAGATGCCCCTCCCGCTGGTAACCAGGGAAAACCGTTTAGCCCCGGCCCTCTCCATGGACACCGCCTGTTTTAATACTTCCTCTTTAGCGGCCACGGGATAAATTTTAGCGCCGGTGTGGTAGCGGCCGGACTGGGCGCAAAATTTGCAGTCCTCACTGCATTTTCCCGACCGGGCATTCATTATTGAGCACAGCTCCAGGCGGAAGCCCCGGTAATGCCTGGCAACCTTGTTGCTTACCGAAAGCAGCTCCGGAATGCTCCCACTATCTATTTCCGTCAGCCCCATAGCCTCATCCCTGCTTAAATTCTCACCGTTCATTATTTTTTGGCCGATATGCCGTATCAAATGTTAACACCACCCATCCAAGTTGATAACAATAAATATAACCTCCGCATCTAATTCCGTCAACACAAAACATGAGTAAGGTTAACAATCAACCTTTTGATAACTGCCGCTTTTCATAATCCTGGCCGGCTGACGTATATGAGTGAGTCCCGGGTTCGGAAGGGGTTATTCTCATTCCGAACCTGCGCCGGGGACATTCCTCCTGCCCTAAGGATATATACGTCGGGGACATCCTTCTGCCCTAAAGATATATGCGTTGGGGACATTCCTTCTGCCCTAAAGATATGCTCCAAATGAAGGTGTGTACCCTGACCTTTAAAGGGAGGTGTGTCCCCCGACCTTTAAATGAAGGCGTGTCCCCTTTCCCTAACAGCCTTTAAGAACCCGGCCCTCAAATACGTGGTCTTAAAGGCTGTCAGCGGGATAAAAAGAAGCCTCCGGGCCGGCAGTCCGCCGTCACACTTGCAGCCGACAAAACATACTATATTGTGACCGTTAAATGTTCGGGCATTTATCAAATTGTTCTATTATCAACTGCCCTTAAAGGAGGGGAAAGCTGTGAGTGACATTACCGGTGCGGAAAAAAGATCTTTGTCTTTCCCGAAAGGCGCTTACAGAGAGATAATCACAAAAGCTGTCTGCGGGACGGCCAAAAAATATTTCCGCTACAGCCAGCATTTTGTTCCCACGGAAGGGTTAAATCCCAACGCCGTGCTTGGAACATCCATCACCCAGATGCGCCTTAAGGAGCCTGAAGTAACCGAAGTGGGAGGGAGTGACAAAGTCGGGGTCAGGGTCAACGGCATCTTCGAGGTGCATATCTGGTATGCCTATAATAACGGCAAGTCCACTGAACTTATCCGCCAGGCTATCAATTTTGAGGAAATAATCCCCATGACCGAATACGACATGCAAAGCTCCAATCTTATAGAAGCCAGGGCCATTGTAATAAGGCCGCCCCAGTGCCTGGACGCCGCCACCACGGATGATGGGCGGATCAAGGTGGACTTTGAAGTGGGCATATATGCCGAGGTTATTGGAGAGACAAAGGTAAAGGTGAAGATAGCCCACCATGGGGAAGAATAATAGATGATATCCGGAGTCCCAAGCGGACTCCATTTATTTTCATTCATTTTCCACGGCTCTGAAATACATATTAAAGTTTAATCAAACCAACAATATAATCATTGGGGCCGTAAATGAACGGACGAATCATGCTGTGCGGATCATGAGCGGCCCCGTGAATACCCTTCTCCCTTATGGGAGAAGGGTTTGCATTTCACATCCAGCGGGGAGGTTTGCAGGTGCCGGTAACAGGAAACAGAAAAAAGAAATGCAAGTCTGAGGCGGAAATTCTACGGGACAGGCTGAAATTAGAAATAGCCGGGGAACTGGGGCTGTTGGAAAAAATAGAAACAGACGGCTGGGGGGCCTTAAACGCCATCGAGGCCGGGAAAATAGGCGGAATACTGGCGGGACGGTTAAAAGAAACAGGACGGGAAACAGACCCGTCCCGCCATAAATGATTTAAAATTATGTATAAACGCGTTATAAAAATATCGACACCAGCAGATAGGTTATCGCGGACAGCACCGCGGTCACCGGTAAAGTAATCAGCCAGGCAGTCACAATCCTCTGGGCGGTCCCCCACTTCACCCCGGAAAACCTCCTGGCGGACCCGACCCCCATAATAGCCGAGGATATGACGTGGGTGGTGCTGACAGGCATTTTTAAAAGGGTGGCCATGAGTATCACAAAGGCCGAAGTAAGATCCGAAGCAAACCCGCTGGTCGGCTCCAGCTTAATAATTCTGGTTCCCACCGTCTTAATAATCTTCCAGCCGCCCGCGGAGGTCCCCAGGGCCATGGCGATGGCGCAGGAAAACTTGACCCACAGGGGAATATCCATGGTATCCTGAAAGCCCCCGGCAATGAGGGCAAAGGTTATGATACCCATGGACTTCTGGGCGTCATTGGTGCCGTGGCTGAAAGACTGCCAGGCGGCGGTGAATATCTGCAGAATCCTGAAGCGCCGGTTCATCTTCACCGGATGGGCCCGGTAAAAGATTATTTTAATCAGGCTCATCACTATGTAACCGATAACAAAAGCCACCAGCGGCGAAAAAATCAATCCCTCCAGTATTTTTAAAAAGCCTCCGAAGTTGACCGCGGAGAAGCCGGCGGCTGTTATAACGGCGCCGGTCAAAGCACCGATAAGCGCGTGGGACGAACTGCTGGGTATACCGTAATACCAGGTTATCAGGTTCCAGACAATGGCGGCTGTCAGGGCGGCTATTACAACATACAGGCCGTTTTCCAGATGAAAGGGGTCGGCGATGCTTCCTCCTATGGTTTTGGCAACCCCGGTAAAAGTTAAAGCTCCCAGCAGGTTCATGCTCGAAGCCAGTACAATGGCAACCCTGGGCTTCAAAGCCTTGGTGGATACCGAAGTTGCTATGGCGTTGGCCGTGTCGTGAAAACCGTTGATAAAGTCAAAGGAAAGCGCGATTAAAACCACAACAGCCGTTAGTACCAAAGTTGAATCAAACATTTTATAACCTCGTTATGAGTTTCTCATGATAAGGCCTTCCAGAATATCGGCCACGTCTTCACAAAAGTCGGAAAACGATTCCATCATGGTGTACAGCTCTTTTTTCTTAATAATTTCGATGGCATCGGCACTGTTGTTGAACAGGGTTGTTAAAGCGTCCGTGAGCAAATCATCAGCGGCGTTTTCCAGGTCGTTTATTTTGTGGGTATACTGTTTCATCTCGCTCAATTTTTTCTGGGACAGCAGCTCCAGCGCGGAACACAGGTTTTCCACACAAAGCTCTATATTCTTGGTGAACAGCCGCATATAGTCATCCTGCTCCGTAATGCCGTACAGCACTATGCGGGAAGAACAGAATTCCAGGCAATCCAGCACGTCGTCCAGCTGCAGCGTTAAGCCCAGTATATCCTCCCTCTCCAGGGGGGTTATGAAGGTTTTGTTCAATTCCTTCATAATCTCGTGGGTATACTGGTCTCCCATATTCTCGACCATTTTGATCTGCAGCATGTAATTCTCGGCATTATCCAGGTCGGTCATCATCTGGATGTAAACATCAGTGGCCATTTTGATGTTTTTGCTCACCAGGAGGAAGTACTCGTAAAAAATATTCTGTTTTCTTTTAAAAATCTTCATTACATTCAACATAGTATCTCCCTTTACCCAACTCCCCGAAAAAATGTTTTTTGGGTGTATACAATAGCCAAAAAAACGGACAGGATGCTAATTCAAACGGTGCTCATCTATCACAGCCTTTCCCTCATCACTCAGCACGAAATCAATGTAATCTCTGGTGGCGCCGTTTATTTTTTTGTCAGTAATATATACCAGGGGCCTGCTGAATATTATAGATTTATTCTTTCCATCATCCACCGGCAGCGGCCTGACCTCGCCGGACAGATACCGGGAGGAAATATAGCCGATGGCGCACCTGTCCCTGGCCACCGTGGTTTTGACCGCGCCGGTGGAGGTCATTACCAGGGCATTTCGCGCTATTTTTAAACCGCGGCCCATAACTGCTTCCCGGAACACGTTGTACGTTCCGGAACCCTGTTCCCTGGTTATAACCGTTATGGGCAGGTCGGGACCGCCCATTTCCTTCCAGTTTTTCTTGCTGCCGCTGAATATGCCCTTTAAATCCTCCAGGGTCAAATGACTAACCGGCAAATTGGGGTTAACGATAATCACTATTTCGTCGGTGGTTAGCCGGAAATAATTAAATCTGTCCTTCTCCTGCCGGTTAAGAGGACGGGACAGTGAACCGATCTCCGCGATTCCACCGGCCACGCCCTTTAAACCCAGGGACGAATCTCCGCCCTGAACATATATTCTCACCCCGGGGTGGCTTTCTTCGTATTTTCTGGCCAGCTTTTCGGAAAGGGGCAGCATTGAGGTGGAACCCACAATCCTCAGGGTTTCTACGGGTTTTTCACCATCCCCGGGCGCCGCGCAACCGCCGGCCAACAATAGAGTCAGAGCAAAGATGCCCGCCAAAAGCCTGCGCAACCTAAAAACCTCCGCAATTACACGTCATGGCAAACGTTAAGAAATTCTTTAGAGCGGGTAAAAGTCCTGTTAAGTAACTGTTCATTTCATGTTAAGTTAATGTAAACTTCGGCTTAACCTGTTAATGAGCGTTGGGAACATTATAGGCAGGGCACATTATTCGTTGGGGACATTATTCGTTGGGGACATTCCTCTGAAAGAGGTGTGTCCCCTAACCTTATTTAAGAGGTGTGTCCCCTGACCTTATTAAAAGGTGGGTCCCCCGGCCAGAACAAAAATCGCCCTTTGGGCGACTCCGAAAAGCTATTCACAGATTTACCGGGAGCATAATTTCCTGAATAATAAAAATACCCCCTATGATAGTGTCCATATTCTACCATAGGGGGTATTTTAATTCACTGTCCGTTTTCCGGGGTTCAGTTCATTTGTGGGGGGTTGGGCATTCTTTATCCCGCTCCGGGGTTGGGCGGGGGAATACCCCCTTCCGAACCCCGGGCTCACTTATATTACAGTTCTTTAATCACTCCGGCACAGCGGGGGCACAGGGCCGGATGCTCCGCGCCCCGGCCCACACCCTGATTATACATCCAGCAGCGCTCGCATTTTTCACCGGCGGCTTTTTTCACCGTTACACCAAAATCTTTTATGTCCTCTGAAACGGCAGCCCCTTCGGGAACACCGGCTGAATAAAGCTTTACCCCGGAAACGATAAATATTACAGACAGGTCTTTTTCCATGGAGAGCAGTAAATCATAAACCTCTCCCCGGGAGTAAAGCTCAACCTCAGCCTCCAGGGAGTTGCCTATTTTTTTCTCCTGCCTTGCCGTCTCCAGAGCCCTGGTGACCACGGCCCTCAGTTCCAGCAGGCGGTTCCATTTCTGCTCCAGTTCCGCGTCCAGGTATTCGTCGTCAACCGCCGGCATGTCGGTGAGCTGAACACTGATCGGGTCATCCGGCGTTTTGGGGATGTAGCGCCATATCTCCTCGGTGGTAAAGGCCAGCACCGGGGTAAGAAGCCGCACCAGGGCCTGCAGCACATGATACAGAACCGTCTGGGCCGACCGCCGTTCGGTGGAAGCCGGAACGAAGGTATACAGGCGATCCTTTATCATATCCAGGTACAGGGCGCTCATATCAACAGTGCAGAAATTATGGATTGCGTGATATACGGTGTGGTACTCGTAATCCCTGTAAGCGGACAGCACCTTCTCGATCAGCCTCTGCAGCCTCAAGAGCGCCCAGCGGTCCATTTCCTGCATATCCGCATAGGCCACCCGGTCCTTTACCGGGTCGAAATCATATATATTGCCCAGCAGGAAGCGGCCGGTGTTCCTTATCTTCCGGTAGGCCTCGGATGTCTGCTTCAATATGCTGTTGGACACCGCCAGGTCTCCCCGGTAATCGGCGGAACTCACCCACAGCCTCAATATATCCGCGCCCATTTGCTTAATCACCTTGAGGGGATCCACCACGTTGCCCAGGGATTTGCTCATCTTCCTTCCCTGTTCATCCACCAGGAAGCCATGGGTAAGCACGGCCCGGTACGGGGCCTTTCCGGTAACCGCCACGGAGGTGGAAAGCGAGCTGTTAAACCATCCCCGGTGCTGGTCGCTGCCCTCCAGGTACAGATCCGCCGGCCAAGCCAGGTCGGGCCAGACCTCCGCGGCTCTTAACACCCCCATGTGGCTGGAGCCGCTGTCGAACCACACATCCATAATATCCGTTTCCTTGATAAAGCTTCCGGAGCCGCAATCCGGGCACTTCAGCCCCGGCGGCACCAGGTCGGCGGCCTCCCGGGCAAACCACACGTCGGAGCCGTGCTCCCGGAACAATCCCTGCAGGTGAGAGATGGTCTCCTTATTAATTACCGGCTTGCCGCAATCCCCGCAATAGAATATGGGTATGGGAACCCCCCAGGTACGTTGGCGGGAAACGCACCAGTCGCCCCGGTTGGCGACCATGTTGTGAATGCGCTCCTCACCCCAGGCGGGTATCCACTTGACTTCCTTGATGGCATCCAGGGCCGCCTGGCGGAAGCCTTCCACCGAGGCGAACCACTGCTCGGTGGCCCTGAAAAACACCGGCTTTTTACAGCGCCAGCAATGGGGGTACTGGTGTCTTATGGTTCCCTCCCTCAGCAAATGGCCGTCATTGTGCAGAGTCTCCATGATGCCTTTGTTGGCATCGTTGTAATGCAGTCCGGCAAACCCGCCGGCCTCGTCAGTAAACTTACCCCTGGCATCCACCGGGGAAAGAATCGGCAAATCGTAGTTTTTACTCACCAGGAAGTCTTCATGGCCGTGGCCCGGGGCCGTATGCACGCAGCCGGTGCCGGCTTCCAGGGTTACATGGTCCCCCAGTATCACCAGCGAATCCCTTTCCACAAAGGGGTGCCGGCAAACCACCCTTTCAAGATCCTTTCCTTTATACTCCCCCACCACCCGGACATCGTCCAGACCGGCCGCTTCAATAAAGGAGGCGGACAGTTCCCTGGCCACCAGGTATTTGCTTTCCCCGGCTTGCAGCAGCACATAGTCGAAATCGGGATGCAGGCACACCGCCATGTTGGCAATCAGGGTCCAGGGAGTGGTGGTCCAGATTACCGCGTAGGTGTTTTCCTCCGGCAGGACCCCCTTGCCGTCCTTCACCGGGAAGCGCACGTAGATGGAGGGGGACTGCTTGTCGTGATACTCCACTTCCGCCTCGGCCAGCGCGGTTTCACAGGAGGAGCACCAGTATACCGGCTTCAGCCCCTTGTAAATATAGCCCTTTTCGGCCATTTCCCCGAATACTCCAATCTGGGCAGCCTCGAAGTGAGGCATCAGGGTCATGTAGGGTTTATCCCACTGCCCCCGCACTCCCAGGCGTTTGAATTCGTCTCTCTGGATATTCACAAAACTAATGGCGTATTCCTTGCACCTTTGGCGAAACTCCACGGTGCTCACGCCCTGCCTGTTAATTCCCAGGTTTTTGATGGCCTGCTGCTCTATGGGCAGCCCGTGGGTATCCCAGCCCGGCACATAAGGTGAATCGTAACCTGCCATGGAGTGGTACTTTACCACCATGTCCTTTAACACCTTGTTCAACACGTGTCCCAGGTGGATATGGCCGTTGGCGTAAGGGGGACCGTCATGCAGAATAAATTTTGGCCTGCCCGCATTTTTTTGCTGCACCTTGCCGTAAATGTCGTTTTCGTCCCAAAACTTTAAAAATTCCGGCTCCCGTTCGGGCAAATTGCCCCTCATGGGAAAATCGGTTTTAGGCAGATTTAGCGTTTTGCCGTAATCCATGAATACTGACCCTCCTGAATAATATTAAGCTAAGGGGACACAATCCGGAGAAGCGATGTCCACTATGCTGAAAATATAAAAACCCCGTCCCCGTAAGGGACGGGATTATACCCGCGGTACCACCCTGATAAACGGATACTGTTTTAAATCACGGGCAAATAGACCGTTAATTTTCCGTTCGCTCATTGTGCCTTTAACGGTGGCCCCGTCCCGGCCTACAGGCGTCAATATTACGCTTTCGGCGGGCGCCTCCCGGGTGATTTTCAACAAACCGGCCTGCCCGGTTTCCACCACCCCGGACTCTCTGTGAAAAGCCGTATAAGCCTACTCTTCCCGTTCACAGGTTTTACGTATAACACACTAATTATATATAAAAGGCCATTAGGCGTCAACTTGACTGTTTTAACCGGGCTCCGGCAGTCAATAAACAATCCCCTTCTCCTTAGAGTAAAGCCAATTTCCAATGTATGCTTTAGCTTTCCCCAATTCTTTTTGGAGAAATAAGTATTTTCCGGCACAATGACCGGTTCCGGACTCTTTTGAGCCCCTCCCGGGAGTAGTATCATTCACGATGTAAAAACCAATTTCTTCCTCTTTCATTGATTTGCTCTTTATAACCCAATAACATTCTTACCAACTACTCACCCACTGCCGGGTACCTGTATTGATGTGAATTTGTAATGCCGGTAAGCCTTATTTGTAAAATACCATGTTTATGAAGCATCTTTCTTAGCTCTTCCAAGGCACTAATATCAAACAATGCTTCCCCGTCTTCCTCAAGCACAGTATACCTTTAATAAATAAAGTTTTTTTAGCGTTAGGTATTGACAAAAACTTATAATAAAAATATAACTACACAAAGAATAATTTTGGGGGTTGTTTTCCCCGCTACCGTTTTAGCAGGGCTGTCAATCCATTTAAAGATGACCTTGCCCTGCTGCCGTTTTAGCTGGGGTTGGGTTATTTTATTTTCACCATTCGTCGGTTATTGGGCGACACCCTCCTTATTTTTCAATACCCCAGTCCTTTAACGATCTCATGATCAAGAATTCTTTTACGCTCTTTCCAATCCGGCATATGTACCGTAAGAAATTCATAAAAATCCTTATTATGTTTGGGATAAAGAAAATGTGCAAGCTCATGTAAAACAACATAATCAATACAGGGCGGCGAGGCTTTATACAAATAATAATTCAGATTGATTTTGCCGTGTTTTCTGGAGCAGCTGCCCCAAAGAGTTTTCATTTTCCTGACTTGAAGCGCCGGTTTAGCAATACCATGTTTGGCAATAACGGGATATAAACGTTCTATAACCTGCAAAAAATAAGACCTGCTCTGTTTTTGCCACCAGTGCTCGAACTGCTTCTGCAGGGCTTGTTTATCTCCAGTTGTGGGAGACTGTATAAAAACATGGTCTTCCTTTTGTTCTATTTTGCAGATTTTCCCTTCATTAACAATGATCCTGTTTTGTCTCCCCAAAATACGGGTTGATATTCCGCTGTGTATTATTGTTTCAAATTCATTGGCCTGGGCATCTTTGAAGTAATTCAAAGACTTTTCTATCCATTTGGCCTTGCCGCCGAGGTAATCATTTATCCATTCATCCGATACTCCAAGCGGCGCGGATAGTTTAACAACGCCGTCCGGAAAAACTTTAAGCCGAATTTTTTTTACATTTTTGCGCTCAATAATTATTTCAATATCGCTAAAAGTCCCTGTCAAGAATGAATTTATTTGTTTCACGGCCTAATACCTACTAATTGCTGTTTTTTTGAGTCCTTCCAGCATAAGGTCAATTTTGTCAACGGGCAGCTTGATGGCATATTCCTCAGTAAAATCCCAAATAAGATCGTCAAGGGCTTGCTCCATGTCCCTGTGCACGGCAACATTATGACGCCAATCCACCTTTGCGCGGCTGGAAATGGCCTTTTTTACCTCAATAGCCAATTGCCCCATGACTTCATCCATTTCCGGCGGCACATCATTTATGACCTCGCCAATGACACCTTGAATAGTTCCGTAAAAAGCTTTGGCATCACTGTCATTGTCTATACAGGCAGGGTAGTGATGGCCGGTATAGCCTCTTTTAAAATCATCCGCCATTTTCTCCATTTTAAAGAGATAAGCGTCATCATTTCTTGCTGCCTTGTATTCTTCCAGGGTTTCTTTAACCTGCTGGGAAAACCTCTTATACAGCAATGGATCATCATAACGGCAGGTTTCCAGCTCTCTATCCATGCGGGTACGAATGGCATCCCCCTTGGCGGCTTTGCCATCCAATTTTTCAAGCTGCTCCTTCATCCCTTCGGTATCGTGAATAGAAACAGGTTCAACAATAATTTGTCCCGGTTCGGAAAGAACAAAGTTGTTCAGCAGGCTTCGAATGCCGTCTTCATATTTGCTAAAATCCACTTTCTCATTGTAACGGAGCAAAAGTGCCCCGCGAAGTTTTTGGAAATGAAGCAAATCCTGCTTATATTTCTGAATCTGGTCATATCCAATGGCACTATACAACGCGTAGCTTCCCATAGCCAAATCCAGTAAACGTGAAAATATTGAAAGTCTTTCATAAAAAATTTTTCTCAGCTCCTTTTCTGCCAATACGCTTTGCCAGCCCTCGGAACTGTTTCGATCAAAATCTTTTCCTTCAAATATATACCATAGTTCCTGATGAGCCTTTTCCAGTTTTAACTTTTGCTCACCGGCGCCTTGAACGGTATTTTCTATATCGGCCTGATCATATCCATCCATGCCGGATTTTTCATCCGAATACATATCCATGGCGGTATTAAGCTTGCTAAAAATGCCCCAGTAATCCACGATGAGTCCGAAGTCTTTACCCGGGTAAACCCGGTTGACCCGGGCGATGGCCTGCAGCAGCGAATGTTCCCTCATGGGTTTATCCACATACAATACAGCGGCAACCGGCGCATCAAAGCCGGTCAAAAGCATATCCTTGACAATTAGGATATCCACCTCATCGCCGCCAATGAAGCTATTTTTGGCCCAGTCGGCATATTCCTCGTAGTTGTTGCCAAAGAGAGGCTCCACCTCTTCTTTGAAAAAAGCCTTTATTTTCTCTTTGTTTTGGCTGTTCAGCTCATCATCTTCTTTTACACTTTCGGGTGATATCACCACCGCTGTTTTTACGCCGCCCAGTATTCTTATGGATTTATGCAGATCAATCGCTGTGGGGCGGGAGGAGGCTGCGATCATGGCTTTAAACCCTTTCGGTCTGGCATAACGCATAAAGTGCTCATGAACGTCAAAAGCCACCATGTCTATACGCTGACGGGTCTGAGCCAGGGGCAAAAACCGGCTCCATTTGCGCTTCATATCTTCCTGCCGCTCCGGGTTCAGAGGCGCGATAATGTATTTGAGATAATCGTCAATCTTCTCGCTGGTCACATCCTGCGGAATAATCCTGCCCTCATAGACCAGGGGAACAATGACACCATCCTCCACGGCCCTAATGATAGGGTAAGTGTCGATAAGCGGCCCAAACTGCGCATAGGTATTGAACTTGTGTTTCTTCAGCAGCGGCGTGCCGGTAAAACCTATTCTTGTGGCATTGGGCAGCACATCAACCATAAAGTCGTGAAGTTCGCCCGAGTGGGTGCGATGGCTTTCGTCCACCAGCAAAAAAATATTGTCGTCTTTAATCTTTACCCTTTTTTTAGCCGCCGCATCAAATTTATGTACCAGGGTGGTAATTATAGTTTCACCTTTGTCATTTAACAAGCCTATCAGGCCCTTGCCGGTCTTTGCCCGGGCGGGATTAAGCTGTGTTTTGGCGAAATTATCCCGCAGCTGTTTATCCAGATTGATCCGGTCGTTGACCAGCACAAAGCGGGGCTCTCTGATATCCGGATCTGCTATTATTTTTTTAACCAGCATCACCATGGTGAGAGATTTTCCGCTGCCTTGGGTATGCCAGATCACCCCGCTTCTGGTGCTCTTGTCATCTTCCCCCTTAATGCGTTTCATCGCTGCCTGAATACCGAAAAACTGCTGGTAGCGGGCAATTTTCTTCACATTGCTGTCGTACAGAATGAAATAACGAATAAGTTCCAGCAACCTATCCCCGGAGAGCATGGAAACCACAGCCCTGTCCTGCTCGGTGACTTTTCCGTCCGGGCTGGCATTATTGCATTTTTCCTGCTGCCATTTATAGTCTTTTTCCCGCCATATGCTAAAGTGTTCGAAAGGCGTACCGCAAGTGCCGTATTTTACGGCGTTTGGGTTCACGGCCATAATGATCTGGGCATATTTAAACAACTGGGGAATATAGCCGGGCTGCCAGTTGCGTATATTTTGGGCAACTCCTTTTTCCACATCAATACTGGATTTTTTGCACTCGATCACCACCAGGGGAATACCATTGACCAGCAGCACTATATCCGGCCGCGCGTACCTGCCGTTCGTCCGTTCTACCGAAAACTCGTCTGTGACCTGCCATATATTGTTCTCCGGATGCTCCCAGTCGATAAACTTTAAATCAAAGGACTGGCGGCCGCCGTCAAACAACTCCTCTTCATAGCTGTTGCCGGATAGAAGCATGTCATAGATTGTCTTGCTCGCCGGCATCAGCCCGGAAACAAGCGACACGTCAATATCGTTAATAGCCTTGCCGATGGAACGGTCGGAAAAAGGTGTTTGCTTGCCCCTGTACACAAAGGACTGGCGGTGCAAAAACTCGCGCAAAACCTCGGGGAATAAAACATTGGAAAGCCTCCCCCGCAAGGCTTCCGCCCGGGAACGGGGTATGTATTGGTAGCCTAATTTTTCTAAAACTTTTATTGCTCTTTCCTGGCTCTCGGGACGTTCGTTGAATATGGTATGGTTGGGCATTAATTCACCTTCCCCGTGTTGACTCTCACAATTCCTGTCAGCAGCAGCTGCATCAGGGCTTTTTTCTGTTTTTTAAGCTCCTCAAGCTGCTTTTCGTGCAGGTCTATTGCACGATCTGTTATTGCTAAGGTTTTAGCAATAATGGTTTGCTCTGAAAGAGGCGGAAGAAGAATGACTAGATTTAAAACATAATCCCAATCCGCCCGAGGCATCTTCGAACCGCTTGAAACACAGCATTTTTCAATAAATTGGGATGATTGAACAATATAATATAAATATTGGGGTAGCAAATTCTTATTATTTGGTCTTAAAACCCATATCTCACTTGAGCAAACTCCCTCATGTGTTGCATAATAAAATTTTTTTAAATAGGGCCTTAGTTTACCAAACAAAACATCACCATTTTTAAAATAATTTTTATTACTTTTTTGCATTGAAGATATTGTAGAACCTAAGAGTCTCCCAGTTTCTGATTCAATATGCTCTAATTCAATACATTTAAATACTCGCTTTTCAATAATTGGATTGATCTTTTTCGATGACAAGGAAATGACTTGTCCAACTTCGAATTTTTGCCAATCACTTTTGAAGCCAGAAAGGCGTTTTTTGCCTGTAAGTAGGTTCTGCATCAGCCACTTTTTCTGCCGTTTTTTTTCGATAATTAGCTGTTCTTTTAAACGAATGGCCTTGTCACTGGTAGCAAGGATTGAGGCAATATGTTGTTGTTCTATTATCGAAGGAACACGAATTCTTTGTCTTAACCAATCATCCGTTTTAAATCGTAATTTTTCAACATGAACGCCATCACTGTTAATATAAAAATATCTTCTCATAAACGGCAATTGAACATAGTAATCAAAGAATAATGATAACAATCTGTTATTAAAGTTCATAACATCATATTCGTTGGATACAGTTGCCCCTTCATAGTTCTTGGGGACGACAGCGCATGCTCCGTGCACTATTTGCCTTTTAGAAATAATAAAATCTCCTTCACGTATTTCGAACTGGTTTTTTACTAAGATTTTTTTCCCAGTCAATTTACCTCGACTTTCAATTCCTCCAAAATTTCGTTTAATTGTAATGAGGCAATATTCCTGGTCATCAATCATATTAACTGGCCTTTCAACAACTTCCAACAGTTGGTTTAACTTGTATTCCCTCCAATTTTCCGGAAATGGATAATCTTTGTAATCATAACTTATTTTATCCATACTCATGGACACCACCTGTTAATGTCTCATTACGCAATAAAATGTTTTATCCTTATATAATTACCTGGGGTTCCTTAAACCCCTTTTTCTTCCATTGAGCCTTTCAATTTTTTCGGCACTTTCTTTTCAAGCTGCCCGATACTTTCATCTGGAGCGGGCAGGTCTTCGGGCATGGTTCCGCCCAGCTTTTGGATTGTATCCCGAACGGTTTTGCCCACGACAAAATGGGTTTGGTTGGCCCTTTCCTTCCCTTTTATATTTTCCCTTCTTATTTTTTCATCAGTTTGGGTTGCCCGGAAAAGATTGGCCGCAAGCTCCGTGCTGCCCATATGGTCAAGTATCTTTTGACTTTTCTTTAGACATTTTCTTTTATGTATCTCTTTAACGCCCAGCCCGCCGTAAAGTCCCTGGTATCTTCAATTTCCCGCTGGGCACCCTTGGCCAGATTTATCATTTTCGTGACGTCACGAAAATGATCCTCCACGTTGATATTACTGTTTTCGCAGGCTTCCTTCGCTTTTTCCAGGACTTTATAGAAATTTTCCCAGCGGGCATATTCAAGAACAGGAGCTAACTCCCTCGCCAGCCAGCATTCCGCCCCATATTCATTAATGTGCCTGATCTCCTCAAAGGTTTTATCGCTATATTTTTGAATATTGCTCACAGCCCCAACTCCTTAAGGTACTTGGCCATCTGTTCTTCCACTTCGGCAAGTTCCTTTTGTATATTGGCAATATTGTTTTTTACCTCCTCAATATCCACCAGTGCCTCTTCCTCAAAAGTATCGACATACCGGGGGATATTCAGGTTGTATTCGTTGGCTTTTATCTCGTCGGCGGTTGCCAAATGGGCAAATTTTTCAATATCCGTGCGGCTCTCATAAGCTTTTACAATATCGTCGATGTGTTTTGTTTCCAGCCTGTTCTGATTTTTATCTTTCCTGTAGCGGAGGCTGCCGTTTTCATCCTTGCCGGACGCATCGATGAAAAGCACATCATCGCGATTGCGGTTTTTCTTAAACACCAATATGCAGGCCGGAATGCCGGTGCCGTAAAACAGGTTTGCAGGAAGACCAATTACCGCGTCCAGCAAATTCTTTTCAATTACAGCCTGCCTTATCCTCCCCTCGGACGCGCCCCTGAATAAAACGCCATGGGGAGCAACGGCGGCAATTCTGCCACCGCTTTTAAGACTGGCTATCATATGCAGCAAAAATGCCCAGTCGCCTTTACTGGCCGGAGGCACTCCCCAGTCAAAACGGTGAAATTTATCAAGGGCTGCTTCCATTTTGAATTCTTTGCCTTTGCCGGTCATTTCGCCGCTGGTATTAAAACCTGCCGCCCATTTGTCCTGCGAAAAAGGCATATTGGCCACGATGACATCAAACTGCATAAGATTGCCGTCGGAGTCCAGGTGCATGGGATTGGCAAGGGAATCGCCCCAGGCAATCCTGGCGTCCATTATTTCATGGAGAAACATGTTCATTTTGGCCATGGACCAGGAAGACCCGTTCATTTCCTGCCCATACAGGGCAAGAGTCTTAACGTTGCCGTTTTCCTTTTCAATAGCCTTTCTTCCGGTTCTGATGAGCAGGGATCCGGAGCCGCAGGTTGGGTCATACATGGTATCACTTATTCTGGGATTGACAATGCGTGCCATAAGTTCGGAAACCTCGGACGGGGTAAAGAAGGATCCGGCTTTTTTGCCTGCCTGTCTGGCAAACTCGCCGATCATATATTCGTAGGCGTCGCCTATGGTATCAGCCGCCACTTTGCCTTCCTCAGGCTGGATGGAAGAAGGGCGTAAATCAAGGGGCTCAAAATCCTCAAGCATTTCCCTTAAGCGGGTATTTTTTTGCCTATGATTGCCCAGCATGGCTTCGCTGTTAAAGTCAATATTTCTAAACACCCCTGTAAATAATGAAGGGTTATCATCTTCTATCCCCCGCAAAGCTATATTGATAAGTTCCCCCAGGTTATCGTTATATCTGTTTTGATGAAGCCAGGAGAAACTGTTTTTTTCCTTGATAACAAATGGGAGTCTGTTTATGGCTCTTTGCACCCTCACCGGATCATTATATTTTTCCTTTAAAATTTCGACCTTTTCTAAATAAGTATCGCTCAAATATTTCACAAAAAGCATGGGCAGGATATAATCCTTGTAATTGGCTGCATCTATGGCTCCCCTGAAAGTATTCGCCCCTCTCCAGAGAGCCGCCTCGATGTCTTTTCTCGTAGTAGCCATCATTTTTCCTCCTCGGCGCTTGCGGTGATACTATTTATTACTGCTGCCATAAGCCTCTGATCTTCTTCAATCATATTCTCAAGCAGTTTTTTCCGTTTTTTATACAGCAGCCACATCTGACCGATTGCTTTTTGTTTATCGTAGTCTACGGAGGGAATATCCAATGCCGCCAAAGCTTTGGCGGATATGGATTTTATCGCCGCAACTGAACCTACGATATTGCTGTTTATCCAGGTCATGCCCTGATTTTCCAGCAGGCAGGCTATGTAGGCCGGATAATAGTCTTTGAGCACACGAATAACAAAGAGATTACTTGAAAAAACAGTGTTTGACATGTCCTCAATTATTAATGTTGCGATGTCCGGATTCAACCGTTTTAATAAAATATCGTTCTTTCGAACGAAATAGCTGTCATCAACAGAGGTATGTCTTTTTATTTCTGAAATACATTGTATATCATTGAAAATTCCCAAATGATTGGGCTGAATAAAATTATACGTTATCTCACCGGTGGTGTTCGCTTTCCCCGGCTGCCTGACATCGGGCACACCATTTAATATATCAGCAATTTTCTTGAGTTTTACTTTTTTTATTGTCGTAATTTTCACTCCCTTCAGGGATATTAGGGGAAAACGCATTAAACCGGTCTAAATCACTTGAAACCAAAGCCACTCTATTGCGAGAGTGGCTTTGGCATTTAAACCAATAAACCTTTTGGCGGGAACGGGTCCTTGCCGTGACTATCTCTGTGTCTTATTTTCCTCCTGCAGCCACTGGCGGGTACAAGCAATTATACCGGCATGTTAGCCTGGTGACGTTGCCGACGGATATGAACAAGTCCAATTCGGCCAATTGTCGCCTTTCCCGCGGTTGTTGCGCCAGTGCAGTGGCTGGAGGTTATCCAGGTCATCTGTTCCACCCTCGGCCACCGGCTTCTCATGGTCAATTTCCCAACCAAAATCGGAATTGACATTCCCGTAATCGGCAAACTTTATCCGCGCGCCACACCGGTCTTCCTTGAATGCGTACTGTTCGTATCCGGGAATAAGGACAGCCTTGTTCCACACCGCTAAAATCGTCCGCGGCTCAAATGGCTCATTCATAATCGTGCTATTTGGTTGACGAACCAAAGTTTCTCCTTTCCGAGACAAAGCGCATCCAACAGCAAAATCACAAATACCCTTGCCTTTGGGGTGCGTTTTACGATATTATGTGATTACACAGAAAACATTAGCTGATTCTCAGCGCCAAGTCCAAGAATGGCCTGTTCTTGGACTTGTTTTTTATCTCTATTTTTTTGACTTCAGCCTTCTCCAGAAAAGGTTTTTACCAATAATTACATTATAACAAAATAATTTCCTCTGTCAACGCTGTTTTTTTTGTGTTACTTCTTAACATTTATCAACTGTCTGCAATTTGGCATATTATTTTGAAGACATTCTGTTTTTTACCAGCTTAGCTTATAACATACCTCCACACAGGCCGACACTGCCGGCTCATAATAATATAAGTGTTAGGCCATCACCGCAGTCCATCAGCCGGCTTTTCCCCGAATCGCCTTTCCCTCCGCCATTCCGGATACACGAAAAAGTCATCGTCAGCTTCGGAATCCTCTGCAATACGCAATTCATCAACCGATAAAGAAAAAATACCACCTGTTTCTTTTGAGTAATATGATTTTAAATCGTCATTGATTAGCTCCAGTTTTTCAATAACATCCTTTAACTTAACCGGCTTCATGATATCCCTCCTTACAAGGTAAAATTCCGCTAAATGACCCTTTCCTTTTACAAGGCTTCAACTATCATGCAAAACATGGTAAAATTAACTGGTTACGGTATAATCCGTTCAGTCTCTTAAATTTTAATGATAAACCGGGTGATTAAATGAAAGTCGGAAGAAATCAGCCCTGCCCCTGCGGGAGCGGGAAAAAATATAAACATTGCTGTGCCAATAATGCCATCACTTTATCAGGACTAAAACCCAGGTTTATTGAACTTCTTTCCAGGGACCACGGCACGCCCGTTTTAGATGAAACGTTTATTGATAAAAACCCCTACAAGGAACTCTCGGCAGCAAGATTGATTTACTCCGCCTTTGTCATGCCGGGCATAGAAGAGTTAGCCCACAGGGAGGCCGGCAAGTTTATCAATAACAGAGGCGCTGATGAGGCCGAACAAATCAAACAGGCCTCCCCTGAAATATTGATTAAGATGATGGAGCAAGGCGTAGACAGCATTAATAACATTCTGTTTGAACAACACTTGCTTCTTTATTCCGAAGCTGTCATGCCGGAAATAATCAGCAAGCTCCGGAACAATGAAAGCGATTTCTTTGCGGAAACAGCAATAAAAGTGCTTCGCAAATCCAAAATAAACTATTCCAAACAAATCCTGGAAATCATCGGCCAGATTCAGGATCCCTACACACTTTCCCTGGTAAATCTGTTACTAGGCTTCATCGGTCCAAGGGAAACAATTCAAACAGTATGGCAGCATTATCACGCATTTAAAGCTGCTTATCCGCTTGAAACCTTCGAGCAGGGACCTTTGTTCGGACTCTATCGCTTTCAGGAAAGGTTTTACAGCATTATCCGGTAAGTATGACTATCAGGGCCGGGCAAATACACATACTCCCCCATTGCCCCATTGGCGGCGCTTAAAAATTTTTTTGCTCCAAAAACCATTCAATAAGGCGTCCGGCGATGGTTTTTTTATCCGGGATTTTTGCCGGCATATTGCGGCTTGAAAACCAGTCGGCATGGGATAACTCCATATTGTCAACGGCAATTTCGCCACCGGCATATTCCGCGGTGAAAGCAATCATAAGGGAGTCCGGGAATGGCCAGGACTGGCTTCCAAAGTATTTTATATTTTTTACCTCAATCCCAACCTCTTCCTTTACCTCCCTTTGCACACACTCCTCCAGGGTTTCTCCCGGTTCAACAAAACCGGCCAGAACGCTATAGAAGCTGGATGGGAATTTTATATTTCTGGCCAGTAATAGTTTATCCTCTTTAACTATTGCCACTATTACAGCGGGGGATATGCGTGGAAAGCTTACAGTGCCGCAAACGGTACATTCCTTGGCAAGCTCATCCGGCTTGTTTTTGGTGGGGCCGCCGCATTTGCCGCAAAATTGATGCTTGCGGGCCCAATTTATAATTTGATACCCGCGTCCGGCCACCCGAAAAATGTCATCCTCGGATTTATTAAGTAATTCTCTCAAACTCAAATAATCAAAACCACCGGGCAGCGATAACGGCTCTCCGGAAAACTCCGCCGCAAAACAGGGAGAGTCATATAGCCTGCCTATATAAATTTCTCTCCTCAGCTGGATTTCCAATGCCGTTAAATCTTCCCTGCCTGGAATTGAGAGTGTGTCATTGTTAATCTTTATAAGCAGTTTGTTATCATAGAACAAAAACCATAACATGCGCGTTAATCACCCTTTGCATCAAAGCAAAATTATGCTTTATATTAAAACAAGTCCTTCCGCCGCACTTACAATGCTCCCCCTGCCCACATTTTTTTAAGCATCGACGGCATCACCGGGAGCGGGCCGCCGCGGAGGCGGAGGCCGCCCGGACCCGGCGTGCCGGCACGGCGGCCAAAGAACTTTGCGGCTGTCGGTTCTCACCACTGCCGTCAGTAAAATTGTAGCACAAATATAGGTAAGCCTGGCGGTAAAATGTTAATCCGGCACCGGGGATAAAGGAGCACTGTTTTTGAGGAACCTGCCGGCGAACCGGATTTAAGCCGCCTGCCAGGCCCGCGGGTTAGTTTGCGGCGTTGGCTCTTCTTATTAATTCCAGCCCGGATTGGGTAACCGATGTCCCCCGCCGTCCCCGGCTTATCAGTACCAGGCCCTTTTCCTCCAGGTGGCCGAGCCTGTTGCGAACCTGGTCCTCAGTCAGGGCGATGCCCGTCTTTAACAATGCCTGTTGAAGGCTCTTCCGGCCCACGGTCTTGCCGTTTTCACAAAACTGGGACAAGACCTTCAACAGGCCCATCTCTTCGGGGGTACAGCCCACGGTGGGTATTCCGCTTTCAGGCCATCCTCCGCCGTCCCCTTCAATAACGGCAAGCAGCTCAGCCGGCAAATCCTCCACCGCTACAGTACGCCCCCTTACCACTGTGGCCAGGTACTCTATTACATTTTTAACCTCCCTGATATTCCCCGGCCAGTTGTAATTCACAAAAGCCTCTTTAACTTCAGGCGATAAAAAATTTTCCGTGCTTATGTCCAATTGCCTTACAAATTGTTCGGCATAGGCAATAATGTCGCTATTTCTTTCCCTCAGGGGCGGCAGTTTTAATGAGAGTACTTTTAAGCGGTAATACAGATCCTCCCTGAACTGGTGTTTTTCAACCAGTTTCTGAAGGTCTTTATTAGTGGCCGCAATAACCCGGACATCCACGGGAATCAAGCTTTCTCCCCCGACCCGCATTACTTCCTTCTCTTCCAGCACCCTTAATAGCTTGGCCTGCACCTGGGCCGGAATTTCTCCTATTTCATCCAGAAAAATGGTTCCCAGGTGAGCCTGCTCAAAAAGCCCCGGCTTCCCCCCGCGCCTGGCCCCTGTGAAAGTACCCTCTTCAAAGCCGAAGAGTTCGCTTTCCAGCAGGTCAATGGGCAGGGCGGCACAGTTTATAGCCACAAAGGGCCGGTTCTTCCGCCTGGAATAATTATGAATGGCATTGGCGAAAAGCTCTTTACCTGTGCCGGATTCCCCAATGATCAGCACATTATAGTCCGTTTCCGCGAATCGTTTGGCATTGTCGATTTGTTTGAGCAATTTTTGGCTTTTTCCATCTATATCGCTAAAGGTGTACTTGGAGGTAAAACCTATTTTGGTCAGGTGTTTACGGAGGCACTTCTCTATTTTTTCAACCTCGCTCAATTCATAGAAAATGCAAATGGCCCCCGAGGGTTCTTCATTTTCCAGCATGGGTATGTTGTTTACCAGCAGGTGTTTTCCCTGGTAGACCCTGGTCTTGTTCTCGTCGGGCTCACCTGAACGCAGGGCCTTGTCCACCTCCAATACCTGCAAAACCTGGTTTTCCTTCCCCAAACATTTCTCGCTCCTGAGTTCCAGCACTTTTTCGGCCGCCTTGTTGAGCATTATAATCCTGCCTTCTTTATCCGCCGCCAACACACCGTTGGTTATTTTGTCAAGAACCATTTGAAGCAGCGTGTTGAGCTTTTGGTTCACCCCCAGGCTGTCGGCAAGGTGTTTTGTTATATCAACAATCGAGCTGATATAGCGGGCGGACAAAAGGCTTGCTTTCTCATCAAGCATGCCCAGACGGCTTAGAATTTCAGCCAGGGTTGTAATATCAATTTTTCTTGTTCCCAGATCAAGCACATTTTTTATACCCGGCGGCACCAGTTGCGGCTCACCCGGCGTAATGGCGTATTCAACCCTTGATGGATTGGGATTCCCGGGGTAATAAGGTATCAGCCACAGGTGCTCAAATCCGAGACCGTATAAAAATTGTATTACCTCCTCAGCGGTTTCCTTGCGGTCATTAACCAGCATGGCCCTGGTTTTTGGCGGAAGCCCCAAAAGCAATTGCAGATTTTTAAAATCAATTGTTCTCCGGGCAATGAGCAGGCGATTCCGTATCTGGTCAATATATTGAGGTATGAAATTCAAAACGGAAGTGGTGGACGCCACAATTAAATCCGCCTCAAGGGATACGGAAGAAAAAGGCTTGTCAACACAGACCCCGGTAACATCAACCCGGTCCCCCAGCAAATCCGTCAACTGCCGGGTTAAGATCCTGGCATTGCCCTGCCCTTTAGTCAGTAGGGTTAAAGAAGAGTGTTTGTGCGGACTCAATTTAAAAACCTCCTGCTTCGACCAATTATAATAATTTTCGACATTTTCCTCTTCTCTCCTTTTAACTGGGTATTAATTGGGGAGGGGTGTTTAAACTGTCCTTTTTTTAGTATTTCTTTCTTGTTTCACGGTTTTTTTACCGCCGGCTTAAAAGCCCTCCCTAAAAGGGATTGCTTAAAGACAGGTATTTGGCGGCACGTTTCATCCGGAAATAATCCGCATGGCGCCGTACTTGCAATATGACCAATGCAATCCTCGAACCCAGGCACTTTGTGTCACCAGCAGCAAATTATCACAGGCCGCCGCCCGGCGAAGCATATAAAGAAGTTCATATCCGCCGGCGGGTTAAGCGCCGCACAGCATTATCAAATTGATGGCCCGGATAACAAAATATTGCTCCGGGCGGGGCTTTACCCCATCCGGATTTGGAAGCCGCCGCCCCGGGTGCCGGCTAATGGGCAAAACAATTGGGTGTAAATTGGGTCTAATGCGGGGACTGAAAAAAAAATTTTTGGCTCATTTCCGTTTCCGCCACGGTTTTCCGGTATGGTACGAAAATTGCTGTTTTAAAACCGAAAGAAAAAACATCAGCTGCAAGAGGAGGTATATGAAGCTTTGAACCTTTTAAACCTGGAACAGGGGCCGTGGAAAACTAACCGCAGTTGGGTCAGCCATTTTAATTTTCTGCCGGAAGTGCGGTCCGGAATATCATTCCCCAAACAAGTAACCTTGCACGATTCAACCCTGCGCGACGGGGAACAGGCGCCGGCGGTGGTTTTCAGCAAAGAGGACAAACTGGAAATAGCCCGCGGGCTGTCAAAGGCGGGAATTCATTATATCGAGGCTGCCTTTCCGGCGGTTTCCAGGGAGGATCAGGCCGCGCTGGAGAGAATTGCCGGAGACGGACTCCAGGCTAAAATCACCTGTCTCTGCCGGGCCATGGAAAAAGACATAGACCTGGCGGCGAATTGCGGTGTCTGGGGGGCCATTATCGAGGTTCCCGTCAGCTATGTCCGGCTGAAATATCAATTCGGCTGGAAAGAAGAAGAGGTGATAGAAAAAGCTTTACGGGTGGCCAGCTATGCCAAGGAGAAGGGTCTCAGCACATACCTGTTCATGATTGATTCCACCAGGGCCAGGGAAGAATTTTTACAGAAACTGCTGACCACCGTTGTGCCCAAGGCCCGGGTGGACAGGGTATCCGTGGTGGACACCGCGGGCTGCGTCAATACAGGGGGCATGGGCTACCTGGTAAGAAAAGTAAGCCAGTGGGTTGATGTGCCCATAGAGGTGCATTGCCACAACGACTTCGGCCTGGGGGTGGCAAACTCTCTGGCCAGCATAGAAAACGGGGCGGAGTCTATTTCCTGCACTGTCAGCTCGTTCGGTCAAAGAGCCGGTAACGCGGCCACGGAAGAGCTGGCGATGGCACTGCAGTATCTCTATGGATTGGAAACAGGCCTTGATTTTGAGGCCCTGTACGAAGTTGTGCAGAGGATTCATACCATCAGCGGCTGGAAATTCCCTCCCAACAAGCCGGTGGTGGGCGAAAAGGTATTCACCTGGGAGGCCGGTATTCCCGTGGCGGCCCTGGTAAAAAATCCTCATACCGTCGAACCCTTCCAGCCGGAAATATTCGCCAGGAGCCACGACATTGAGCTTGGTAAAAAATGCGGCCGGGCAAATATTCTGTGGTGGCTGGACAAGCTTAATGTCTCCGCTGATGAAGACACTGTGAAAGAACTGGTGAACGAGGTAAAAAATGAGGCAAGCCGCTTAAAAAGATTGATTACAATTAAAGAATTCAAAAGCCTTTTGGAGAAATTCGACCTCTATTCCAACTCCTAGTGCAAAGTATTTTAAGTAATAACTGGAGGGAACCAAATGAACACCGAGGATAAAAACAAGGAAAACTCCAAGTACCGGATTTTTGATCTTACCTGGGTGGAAGTAAAAGAATGGCTGAAAAAAACCGATGTGGTACTGGTTCCCATCGGCAGCACCGAGCAACACGGCCCGGGTCTGCCAATGGGCATTGATTCCTATGCGGGATACTATGTCTGCATTGAAGCGGCCAAAAAGGCGGAAGTCCCCGTGGCCCCTTTGCTGCCGTACGGTTACAGCTGTTTCCACATGCGCCCCGACGAACCCGGCACCATAACGCTCCGGGATGAAACCCTGTTTAACGTACTGTACGACATTGGCCGTAGCCTGATTTACCACGGCTTCAAAAAAATCGTCTTCAGCACGGGACATACCAGCAACGCTCCCACCGTGGACCGGGTAATCAGGGCCCTGCGTTACGAAACAGGGGCAATGGCGGTGGGTTACGCAGCCGATACCGAAGTTTTTTCCGAACTCTGCGAAGATCTTATTGAGGGCAAGGACCAATTGCCGGGCTGGCACGCCGGAGAGATTGAAACCTCCGGGGCCATGCTCATCTGCCCCGACCTGGTGCGCCTGGATAGAGTGGAAAAAACCCTTCCCACCACCCCCGGCTATCTTCCCGGGGGCAGTGTAAAGGATTCGGGCTCGGGATTCGGGTTCAAGTACAAAGATTTTCCCATTCGTTTTCCCTTTGACCAGTGGGAATACAGCAAAACGGGAATTATGGGAAATCCTCACCTGGCCAGCAGGGAAAAGGGGGAAAAGATATACGGCAGAATGATTGACCTGTTCGCCGAATTTTTAACAAAATTAAAGGCTGTTCCCGTGGAAATAACCAAAAAAGATTTTCCCGAAAGATTTTAGAATCAGGCGGTGTTTATAAATGAGCACTAATTTGTCATCCAATAAACGTTTTTTATCCGATCGCGCCAAAGGAGAGAACCCGGCGGACGAACGCCGTAAATTAATTGAATTAGCCAACGAGCTGGGCCAGATAATCAATTTGGGCCGGGGCGACCCGGATCTGCCCACCCCGCGGCACATAATCAAGGCGGCCCAGGAAGCCTTGGCGGAGGGCGCCACCCACTATACGGCCTGGGCCGGCCTGCCCGGTTTAAGAAAGGCCATAAGCAAAAAACTGGCGGAGGAAAACGGCATATCGGTCAACCCGGACAAGGAGATAATTGTTACAGTGGGGGCCCAGGAGGCTATCTTTTTAGCCATGATGACCTTAATAAACCCGGGCGACGAGGTAATCGTACCGGAACCCAGATACACTCCCTACGATAGCTGCATTGAAATAGCGGGGGGCAAAATAGTGCCGGTGGTGGCCAGGGCGGAGAATAACTTTGAAATAACGGCGGAAGACGTGGCCGAGGTAATTACGCCAAAATCAAAAATGCTATTAATTATTTCCCCCAACAACCCCACCGGGGCTGTTATCAGCCGTGGCAACCTTGTGAAAATAGCTGAACTGGCCGAGCGGGAGGATCTGGTGGTAATATCGGACGAGCTCTACGAGCGTCTGGTTTTTGACGGGATTCAGACAACCAGCGTGGCCTCCCTGCCCAGAATGTTCGAGCGCACCCTTACAGTTAACGGTTTTTCCAAAGCCTATTCCATGACCGGCTGGAGAGTGGGCTACCTTGCCGGCCCCGGTGATATTATTTCTCCCATGCTCAACCTCAAATACTCCGTAACCATTTGCGCGCCCGCGGTATCTCAATACGCGGCCCTGGCGGCGCTGGAAGAATCCCAGGACTGCGTTAAGGAGACAGTCGCCGTGTACCAGGAACGGCGCCAGGCAGCCATGAGGTGGCTGGATCGTTTGGGCTGGAAATATGTTGCGCCGGGGGGCTCATTCTATATATTACCGGATGTTTCAAAGTACGAAATGAAGTCCTTTGACCTTGCGGTGTACCTGCTGAAAAATGCCAGGGTATTTACCTTCCCCGGCACCGCCTTCGGCAAAGCGGGGGAAGGTTACCTGAGATTGTCGCTCCTGGTGTCCACCAAGGAAATAAATGAGGCATTTGAAAGAATTGAAAAGGCGCTGGACAGGATCTCCATCACAAACTCCTAAATGTTTGCAAATCTCCCTTTGCATTTCCCCTGGCTCCGGTCAGGGGTATTATTTTTAAAACAACCCGCCTGCCGCCCGCAGCCCCCATTACACCCCAAATAAATTATGAATTGGTTTATTATTGGGCCGGTTTGGGGGAGCCGGGAATCCCCATATTCATAAAAAAGGCCGGGAGAGCAATTTAAAAGCGCATTAATCCTTTTGGCGCGAAACTTGCTAAATAGAGTTGCGGCACAAATACAACGTTGTTAACAGCCAATTAACCAGTTATCACAGGAAGGAGTGTAAAAAGCTTATATGGGAGCAACCCGAAAGGAAAATTACACTTTGCCCCCCTGCCGCGAAGCCTGCCCGGCAGGAGTAAACGTACCCGTATATATCAGGTACATCAGGCAAGGCAAATTTGACGAGGCACTGTCGGTAATAAGAGAGAGCATCCCTTTCCCCGCCGTATGCGGCTATGCCTGCGTACATCCCTGTGAAACCAAATGCGCCAGGGCGCAGTACGACCAGCCGCTGGCCATCCGCATGCTCAAGCGCAGCGCCGCGGAAATAGGCGGCGGGCTGTGGAAACAAAATGTAAAAATCGCGCCTTCCACCGGCAAAAAAGCGGCGGTGGTGGGGGCGGGCCCCTGCGGACTGACCGCGGCCTATTATCTGGCCGGCAAGGGGCACCGGGTGACTGTTTACGAGGCCATGCCGGAGGCAGGCGGCATGATGCGCTATGGCATCCCCTCCTACCGCCTGCCCGGTTCCATCCTTGACGCCGAAATTGCCGAAATCGCCGGCCGGGGCATCGCCATCAAAACCGGGACCAGGATCGATTCGGCGGCATCCCTGTTGCGGGAGGGCTATAACGCCGTGTTCCTGGCTTCCGGCGCCTGGCAAAGCAGCAAGCTCGGCATGGCCGGAGAGGAAATGCCGGTTATTGACGGCATCAGCTTTCTGCAAGACGTGAACAATGGCACCGCGGCCTCCCCCGGCCGGAGAGTGGCCGTAATCGGCGGCGGCAACACAGCCATTGATGCGGCCAGGTCCGCGGTTCGCCTGGGCGCCGGAGAAGTGGCGGTCATCTACCGCCGCGCCCTGGACCAGATGCCCGCCGGCGCAGAGGAGATCGCCGCCGCCCTGGAAGAAGGCGTAATAATTGAATGTCAGGCCGCGCCGGTGAAAGCAACCCGGGGCCTGCTAACCTGCGTCAGAACAAAGCCGGGCTCCCGGGACGCCGGCGGCAGACCCGCTCCCGTCCCGGTGGAGGGCAGTGAGTTCACCATTGCCACCGACGCGGTAATAGTCGCCATCGGCCAAAAAGCCGACCCCCTGGTATTCAAGGTGGCCGGCAACCCCGACGGCACCATTCAGGTAAACGACGACACCCTGGCCACAAGCATGGAGGGCGTATTTGCCGCCGGTGACGCCGTAACCGGCCCCTCATCCATTATCCAGGCAGTGGCCCAGGGCAAGCGGGCAGCCGGAGCAATTGACAGATACCTGGGCGGAGACGGAGATATTCACGAAGCCCTGGCGCCCGGAGAAATGCCCGCGCCGGCCCCGGCCATGCCCATGGGCACGGAGAGGGCTTTCACGCGCACCATCCCGTACGGACAGCGGCTGAATACCTTCCAGGCAGTGGAAACACCCTTCAGCGAAAACGTCGCCAGGCGTGAAGCCCGGCGCTGCCTTGGCTGCGACGTCACCAGATTCAAAGTGGAGGTGGACTACGCGGCCTGCAAAGCCTGCGGTTATTGCCAGGAGGTTTGCCGCCCGGGCGTGTTCGACCCTGCGGGCGGATTCAATGACCGGGGATACAAGCCAATGCAGGCGGCGCATGATGAAAAATGCGTGGGCTGCTACAAATGCTTCTTTGTTTGCCCCGATTTTGCCATCAGCATTGAGAAAGCAGGTGAAGCTGATTAATGAAACGCTACTTCGATACAGGCAACAGAGCCATCACGGAAGGGGCCATACTGGCCGGCTGCAAAGTATTCGCCGGCTACCCCATCACCCCGGCCACCGAGATAGCCGAGAACATGTCCCGCAGACTGCCGGAGGTGGGCGGCTATTACGTTCAGGCCGAGGACGAGATGACCGGGATGCATATTGCGGTGGGCGCCTCCCTGGGCGGCTTGAAAACCATGACCGCCACCTCGGGCCCGGGCTATATTTTATACGCCGACCCTTACGGCTGGGCCCTGGGCTGTGAAATACCCATTGTGGTGGTAAACGCCCAGCGGGTCGGCCCGGTATCAGGCATCACCGGCGCCCCGGGCCAGGGGGAATTTTACATTGCCAGGTACCCAACCCACGGCGGCAATGCCGAAACCATCGTGCTGGCCCCCAATAGCGTACAGGAGGCATTCTCCCTGACCGTGGAAGCATTTTACCTTTCGGAGCGGTTTAGAATGCCCGTTACCGTTCTGGCCGACCAGTTGGTCACCGACGGCTGGGAAACCCTGGAGCTTCCGGAAACCAGGGAAGAAATAGAAAAAATGGGCCTTCGCTTTAAAGAGCGTGAAATTTGCCGGGGCCCGGTGTTCTATCCCTTCACCGACCAGCTGGACGTGCCGCCGGTGGTAATGGGCCACAACACCGGCGGCACCTGCTCCGACTGGACCCCCACCGACGAGGGCTATGATACCGAGGAGGTGGAATGGGCGCACAAACACTCCTACAGGCTGATTAACAAGGTCAGGAACAATAAGGAAGTTATCCGGCGCTATGAAGAGCATTTCATGGACGACGATCCCGATGTGGTGCTGGTTGCGTACGGCAGCCCGTCCCGGGTCATGATCAGCTGCGTCAAAAAGGCCCGGGAAGAAGGTTTGAAGGTCGGCTGCATCCGGCCCATTTCTCTCTGGCCCTTTTTGGACGACCTATACCACAGGAAGACCAACTACCTGGTGGTGGAACTGAACTACGACGGCCAGTTGGTTCGCGAGGTGCAGCGCTGCGTCCCCACGGGCAGCAACGTGCATTTCTTCGGAAAATGCGGCGAACTGCCCAGCGTGGCCGAGATGCTGCTGCAAATAAAACAAATTCTAAACGGCGAACCGCTGGTCCGGTCAGACAACTGGGAATGGGAGGCGTGGTAAAAGATGGATTATCTGGCAAACAAATACCTGCGGCCCAGAAAGATACCCAGCACCGCCTGCAGCGGGTGCGGGCTGGGTCAGGTGCATAAAAAAACCGTTAAGGCCATCGACGAACTGGGTCTGGGCGTGGAAGACGTGGTATGGGGCACAGGCATCGGCTGCGCCGGCCGGCAGACCTTTGCCACCTGGAAGGGCGACAACTTTGCCGGCACCCACGGCAGGGTATACGCCATAGCCTCGGGCCTGCGCATCGCCCTGCCGCCGGATAAAAAGATCATCTGCACCGTGGGCGACGGCGACTCCTTCGGAATCGGTTTCTTAAACCTTCTGCACTGCGCCCGGCGCAACGTGGATATGACTGTGGTGGTCTGCGACAACCTGGGTTACATGTCCACCGGCGGGCAATACGGCTGGACCACTCCCCTGGGGGTAAAAACCGACAGCTCACCCTACGGCACCTACGAATCAAATTTTATGCAGGAAGGCCAGGATGTGCTCAATATTCTTAAGGACGCCGGGGCGACTTTCCTGGCCAGGCATACCAGCCTGCAGGGCCAGGAAGCGGTGGAAAGCATTAAAAAAGCAATCCTCAATAAAGGGTTCTCCCTGGTGCATGTGATATATCCCTGCGTGACCAACTTCTCCGACCGGGCGCTGGGGACAAGAAAACCCATAGCCATGTACAACTGGATCAAGGAACGCACCTACGGGCTGCACGACAGGGTGCCGGAGAACGAAATGTGCTTCAGAACCGGGATTTACCACGACGCCTCCAACACCAGACAGGAATTCTCCGCCAGGCTTTTGGAGTTTACCAGGGAGATTCAAAGGAGGGCGCGCTGATGGGAAAAAGGATCGAAGTGCTGATTAGCGGTTTCGGCGGCCAGGGAGTGGTGAGGCTGGGACAGATACTGGCCCAGGTTTCGGTTGACGAAAACCTGTATACCACCATGCTGGTCAGCCACGGAACGGAAACCAGGGGCGGCTACGTCAGGACACAGGTGGTTATATCCGACGCGCCGGTGGACAGTCCGGTATGCGAAGACCCTGATTTTCTGGTGGCCATGTCCAAGGCGGCTTACAACAAATTCAAACCGCTGGTGAGCCAGGGTGTCATTATTTATGAGCCTTATTACGTGGAGCAGGACCACGGCCTCCACTGCCGGCAGATTTCGGTGAACGCCCGGGAAATGGCCATAAACGAACTGGGCCGGGAAATATATGCCAATGTGGTGGTCCTGGGATACCTGACCAGACTGCTGGACGGCACTTTAAGCAAAGACCAGGTGCTGAAGGTAATGCTGCAAAAAATCCCCAAATTTCACGAAGAGAATAAAAAAGCATTTGAACTGGGATATTCACTGGCCGTCAGTTAACTTTCAACAAAACCGGGCGCCCCGGCAAAAAACGGGGCGCGCAAACAAATATGGCAGGGATAATGAAATATTACTCCCTGCCATAAAGGTGCCGCTATCCCGGGTCAGCCGGGTAGCGGCTATTCATTTTCCACCCGGCCGGCAGTGGACTGCCGGCCGGGTATTCCCAGGCCGAAAAATTTCCAGACAATAAACGCCATCAGCCAGGCGGCGGCGCCAACCACAATACCCGAGGCCTCAAAACCCCAGATATCAACCACCATGCCCAGAAACCAGGGGCCCAGGACCAGCCCCAGATCACAAAAGAACCTGTTAATCCCTATCATCATCCCCATTCTATCAGGCGGGGTAACATCCCCCAGTAAAGCTAAATTGATATTGTTGCCCATTCTGCCAAATGCGAACAGGGCCGCCACTATTACAAAAACAGCGGTGGTATCGGCGAACTTCAGGCACATGGTTCCAATGCCCGCCACCAGTAAACAGGGGATTAGTATGGCTCCCCGGCCGTATTTGTCCGACAGGACGCCGCCAAACAGGCTGACAGCAAACCTGACTACAGCCATGGCGCCGAGAATTATCCCCAGGACTCCGGGTTCAAGCCCCAGCACCCTGCTGCCGTAAAGCGGAATGATAGTGTTGTTGAATCCTTCAAGAACAAACAAAAGAACAAAGGTTACAAAGTTAACGGCGATTACATCAATCCAAAAAGTACGTTCCAGGCGCGAATTATTATTAATGTTTTGGACCCCGCATTCCCCGTCGTCCCGGACAGCCGGCCGGGACTCTCCGTTCACCGGTTTCCTGAGCAAACCAATATTGCAGGCCAGTGCCAGAAGGCCGGCCAGGCAGCCTGTCCAGAAAGCGGCGCGCCAGTTAAAGGCGTAAGCCGCCAGGCCGCCCAGGGCAGGCCCCAGGGATACCCCGCCAAGCAAAAAGGCCTGGTATGTTGCCAGGAGGCTTCCCCGGTTTTGGGAGTCTGCTTTTTTATTCAGCATAACCACCGCTGAAATGATTGTCAGGGCCGATCCCCCGCCGGCCACCGCCCTGCCCAGTAAAAGGAAAGAATAGTCAGGCGCCAGGGCCGTGATTAGAGAGCCCGCAATTACAAGAACAGCGCCCCAGCACAAAACCCATTCCAGATTTAACCGCCGGGTCAGAAAGCTGGACGGTATATCAAGGAGCAGCCTGGTAAAGGCAAAAACAGAAATGACCAGGCTTGTCCTGGCCGCGCTCTCCAGCTTAAAATAAACCTGGATATCGTGCAAAATGGGGCCAACCACGCCCAGCCCGGTCATGACAAAAAGCACGGAAAAATATATTTGCCAATTTTCGCCTATTTTTTTTATCATCAATATAACTACTCTTCTTTCCATATAGTCCGGGGATACCGGGCCGGCCTTCCGGTCCCAATCCAAAACATAAGGGACTTTCGGTCTTTACGCGTTTTTTAAAGTTTTGCCCTGCTTCTTTTTCATCGACAGTACAAATGTTAAAACCGCAGCTATTAAAAGAATCGCGCTGATTGGCCTGGTTACAAACACCAGGGGATCACCGTTTGAAATCAGCAGCGCGCTGAGCAGGTTTCTTTCCACCATATCCCCCAGAATCAGGGCAATGACCAGCGGCACCACCGGTATATTCACCTTTTTAAATATCCAGCCTACAACACCGAAAATAAACATAACCACCATGTCGGAATAACTGTTGCCATACAAATAGGCGCCCAAAAAAGTAACGGCTATAATCAAGGGGGCCAAAATATTAACCGGTATTTTCAAAAATTGAAGAACTGCTTTAATACCAAGCAATCCCAGCAGCAATAACACGAAGTTTCCCACAAAGTACCCGCCAAAGATCAAATATACCAGGTTGGGGCTGTCACGAAGCAAAAAGGGCCCGGGGGTTAATCCGTGCATAATCAGCGCGCCCATTAAAATGGCGACACTGGCTGAACCGGGAATACCCAGTGAAAGAGCTGGCACCAGAGCGCCGCCGACCAGCGCGTTGTTGGCGGCCTCGGGGGCTGAAACACCTTCAATATGCCCCTTTCCGAACTCCCCGGGTGTTTTGGAGGAGCGCTTTGCGACGTCGTAGGCTATGAATGAAGCCACACTGGCCCCCACACCGGGAACGGCCCCAATAATGGAGCCTATTATACCACTTCTCAAAATAGTAAATTTTAACTGGAGAAATTCCTTAAAGGTAATTCCCTCTCCCGGCTCGATTCCTTTAAAACCGGCCTCATCACCATTGGTTTTAATATTCTCCAGCATCCTGAATCCTTCAGCCAGGGCAAACAAGCCGATCATGACGGGTATTTCGCTGATTCCGCTCATCAATGAGGGCATATCGAAGGTATAACGCCCAAACCCGACGAACGGGTCAATCCCCACTGTGGCCAGCAGCAAACCCAGCATTGCCGATATCCAGCCTTTAATAACATTGTCACTGGTTAAGCTGGCTATAATGGCTATGCCGCAAAGGGCCAGCGCAAACATTTCCGACGGCCCGAACTTCAAGCCGAATAGCGCCAGCGGGGGGGCAAGGGTGGCCAGAATAATAGCGCTGATTGTCCCGCCGCTGACACTTGAAACCAGGGAAGTGCCCAGGGCTTTACCCGGCTGACCTTTTTGGGCCATGGGATATCCGTCTAAAATGGTGGCAGCGGCGGCACCCGTTCCGGGAGCGTTGATTATAATCGCCGAAATTGAGCCGCCGTACTCCGCAGCCGCATAAATAGCTATTAGAAATAATATGGCGCTTTCCACCGGCATACTTAAAGTCAATGGCAAAAAAATAGCCAGTGCCGCGGAGGCGCCTATTCCCGGTATTGCCCCTAAAATAATTCCAATGGCAATACCTAAAAAGATTGCTCCTAGATTTGATAAGGTGAAGACAGCCAAAAACCCGTTAAATAGTTCCCCCATTTAAACCCCCCCTGTGCCTTGTTAATTAAACCAGAGTGACTCCAAGCAGCACTTCCAAAATCAAATATACTCCCGCAACAAATAATAAGGGAACCATTACAATTAAATGCCATTTTCTCATACCCAAAAGATATAACATAATTGGCACAAACAATAATGTGGCGGCTAAAAAGCCCAGCGGACGCATGGCCACAAGATAAACAGCGGTTAAAACAATATACTTATAAATTCCTTTTAATTGCCAGTCGATTTTTTGCTCCGGCTCCCTTAAAGTGATAATAAAAAGCAAAAAACAGAAACACATTAATAATATCAACAAAAATTTGGGCCAGAAATCAGGCCCCGGCAAACCTGATTGCAATGAAGGGGGGAAAGAGGAAGTTTTCACAAACAAAAATATGCTTACTATAAAAATAATTATGGATAAGCCAAAATTAGCTGTTCTCATTGAATCACCACCTCTGTTCCAGTTATGCTTCCAGGAAAAAACCGGATACTTTTTAAAATAACTTCCGTTTTTCCAGCCATAAACAGTATTTTCTGAAATAATCACCTAAACCAGCGATGAAACGCAGCCCTTAATCGAATATAAAGAATCCCAGATGGATTTTCATATTAAAACACCGTAATGGCGGTCAGACAAAGGATGCTCGTACCGGAGCAGATGCTGCCGCCTGCCTGCCGTGACCGGCGACGGTCACGGCAGGCAGGCGGCCTCCGGGGCACGGGTTGCATCCCGCTCGGCATGGCTGATTACCGCTGGCCTTCTTCCCTGGTTTATCATTGCGGGCAATACTGAATCAGGCTTTACCGGCAAGTTGCAGTGCCCATGCCAAAATATTGCTTTTACCGGCTAAAAGGGTGTTAGCCGGAGGCAACTGGTTATTACTTGACTATACCTATCTTTTTAAGATAATCATTGGCCTCAGTGGTTTCCGCCAGGAATTCAGCGGTAAAGTCTTCGGGAGTCATTTTTTTGTATGTTGTATTGGTTTTTTTCAGGTATTCCTCCCATTCCGCTGTTTCCATCGCTTTGTTAAAGGCATTTACAATGATTTCCTTTCTATTATCCGGTATTCCTTTCTTTGCCATTACACCGCGGACTTGATAGCTGGGTTTCATTTTAAAACCTGCTTCATTAATGGTGGGAACATCCGGATAGTTGGCGTCTTTTTCCTCGGCGAAAACCACTATGGGACGCAAGGTGCCCTCTTGCACATAGGGAAGTATTTGGGCGGGATCATAAACCAGGCCATCCACATGGCCTCCCAGCACTTCCTTTAAAGCCGCGCTTCCGCCCTCCTGGGGAACATATTTCAAGGACACCCCGGCCTCATTAATCATATTGAACAGGTTTTGGTGGTGCACGGAGCCGATTCTGGAACCGGTTATGGACAATTTATCCGGATTCTGTTTGGCGTAAGCTATAAATTCATCGACATTTTTTATGGGCAGTTTTGAATTCACCGCCAGCATATAGGTGCTTACCTGCGCCCTGACAAGATAATCAAAATCTTCCGCCTTGGCTGGAAAACCGGGCATATTCATAAAACCCGACAGGCTTGAGGAAAAGTGGGACAGGGTATAACCGTCCCCGGGAGCCTTCAAAACATCTACCAGCGCTTCCGCTCCATTACCTCCGGTTTTAGTAACAATTTTAATCGGCTGCCCAAGCTCCGCTTCAGCAAGCTTGGTGATTGTCCTTACATAAGTGTCGCCTGCGGACCCGGGGTCATTCCACTGGAGAAAGGTAATCTCCTTGGCCGGATAATCATCCTTGGCCTGTTCACCGGTTCCGCCGCCCCCGCAGCCGGAAACGGCCAGGGCGGCAATCACCAGCAAGCTCAATATTAAAAATAATTTTAACCTTCCGGTATGAATAAACATGTACTTCCCCCCCATATAATGTAACCGGCATTATAATAAAAACCTTACGCGGAAGTCTTAAAATTTGACAATTACTTTCATGGTCCGGCCCTTCTGCTCCTCCAGGCGTTCAAGACCCTTGACAATCCCATCCAGTGCTATAGTGTGGGTAATCATCGGTTTAACGTCTATCACACCGGACTCTATCAGCTTCAGGCAATACGGCACCGTGCCGTGCTGCCCCCTGGAGCCCCTTATTTCTATTTCCCGGTCTTTAAATTCAGTAATCCGCAATGTCGCTTTATTGCCGGAGAAGTTGCCGACCACCACTATTAATCCGCCGGGCTTGACAATCTGGGTTGTTTGTTGAATGGTGGTATCCTGCATTCCCCCAACGGCTTCAATAACCTTGTCAAAGCCGTTTTGCCTCGTGAATTCCAGGGACTTGCCGACCACATCATCTTTTAATACGTTTACCACTTCGTCGGCGCCCATTTTTTTAGCGATCTCCAGCCTGAAGTCCTCTGTATCCGTGACCAGAACCTGTGCCCCGCAGGCCTTTGCCAGCGCCGCCGCGCTGAGCCCAATGGGGCCGGCTCCCAATACGGCCACCGTGTCGCCAACCGTCACAACCGCCCTTCTTCTGACGGCGTTAAGCGCCACCCCCAGCGGCTGCGCCAGGGCCGCTTCTTCAAAGGAGATGCTTTCCGGCATTTTATATATGTTTATTCCCTCAGGCACCCTGACAAATTCAGCAAAAGCGCCGTCCATTTTGAACCCGAAATTTACTGTTGTTTTGCACAGGTTTGGTCTGCCGGCCTTGCATTGGGGACATTGTCCGCAGGTCTTATTCGTATCCACCACTACCCGGTCCCCAACTTTAAAATCTTTTATTTCAGGCGACAGCGCTTCAATTACCCCGGAAAATTCATGACCGAGAATTCTGGGAAAAGTTACTTTCTGGTGTTTGCCTTTATAGGCGTGAAGATCGGAGCCGCAGATAGCGCAGGCTTTAATGCGCAGCAAAACTTCCCCCTTACCCGGAACGGGGGTTTCCACCTCTTCAACCCGCATATCGTAGGGACCATGCAATACAGCTGCAAGCATTCTCCTAACCTCTCTTCCTTTAAAGCAAAGTATTATGAATCGGATTTCAGCTTACCGCCGGAGGCGGTGTTTTCAGGCTTAATGTCGGTAAAATAGATTTTCACTTTTTCTTCTTTTGTATTTGCAATTCTGGCTACTTCCCTGGTAACAACCCTGGCAATCTCCCTCTTTTGCTCTACTGTTCTTCCTTCCACCATGGAAATCTGTATCAGCGGCATATTAAAACCCTCCTTTATTAAAACCTTCTTTAATAGCGGCATTATGCCCAACTATTGATCAATGGCTACCTCCTCCCCATTATGATCAACAAAATTAGCTTTCAGCTTTCCGTCCTGCAAACGGATACCCGCATGTTTCGCCCACCGCTCACCCTTGTTTTCGGAAAAATCCTGCCGGTAATGGGTTCCCCTGCTTTCAGCCCGGCCCAATGCCGAAACGGCTATCGCCTTGCCCAACAGAAGCATATTTCTGAAATCAAAACAATGTTTCAAATTTATCGCAACTTCTCTGTTACTTTCCCCCCGGGCCGACAGCCCGGGCAAATCTGTCCTTTCCATTTCCTCCAGCCGGGCTATTGCCTGCTCCAGCTTGGGACCGGAACGAACCAGACCAACATTTTCAGACATAATATTTTGCACCTTTTGGATGCTTTCTTTTGGCGAAAGCCCGTAAGCCGCTTCATCCCATCCCCGGACCAGCGAAAATATTTTTTCAGCTTCCATACCGGTATTTTCTTTCAGTTCGTGTTTGCTTGCGTAAGCAGCGGCGGCAGTGCCTGCCAGGTCACCAAATACCAGGGGGTCGGTCACCGCATTCCCGCCCAGCCGGTTGGCCCCGTGAACACCTCCCGCCACTTCTCCGGCGGCGTAAAGCCCGCTTAATTCCGTGGAACAATCTTCCCGGATTAAAACCCCGCCTAAAAACGTATGCGCCCCGGGCGCCAATTCCATTGGCTGATAGGTTAAATCCACGCCTTTATTGGCAAAGGCCCGGGAGATGGATGGGCCTATTTGGGCGATTTCCTCCGGGGGAATGCTTGAAATATCAAGATACACACCACCGTTTCTGGTGCAGCGCCCCTCATTTATCTCTATCCCCACCGCCCTGTTAATCATCGCCCTGCTGCTCTTTTCCAGGGTTTCAGGCTGATGCTTCTTCATAAATCTTTCGCCCAGGCCATTGTAAAAACGGGCTCCGGCGGCTACCCAGGCGCTGGAATTGGGAGGGTAGCTGTTCATGGACGGAGGATAGCACACCGACAGCTGGAATTCAATCATTTCCATATCTATCAGCAGCAGGCCCTGCCTCAAAGCCATACTGTAGCCGTCACCGGTCATCCCGGCAGGGTTGTCCGTGGTCGCATAGATGCGGCCGCCGCCACCGGTAGCCAGCACCACGGATTTGGCCTCCACCACCAGCCACTTCAATTCGTTGCAATCCAGGGCCAAAGCACCGCAAACACAACCGTCGCCGGCCAATAGATCAATAACCATTGTGCCGGTCATTACAGGAATGCCGCTTTTAATCACCTGCTGCTTTAAAGTTTGCATCAATGCTTTGCCGGTACGGTCATAATGGTGCAGATGCCGGGGATAAGTACAGCCCACCCGGTGCCTTTGGGCATATTTATCGCCGTCTTTAATCAGATCAATGCCCCATTTTTCCAGGTCGTCAACTATCCGGATAATCTCCCGGCTAAGGCGGCTTACTAATCCCGGATTATTTAGCCCGCCACCAACTTTTAAAGTGTCCTGACAGTGAATTTCCGGGCTATCCGCCGGGTCCGAATGGCCCACAGCCGCCTGAAAGCCGCTGCGGGCCATGGGAGAGGAACCCGAGGGAAAGCTTGACTTACTCATAAGCAGCGTAGCGGCTCCCTTTTCATTAGCCCTCAGGGCGGCCATGGCAGCGGCAGCCCCTCCACCAATCACCAGCACATCGGTGGATAATTTTTGCACATTGTTCAATAAAACACCCCCAGCCATGTCATATGGTGAAATATTTCACGCTCCTGCGGCGACCTGCATTAATGGCCCGTTTTTTTACAAATCCCGGGTAATTTAAAACAACCAATCAGGATTAAATCGGTTCTTCACGGACACCCGCTCCGGGTTTTGAGCGCCAAATGGCCATAATGCCCCTTTATAGTGCTTCGTACAGACTTTTATATTACCATGAATTAAGCAGATGCTCCTGAATATAGTGCAAGTTCCATGCCATTTGAAAAACGCCGGAAAACCCCGGAGAACGGGCAATTATATTTACCTTTTTCCCCAATAACAGCCCCTATTACCACCCAATAAAAAGGAATTGGCCACATAACCGGATCACTTCAAATACCCGCCGGCCCGGACGGAAAATAGAGACGATATAGGGCCAATAAACAAACATCCCTGTACAGCTTTTTTAAACAAGAAAGCGGCGGCAGCGTAATCAGGGGGCGGCACCCCCAAATAATCAGGAAATCGGGACCTCCTGGCAGGACCGGCTTTCTGCGCCTGCTTTGCCAGGGATGGCCCAATGCCGTCAGTTACTCAGATTTCTGGCCCTCATATACCCTGCCGCCGCGCGGATATGTCCCACCGCCAGCAGGGCCAGACCGGGCACAAAAGTCTTTATCCCCGGTATTATCAGCAGCACCGCGGCCACAAACAATATCAACCTTTCAACTCTGTTATGGCCCGGGTAGGACGTCGAGCGGGCCAGGGCGTATATGCCGATGGATGAAGTGAGGACAGCCAAAGCGACTTCCACCACCGTGCCGTCCAGCAGCAACACCGAGTCATAGGCAAAGGCAAAGGGCACGATAAGCGCCGCCAGCCCCAGCTTAAAGGCCACAAATCCGGTTTTCATGGGATCCGCCTGGGCTATGGCGCCGGCTGAAAAGGCGGCGTGGCATTCCGGAGGAGTAATTGTGGAAATAACTGCATAGTAAAAAACAAACAGGTGGGCGGCCAAATCGGGCACCCCCAGTTTAATCAAGGCCGGGGCCGCCACCGAAGCGGCAATTATATAAGAGGGGGCCGTGGGCAATCCTATGCCCAGAACAATTGAAATCATCATGGTTAAGAGAAGCGTCAAAAACAAATTGTCGCCGGCAACGGACAGTATTATACTGGCAACTCTCAGGCCAAGGCCCGTAAGGGTTAATACCCCGACTATTATTCCCGCCGTGGCTGTTGCCGCGGCCAGGCTGACAATTCCCGTCATACCGTCACTTAGGGCATTGAGAATTTTACCCGGCGAAAGCCTGGAAGAGCGGCTTATCACTCCCAGCGCGATGGTTGTCAATATGGCAAACAGACCCGCCCTGATGGTGGAACTCTGAACAACCAGTAGCGTGTACATCAAAACAAGAATCGGCAGCATTAAATAGCCATGTTTTTTTACGGTTTCCCAAAATTTTGGCAGTTCGCTGGAGGGCAGGCCCTTGATGCCCAGGCGCACCGCCTCGAAGTCAACCTGTAAAAATACCGCCAGGTAATAAAGAAATGCCGGTATAATAGCCGCAAGGGCAATCTCCACATATGGTATGCCCAAAAACTCCGCCATAATAAAAGCCGAAGTGCCCATGATCGGGGGCATTAACTGCCCGCCGGTGGAACCGACGGCCTCTACAGCTCCGGCAAAGAGATTCTGGTATCCCCCCCTGATCATCAAGGGGATTGTGAAGGTGCCCACCGTGGCAACATTGGCCACCGCGCTGCCGGAAACCATGCCGAAAAGAGAACTGGCCACAATTGCCGCCTTAGCCGTCCCCCCCCTTATTCTTCCGGTCAGGGAAAGGGCCAAATTGATGAAAAGATTACTGGCGCCGCAGACATTCAGGAAAGCCCCGAAGGTAATAAACAGAATCACCACGGAGGCTGACGCCTGAACAGCGGTTCCATATATACCCTGGGGGCTGAATAGAAAGCTTACGGTATCGGAAAGGGAAAAGCCCCGGTGCCCAAAAACCCCCGGTAAATACCCCCCGTAAACCGAATACAGAATGAAGGCCACCGCTATTAAAGGAAGCGCCAGGCCCATAAGCCGCCTGGTCATTTCAAACAGCACCAATATGCAGATCAGGCCCATTACAACATCCAAACGGGTCGGGTTAAGTCCCAGCCTGTAATACAGCTCCGAATACTCAAACATGATATAAAGGCCCACGGCCAGGCTGGCAATGGCCAAAATAAGGCTTATATACCATGCCTTTTCTATTTTTCCTTCCTTGGTGGCGATACAGCCGATAAAGAAAACAATGCCGGCCAGGGTTACGTGAGCGCCTCTTAAAACCCACGGATCCACAGGAAAAATAGAAACCGCGGCAATATGAAACAGAACCGACAAAGCGGCAAACCAGGTAATAAATTTTCTAATAAGCAAAAATTTTGGATTTTCTGTTAAATTGTCGCCACTATTCATGGCAGGGACGCCCCCCTTCGACTAGTTAAACAATTACGGTGGATAAACTGCCGTGTAAGGGCAGGACGATGCCCTGCCCTTACACTCCCCCAATACTGCAAAAATCACTTGGGCGATATTTGTTCCGGAATATCAATGCCCTTTTCCACATAGTACTTATAGGCGCCCGGGTGAAGCATCACGGAACCCTTTTGGGCATCCTGGATTTTAACTTCACCGAAAGGTTTATATCCCGCCACAAGCTCATCTTGCTTTTCAAAAGTGGCCCTGGTTATTTCATACACCAGATCATCGGGAAGATCCTTATTGGCAATTAAAACCACCGGTTCAGCTATTGAATAGATGGGTTCCTTCTGGTTTTTATAGGTATTGGCGGGTATTTCATAGACAAAAAGTCCCGGGTACCGGGAAACAAATTCCTCCGACTTCTCTTTGCCCAGTCCAAATACCGTCAGATCCTCCGCGGCCTGCATCTCGGCAATTGAGTTGTGCGGGGCTGAGCCGAATACAGCCTGTACATCAAGCAGGCCGTCCTTTAAAAGATCATTGCCCTGCCCCGGGGCCATATTGCTGATCTTGCCGGGGGTAATGCCAAAGGCATCCAGTACCCGGCGGCTCCAGGTATCGCTGCCGGAACCGGCGTTACCCACTGAGATGTGCTTTCCTTTCATGGCATCTATTGAGTCTATATTGCTTTTGGCCATGCTGTAATATTGGCCCACATATGTCTGAAGCACGGCAACCAGTCTATAATTGCCCAAGGCCTGGTTATTGGTCCAATCAGCCCCTTTTATACCTTCAGCGGCCAGGGCCGCAGTACTAAGCCCCATATCCGCCTGGCCTTTATCCACCATGATGGTATTGGCCACATTGCCGCCGGTTGCCTGAACTGAAAGATTGGCCCCGGTCGCCTGCCCAACTATGGGCGCCCATACGCTTAAAAGGGAGAAGCCGCTGCCGCCCTCCGGGCCGCACACCGCAGTCAGCTGTTTGGGCCAGCCGGATTTGTCGACTCCGTTGCCCGTATCCTGAGCTGTTTCATTTTTGGAACTCTGACACCCGGTCAAGGCCAGTGCCAGCATAAACAAAACCACCAATATACCTGTTGATCTTTTAAACATGTTTTTCCCTCCTTAACCAACTAAACAGGTTTCAACGCTCATCTCCGCCGCCCCCCGTATCCGGCGGCGGCTCCCGGCAAAAGGCCCAATAAAATTAATCATTGGGTTTTAGTAATACTTTTATCACCTGTTGATTGGTTTTCCCCGCCATCAATTCAATGCCCCTTAATGTATTCTCCAGGGACACAGTATGGGTTAACATTGGCATTACATCGATTTGCCCGTTTGAGACCATCTCCAGACAGGGCGCATACTTTTTGTACTGGCCGCGGGTCCCTTTTATGGTTATCTCTCCTGCCCGCAAATCATTCATACGCACCCTGGCTCCTTTTTTCCCAAAGGTTCCCACCACAATGACCTCGCCCCGCCGCCTGACTATTTGCGTTGCCTGTTGTATGGTAACGTCCTGGTCACCGCCCGCACATTCGAAAACAGCGTCAACCCCGTGACCATCAGTTAATTCCAAAACTTTACTTACAACGTCCTCCTCTTTGCCATTAATTACCTCCATGGCGCCCATTTTTTTGGCGGTCTTTAATTTATGTTCAAACAAGTCAATGGCAATAACATTTCCACCACGGGCACTGGCTGTGGCAATGGCGCCCAAACCTATGGGACCGGCCCCCAAAACAGCCACCGTGGTTCCTTCTTCAACACATGAATGGTCCACAACAGCTTTGTAGCCGACTCCCAGGGGCTGGGTAAGCGTTGCCTGGTCCAGGGTCATATTATGCGGTACCGGAATCAAATTATCAGCGGGAACTTTGACATACTGCGCATAGCCGCCATCTGCATTAAAACCTATTACTATTACCGATTTACACAGATGAGGCAATCCTGAGTTGCAAATTTTACATACACCGCAAGGTATATTGGTTTCTGCGCAAACCCTGTCGCCACATTTAAAATTTGTTACTCCTGAACCAATTTCCGCTACAACACCACTAAATTCATGCCCTAAAACCCTGGGATATGTTGTCCTAAAATGATTTCCCTCAAAGGCGTGAACATCTGAGCCGCACACACCGCAGCTTGCCACCTTGACCAACACATCATTTTTACCCAGGCCGGGCACAGGTAGATCTTGTATTTCTAATTTTCCCGGTTCAATCACAACGGCTGCCAACAATTGTTTTCCCTCCATTCAACACTTGGATATTTAGTTGTTTACTTTTAGATTCCAGCTTACTGCCGGAGGCGGTGTTTTCAGGCTTTGCCGTTAATAGATTTTTACTCTTTCTCTGCCGTATTTGCTATTCCGGCTACTTCCTTAGCAACAATACCGGCTACCTCCTTCCCATTTATGATCAACAAAATTAGCTTTGAGCTTTCCGCCTTGCAAACGGATACCCTTGTATGATTGAAAAACCTATGTTTCCGCCCCGGCAATCCACTTCAAACCCCTGCTTTATAACTAAATTGCCTAATTGTTTTTTTCCTTCCCGCCGCCCGGTTAAATGCTCCCCGCTCCGAAAAGGAGACTTAAAAACGGTTTTAGCTTCATCTGCTAACCCGGATTAGATTGGTTTTCCACGGTCCCTGCTTATGATTCCATTGCTAAATGATCAAAATAAATTGTGAAAAAGGCTTTATATTACCGGAATTAGCGGTTGAGCATGAGTACAACGCAAGTTTTATGCCATTCAAAAAACACCAAAAAGTTAAGAAAACAGGCAATTATTTTTTCCAGTCTCACCAATAGAAGCCCCTATTGTCACCCAATAAAAAATTTGGTCATGATCATTGAATTGCTTTGAATAGCCTCCGGTTTGGCAGAAATGATGAAGGCATTAAGGAGTCAATAAGCAACATTCCACTCTAACCCTGTCACCCGGAGGCAGAGCCGCAGAAAAGCGGTTCCGGGCAATTTACCAACTTGCCGGGTCACCCCAACCCGTACTGGTGGATTATGTCATTACCCCGGAAAAGCCCCACCTTTTCCCCAAAAAATATTCTTAACCTGGAAACGATAAAGGTCATCGACAGGCCGGTGAAAAAAGGTCCCGCCTGCAAAGCCCCGCTGATATTAAAGGCGGTCAAATGGCCTTTAAGCGGGTGAACAGGCCTGGTGGTCCGGGGGAAAGGAATTAGCTTCAGTAATTCGGTAAATCGGAGGCAGGTATTTTTCCCAGGCACATTCATAGGCGCTTCAAACACAAAAAGCCGCGCATTGACTGCACGGCATACCTTTTAGACCTTCAAGGACGCGGTCTTACAGGCTGTTGGCGAGATAAAAAGAGGCCTTTGACATGGCCGGTGAAGGGGTTTCTCCATGGTTCCCAGTGGCTCCCCTCAAAACTGACGGGGCCGCCCCGCCATTGCCACCCAGATGGGGCAGTTTACTTTGCGGGCAATGGCATTGAGATTATATTTCAAGCCGGACTCCGCGGCGGGCTTGGTGGCATAAGGATTGGGCAGGACCAGCAGCGCTGTTTCACAATCAATGACGGATTTGATGATTATTTTATCCGGCCTGCCTTTTATAATGTCGGATTGAACAAGAAGACCCCGGGTCTTTGCCCGGCTGCAGAATTCGTCCAGCACGGACCGGGCGTTTAGCTGCAGGTCTTTTCCCAGCCATTGAAAAAAATTGTTCCGGACGCCGGAGGAATTGATCCACTCATCACCCAGCATATTCTCCCAACTTTCATCTATAACGGCGATGGCCCGCAACGGCGCGTTCCACTGCCCGGCCAGTTCAATGGCCACTGCGCCCGCGTCCCTGGAGGAAGCCGACCCGTCGGTTACAAACAATATTTGTCCTTGCATAATGTACTCCCTGTTTTTCTCGATAATTTTACTTTAACACTATATACCACATATCTTATGTGTTATAAACCGTATAATTAAACAATATCCTGACAGGTGATTGACAGGTTGTAAGAAAAAGTTCCTTATGCCGGCCGCGTCCTGCGCCGGCAATACCGGTGAGCCCATGATAAGCGCGGCCATGAACGGGGATGCCCCAGGGTGCGGGAACTCCTCAAGGGGAGGAACGGGAAACAAAATTTTTCCCGCATTGCCAACTTGCCGGAAGAGTACGGGGCCGTTAAACATTGAAAATATCCGGGCTGTTTGGTATGATTACAAAAACGAAATGACGGGAAGAGCGTGCCCCATGGATGAAAAAAACATAACCTGTATCCAAAAAGTAAAGTTTATATTTGATTTCTTTGAAAAGCGGGAATGGGGGCAGGGGGAAGAGCCTCCCTTAAAGAGCATAGTAAAGTCTTCCGGGATAGAACCGGCGGCAGTGGCCGATTTAAGCCGCTTTTTGCATAACCGGCTGGACAGGATAGCCAAAATGATGGAGATTTTAATGTCCGCCCATGACGGCTGGGCCACCAGCGGCAAAAGGGACAAGATTTTGCTGGAAACCAGCACCTACGACTTTAACGACGCTCTCAAACTGCTAAAGGATAACGGCTTCAACGACGATGAATTTGTTTTAAAGGTGGAATACGAGCGTAAATGGGGTTTGTTGTGATATAAGTGAGCCTTGAGGTCGGAAGGGGCTCCCTTCCGACCATGCGTTGGGGACATTCCTTCTGCCCTAAAGGTATGCTCCAAATGAAGGTGTGTCCCCTGACCTTTAAAGAGAGGTGTGTCCCCTTTCCTTAATTGCCTGTTTATCCCGGACCTTTAAGGACGCAGGCTGTTAGCGAGATAAAAATACAGAAAGGCGCGCTATAAGCATGGCTTATGCGCGCCTTTCCCGTTCGCCAAATGCTATTCTATTTAACAGCCACGGCAGCCCAATAGCCGCCCAGCAGCAGGATGGAGATGATATAACCCAGGGGCACGTTGATCAATACCCCGGTGGTAAAAGCCGCAAAGGGTTTCCAGCCCACGGAGGTCAGCTCTTTGAAGCGGGTGGTCAGGCCAATGGCCAGGAAGCAGAAAATAAAGGCCCAGGTTCTAAGAGTTTGTATGGGTTTAATGACATTGTCGGTGATCGACTTTGAAGTCGCCGCGTCGGCACCGGCGATAATTAATGTAACCAGCGCGGAAGCCACAAAGAAACCAATAACAAACTTGGGGAACCTGTACCATATTTCAGATGCCTGGGGCTTGGTTCCGTCTTCCCGCTTTTCCCACACGGTAATGGAAATCAGGGCCAGAATAAAGCACCAGATTCCCACAAACATATCACGGCCAACTACCTTCATCAAAGTAAAGGTGGTGATAGCCTGGTCGCCAATGGCGGCGGCAGCGGCCATGCCGGCGGCGTCGGCAAACTCCGAAGTGCCTATCCAGGCCCCGGCCGGGCCGGCGGGAATTCCAAACAGGCTGATGAAAATGGGCAGTGCGTATATCATAACGATGGCCCAGACCACAACCAGCGAGATAGCCACTGACACATGCTGTTTTTCCGCCTTAACGGCCCCACCGATGGCAATGGAGGCGGACACGCCGCATATGGAGCCGCCGGCGCCCAGCGTGGCGGCAAAACGCTTATCCAGCCCAAACAATTTGGTGCCGGCGAAGTATATGGCCGTGAAAGTGCTTACGGCTATAACGGTGGCCTGGGTAAAGGCCATCGGGCCCGCCTCTATAATTTTGGTAAATGGAAGGGTGGCGCCCAGCAGCACGATACCTACTTTAACGTAGAATTCTGTTCTCAAGGATGCCTCCATCCATTTGGGCATTGGTATGACGTTGCCCACCAGCAGGCCAAGACCAAGGGCTACCAGGGGAGGCTCCAGGTTGTATTTTTGCGCCCACTCCCAGGAACCGAAAATGGAGACTATAACGCTGGCTACAAAAATAATAATAAATCCGGGAATAAACTGGTTTAATTTATGCCCCAGTATTTTAACCGCAACGGAGAAAAGCACGGCAAAAACAACAAACATCATCACCAGGGCACCCAGGTTTTGACCTAAAAACGCTGAAACGGCGCTAAAGTCGGACCATTTGGAAATGCTTACGGCAATCGGTTTTATCGAGCCGCCGGAAATCCAGAATAATATCGCGGCAATCACCGTTCCGACGCCAAGCCAGACCGCCCACCAATCTTCCTTTTTGTAAAGGTCCGACCAGCCGCCGCTTACGGCGACAGGTTTATTAGACATGGAAAATCCCCCCTTGTAATTAATTATTAGTTTAATTGATTAAAACGGGGCACTTATAACAGCCGGCATTGTTGACAAGTACCGTTTTAAACAGGCCCGGGTAAAAAAATTCTGTAATATGCCGAAAACATTAATCAACCGGATATTATATAACTGTTTAAATAATCTTGGTATTGATTGTATTATAGAAATCTTATATTATTTTTTCATTTAATCAACAATTTGAGAGCTGAATGGTATTTTCATGTTCAGCATCCGGCCATAAGATATCAAAAAGTTGAACATAAATGTTCAACTTTTTGATAAATCCTTTCATTTAAGAGAAAATATATTTAATAAAAATAGAAGGGGGTAAATGGAAATAACTACGCAAAAAGCCCCGGGCAGATGGTTTTATATAACAATGACGGTAATTTTACTTGTGCCCCTGCTGCACTTTTACAGTGCCCGGGTGGAAACCCGCGGGATTGAAAATATTGCCGGGGAACTTGAGGAGGCCTCCGCCAATTACAATCTCTTTAATAATATCTCGGCCCTGACATACAATGCCCAGGCCTACATGCTTTATGCCGATAAAGGGAAAATAGAAAAATTCAATGAATTGAGTATTAACGTTGTAAAAAAAGAACTCGATCTTTTCAACAGGGGCGGTTCCGAAAAAAGAAAAGCTGATTTAAAGAACCTCATAGAAAAAACCAGGGACTATATATCCTACGTGCGGGGAGAAGTGCTTCCGGCTGTCCAGGCGGGCAAAAAGGACGAATTCATAGCCGTTAACGGCGGGCAGTTTGATGCCATGACCGGAGAAATGCTGGAGTTATCCGGAAGCCTGCTGTTAACCGGGGATGCCCGCCTAAAGGATGAAACAACCCGGGTTGCCAATATCCAGAATAGAATATCCATTTTATCCCTCGGGCTTGTCCTGATGATTTTATTGCTGCTGCTGCTGGGTGTCCGCAAGCTGCTCCATCCTCTGCTGGAAAGCGGCAAACTTTCCGCCGACCTTGTTGCGTTTTACAGGGATGGAGTAATGGTTATCGACCGGGAAAGCAGGGTCACCAGGGTAAATGAACCTTTACAAAAGTTATTGAATGTTAAACAGCCTGATATTTTAGGCAAAACACTTAACGAGCTTTCCGCGGCCTTTCCGTTTATTCAGAATTTAATCCAGCCGCTTTTCAGCGTGCTCCTAAACCAGGATAAAATAATTAATAAACAGATTATATTAAACAGCGCCGGCAGCAAATCTTTTTTAAATGTGGACTATCACCCCATGTTTTTCTCTAAAAGGCTGACAGGCGCCGTATTAATTGTCAATACCGTGGAAATGCAAAAAAATAAAAGATATCTGTTTGATACAATCGAAGCGGAGCGGAAAAAAATATCCATTGAAATACATGACTGGATTGGCAGGGGCATGTCACCTATCATTCATTCACTGGATTATATCCTCCGGGCCAACAATGAAGTGCCGCCGGGTATCCATGAGAGCCTGGTCAAGCTCAGAACCCACTGCCAAAACGCGGCCATGGACATGCGCAGCATTATGAATGACATTCATCCTTATTTAATTGATGAGGTCGGCCTGGTATCCGCCCTGGAATCCTACACCTCCAATTTTGAAAATATGCAGGGCATCAGGGTGTACATGTTCTATAAGGAAAGAACTTTAAACATAAACAAAAAGGTTGAAATAATTATTTACAGGATTATTCAGGAAGCCTTAAGCAATGTGGTCAAGCACAGCACCGCCGGCGAAGTGGATATTTACCTTAAAGAGGAAGAAGATGTTTTAAAGGTTGAGATTATGGATAACGGCGATATGATGGAGGATTTTGTGGCGGGAAAAGGTTTATGGGGGATGAAGGAAAGGGCTAATCTGGCAGGCGGTGACTTATCCTACGGCAGCGATGAAAACGGATTTTCCTTAACCTTGACGATTCCCTTGAGCAGTGGAGGAAAAAACAATGGCTAAAATTAAAGTTATGCTGGTGGAAGACCATAATATTGTCAGGGAAGGTTTAAAGCGGTTAATGGAAATGGAAGAAGGGATACAGGTAATCGCCGAGGCCGCCACCTGCAGGGAAGCCCTGGAGCAATTAAAACCCGATACCGATGTCATTTTACTGGATATAAAACTGCCGGACGGCGACGGGCTTGACCTGTGCAAGGAATTTAAAAAAAAGCTTCCCGGCGTGCGGTTTATAGCATTAACAACCTATGACGACGCTTTGTTTATCAAGAAGGCCCTGGAATCCGGGGTCCATGGTTTTATTCCCAAGTATGCCTCCTTTGATGAAATCAAGTCGGCAATAAATATAACCATGCGGGATGGGCATTACCTTTATCCCGGTTTGAATGTTGAAGTTATCATGAGACTAAATGAAAGCAGCCTGACAGAATACGAAATGCAAATATTAAGAATGATGGCCGGCGGAGCCACGCAAAAATCCATTGCTTCATCTCTTTATATGAGCATATCCACGCTCAGGAGAAGAATAACCGGCATCTGCACCAAATTGGGAGTTGATACCGTTGAAGAAGCCCTGGCCACTGCTGCCAAAAAAGGGTTGATCCGGTAGAAAGGAGGCCCCCGGCAGTGAACAACCCGGCCAACAAAAGAAAGGTTCTGGCGTATTTTGCCATAATCTTTTTTTTGACATTAATTATTTTGTTTTTCATATGGGAGTTTCGTTACATCAAAAAAATCATCGCTGATAATGAAAACAACATCGAAACTATTGTTTCAAGTGAAATTGCCGCCTATATCCAGGATCTGCAGTTTATAACGGAAAACGCGTCAAATTTATTTACAAATGTCACAACGGATAAAATCGGCAGCTTTAAAGCTATTGCCCAAAAGGATGACAGGATTTTAAATATCGGTTTGCTGGATGGTTCGGGCAATATTATAAATTCTTATAATGGTATGGACCTGCGCATCCCCCGGTCCGCGTTGCAAAAAACCGTACAGGGCGTCCCATATATATACGCCGTAAAAAATGGGGAGCATGCCAGCGGGCTGGCGGTTGTGACAGGAATTAACGGCGGCGTTAATGAAAACGCCCGTTATTTGGTGCTGCTTTTTAACGCAAATGATTTTGTCAATGAATTTATCCTCAAATACAATACCGACCAAATCAAGGCGGCAATAATCGACAGGGGCGGACTACCCTTGGCCTGGCCCTTTGAACAGGCAGATTACGGCGCTTTTCTCACAGACAGGGAAATATTTAAAACCCAGGATGCCCGTTATGCAATTCACAGAATAGATCTGGAAAATACATCAATGAGCGTTTATTTTTTCAGCAAGCAAAGTAATTTTGCCGCTTATAGAATTATCACCATCATGTTTTTGCTGTTTACTTTATATTTCCTTATTTATCAATTTATAGTGGAGCTGTTAAATGCCAATAACATGCAATCCTATTTTGAAAATATAGATTTTAATATTTTCAATCATTTAAAAGAAGGCATAATTATAGCCAACAAATTTAGCAAAATAGTCTTTGCCAATAACATTGTATACGAGATTTTTGCTGAAAAGGAAATAATTTTCAATAAGACCCGGCTTAAGGAAATCATTGGTCCCACAGATAATGACGGCACCAAGCTAACTTTAAAAACAGCAAACAACCTGATTGATATAATTTCTTCACCCATTGTTAAAAACGGAAAACTGCTGGGGGCGCTGGTGGTTGTCAGTCCGAGCCACGAAAAAGACAAGCTGGGCGGCAAGGCGCTGGAGAAAATTATAGAGTATTCACAGGACGGAATAATATTTGTTGATAAGGACGGAAAAATAATAAACTTCAATTTGATGGCCAGCTACTACCTGGGCAATGTTAAAAACGATATAAATATAAACCAGGCAAATTCCGAACTGGCGGACCTGATTGAAAACAGCATCGGCACAAACTCCCCCGCCAGGGGCGTGCTTTCCTATGGTGAAACCATCTGCGAGCTGATACCCCTGTACGACGACAATAGTTTTTATGCCGGAACTGTGGTCTTTCTCAAGGGCGGCAGTAATCAGTAAAATAACAGCACTAAAATTAATATCAGCGCGGATATGGCCAGCGCGGCAAAATCCTCCAGCCTCCCGGAATCAAACAAAAGGTTTAAGTTGTCCCGGGCATTTTTTTCCGGCATTACAAGGACCTCCCCATAAATATTCACGGCCGGGCCGGAATAAACAGCAGTGTTACAATCAGGGCAAGCAGGGCTTTAAGCACGGCCGCCGCCGTTCCCACCAGCAGCGGCTGGCCGCCCGCCTTGCGCAGCTCCTCAAATGATATTTGCATACCCAGCCCGGATAATCCTATGGCAAAAAACCAGTTATAGAGATTGCGGATAAGCACGATCCCGGGGGATGGGGGTGAAGTCTCGCCCAACAGCCCAAAGGACGTCATTATCACCACCACAAAGAATCCGATAATAAATAACGGAAACTTATCCCAGAAACCGGTGTATGCGGGGTATTCGTCATCGTTATCTTCCCCCCGGCTGTTGTACACGGCCAGGGCAAGCACCACGAAAGGCAAAAAAATTATTCTGGCCAGGTTAAATATTTCCCCTGTCTTTAAACTTTCGGACACCCTGTCCGCAGTGCCGTGGTCAAAGGCAAGGGCGGCCGCCAGCACCTGGCCGGAATTCAAAATGCCTGTTCCCGCCCAGACCCCGAACTGGTGGGCGGTCAAACCGATAAGAGTGCCGATGGGCGGAAAGACCAGCAGGAATATAACCCCCACCGACAAAATGGTGGCAATTGAATAAGCCACATCGGAAGTTTTGGCCCTTACCGCGGGAGCCGTGGCCACAATGGCGGAGACCCCGCATACCGCGGTGCCGGCGGCCAATATGGAGGCAGAGGCCCGGTTCATGCCAATCTTCTGTCCCAGGTAAAGTGTAAAGGCAATAATCAGCGCAATAAAGACAAAAATAATTATGAAAGCATTCAATCCCAGGCTGGCCAGATCCGCCACACTGTATAAAGAGCCCAGCAATATAACGCCAATCTTAATAAAAAGGCGGGATGTCCTGATGCCCGGTTTTAGCACATCCGGTAAACCGATCAGATTTCTAAAAAGCATGCCGGCCAATATGGAAATAAGTATGTAGTTCAAATGTAAAATATCTATCAATAATTTACTGGTTACCGGATTTGAAGCAAACAAAGCCTCCAGGCCCCGCCACTGCGGGAACCCCAAATCCGCGCCGCCCCTGGCCAGCAGGGCCACCGCCAGCATAACCAGGATCCCCGGCACTAATTTTAAAACCAGTCTAAACCCCTGAACCAGCACAACACTACCCCTATTCTACGGGGTCAGGCTTGCGTTATTGCACTTTTTATTAAAAAGTGCAATAACGCAAGCCTGACCCCGGTTTAAATCATTTGTAAAATTCTTTCGGCGTTAATTCCGGCAATGCGAATCATTTTATTGCGGCCGGTATGGCCGGAAACCAGTTGAACGCTCTGGCGGGGGACCTTGAAAACCTCCGCCAGAAATTTGATGCAAGCCTCGTTGGCTTCTCCGTCCACTGGGGGAGCGGTAATTCTTACCCTCAGGGCGTCGTCCATTATACCCGCCAATTGATTTCTGGAGGCCCGGGGCTGCACCCTGACTTTAATAATCACCCCGGTGCCGTCTTCTTTTAAGTGCAACATCCACCGTCACCTTGATCCATTGGGGTCAGGCCTGCGTTATTGCACTTTTTTAATAAAAAGTGCAATAACGCAGGCCTGACCCCCTTTTTAGAGCAGCCGGTGTAGGGTTACGAAAATTCGCCCTCCCCGGGAAACTCCTTTAACCATGGAGACCTCCAGCCGACCGCGGCCTTTTAGGGAAATGACATCCCCCTCTTTAACCGGCCTGGAAGAATCCCGGCAGGGCTGCCAGTTTAGATGAACTTTTTCCGCGGCTATTTCGGTAACCATTTTGGAGCGTGAAACACCGTAACCCACGGCGGCCACCGCGTCAAGCCGCATGGAAGCCACTGTGGAATTTATTTCCTTAAACTTCCTTTCAGGAAGTTTAAGTTCTTCCCTGGTTATCTCCCGCACGGTTACTTCCCAGCGGGACACTTTTAGAAGGTTATTTTTAATAAATCCGGCTATACCGGCGTCAACCACCACCTGGGCTCCCCCGGGATTAACCAGTATATCTCCCAGCTTTCCCCGCTTTAATCCCAGACCCAGCAGTGAGCCTAAGAAATCCCTGTGGGAAGGCCGGGCGTTCCCAAAACTGCCCTCCACGGCAAAAAAGCCCAATCCCCCGGCATCCTCCGGTTCAATATAATCCGGACAGATGACCACCCTCTGCCTCTCGGCCCCGGGGTAGCCTCCATCAACTCCGCAGGTTATTGAAGAAAGTCTTGACAGTGAAGAAATAATCAGACCCGCATGATACGGGTCGTGGAAATCTGTATATTGGGGCTGATGGTAACGATTAACCAAATCAGCCAGATCCAGCGCCCTGGCCAGTATGTCTCTATCCTCGCCCTGAACGCCGGTAAGCAGCCGCTCCCGTTGGGACACAGAACTCACCCTCCGCTAAAGACCCAGCATGCGCAACAATTGAATGATAAGCCTGTTTAACAGTTCAAGGGCGAAAAAGGCTGCAATGGGGGATATATCAACAACTCCAATGGGTGGTATAATTCTCCTGAAAAAACCGAGAACCGGTTCGGTAACTTCATAGATAAAACGAATTACCGGCTGATAAGGATTATGTCTCACCCAGGAAAGGATGATCCGCGCAAAGATAAGCCATATATAAACCTGAAATATTATGTTTACAATATACTCTAAATTCATTATTGCACTCCTAAACACAATTAGGGAACTTTTCTTTTTGGAAAACCCAAAAGAAAATGAAATTTAAAAACCAATAAAGGTATGTCCCCGCTCCTTGATTGGTATATGCCCAACTTTTTTTATTATTTTTTACCAGCTCCCATTTCCCTGGAACGAAGGGTGGCCACCTCCACCGCCCTCATCAGGGCTCCTCTTAATCCGGCTTGCTCAAGGGCAAAAAGACCCTCGATGGTGGTTCCTCCGGGGGTTGTAACCATGTCCTTCATTTTGGCCGGATGGCCGCCGGTTTCCAGAACCATCCGGGCAGCTCCCTGCATGGTCTGGGCCGCCAGCAGCAAAGCCGTGTCCCTGGGCAAACCCACCCTGACACCGGCGTCCGCCAGCGCCTCCAGTATAACAAACATGTAAGCGGGACCGCTGCCGCTCAATCCGGTTACCGCGTCCATCTGGGACTCCGGTACCTCCACCGCCCTGCCCACGGCGGAAAAAATAGCCATGGCCCGCTCCATATCCCGGCTACCGGCCCGGCTGCCGGGGCAGAGGGCGCTGATCCCGTCACCCACCAGGGCCGGGGTGTTGGGTGCGACCCGCACCACCGCCACGGGAATCCCCAGGTATTCCTCCAGCATGGCCGTGGAAATACCAGCGGCTATAGAAATTAATGTCTGACCGGATTTAATGCTGCCGCTGACTTCCCGCAGCACCCCTTCCGCCACAAAGGGTTTGACAGCCAGCAGAACTATGTCCGCCACGGCAGCCGCGGAGGCATTATCCAGGGCCGTATTAATGCCGAACTCGCCCTTCAGCAGTTCCAGCCGCTCCCTGTTTATATCGGTAACATATACATTCTCCGGCGCAAATATACCTTTTTGCAACAGCCCGGTCAAGATGGCCCCGGCCATGGCGCCGCCGCCCAAAAAGCCTATCTTTAATCCGGATAAGGGCATTTAAACTCCTCCTGTATTCTGTCAATTAGGGGACACTGCTTATGGAAAACAAATACTATCGCATCCAGGAAAGAATGCCCTGCTCCTTGATCTGGTCTTTCAATTCACAGGAAATGTCCATATTGCTGGGCACGGAAAGAAAGATACCGTTGCCGACCTTTTGCAGGGAACCGTTTAAAGCGTAGGTGCAGCCGCTGATAAAGTCCACCACGCGCTTGGCCAGCTCCGCATCGGCCTTTTCCAGGTTTATTATCACCGGGCGGCGGCTCTTTAAATTGTCGGCTATGGTCTGCACCTCGTTAAAATCATGGGGCTCAACCACCACCACTTTCATCTGGCGCTGGGCGTGCAGGTTTACCACCTGCCCCCTGCGCTTGGCCGGAGTGATTTCCTCTTCCTCGCGGTAACGATCATCGCGCCATTTTTCTTCATCTTCCAGAGGTTCTTCTTCAAATCCCATAAACCCGAGCATTCTATCCATCAATTTCTTTGCCGCCATCTGATATACCTCCTTTAAGGCATTAATATTTTCGCTTTCCGAAAATGGCCGTTCCCACTCTTATAATGTTAGCTCCTTCTTCCACCGCCACGGTATAGTCGTTGGTCATCCCCATGGAAAGACAGTCTAATTCCACCGAACTGATTTTACTTTTAATATTTTCGGACAACAACCTCAATTCCTTGAATACCGGCCTTACTTCTTCGGGATTATCCACGTAGGGAGCTATGGTCATCAGGCCCTTTATGGTCAACCCCGGCAGGCTTAGGGCGTCTTTAATAAAATCCGCCACCTCTTCCGGGGATAATCCGGATTTTGTTTCCTCCCCCGACACGTTAACCTGTACCAGCACACCGGACGCCAGTCCCGCCTCCACCGAACGCCTGCTTATTTCCTCCGCCAGGTGCCAGCGGTCCAGGGAATGAATGAGATTAACCCTGCCAATTATCGGCTTGACCTTATTGGTCTGCAGTGTTCCGATCAGGTGCCATTCAATACCGCCGGGCAATAACGGCCCTTTGGCCAATATTTCCTGCACCCTGTTTTCCCCCAGGGCGGTTACTCCCAGATCTATAGCCCTTTTAGCCGCATCCGGCCCCACTGTTTTGGTTACGGCCACCAGTTTTATCCCGGAAGGGTCCCGTCCCGCCCTTTGGGCAGCCCTTTTCACATTTTCCCTTACCAGGGTTAAACCGGCGGCAATACTGTCTTCCATCACTCTACCCTATCTCCCACCCTTACCCATCGTGGATTTTTTATATAACGAATTTCTGCCCCCAGTCCGGTTCCGGCGATTACCGGCTCGCCGTCCATATGGCCCCTTACTTCCACCGGACACCATTCCACACGCTGCTTGCTGGAAATATAAATTCCTTTAACACCGTTTTTCTCCACCAGGGCTGAAGAGGGCACCTTGAATCCCGTCACCCTGTCCCGGAGCAGTTCCATGTCCACATTCCTAAGATGCACCAGTTTGTCCGGATAATCGCTGATTCTTATAATAAGCTCCGTCCTGTTAACGGCTTCTTTCAAAGTTTCCAGCCGGCCGTTCAATTCCTTGCCGTTCCATAAAAGGGTCAAAGCCCCGCCCTTGCGCAGCTTCTCCCGGGGATATTCCTCCGGCGCCTGCAGATATATGAGCAGCGGAGCAAGATTGTCCACAATTTTCACCACCGACTGGCCCTTTTCAACAATTTCTCCGGGCCGGGCATTTTCAGTTATTTTTTGAAGCTGCGATATATCCAATGCATCCATATAAGCCGGTTTTAATATATTCTCCCTGTTGTCGATATGCGTGCAAACCAGCCCGGAACGGGGAGCGGCAAGCGCGTGTGCTCCGCCCTCACCGGCCTGGGCTGAAACCCTGGCCACCTCCTGGCCGGCCTTAACCCTGACACCCTCATTTACGGTAAGCCTGAAATTGCCCCCCACGGGAGCATTTATCAGCGTCTCATCTTTTATCAGCAAACAATTTACGGAATCGGCCTGATTAAAAACAGCCGGGGTTAAAAATTCAATATTAATCAGCCTGAATAAAATAAGCTGCCAAATTTGGGTCGCAACAATAAACAGGATAAAAACTCCGCAGGCAAGCAGTATCAATACCGCGGCCCAGTTCCTGCGGCGCAAGGGGCGCCTGCCTTCACCGGCAACCTCTTTTTTCACGCGTACACCTTCCTGCAAATGTCCCGGATATAAGCCGGGGACCTTCCTTCGTGAACCTTATTCAATAGTTTAGTATTTTTAGAAGGTGTGTCCTCTGACATGCGTTGTGGACATTCCTTCATGATTTTTGTTTTACGGTTTAAAATTTTAGATATCCCGGGAAGGCGTGTCCCTGACCTTTTTCTGAAATAATCTATATTCGACAATGCACCTGGAAAATCCTGCGAGAAAAATAAAAACGCCTTTATTTCAGGCGTTTTTGAGGTTTCACCCGGGCACTATTTTTGTTTATTTTACCTGTTATATACAATATATGGACATTAATTAACAATAAGGTGCTATATATAAACCTCCGCCGGTCTATTGCCTGAAAATTTTTTTTTAACCGAATCTGCCGGTGATATAGTCCTCAGTCCTGCGGTCCCTGGGCCTGGTGAAAATCTCTTCGGTTTCTCCATATTCAATGAGTTCCCCGTTGAGGAAAAAGGCCGTATAGTCCGATACCCTGGCGGCCTGCTGCATGTTGTGGGTTACTATTACTATGGTATAGTCGTTTTTCAGCACCTGAATCAGTTCTTCTATTTTTAAGGTGGATATGGGATCAAGAGCCGAACTGGGCTCATCCATCAGCAGTACATCCGGTTCCACCGCCAGCAATCTGGCGATACACAGCCTCTGCTGCTGCCCGCCCGACAAACCCAGGGCGGGCTTTAACAGCCGGTCATGCACCTCGTCCCACAGGGCGGCGCCCCGCAGGCTCATTTCCACCAGTTCATCCAGGGCTTTTTTATTCCGCTTTCCGTGTATGCGGGGGCCGTAGGCCACGTTGTCATAAATGGACATGGGAAAAGGATTTGGCCTCTGGAAGACCATCCCCACCCTTTTGCGCAGGGCAACCACATCCACGTTATCTTTATATATGTCATTTCCGTCCAGGAGAACGTTGCCCTCCACCCGCACCCCCTCATAAAGATCGTTCATCCTGTTAAGCACTCTCAAAAAAGTCGACTTGCCGCAACCGGACGGCCCTATCAACGCGCTGATCCTGTTTTCTCTAATGTTTATGTTGACGTCCTTGAGGGCCTGAAAATCCTTATAAAAAAGATTCAGGTTTTCTACTTCAATTTTGTCGGACAATTTCGATACCTCACTCTTAATGCAAATAAACATATTTTTGACATTTTAACAAAGGCATATTATAGGCCCGTTAGAATAAAGTTAATTTTTAATTAACGGCCTACCCGTTAAAAATGGCTTGAATATTGTTTAATCTTTTTCCTGGCTGTAAATATATAACCGCCACTTCTGCCATTGGGAACCAATATAACGCTCTTGGCTCAACCATAGTGAAACTTTAGACTTGCCGGACTGCAACACGGCAACTTCAACAATAATTTAAGGCTTTTGGCCTGTTATCAATTGAGCCGGGTCCGGCTGATATATATACTACTATCAATGAGGCGGCCGCACCTGCTTTGGGAGGCAAAAAAAAACCGGCATAACGCGGGAGTTGCCGCGCTGCCGGTTTAATGAGGGATATTATGATTTAATGGCTAGCGCCGGGATTAAAACCTGTAGTTTTCCCGCCGCTAAGAATGTTCTCAAGATAGCTGAAAAGGAACGCCACCGCGGTGCCGAAAGCCAGAGCCAGCATCACTGCGATGAACCCGTACTGGGGTCCGTCATATATGGCTTCACTATTGAACCACCTGACCATGCCCACGCTGGCCACGTTGAAGGGCACCAGGGAAGTATCCACAATCCTGCCGTCTTTCACGGCATAGACGGTTACGGTGCATTTTTCCTGGGGAATGTTGGGCGGCAGTTTCACTCTGGCGTTAAACCTGTCGCCATTAATGCTGACAGCATTTTCATTAACGGCGTAAAGACCGCTTTTACGGTAAATGTCCACCAGGGCGCTGATATAGGTTTTGGCCTTATCAGCGGGAAGTTCCACCAGGCCGTCATCGGAGTGCTTCTCCACTTTGGCCCATGCATAAATGGGTCCGAAGGTTTGGTCTATACCGGTCTGCTTCTTAATATCACCGGACAGCTCAGCCAGCGGTTTTGACGATATTATCTGATAGAGTTTGGGAACATTGGTAACCGTGGTATTTTCAACGTTCATCCAAAACGGCCCGACCTTGCCTTTTTTGTCCAGTTCCAGTCTCAGGTCGTTGGGAGAGCTGACTTTGATAAAAATGTCCGCTCCCCGGGGAACGTTGCCTGTTATATCCAGATCCGCGCCCTTGAAATTCATACCGATATCAATATTGGCCGGTGATACCCTGATGCCCGGGTCCTGGGCCAGGGCCAGGCCGGAAAAGCTCATGGCAAATGTTAGCGCCAGTATAACAAGCAGTATTTTTTTCATCAATGTCCCCCTCCCAGCCCGATCAAGGAAGAAGGTACAATGAGCAGATCCGCCAGCATTTTTACCATCACCGCCAGCACTATAAGGGAAAACACAACCCTGAGCTGTTCAGCCTTAAGCTTTTTCCCTAATTTGGCGCCAAACTGGGCGCCGATGGATGAGCCGATTAACAACACCAGGGCAAGCACCAGATCCACCGTATGGTTTAATACACTCTGGGCTATGGTAACGTTAATGGCTGTGAAAATGATTACGAATATACTGGTGCCTACCGCGTTATGGGTGGGCATGCCGATGAAGTAAATCATTACCGGCAGCATGATGAAACCGCCGCCCACGCCCATCACCGCTGAAAGCACTCCTACCAGCAGGCCCAGGCCAAAAAGCGCGATAAGGGAACTTTCAATGCCTGACACCTCGAAATACATCCGGACCGGCATTTTGGCCATGAAACGCGCAACGGCCGAGGGCTTGCGGCCGGCGGACACATCGACATCCTTCTTCTTCAGGGCGCTTAAGCTCTCAATGAACATAAAGGTTCCCACCAGCAGCAGCATGAGCACATATGAACTTTTTAACACGAAATCAAAGTTGCCCAGCCCCCGCAAAATCTTTACCACCACTGTGCCCAGACTGCCGCCGGCCAGTCCGCCCAGCAGGATGATAAAGCCAAGTTTATAATCCACATTTTTGCTTTTGCTGTGGGCTATGGTACCGGAAGCTGAAGCGGCAACAATCTGGTTGGTGTCGCTGGCCACCGCCACAGCCGGGGGAACCCCCATCATCATCAGCAGCGGCGTCATGAGGAAACCGCCTCCCACGCCGAACAGCCCGGACAGTAAGCCCACCACGCCTCCCAGTCCCAGAATGGCCGCCACGGATATCGGCATCCTGGCTATAGGAAAAAAAATGTCCATGTATATTCCCCTCCTTTATTGGAGTCTAGGAACATAATTATGATTTTGGGGCTCATTGTTTAACAATACCTTGGTATAATATTTAATTGATCCGTTATAGGCAATAACACCGAAAAGCATAACCACCAGCAAAAGGGCGGTGGTGCCCCAGGTAAAGTTTTTCACTTGAGAATCCTCTGGTGTGTAAACATTGCCCGCCTGGTCTTTCCAGGCGTATACTTCCTTGGTGTCAGGGTTCTGATCCACTATTACGTGTTTGGCCGGATTGTAATAATGGGTGAATACATCCGCCTTGAGTACATTAAGCCCTGACCACAACAATACAACAGATGCGGCAAGAACCGCCATGGCGACCCACCCGCTGAATTTATTCAGTTTAACCTTGCTTTGCGCGGTCATAATGCGCCTCCCCCTTCATTTTAATTATCCGCTGAATTAATGGCCGGATCCGATTGTTACTAGTGCCTCAATTTGCATGCGGCAGCGCGGGTCCGGACCCCGGGAAAAGACACCACCCCCCGACAGCTGTGATAGTGAAAATATTTATTTGCTAATGCTATTGTGCAAAACAAATGCCACCCGAACGGGGTGGCAGCCAAATGATTTTAGTCTGTATTTTCAGGCACATGACGCATTACGGCTTTGCCGGCGTCTTAAGTAGTGGGCATATATTGCCCGAACCTGCGGGCAATATATGCCCACTATAACAAATTATACTCCTTCATCTTGGCATATAGAGACCTGCGGTTCAGCCCCAGGGCGCTGGCCGTTTCCTGGCGGTTCCAGTTGTTCTTGTTGAGCGCGTTTAGTATCGCCTGCTTCTCAACCTCCGATACTATATCCTTCAGCGGCCTGTTGAAGTTTATTTGCCCCTGGGCGCCCATTCCATTGCCGTCCCGGGAATACCCCCCGTTATTGCTGATGGGCAAATCCTCCACAAGTACCGCCGGGCCCCGGGTCATGACCACGGCCTGTTCGCATATGTTTCTCATTTCCCGGACATTGCCCGGCCAGTTATAGCTTTCGATTACCGCCAGGGCCTCCCGGGATACCCCGTTTATCTGCTTGTTGTATTTATGGCTGAATTTCTTTAAAAAGTTGTTAAACAGAATCGGGATATCCTCCTTTCTTTCCCTTAGAGGCGGCAGCTGCACATTAACCACATTTATCCGGTAATACAAATCCTCCCTGAATTTTCCCTCGGCCACCAGCCTTTTAAGATTCCGGTTAGTGGCCGCCAGGATGCGGACGTCCACCTTAATGCTCCTGGTGCCCCCCACCCTTTCAAATTCCTTTTCCTGCAGAACCCGCAACAATTTGGTCTGGGCCAGTTGAGAGAGCTCTCCAATTTCATCCAGAAAAACCGTTCCGCTATGCGCCAGCTCGAATTTACCGGGCTTTTGGCTGATCGCGCCGGTGAAAGAGCCTTTTTCATGCCCGAACAGCTCGCTTTCCATCAGGCCCTCCGGAATGCTGGCGCAGTTGATTTTAACAAAAGGCAGGTTATTACGCCTGCTATTGTTATGGATGGCCCTGGCCACCATTTCCTTGCCTGTTCCGCTCTCACCCTGGATCAAAACGGTGATGTCGCTGTCCGCCACCTTGCCGATAACCTTAAATATTTCCTGCATGTCCTTGGATTGGCCAATAAAGCTGTCGTCGGGATCAATTTCGTCATCAAGCTTCTCCCGCAAATTGGCCACTTCAGAGACAAGCTGCCGCATTTTTACCGCCTTATTCACCGCCAGCAGCAGTTCATCCAGGTTCAGGGGCTTGTTCAGATAATCGTGGGCGCCCTGCTTCATAGCCTGAATGGCTATTTCGGTGGTTCCAAAGGCGGTCATCAATATTACCGGAACGTGCAGGCCCATTTTGTTAAACTCTTCCATCATTTGCATGCCGTCCGCATCCGGCAAACGGATGTCCAGCAGCACCGTGTCCAGTGACTGGGATGCCAGAATACCAAAGGCATCCCTGGCGTTATAGGACACAAGCACCTCGTAGCCCGCGTCCTCCAGCACATCGCGCAGCAGCTCGCATACACCCTCTTCGTCATCAACTATCAGCACCCGCGGCATTGCTCTCACCCCTGTTCGCTGTTGGTAAATATATTTTAACGGTGGTGCCCCGGCCCAATTCGCTGTCCACCTGGATTAACCCGTTGTGGGCCTCCATTATTTCATAGGCGATGGCCAGCCCCAGTCCGGTGCCCTTGGACTTGGTGGTAAAAAACGGCTCAAACATCTTTGGAAGGACATCATCGGGTATGCCGCAGCCGTCATCCCGCACGGTAACCTCCAGCATATCCCTTTCAGCGTCGTAGCCGGTGCTGATCTCCAGCCTGCCCCTGCCGTCCGTGGCCTGGTAGGCGTTGTACAGTATGTTTGACAAAACCTGCTCTATCTGGCCCGAATCAATCCTGGCGGGCGGCAGGCTCTCCCGGTAGGAATAGGATATTTCCATTTCCCCGCCGCTGTGGGCATCCGCGAAAAACTGGACCAGCCTTTTTACCAGGCCGTTGAGGTCGCATTCCTCCAGCACCGCCCGGGAAGGCCTGGCGAACTCCAGCAGCTTGTCGGTCATGGCACTGAGCCGGTTCATCTCCCGGTTAACGATGCCCAGGGATTTGGGCGAGGGCACGTGCCCCCTGGTCCAGAACTGGATGTAACCGGTAATGGATGTCAGCGGGCTCCTGATCTCGTGAGCCACCCCGGCCACCAGTTTGCCCAGGGAGGCCAGCCTTTGCTGCCTGTTCATATTTTCCTGCAGCCGGACAATCTCGGTAATGTCCCTGAAGTGCAGCAATGTGTCCACCTGCTCCCCCCTCACATTTACCATGGTGGAAGTGCTGAGCAGCAGGTGCCTGGCTTCGTCGCCCCCATTGCCGAATATTACATCCAGGTCCTTGAAGGGCCTGTTTTCCGACCTGGTTTTCCTGAGATAGTAAATAAAGGGCGATTCCCCGGGAAACACCTCATCTATTTTTTGGCCCAGGCAGGAGCCGTCAAGATTCAGCAGGTTTCTGGCCGCCTGGTTAAGGCTGATAATCCTCTCCCCCCGGTCAACGGTTATAATTCCGTCCTCCAGGCTGGTCAATATTATTTCGTTGTAATTTTGCATATTAACCAGTTTACTGAACATCTCGTTGACGGCATCGGTTATCTCCCCCAGCTCTCCGGTGGCCCGGGGTATTACGTAGGTGGGATCGTTGCCCATTATATTAAGACCCTTTTTAATATCGCTGACGGTCCTGGCAAATTTGTTTATCAGCACGAAAGCCCCGGTGAAGGCCAATATAGCCCCAATGAATATAATCACGTAGACCACCTGCTGAATCTCGCCCACGGTCCGGTATATCTGGTTGATATTTTTAATGGCCCAGACCGCCCCGATGACTTTGCCGTCCTTGACCAGCGGCTGGTATGCCTCCAACTGGCCGTTTTCCGCCTGTCCCAGTATATTAAACACTAAATTTTTGGTTTCCAGGGTGTCGTCGAAATTCCGTTTTCTGCGCTCGGAAAAATTCTCGTTTAAATGCTGGTTGTCACCGTCCAGTATCACGTCAAATTCCTTTGAATAATAGCCTATATCAACACCGGGATATTTTTGGGCAACCTCGTCCAGTATGGGCCTCAGAGCCTGGTTTAGGGCCTTCTCCTGGTCCCGTTTGGGCAGGTTCTGCACCTTCAGGTCCACCAGCATGCTGTCGAAAGGCCGGTCCAGCTTTTTGTCCAGGTGATCCAGCACTTCCTCCAGCACTTTGCGCTGGTTGTTAATCATCCCCAGCTGGGTGCTGTGCACCATATGAAAAAGATAGAATGTAAGCACAATGGGGATAAGCAGCAGCACAACAATCAGAATAAGCAGCTGATTGATAAAGCCCTCATATTTTATATTGGGTTTTTTTATTTTTATTTTCACGTCATGCTCCTTTGCAAGGGTAGTTAACTAATTGCACGATATAATTATAGCACTGCCCCGGGGTTTTGTGGGCATTTTTTGCCCACAAAACGTGCAAAATTAACCCAGCGCCGCCGGCCAAACAAATTAAAACCCGGCAATACCGGGGCTAAAGGTATTTAACCAAACTGGCACCTGATTTGCTGGAATATTTCAAAAAGGGTTGGTAGTTTAATTACCCAAAGAAGGTGTCAGGCATGGGAACAAGAGCGGCTGACGTGATGATCTCCATCGACGAATATCCCGTGGCCGGCGAGGACGAATATATAGGCCGGGCCGCTGAACTGATGGTTGAGGCTTTCAGTGGCAAGAACAGTCACTGGAAAGGCTACGAGTCCCTTTTTATAAGCAACGGGGCAAATGAGTACGTGGGCTATGTAACCATGCGCTCCCTGCTGAAGGCCATAGGCCTCGGGGACCCCGGCAGGGGCAGGTGGAAGCCCTGGTATGTAATCAGGGCGGGCAAAAAAAACAACATATTGCAAATCAAGGATTTGATGCGTCCTGTCAGCGCCAATTGGGTGAACGCCGGCGATGATATACTGCACGCGGCCCGGGCTATAATTGAAAACAGGAACAATTCGGTTCTGGTTAAGGAGCGGGGAAGACTGGTAGGGGTAATCAGGGCTATTGATTTGCTGTGGTTCATGGAGGAATTGCTTTAAAAAGCGGGGAGGTTGTAAAGACCGTGCCGAAGAACAGTGAAATAGACGCATATGCCATACCGCTAAGTGAATACCCGGTCATCGGCCGGGACGAATCCGTATACACCGGCATTAAAATGCTTAAGGAGGCCCTGCACAAGGATGGCCCCTGGCAGGGTAAGCGGCTTCTGATGGTGCGGGACAGGAACGGGGAGCCCACCGGCCTGCTGACCGTGAAATGTATCTTTAATGCGCTGGGGCTGAGATTGCTGGATGAAGATCCGGCTTTTAAGGAAGAATGTTTCTCCTGGCATTACATCCATGAAATGCGCGGAAACGCCCGGGTTACCGTACGCGAAATCATGCGGCCGCTGGGCGCGGTGTCAATCAGGCGCCACAGCAGCATTTCCGCCGCCGCCAGGCTTTTTGCGCGCCATAGGGTCAATCACCTTCCGGTGACTGACGGCGGGAAGGCAACAGGCATACTTGACCTGGGCCAACTTTTCTATAAATACCACCTATCCGGAGGTTTCAGGCAGGCAACAGGCACAACTCCCCATGACCTGCCGCTGCTGGTTAAACTGCTGGGTAAATTCGCCTCAACCTGAATAGCCCTAACCCGCCACATCCTTAAACCGGTAACCCACGCCACGGACAGTCTCAATAAATTGCGGCTGTCCGGGAATTTGTTCGAATTTCTGCCTGATGTGCCTGATGTGCACGTCCACCGTCCTGGAGTCCCCCAGATAATCGTATCCCCATATTTTTTCCAGCAGGTAATCCCGGGAAAAAACTTTACCCGGCTCACAGGCCAAAAATTTTAAAAGCTCAAATTCCTTGGGGGTAAGATCCAGCCTGTTGTCGTCAACGGTTACCAGAAATTTCTCCTGATCTATCACCAGGCGGTTGAAAACCAGTCTGGCGCAGTATTTATCCTGGACAACCTCTTCAGTTTCCCGGTTCCTCCTGAGCCTGGCTTTGATTCTGGCCACCAGTTCCCTGGTGCTGAAGGGCTTTGTAACATAGTCATCGGCACCTATTTCCAGACCCAGCACCTTGTCCAATTCCTCCGCCCTGGCACTGAGCATTATAATGGGAATATTCCTGGTCCTGGATTTCTGGTTGAGTATTCTGCATACCCCCAGTCCGTCCATTCCCGGCAGCATAATGTCCAGCAGTATGAGATCCGGAGATTCACTTTCAGCCAGGGCTATGGCAGTGTTTCCGTCCCCGGCGGTAATTACCCTGTAGCCTTCCCTTTCAAGATTGAATTTGATTAATTCCACAATATTTTCTTCATCGTCCACCACCAGAATTGTCTGCAACCCCAATCCCCCTCTCCGGTCATTTGAGCATAATTAGCGATGCCATTCTTCCGCACAGGCCGGACTGCCCCCTGTAGGAAAAGAACAAATCCCTGTGGCAGGCTGTGCAAAGCCCGGCTTCCAGAATATTATTTTCCTTAAGGCCGGCTTCTTCCAAAACCCTCCGGTTGGCCAGCCACAAATTCAGCTTCCACCTGTCCGGAGCGGTCCGGCGCAGCATTTCCGGCCAGTTTTCATAACTCTTTTTAAACTGCTCCAGCACCGGCGAATCTATCTCATAACAGCACGGTCCAATGGAAGGGCCCACCACCGCCAGACAATCACCGGGGTCCGTCCCGAAACATTCCCGCAGGGTCTGAACCGCCTTTGCCGCTATGCGCCCGGCGGTGCCTTTCCAGCCGGCATGGGCCAGCCCAACGGCTTTTTTCACCGGATCAAGCAGCATCACCGGCACGCAGTCGGCGTAGTAGCTTGACAATAAAATACCCGGTTCCGCCGTGACCAGCCCGTCCGTGTCCGGTATGGCGCTTTCCAGGGAGCGGGCGCCTTTACCCCGGTGGCGGCCGGTTACCCTGCATATCTCCGTGCCGTGCACCTGCTTTCCGGCCACCATGTCCCCCGGTTCCGCCCCCAACGCCCGGCACATGAGCCTCCGGTTTTCCAGCACCGCCTCATCCCGGTCACCCACGTGAAAGGCCATGTTTAGCGATTCATAGGGGGCGCCGCTTACCCCCCCCAGCCTGGTGCTGAATGCGTGCCTTACCAGGCCTGTTCGCTCAAATATGTCAAAGGTCAGGTATTTTAAACCTTCTTTATCAACTATTTTATACGGGGACAGGTTGTTCTCAACCCTTTCCTGTTAAAATAATCCTGCGGCGGCCTGTACGCTCCCCTCCTCAAAGCCGGAGAGCGACAGGCCGTAAAGTTAACTTATATTATCCCGCCTTGGTTTTTATTTTTTCTATCAGTCCGTCCAGGTGGCCCAATTGTCTCATAATTTCCGTATAATTACCCTCCCCGCCCTTGACCTCCAGCAGGGACTTGAGCTTATTCGCCACCAGGCTGTGGGCCTTCAGAACATCCTCCTGGCTTACCACCGGGCCCGGGGTCAAATCCACGGCATCCAGCCACTGGGGTACGGTTACGGGTATGTTAAGGCGCTCCTCCACCAGACGGGAAAAGACGTCTGTGGACTCGGGCTCCCCGTGCACCAGGAATACCCTTTGGGGCGGCTCGGTAAAGTTGCCCAGCCAGTCCAGTAATTCCTTCTGGTCCGCATGGGCTGAAAAACCGTCGATACTTTTGATGTCGGCTTTAACAGCCACTTCCTCGCCGTGAATCCTGATTGACTTTTCCCCTTCCATCAACCGCCTGCCCTTGGTTCCCTCAGCCTGGTATCCCACGAACAAAACGGTGGACTCCTTTCGCCACAGGTTGTGTTTCAGGTGGTGTTTTATCCGTCCCGCGTCACACATTCCGCTGGCTGAAAGAATTACCGCCCCCCCGGGAATATTGTTCAGGGCGATGGATTCCTCCGTGGTCTGGGAAAAAACCAATCCCGGCAGGGCCAGGGGATCCTTGCCCTGCCTGATCAGTTCCCTGGTTTCCTGGTCAAAACACTCCGGGTGATTTTTAAACACCTGGGTGGCGGCCACAGCCATGGGGCTGTCGATATACACCTGCATGGGCGGAAATCTTTTTTCCAGCATGAGTAAATTCATGTCGTACAACAGGTCCTGGGTACGCTCCACGGCGAATGCCGGAATAATTAAATTGCCGCCCTTCCCGTGGGTCTCCCATAATACATCGTGAAGCTTCTCGATCCTGTTTCCTGAATCCTTGTGAAGCCTGGCCCCGTATGTGGACTCCATGATAACGTAATCGGCGGCCGCCACATCGGTGGGGTCGTTGACAAAGGGCTTGTTGTCACTGCCCAGATCCCCGGTAAACAGCAGCTTGGTCTGCTTTTCGCCTTCCCTGATCCAAATCTCCAGCATGGCGGAACCCAAAATATGTCCGGCGTCCAGGAAGCGCACGCTGATATTGTTGTTCAGGGAAATGGTCTCCCCGTAGCTGACCCGCTTAAAATAACGCATGCTCTCCCTGGCCTCTTCGGCGGTGTAAATGGGTGTAACAAGCTGTTTGCCGGAACGGCTGTTTTTGCGGTTTAACCGCTCGACCTCCATTTCCTGTATATATCCACTGTCGGGCAACATCACCTCGCAGAGATCCGTGGTCGCCCCCGTGGCAAATATTTTTCCACTAAAGCCCTGTTTTACAAGTTTTGGAATAGCACCGCTATGATCAATATGGGCATGGGTCAGCAAAACAAAATCCAACCCGGTGGGATTAAACGGAAACGGCTGATAATTACGCTCCCGCAACGACCTGGAGCCCTGAAAAACACCGCAGTCAACCAGAATCCTGGTAGCCCCCGTTTCTATCATATGACAGGAACCAGTTACAGTGCCCGCGGCGCCAAAAAATTTTAATCTCATGAAAGCTCCCCCGTTCGGCTATTTTCGATGAATTAATTATTAATTCACTCTATCGGCCGCTAATCCCTTCCTTAAAACAGTTTTGGCCCTTAACTTTTTTCTAACCTGCGCTTGACAGCAATACCCCGCAGGGATAATCTTATTGATATAATGAGCCGTAATTGTTCCATGATCTGTTATTATAAAGCATTAACAAAAGGAGGTTTACTTTATGCCCATTTACGAATTCCGCTGCGACTCCTGCGGCAATAAATTCGACAAGCTGTGCCCCATGGGGGAAACCGGCGAAAATATAAACTGCCCCCGCTGTGAAGCTCCCAAACCCCAGAGGGTTATGAGCGGTTTTGCCCCCAAAAGCGTCGGCAAGAACGGTCTCTCCACGCCCATGGGCGGTGGCGGCGGCTGCAGCGGTTGCAGTTCAAGCAGTTGCAGCACCTGCGGTCATTAAAACACGGACATTTTAGGCAAGGGCCGTGTCAAAAGCTTACTGGCAGGGCGGCAAATCCAAAATGATTCAAAAATAGTCCCGTATCACTGTCAAGTGGTACGGGATTGCTGTTTAAATCGTTATTTGGGGCCTGCCGTGGGGACCGGCACAGCCCCTTGTTTAATTTTCTATAATATGCACTCCAAAAACACGTCATCCACGGCCACGCCATTATTGTTGTTGGCCCGGGGGGTAAATCTGAACCTGACCCGGGCGGTGCGGGCGTCGGCGGGTATCCTTCCGGTGGTAAAGGAGAACTGGCTGAACCTGTCGTTGGGAATGAAATTTTCATCGTAATCCGGGTCGGACTGCCCTATAACACTGCCCCTGCTGTTGAGATAGAGCACACTGGTTCTCAGGTTGAAATCACCATTTTCACGACTGCCCACCTCCCTGCCCCAGAACGTCAGCCGGTAGGTCCTCTGGGGCAGCACGGGGATATCCTGATACAGCTCCGCGCTGCGGGACGGGTTATCGCCCATCCGGGCCGAATACTGCCCGCTGTGTCTCACGTTGCTCTGAACAACATTTACGCTTACCCAGTTCCTGGGGGAGGTGAGGGTATTCCAGGATTCAAAGCCCGGGTTCCTGAGCAGGTTTACTCCGGCCTGGCACCCCCCGGGAGACGGCGTGGTGGTAACCGGCGGCCTGGTGGTAATAGGAGGTCTGGTGGTAATCGGGGGCCTGGTGGTGGCCCCTCCGGTTATCCGGATGGAAACCGAGACGAACTGGTTTCTTAATCCGCTGGCCACATTGTAGCCCCTCAGGGTCAACACCTGTGGACCAACCAGATTTCCCTGGTTGTTTCTCTGGTTCCAGTTAAAACTGAAGCTTTGGGACTGGCCGGGTCTGAGTGTCACGGTCTGCGCCACCTGGTTGAAAACCCTCCCGGAGGAATAGTTCCAGATGACCCTCCCGGACTGATTCACAGCTTCAAATTCAAACCTCTGGCTGGTGGGATAATAGAGGTCCAGGTTTCTTCCGGAAACGTTGGTTTTCCTGAGACTGATAGGTATGGTTTCGCCCTGCCGGTACACATCCCGGGGGGTTCCAAAAACGTACAGCAGTCCGCCTATCCTCCTGCTGACGGACGGATCGGCTCCCTCCTCCCCGTTTGCAGCGCCGCTGTCCGCCTGGCTGTCAATAACCAGTACCTGCCCCACCTGAATCATGTTGGGATTGGACAGGTTGTTCAGCTCCACCAGGCGTTCCACCGTGGTGTTATAACGCTGCGCGATGGCCCCAAGGGTATCTCCGCTCCGCACTGTATAGGTAACGGCCAAAAAGCTTCCCTCCCTTGCTTTCAGGGTTCATAATTTGAGGGACGCTCCTTCCCGGACATTGCCGGCAAGCACCAGGTTCAACAACACAAAAAGAAATATCCCCATAAATTGGGGATATTCCTCCTGGAATACGCAAGTTGACCGGTTATTGACAATACAGGAAGGTGTGTCCCCTTACCCATATAATATGTGTTTCAGCATGGGAGGGTTACATCTTAATCCGCCCGGCAATGGTTTGATTATTGGAATTATTGACCGGAGCGGTGGTTACCGGGCCTTTTATGTCCCTTTACCGGCCCCAGGCCGCCGGCACAATAACGCCCTGCTCCAATGACTGTTTAACATCTATAATCCGCTGGTTGGACGAGCCCCTGAAGGGAAGCTTAAAATTTCTCAGTTCTTCCACAAAGGGGCCGTCCACCAGATAATCCGTAACCCCGAGCAACTCCTGAAAATTACCGCGGCCGTTCAAATGACCGGTCAAATACTCCCAGGTGTAGCCCGAATAGCAGATGACGTCCATCCCCTTGTCCCGGACTCTCCTGGCCAGCCCGGCAAGGGGCGCCGACTGGCTGAAGGGCTCGCCCCCTGAAAGGGTAATGCCCTTTAAAAGAGGATTGGCCCTTATCTGCTCAAACAATTCGTCCGCGGCATACATTTTGCCGCCGCCGGGCTCCCAGGTGTGCCGGTTATGACAACCTTTGCAGCGGTGCGGGCAGCCCTGGGTGAATATGACGAAACGAAGACCGGGACCGTCCACCACGCTTTCGGGCAGCACTCCGGCCAGTTCCACCCAATCCATATAAACCCTTCCTTTTAATTATGAGTTACCGGCATGGAGGCCCCCTTGCCCGGGAGGGCTATGCCCCGTGGGTAATCCGGTCGTTAAGCTCAGACACCTTACTGTCGTTGAAGCGGTCCACGGTGCTGAGATAACCGGTTATCCGCCTTACCCTGCTTATTGCCGTGGAACCGCAGGAAGGGCAGCTATCCTGGTTTATTACCCCCATCATGTTGCAGGAGGTGCAAAAGTCCACCGGGAAATTCACCGCGGCGTAGCCCATGTCGCTGGCAGCCATGTGTCTCACCAGGGCCTCCATGGCTTCCGGGTTGTTCACGGGAGGCGAGGCCATTTCCACATAGCTTATGTGACCGGCATTGCAGAATTTATGGTAGGGGCCCTCCAGGCTAATCTTGTCAAAGGAACTGATTATATAATCAACCGGTACGTGGAAGGAGTTGGTATAATAATCCTTGTTGGTAACTCCGGGAATTATGCCGAATTCTTTACGGTCCAGCTTCACAAAGCGGCCGCTCAGACCCTCCGCCGGAGTGGCCAGCAGGGTATAGTTCAGGTTGTGCTCCTCACACGCCTGGTCAATCTTCTTTCTCAAAAAAGATATTATTTCAAGTCCCAGGGCCTGGGACTCCTCGCTCTGTCCATGGTGCCTGCCGGTAAGGGCGGTAAGGGTTTCGGCCAGGCCGATAAAACCAACGGTGAGAGTGCCGTGTACGATTACCTCTTCAATGGAATCATCCGGCCTAAGATTTTGAGAACCCATATATAACCCCTGCCCCATCACAAAGGGCATATCCTTAACCTTCAGCCTGCCCTGAACCTTAAACCTGTGCAGCAGCTGACGGACAGCCAGATCCATCAAATCGGACAATTTACGGTAAAACATATCCAGGTCCCGCTCGGCTTTTATGGCCACCCGGGGAAGGTTAATGGTGGTGAAGGACAGGTTGCCCCTGCCGTCGGTGACGGCAGGACCCCGGCGGTTGGCCATTACCCTGGTGCGGCAGCCCATATATCCCACCTGATCCCCGTACTCGGCATTAAAACTGGAATCCATAAAGCTGAAGGTGGGGTTCAGCCGCTTGGCGGCAACCCTTATGGCAAGCTGGAACAAATCGTGGTTGGGGTCGCCGGGGTCCAGGTTGACCCCCTTCTTGACCTTGAAAATAATATTGGGAAATATTGGATTTTCCCCCCTGCCCAGTCCCGCTTCGTAGGCCAGCAGCAGATTGCGCACCACCCTGCGGGATGCCTCGGAGGTTTCCGTACCCACGTTGATGGAGGAAAAGGGAACCTGGGCTCCCGCCCTGCTATGCATTGAATTAAGGTTGTATATAAGGGCCTCCATGGCCTGATAGGTTTCAAAATCATCCGCGTCCTCCACAAAGGGCGCCATGTCCCTGTCAAAAAAGGCGAAGGACTGCCCCCCGTGCATGTCGTTCTGGGAGCTTTGAAGTATAATAGCCGCCAGCGCGGTGGCCGAGGTGGGACGCCTGGGCGGCCTGATATAGCCGTGACCGGTGTTAAAACCCTCGGCCAACAGCCTGCCAAGGGGGATTTGCACGCAGGTTAGTGTTTTTCCGTAGAAGTCCAGATCGTGAATGTGAATATCGCCCCGCAGGTGGGCCAGAGACATTTCTTCGGGAATAAGTCTGGTGAGATAGTATTTTTTACTGGCCGCACTGGCTATCTGCAGCATTTTGGCCGAAGGAGAATTGCTTATGTTGGCGTTTTCCCGGTTGGTTTCCTCCAGTATTTCTTCCACCGCGTCCATCAGTTCACCCTTGGCATCCCTGATGCGCGTACGCCTGTCCCGGTGGAGTATGTACGCCTTGGCCGTGCGGGCGTGACCGGCTTCGATCAGCACCTTTTCCACCATGTCCTGAACTTCCTCCACACCGAAAATGTTGCCATTATAAAGCTTTTTTAGCATTTTCAAAACTTCGATGGTAAGCTCCATGGCGGTTTGGCGATCTTCTCCGCCCACCGCCCGGGCTGCTTTAAAAATGGCATCGGTTATTTTGGATTCGTCAAAGGAAACCTCACGCCCGTCTCTCTTTCTGATAACCTTGAACAAATTTTTGCAAGCCTCCTCGAAAATAGTAAATTCTTTATTTCTTAAGCAATATCACGAGGGAATGTCCCGGCGCATGTCTCCAATTTATGGCCGGGTTATGCGAATCACTCGGTCTTTTCCCCGGTTCCGACCCCCATGAGCTTTTCAATTTCCTTCACAAAACTCCGGGCATCATGAAACTCCCTGTAGACTGAGGCAAAACGAACGTAGGCCACTTCGTCCAGCCCCCGCAGCAGCTCCATTACCAGTTCGCCTATATCCCGGCTGTTTACCTCGGTTTCCGCCGTATCCTTAAGCCGCCTCTCTATCCTGTTGACCGCCGCGTCCAGATGATCCATGGAAATGGGCCGCTTCTGACAGGCCTTGGCAATACCGGATAATAATTTTGGCCGGTCGAACATCTCCCGGCGGCCGTCCTTTTTTACCACCATCAGGGGAAGCTCGTCCAGCCGCTCATAGGTGGTAAACCTTTTGGCGCACTTGACGCACTCCCTCCTGCGGCGTATGGAGCTGCCGTCGCCGGCGGGCCTGGAATCCAAAACCTTAGTGTCACCAAAGCCGCAAAAAGGGCACTTCACAAAGGCACCACCCCTCGCTTTACATAAACATAATATAGTATCCCGGGCAAATGTATTATACAACATATTGGGGAATGGATAAAGATTTAAACCGGAAAATGTTACTAGGAAATTAAAAGGAGAGACTTTAGTCCCCCCTATTAAATGGTATTAATGCCGCCCCGTTTTGGAGAGGCAGGACAAGCATACCGTTCGTCCCGGCCTCACTTTATGTACGCAGTTGCCTAATCGCCGCCGCGGGCCAGTTCTTCTCTACCCGTAAAGGCCTCCACCATAAATTGCTATCAATATGGAGTGCGCGACCGCGACAGTTGACTTTTTTCCACCCTTGCGAACAACTAGTATAGCGTTTCCGTAATAACATATCAATGGATTGATTGTCATAAACATTATACAATAGAAAAATCATCTATTTTGTATTTCCAGCGATAT
>NZ_BFAV01000091.1 GCF_002933875.1 Desulfocucumis palustris | reverse complement strand
CTTGCGGCTCACCGTGACTTTTCGCAGCTTACCACGTCCTTCATCGGCCCATTGCGCCTAGGCATCCGCCGTATGCTCTTTGTAGCTTGACCTTTTTTGCGTGCCGTGATAACCTTCGCCTGGCTGCGCCAGCCGCTTCGCTCACTCGCTCACGTATTTAACATACGCTTAAGCTCACTCGCTCGCGTCTTTCGCGCCATGCTTGCTTCTTACAGCCCGC
>NZ_BFAV01000090.1 GCF_002933875.1 Desulfocucumis palustris | reverse complement strand
TTCCGGTTTATGTAGGTGTCCATTGCTTCGTCTTCCTCCGGAGCAATGGTTATGGTGGGATCTATATAGATGGGGTAGGTAACGTTATTGAGGCTTTCTTTATTCAATTCGATGTCAATGAATAGCTCTCCGCCGTGGTTTTTGACTGTTTGGGTTACTCCGCTAATCTCCTTGCCGGTGGCGTCACAGGCGTAAACCGG
>NZ_BFAV01000089.1 GCF_002933875.1 Desulfocucumis palustris | reverse complement strand
TTACATTATAACGAAAGAATATTAAGCATTCTTTTCTGAGGGATGAACATATTTTGCAAAATTGTGAACAATTGTTACAAGACAGGAATCCAGTTACAGGGACACAGGAGGACGGTTCTTTTGTGCTCGGGCTATATTGTGGAGCCCATTTCAGAGACACAAGGGGACGGTTCTTCTGTGCTCGGGAGGAATTTTTGACACATAAAATACATTATTGGTAAACAATTGCTGTCCTCATCTGATTACCCA
>NZ_BFAV01000088.1 GCF_002933875.1 Desulfocucumis palustris | reverse complement strand
ACTTTGCGTCTCCGGCACCGAAATTGCACATACCGGCAACAGCCAGCAAGGAAAAAATCACTCCAGCGCCAATGCTCCGCATATAAAGCAGGAGGGCTGCCTTTTCCCCATCTACGGTTACAAATATAAAACCCGCTATGATCAGGGGAAAGGTTATCCAGTTATAAATTTTCCCGTACCTCCAGTCCGTGTAGCAGCTAATAAGCAGACCGGCGCCAAGCAAAATATGGTCAAATCCGATATTTTCCACGTGGGCTGTAATATTTTCACCTCCACTGTGTTTAGATGTTTTGTTAGTCCCTAAATATTTGAGGGCCACCCCGAAGGGCGGCCCTTTGTTTTATACGCCTATATGCATATTTTATTAATCGTCATGGATTTAACCTGTATTGTATCGTTGTGCAACAAATAACCGCTGACTTTGATTTGGGCTATATTTTTGTTGACCGGGAATTGGCTAAACATGCCCGTCAGCATCCCCACGCTGTTCTCCCCGGTTATAAATTCGCTTGCCGGTATTAATTTATATTTTGCACCTTTGGAACTTACCAGTTCCAGATGTAGCGAATCCTGGGTGGATATCACCATCCATCCAGATGCTGTAATGGACTTGGGCTTAACTGTTTTTTCCGCAGCATAAGCATATGCAGGCAGAGCTAAGATTAGACTTAACATCAACAACGTGGCAATAATCCTTTTTTTCATATACATACCTCCCAGTTTTAATTTAGGGTAATGGTTATCACTTATCCTCCTTTCCCGTTTAATAAAAATAATCACAGCTTTAAGCCATGATTATTTTTTAAAAACACAACTAATTTTAGGCCAACAGCCATAATATGACCTCAATACCATTCCTGGCGGATATGGTTTCAATTTGTACCGGCTTGTCCAGAGTGTTCTTAAACTTGTAATCCCCGGCGGGCCAGCTAACCGCCGCCTCATACTCACCGGACGCATAGCTCACCGGTATTGAGTGGTTATATCGCTCTACAACCTCCAATCCAGCCTGCATAACAGCCTGGTGCAGGGCGGTGGAGAGCCTGCAAACACCTCCCCCCACATCCGGTTCCAGCTTTCCGTTGATGACGCTTTTGCCAGCC
>NZ_BFAV01000087.1 GCF_002933875.1 Desulfocucumis palustris | reverse complement strand
GAAACAGGTGGGATATTGTGAAAAAACCCTAAAATATAAAAAGCACACCGGCCGCCGGATTTATACCGGTCATTTGGTGTGCTTATCCGCCACGCTATGAAGAATGCAGAAGAAAAAGAGTCGATGCAGAGCTTTCTTTACTGGAAACTGCAAAAGCCCTGAACGGTGAAGCCGTGTTCTGCAAAGAATGTGGGCTAAAACTTGAGGCATTCAAAAACCATAGAACCGCATCTGCATATTGCCCAACACATGGAAAGATGTGCTACTGTGTTTTGTCTGTGTAAAGATAATTTTAAATTTTATAATTATAAAGACCTCAATTTATTTTTATCGTTAGCAGGATTATTATAAACCAAACGAAATACTATAAAAAGCTTTATGACCGCCTTTTCCTGGCGGCCATTGTAGTTTATGGGCCATTCGACATATATCGTCATAAAATTCCCCCTCCAAAAACATAAGATAATTGTGGTTATTTTTAAAATGAATAATAAATTTTTCATTAGGCAATTGACAGTTTTTTTGCAAATAAGGCGGATTTCCAATCAAAGAATGTGTTACATTAGTAGGAGGCCTTGCCATGGCTGTAGATTCTGACCAGAAAAAAACACTGGAATTACCGGATGCTCCTACCAAACAGAGTAATGGCAAAGAGGATTTATACTCTGAGCTATATGAATTCCGGGATCCAATCCACGGCTTGATTCCGTTGAACAAAGCGGAACGTAATATAATTGACACAGAGGTGTTCCAGCGCCTGCGGAATATACGGCAGCTTGGAACCTCATATAAAGTTTACCATGGTGCCGAACATACAAGGTTTGGACATAGCATAGGTGTTATGCATCTGGTTGGTAAAGTTTTTGATTCACTTTGGCAGAGGCTAAATTATTTAGGAGTTCAAGCCGATGAATTCAATAGATTGAGACAAACAGCAAGGATAGCTGGATTGCTTCATGATATCGGGCATGCTCCTTTTTCACATGTGGGTGAAAATAAGAGATACGGCTTGTTTAGAAAGCTACAAGATGTTGATGGAAAAGAAAGAGACGGCCATGAAGTATATTCCAGGTTGATTATTAAAAACATTCTTGGTGACTACATTAATAAATTTTTCGGACCATTGGAAATAAAAGTTGAAGATGTTTTAACTATTTTAATTGGCAAGACTTCTGATAAGCATCTACGATTCGTTGACGACATATTGAGTGGACAACTGGATGCAGATAAAATGGATTATCTTCTCCGCGATTCACATTATTGCGGAGTTCAGTACGGTAAATATGATTTACATAAATTTCTTAGTTCCCTTACAATATGTCGAAGTGAACAAGATGAATGGCAGCTTGGTCTTTCTATTGATGGTGTAAATGTCGCTGAAGAATTTATATTTGCAAGATATTGGATGTTTTTACAAGTTTATTTTCATAAGACAAGAAGAATTTATGACTATTATCTTTCAAGTTACCTAAAAAGTATTTTTCCAAGCGGATACCCATTAGATTTAATTCAATATATAGAGCTAAATGATAATGAAATACTCCAGAGAATATATAGAGATGCAAAAGCAGGAACCAATAATTGGGCAAAATGCTTTTATGAACGCAACCACTCAAGTGAGGCTTTTGTATCAAAACCTCACCTAGAGGAAAATGAAGAAAAGCAGCAAGACGATAAAGATCATGTAACATGGGTAATTGAAAAATTTGAAGAAAAATATCCTCCGCAAAATGATCCTCTTTCATATTATGTTGATCAAGCGAAAGGTACTGCGGCCAAGGAGTTAATAACAATAAAAACATTTCTTGAAGAAGCAGAAGAAGAGTCTGAGCATAGACTCCCGGCGATTCCAATAAGATTAAAGTATACCAATAAAATAATACCAATCCAGGAAATGTCTATACCTATTAAACATATTTCTGACAAGGAAATAAATGTCCTTCGAATATATTCACCTAAAAAACATGTTGAGAAAACAAGAGGATTTTGCAACTCTTTGTTTTACAATGAATACATTGAATATAAAAGAGAAATGGAGGTGACAAGAAGAAAGTTTGAGGAACTTCAAGCAAAGCTAGAAAAGGACAGAAGCGACTCAAAAAGGCGCAAAGAAAAATATTAGAAGGGGGATTGAATTAATTGGATGCCCGCTTATTTGCCGCATGCTTGGTCAATAAGCTTGGCGAAATACGTGGAAAGAAAGCTTTTCAAAAATTTGTCTATTTAGGACAGGTTCATGGTCTGCCCCTTAATTATTCTTATAGAATGCATTTCTATGGACCTTTTAGTGATGAACTTGCCGAAGAATTCGAAGAAGATATTCAAAAAAATCATATTCTTACTATTTCGCCAGATAACAAGTACATTTATTTACCAGGAACAAAGTGTGAAGCAGAAACTGAAAAGGGATTTAGCATACTAGGTGACCATAAAGAAAAATTTGATTTGCTTTTAAATCGATTCGGAAATAAAAGCCCAGGAGACCTGGAACTCTATTCAACAATACATTTTATATGTGATACATTAGAAGTTTTTTACAAAACAAATGATAAAAATCATCGGATAGAAGAAATAAAAAAAGCAAAATACCCTAAATTCTCGGAGCCAAAAATTTTAAAATGTTACGACGAAATGAAAGAGTGGAAATTAATAAGTTAAATTGAAAATCTCCTCCAATTTTAAATCGGAGGAGATTTTTTATGTAATTTAAGTCCCAACACCACTTTTTTCTACAGCTAAAAATTTACTATGTTCCCATTTGAGTGGAAAATCCAAGTAGAATCCAGTATATATGCCGGTGGTTGGGTTTGGGTAACTGTTGATATCCTTGTAATCCTTGGCCCCCTTGACCAGCCCGTCGTGCCCGGTGAGCACCAGCATGTCGGGCCTGTGCTCCACCAATATTTTCATTAACTGGTCGGCTTGTTTATCCTCATCAATGTGATAACCATGGCAGGGAATGTTCAGCTGTTTATATGTGGTCATGCATAAATCAAGATATTCCTTGTCACCGTCGATATGC
>NZ_BFAV01000086.1 GCF_002933875.1 Desulfocucumis palustris | reverse complement strand
GGATCTTAACAACAACACCATAACCTACGGCTACGAGGGAGATCTCCTAACCGGCGTAACGGACACCGCCGGCAGGACCACCGCCATCACCTACAATGAAGAAAACAAAATATCGAATATAAAAGACCAGCGGGAAAACCCCACCAGCTACACCTACGACAGTGAGGGAAACCTGGAAACCGTCACAGACCCCATGGGCTACATCACCCGCTATGGCTACGACCAAAACCACAACCTGGTGGAAGTCACCAGCCCCGCCGGCACCAAATACCGCCTGTCCTACGACGCGGAAGGCCACCTGACCGGAGCAGCCGACGGCTTAAACAACACCACGGAATTTACCTGGAACTTCCAGGATGGACTCTCGGAGTTAACAGACCCC
>NZ_BFAV01000085.1 GCF_002933875.1 Desulfocucumis palustris | reverse complement strand
GGCTGGCAAAAGCGTCATCAACGGAAAGCTGGAACCGGATGTGGGGGGAGGTGTTTGCAGGCTCTCCACCGCCCTGCACCAGGCTGTTATGCAGGCGGGATTGGAGGTTGTAGAGCGATATAACCACTCAATACCGGTGAGCTATGCGTCCGGTGAATATGAGGCGGCGGTTAGCTGGCCCGCTGGTGACTATAGATTCAAGAACACCCTGGATAGGCCGGTGCAAATTGATACCATAGCCTCCAGGGACGGTATTGAGGTCATAATATGGATCTTGGCCTAAAATAAGTAACAGCGGTTTGCTAAAAATAATCACGGCTTAAAGTAAAGCTGTGATTATTTTTATTAAACGAGAAAGGAGGATAGGCGATAACTATTACCCTAAATTAAAACTGGGAGGTATGTATATGAAAAAAAGGATTATTGCCACGTTGTTGATGTTAAGTCTAATCTTAGCTCTGCCTGCATATTCTTATGCTGCGGAAAAAACAGTTAAGCCCAAGTCCATTACAGCATCCGGATGGGTGAAAATATCAACGGAAGGCTCAGCGCACTTGGAACTGGTTACTGTTAAGGGCGTAAAATATGTGTTGGAACCCTCTGGTGAATTCATTGCCAATGACTTCAGGAAAACCATCATGGTGAACATGTTTGAACAGTTTCCGGTTAATAAAAATATTGCCCATGTTAAAGTAAGCGGTTATTTAAGCAGCAATACAATATTATTTAAAAACATAACCATTGATAAAATAATTATATGATTTCTTGAATAAGTATAGTTTCATGTCTGATAAAAGCCATCCTGCGGGATGGCTTTCGTATACTTCAAGAAAAGCCAACCCTCAAAGGATTGAGGTGATAATATACTAACTTACATTGAAAATCTTAGGTTTGGTTGCATGTTACTTTGTATCTGTTTATTAATTAGCTGCTACACCGACTGGAAGTACGGGAAAATTTATAACTGGGTAACCTTTCCCCTGGTTGTGGCAGGTCTTGCATTTGTAACAATCAATAGCGAAAAGATAACCCTCCTGCTTTATATGCGGAGCATTGGCGCTGGAGTGATTTTTTCCTTGCTGGCTGTTGCCGGTATGTGCAATTTCGGTGCCGGAGACGCAAAGT
>NZ_BFAV01000084.1 GCF_002933875.1 Desulfocucumis palustris | reverse complement strand
GACAAACAGTTTTGTGCCATCGGATCGGTAAAGTCCAACATCGGGCATTGTGAGAGCGCGGCAGGTATTGCGGGTTTGACGAAGGTATTGCTGCAGCTTAAACACCGCCAATTAGTGCCCTCCCTGCATTCCGAAGTGCTGAATCCCAACATTGACTTCAGCAATACCCCCTTTGTGGTCCAGCGGGAACTTGTGGAATGGAAACGGCCGGTGGTTGAAAACAACGGAGAAACCAGGGAATACCCGAGGATTGCCGGGATTTCGGCTTTTGGCGCGGGCGGGGCAAACGCCCACATTGTGATTGAGGAATATATACCCGGGAAACAGGGTCCACAGCAAATTAGCATCAGCCATCAGAATCCGGCAATTATCGTGCTGTCGGCAAAGAGTGAGGAGGGCCTCCGGGAACAGGCGCGGCAATTGCTGGCTTTTATCCGGGAGCAGCAATTCACCGGCACCGACCTCGCCGACATGGCCTATACCCTGCAGGTGGGACGCGAGGCCATGGAAGAGCGCCTGGCCATAATGGCGGGGTCCGTCGAGGAAGTTGAAGAAAAACTGAAAGGGTTTGTGGAAGGCCGGGAGGGCATTGAGGATTTATATCGTGGGCAGATCAAACGGAATAAAGAAGCCCTGTCCGTACTGACAGCGGATGAGGATATGGCAAAGACCATTGATGCCTGGATCGCCAAAGGAAAATATGCCAAACTATCGGAGCTTTGGGTGAAGGGTTTAATTTTTGATTGGAACAAGCTTTACGGCGGAGCC
>NZ_BFAV01000083.1 GCF_002933875.1 Desulfocucumis palustris | reverse complement strand
AGTAAAAATGTACGAATACCAGGAATTCGGCACCTACACCAGCGAAGGCGACAGCGACAGTGACGAAACAAGGTTCACCTTCACCGGCGCCCCCTATTTCTCCGGCCCCGGGCTATACCAGATGGGAGCCAGGTATTATAACCCCGAGATAGGGAGGTTTATCACCAATGACACCTACCGGGGCAATATCTACGAGCCCTGGACGCAGAATCTTTATACTTATTGCAACAACAATCCGGTGAACTATGTGGACCCGACAGGGCATAGATACTTAATGATTCCACAATACCAAGAAAATCAAAGAAAAAAGCTGTCACAATTTAGCAATGACATGGAAGCTACTGGTATTTTGGACTTTGTTAGAGATGCCCTTGACTATAGTGGACCAACCCTACTTGGAGGATTTGGAACGGTAGCTCGTAAGGGTGAAAAGGAATTAGTTAAGCGTGGGGGTCCTTTAATAGAGAGGATAAGTTCTGGTTCAGGTGAAATTAAAAATGTTTATGATTCCATTAAAAAAGCACCGAAATATCCTCAAGGTTTTAAGGGTATACAAAATGGAACTGTGAAAGCTAATATTAAAAACAAAGATGTTCTAGAAGAACTAAGGGAAATAGAGTCTGGACAGTGGAAAAAAGTTTATAAAGACGGCTATGATAAAAACGACAAAAAAATAACAATTCATTATTTTGAAAGCCCTTCTGGGAAAGTGTTTGATGTAAAAGTTAAGTCTGGATGGAGTAATAATTAAAAGAGGTAAGAGAAATGGAATTAAAAATTAGTGTCTCGAAAAAAAATGAAATAGAACGGATTCTTACTATACTAGAGTTAGGTATGTTAACTGCACTAGAAAAAGGATCTATAAAAATTGACGAGGCTGAAGGATACTTATTTAATCCATATACTGTTGATTATTTAGAAAAACTGGGCTTAAATAATAAGGTAATTGAAGTTATTAGACAAGGATGCGAACTTGAGGATGTTGAAAGCTTATTTCCTCAAAAATTGCGTAGTGCTATTCATAGGCTTAAGGAGGAAACTATGAATATATTAGAATCACTCACTGCTCCTAACCTTCCTACTGAGAAGCTAATAAAAAAATAACAAAGTACACAAAATAGAGGAATAACAGGAATAACATGTAACAGGACTAACATGGGGACGGTTCCGATGTTATGATTAGTTGTAGAATTTTGTGTTGGGCTAAACTTTATTTATTGCAGTCTAATGTTATGATTAGCTAAAAATTTTTAGGACTAAAGCGGAGGCCATCATGAAAACGGCACCTTCACCTACAACACCGCGGACCGTTTGTCCGAAAAAACCATAGAAACATCCGAGGACGGAGTAAGAG
>NZ_BFAV01000082.1 GCF_002933875.1 Desulfocucumis palustris | reverse complement strand
TGGTTACGGTGGTGCGGTTTCCGCAGGGGTCGTAGGTGTAGCCGGTTACGTTGTTTAAGGCGTCTGTTACGCTGGTCACCCGGTTATTTAAATTATAGCCGCAGGTGGTGGTATTTTCCATGGGATCTGTTGTCGTAAGCAGGTTTCCCATGCTGTCGTAGGTGTAGGTGGTTACGTCCAGGTTTTCTCCCTGGGATGTCTCTCTTTTTCCCGAGGCTACCTTTCTGTGCAGGGAGTCGTAGCTGAAAAATTCAGCGTGCCCCAAGGGGTGCACTATTTCCGCCAGGTTGGAGCAGGGGTCGTATTTGTAGGTGGTAACGTTATTTGAAGGGTCGGCGGTGCCGGTAAGCCGGTTCAGTCCGTCGTAGGTAAATACGGTGTATACCCCTTCGGGGTCGGTTACTTTGGTTTGGTTTCCTGATTCGTCATAGCTGTAGGTGGTTTGGCAGCCTTTTGGGTCTGTGAGGCTGATTACTCTTCCGG
>NZ_BFAV01000081.1 GCF_002933875.1 Desulfocucumis palustris | reverse complement strand
CTGCTCCGATTGCCATATTTCCTACTTCTCAATTAAATATTGGTTACCGGCAATGGCGCTGTTTCCTTTATCGCCAGTTTCCGTAAGCAGTCACAACACAATGGACACAAGGGGACGGTATTTTTGTGTTCGGACTGGTTTTGGGAATTCTTTCGCGCACAGCACAAAGAACGGTTCTTCTGTGCTGTTATTTTGTAAGCGCTCAATTAACGGGTGCATTGACAAGCAAACTCCGGCACGATGCAGATAGTCGTGCCGGAGTTTAGTTCATCATATTCAATATTATGCGTTGCGGCAGTAATCCTGTGTGACCAGGGCATCAAATCTTCAAGGAGTAGCGCCATTATTTACAGAATTATAGAGACGGCCAAGGAGAACCATCCCAAACCCCTTTAAATTATCTGACCTATCTTTTTGAACAGGCTGGCGCAAATCCTTTTTCAGTTCTTTCTCCCGGATTTCCGGCGGCACATCTATCTGTTGTAAATCACTGGGATTCCAAAGTTCACCGGTGGAGAGCATGTGAAAAATCGCTGTCAGGATCATTCGAGCGATAGCGATGATGGCGCGTTTCTAACCCCGGCGCCGCATAATACGCTCATACTTGATTTTATAGTAAGGGCGCTTCAGGTCTTTAACAGCAGCATGAGCCACTTGAACTAATGCCGGTTTCAGGTAGACACCGGCCCGGGTGATGCGGACCGACTTCTTTTTCCCTGCCGACTCGTTGTTATCGGGCGTGAGTCCGCCCCAGCAGCAAAGGCGTTTCGCCGAGCCGAACTGCGACATGTCGTCGCCGATCTCTGAAAGGATGGTGACGGCAGAGTGATTCGGATACATGGTATAGTGCAAAGCAGGTTGATAGCACCGTCGAACGGAGCTGCCAAGGCTTCAATCGAACGCTCCAGTTTCCCAATGTAGCCCAAAAGGAAATCGTAGTGCTCGCGCACTAAGCGGGCTCGGTCATTTGAAAGCCTTCAATGGATTCAACGACTTCCGCCGCTTTATTCTTGAGGGTGCCGCGCAGCAACGAGACGCAATGAATTGGGTCAAAAGTGTCCGAACCCACGATGTGGTTCGTTCCAATACAGTTTCCATGGATAGCCGGTTATCCTGCATATAAAGTCAACTTCCAACTCTTACCTCAACGCCGCCCTGGCTGTCTCAACTTTGCCCTCAATTTTGCCAGTCCGCAGAGTCTGACCCCTTATAGAGCTCCTATATTCTTCGAATCACTCCAAAACTAACGCCAGTTAATCTTTCAATTTGTCTTATAGATAATCCTATCTCTTTACATTTTTTTATAATGTTATTTCTTCTTTCCTTTTCAAGGCTTTGGATTTCTATTGCACTTTGAACACCAGAAATCTTTTTTATAAAATCTATGGCCTCTGGTTCTTTCCATCTCATATATTGATCGTACTCCAAACATTCATCCTTATTTTTTTCTGAATTAAATTCTTTAAATAACCTTATGGCTATTTCTCGATTTTCAGAAAAAAATTTAAGAGCAAACTCTATATCACAAATCTTTGGCTTTTCTATGTATTCTCTGTAACTACTCCATAGATATTCTGAAACCTCCTTTATCATACCTGCTTTTAATGGGTTTTGGTGAATATATCGAAGGACTGTCAAAAAATAGCTATCAGTTTCAACTAATTCACTTTTATATCGATCTTGAAATAAATGACCCCGACGATTATACTTCCAATTATACCAATATACATAAGTTGCTCCGACCCTTTGGAACACTTTCCCTAAATCTTCTTCTCCTTCTTTAAGCAATAGATGTATATGGTTACTCATAAAGCAATAAGCATAAATTTCGTAACCACTTTTTTCTTTATAGTCTTTCAGCGTTTCAAACAATTTTTCATAATCCTGCTCATCTTCAAATATTCTCTGTCTATTAATCCCTCTTAAAATAACATGGTAAAGCCCTGTGCTGCTTTTCCTTCTCGCTTCCCTCGGCATTCTCGCACCCCTATTTTAGTTTAACATATGAAAGAAAGAATAACAACACAGAAGAACCGTCCCCTTGTGTCCTACTGGCTATCTGCTGAGCCGGTTCCATGGCTGAAAGGGAAAAAACGAGCATAAGGGAGAACAAAAAAAGAAAACAGCCGGGTAATCCGCGTGGGGTCTACCGGCCTTCCATGCAAACATGTGGGACTTTTATTTATGACACAAAAGAACCGTCTCCTTGTGTCACTTGCAAAACGGTCTCCATGGACAGCCCGGTTATCCTGCAAATTACGTCAACTTCCAGCCCTTCCCTTAGCGCCGCCCTAGTCGTCTCGACTTTGCCCTCAACCTTGCCCTCAATTTTTCCGTCGGCCTTTCCTTTCAACTCGCCTTCCATTAAGGCCTGCCTCTTCATCTCGTCCAGTGCACGCTCGATGTTGGTGATCATCTTCTCCACCTCCCGGGGTCCGGTTTCCTCCAGCACGCGGTCAACCTCTTCTTGCAGTGGTCCTGCCAACTTGCGCCTGATCACATTCCTCAGCCACACCATCACCTGCCGGAACTGTTCCGGGTCCATATCCTTCAGCACGTCGGCCAGCTTCCTGAGTCGGGCCACCAACTCCCGGGTGTTCACTGTCTGATCCAGGTAGAAAACGCTGGACACCACGTTGGCCGCCCGGTACAGGTCTTCTTGGTCGTAACGGACGACGTCGAAGAGGATGTAGGAGAAGTCCAGCAATCGCCCTGGAAACATCCCGTGTCCAGACTGGTACTCCCTGAAGCTCCTGCGGGCCGTCCAGCCACTCTTTCCGTTGTAGAGGACGGCTGGCACTATTGCCGGAAGCCTGAAGCCTTTGCGCTTCCGCTCATTATCCGGTGTGTTCTTGTAGACGTCCCGCCACACCTCTACCATGTACTGCAGCAGACGGAAGGGCATGGTGTGGTCCACAGTTGACTGCAACTCCAGGAGCACGTAGAAGATCACTTCGGTGTCCCGGAGCCGCAGCC
>NZ_BFAV01000080.1 GCF_002933875.1 Desulfocucumis palustris | reverse complement strand
CCACACCTCTACCATGTACTGCAGCAGCCGGAAGGGCATGGTGTGGTCCACAGTTGACTGTAGCTCCAGCAGCACATAAAATATAACCTCGGTCCCTCGAAGCCGCAGCCGGTAAACGATGTCGGCCTCTTTATCGCTGAAATCCTGCAGGATGTAGGACTTGTCGACCAGCGTCAGGTCGCCTTCGTCGATCTCC
>NZ_BFAV01000079.1 GCF_002933875.1 Desulfocucumis palustris | reverse complement strand
ACCCCAGCTCTCCGACGAGGACAAGGCGAAAGTAGAGGCCATCCGCAGCCAGGTGAAAGACGGCACCCTGACCCAGGAGCAGGCCAAGGAGGAACTGAGCAAGCTGGGAATCGAAGGCAAAGTAATACGCTTTGGGGATGGCACTAACTTATTCGCGCAACTCAAAGACGCACAAGAAGCCAACGACGCAGCCAAGATCAAGGAACTCCTGCCGCAACTTCTGGAGCAAATGCAGGAAAACAGCCAGAAAATGGCCGACAGAATTTCCGGGGCCAATTAATCACAGCCAAAAGGCCTCGTTTTCAATAGATAACGCACCAGAGCGGACGAATGCTTTTAAAGCATTCGTCTACTCTGCTTATGTTTATAAAATTTTTATATAATAATGGAAGTTTTGGGGCGGACTCCTGGGAAGCCCGTGTTTTTGATATACTATTTACATGATGGAGCGATTTTAGGAGGGACAAAATTGTTTTGCATTCATCTGGTTGATGATGAGAAAAACCTCAATGAAATATTGTCCATGTATTTGCAGAAGGAAGGCTGGGAAGTTCGCTCTTTTTTAAACGGCGAGACCGCCCTTCAGGCCATCCAGGACCACCCGCACCTGTGGATCCTGGACATTATGCTGCCCGACATAGACGGTTATCACCTGCTGCGCAGAATAAAGGAGGAATCTCCCAGGGTTCCGGTAATCTTTATATCCGCCCGGGACGAGGTTTTGGACCGCATTATGGGATTGGAATTGGGCAGCGATGATTATTTGCCCAAACCTTTTTCCCCCCGGGAGCTGGTTATCCGCGCCCGCCGCGTACTTGAACGGGTTTACCAGCAAAATGAATCCAAAAGTTTTCATCTGCACCCGTATGTACTGGACGAGAGTAAACGATTGATAAAAAAAGAGCAGGAATTGCTTGAGCTCACGTCAAAGGAATTTGATCTGGCCTTGCTGTTTGCCAAAAATCAGGGCCAGGCATTATCCCGGGAGCAGATTATAGCCCATATATGGGGAGCTGATTATGTGGGCACCGACCGGGCAGTGGATGACCTGGTAAGGCGCCTGCGAAAAAAATTACCTGAATTGCGCATAGAAACATTATATGGTTTTGGCTACAGGATGGTATTTCAATGAAAAAGTTTCCATTAACCATAAAAATATGGCTGGCCTTATTTCTTACAAGTTTTTTGCTATATATAATTTTTTTGCTGATCATCCCGGATATTATACGCAGTTTTTTTACACTGCCGTTAATGGGTTCCGCTCCGCCGTCCGGCCTGATCGATAAAGAAAGACAGAATTTTGCCAGGAATTTCCCTGTCAGGCAATTCATTCTTCTGGACAACGGCACAACGCTTCCGGAAAAGGCCTTGGAAATGCTGCCGGCTTTTCTCTTGCAGGAGATATCCCGGAACGCAAAATCACAACAACAGCCTTTCCGCAAGTATGAATATATCAATGATCAGGTGCGCTATCACTATGTTATTAACAAGGTTGAAGCCTACGGGCATCCATTGTATCAAATATCCTTCCTGGCAAAATCCGAAGAAAATATATTCGTCCAGAGGTTATTGCTGCAATTCATGCTTTTTGCAGGCGGCGCCCTTATTCTAAGCTGGTTTGCCTCTCTGTTTATCGCCCGCTACTTGACCCGACCGCTGGTGCAAATGGAGCGGCACGTTAAACGTATAGCCGACAGGGACTGGCACGAGCCGCTGCAGGTAAAAAATGATGATGAGTTCGGACAACTGGGTCAGTCCATCGAAAGCATGCGCCGGCAACTGATACGGCAGGAAGAAATACAACAATCCATGATGCAAAATATATCCCATGAATTGAAAACCCCTGTTATGGTTATACGGAGCTATGCCCAGGCCATGCAGGACGGCCTTTACCCCAGCGGGGATCTGGCCGGCAGCATTAAAGTAATAGATGACGAGGGAGCCCGGCTGGAAAATTTAATAAAACAACTGCTTTGCCTGACCAGACTTGATTATCTGTCAACCCAGAAACCGGTCAACAACGTTATCAGATTGGATGAGTTCATTAAAGAAAATGTAGAGAGAATGCGCTACCGCCGGCTGGAAATCGACTGGGATTTGAACCTGCAGCCGGTGGAAATACTGGGAGATGAAGAAAAATGGCGGGTACTGGTGGAGAATATACTGGATAATAACCTGCGCTATGCTCATTCCTGCATCCGGATATCATTATCCGCTGAAAAGGAAAAAAATGAAATTATCATCCGGTTCTGCAATGACGGTTCAAAGATTGAACCCAATGTGCTGGATAAGATATTTCAGCCCTTTAGGAAAGGACAGGAAGGGAAATACGGCCTTGGATTACACATAGCCCAACGAATCATAAAATTGCATCAGGGAGAAATCCGCCTGGATAATATGGATGAAGAAAAAAACTGGGTATGTACAAATATCAAACTCCCATTATATCAAATAACTTAATCCGAAACTTTTCAAGCTAAAACCTTTTAATCTAAAACCATTCAAAAGAGAAGCAGGCTCTTTTATAGCCTGCTTCTCTTTTGGAAATATATCACAATAAAATATTATATACAGACCGGAAATTTATTGTTCCTGAAATATTACATATAATTTCACAATTCGTACATATAACCTTTAATTTTTCAGGCATTAATCGCAAATTGTGACAGAAGGCGCATAAAAATGCTTAATAAAAAGGCATCAACTTCTCCCATTTTTTTTATGAGTTCCGTGTTTGCCGTTCTTACTGAATCTGATTATTACCTCTTCATGTAAAAGTATGTCATCTATTGATATCGAATTATAATCAGCAAGCTCTATGCACTTGGCGCAATTATCACAGGTCTTGGTGGGATCCAAATCACATACAAAACATTCACAACAGTTATCGCAAAGTTTGCCTTCCTCCAAAATACACATTTTGGGAATTTTTTTCAGTTTGTTTCGATCTATCTTGATCAACGACAACTCATCCCTTTCTTTAACAGATGCCATATTACTGTTTAAGGATGCTGCCGGTATATCCTGCAATCTCTTAACTATTTTATTTTATTTTTAATTAAAATGCATTATTTTCTCCCCAAACGGACTGATCATAGAGTTTAAAGGAAATATATCCTGCTTAAATGCTCCTTGCAATTTTAAATACCGGTTATCTTTTGGTTAATTATCTGTATTGGGGATATTCTTCCTCCTCTTTGTTTACAAGAGTTATTTTTTATCTAATCGAAGAAACCGGTATAAAGATAGAACAATCCGGCGCTGGTTCTTTGGGCCAGCGGCAGCAAAATTAATGCGGCTTCATGATATTTATTTGTATCATATCTGCAAACATTATCATATAATCCATAGGATATAATGGAATTGTGTTTTAATATTTTATCTGTATCATTTAAATAGTATATCCCATTTCTATCGATTGTGAAGTCTAAATAATTTTTTGCAGCCCATTTTTCAAATTTCTGATGCCCGTTAAAGGCAATGCACCTGGAATGATGAGGAACGCAGAGATCCTGCACCAGATGGGCGGCGGCGCCAAGAAAAAATAATGACTTATTAATCTTTTTTTTATTCAAAAAATCCAGGGACAGTTTGAAATAGTTTCCACATTCAACAAGAGCGTTGGGCCAGGGGCTTAACCCCTCCTCCCGGTATGGATTGTAATAATGAGCAAAGCACTTCCAGCCATTATCGGCCCAGTCGGTCCCGCGATTGATAATGCCGATATTGCCCCGCAGAAATGAAACCGCCGGGCTGTTATTTTCGTTTTCAAGTATGGATATGGCCTGGGAGTTTATGAAACTGTGGGTTTTGTTTCCGGGATCAATGAGTTTCTGAATGGGCGTAGCCGCGGATAGAATGATTTTTGCCGCTTCCCAGGAACTGCTGTTGCCCCTCAAAGGATTTGGCCCCCTTCCAAACCGGTTCACTACTACTATAATACCCCAATTGTGTAAAATAATTAGGCTTTATTATTGAAGCCGGTCCGGCCCCGGCATTTTTCCAATAACTCGGGCCCTGGGCCCTGTGTCCGGAAATTTAAAAAAAGCCCCTGGGGGCTTTTTTTAAAGCTTCCGTTTACATTGAGGTTTTGGAGGCCATTTTATTCATTAAAATGTTGGCGGCCATATTAATTACAAGTATTAACAATATCAAAACCGTGGCCGTGCCGTAGGCCATTCTAAGGGAAACTCCTTCAAATGCCAGCAGATACAGGTGAATTGAAAGGGATCTGCCGGGATCCATTACAGAGGTCGGTATATTCAAAGAATTTCCGGCGGTCAGCAATATAGCCGCGGTCTCTCCCACAACCCTGCCAATACTCAGGATGATTCCGGTAAATATACCGGGTAGCGCGGTGGGCAGGACTATTCTGCAAATTGTCTGCCATTTTGTGGCTCCCAAAGCCAGGCTTCCTTCCCGGTATATCTTGGGGACGGTTTTAATTGCCTCTTCCGTTGTGCGGATTATGGTGGGAAGAATCATCAGGGCCACCGTAATCCCCCCGGATAGTATCGACCAGCTGAAACCCATAAAAATAACCAGGAAAGCAAATCCAAACAAACCGAAAATAATTGATGGAATTCCAGCCAGGGTTTCCGTTGCGAATTTTATGGCGCCGATGATTCTTTTTTTGCTGGCGTATTCGGTCAGAAATACTGCGGACAGCACACCCACCGGAGCGGCAAAGGCCAGAGAGACACCTATCAGGTAAAGGGTTGTGACAATTGATGGAAATATACCTCCCCTTCTACCCATATCTTCAGAAGATCCGGTCAGGAAGTCCCAGGACACCACAGCCAGCCCCTGCCCGAGAATATGAATCATTATGGCCAAAAGGCTGCCGATGGTAATCAATACGGATGCCCACAAAAATATTTTTGCTAATTTTTCCTCAACCAGGACAATAATTTTCATTATTCGTCACCTAACTTTTGCGGCACCAGCAGTAAAAAAGAATTTAAAATCACCGTTATTAAAAACAGTACAATACCCGTGGCAAACAATGCCTGATAGTGGTTGCCCCCGGCATATCCCATTTCAATGGCTATATTGGCGGTTAATGTTCTTACCGGATCGAGTATTGAACGCGGCACCACGGCCACATTGCCGGCCACAAGAATCACCGCCATGGTTTCGCCAAGGGCCCTGCCCATCCCCAGCACTATTGCCGCTAAAATTCCCGACCTTGACGTGGGAAGCACAACTTTTTTTATAGTCTGCCAGTGTGTGGCACCCAGGGCCAGTGACCCCTTTTTATATTCCGCGGGCACAGCCCTGATGGAATCCTCAGATATGCTAACGATGGTGGGAAGGATCATAATGGCCAGAATTATTGAGGCGGCCAGCACGCTGAATCCCTTGCCGCCCCATATATTCATTATCAAGGGCACAAGTACCGCCAGCCCGTAAAACCCGTACACCACGGACGGTATCCCCGCCAAAAGTTCAATGGCGGGGCGCAGTATCCGGGTGACTCTTTTGGGGGCTATTTCGACTAAAAATATGGCGCAGCCAACACCCAGCGGCACACCCAGTACCAGCGCGCCCGCAGTGACATACAAGGAACCCACTATCATGGGCAGTATGCCGAAAACGCCATCATCGGGACTCCATATATTACCAAACAAAAAATTGCCCGCCCCGTTTTCTTTAATAAAAGGAAAACCCTCGTAAAATATAAAAAAGCATATGAGCAGAACCACGAATACAGCCGTGGCCGCGCTTAAAAAGAGAATTTTTTCTGCAACCCTTTCATGTAGCCGTGACTGCATATCCCATCCCTCGATTGCCTTTGACAAAATTTATATTATTTTATTAAAGAGATATGAAGGTTTGATTGAGACCAGGTTAACTGTATGTTAAATCATGTTAATACAAATTATCACCAATTGCAAATTAATCTCAAAGGAGAAAGTTTGTGGGGATGCCGGGGGAGTAGCGGCTTAAAAAAATATGATTATATGTCAAAATAGCGGATTTTATGAATAATTTAACTGCAATTTAATAGTGTTTTAATCAATAATGATTAGAATTTTATAGAGTAGTTGATGATTTTTTTTGATAATGAGGGTTTATAATGCCCAAAAACATCCTTGGCAAGTTATTTAAGCAATCCATAAACGTTAAGGGAATGGATTCAACTCCGTTCAGGAATTTTTTTAGACATTTTAACGACAGAATAAAAGAGGTACTTGAGGGGAATAAGTCCCTGGTTCTTATTTTCATCGACATAAAGGATTTTCACAGTATTGAAATTCTGCACGGTTCCCGGGTGGCGGGCAAGGTATTAAAGCGAATGACCGAAATCCTTAACAACAAGGCGCCGGAAATGATACCCAACCGTGAGCAAATTCTATTGGTGGACAAGCTTCTGGGTGATGAATTTATTGTTGTATATAGTTTTGAAGGCGAACTGTCATACGAAGATCTGCAAAACATCAGCCTCTCCTGGCGCATGGCCTTCAAAGAATCGCTAAACAAGTCTATTTACGGCGAAACCGGCTCCATAGTGGATATTCACGTGGGCTGTACCGCCATTTACCCCGAAGGCAATGAAACCATCGAAAGCAAAATCTACTCCGCCCTCCGGGAAGCTCAGCAAAACGCCCGGGGTAAAATGGACCCCAAAAACGCGAGACTGCTTGACGAATTTAAAAAAATTATTGAAAACAATCAATTTACCATTCATTACCAGCCCATAGTATCCCTTTCCACAGGCATTGTTTTGGGCTGGGAGGCCCTGACCCGGGGGCCAAGGGATACCCATTTCAGGTCTCCCCAGGTCATTTTTAATTACGCGGCGGAGGTGGATCTCCTATATCCCGTGGAGAGGTCATGCCGTCACCTGGCCTTAAAAAATTTTGGAACCGCCGGGCAGGAACAAAAAATATTCATCAACATAAACCCCCTTACAATTAACGACTCCAATTTTGTAAAGGGCGAAACAATTAATTTTATAAAGCAGGCCGGGTTGTCCCATCGTAATATAGTTTTTGAAATTACCGAGCAGGCCGACCTGAGAAATTTGCCTCACTTTAAACGCACCCTGGAACATTATAGAAACCAGGGTTATCTTGTGGCCATAGACGACGCCGGCGCCGGGTTTTCCAGTTTGCAGGCGATAGCCCAAATCCGCCCTGATTTTATTAAGATGGACATGTCCCTGGTGCGTAATGTGGAGATCGATCCGGTTAAACGCGCCCTGCTGGAAACATTTGTTACCTTTGCTGAAAAGATTGGCAGTTTTATCATAGCCGAAGGCATTGAAACGGAAAACGAACTGCGGGCTTTAATTAACATGGGTGTGCATTACGGGCAGGGCTACTATCTGGGACGGCCGGTATATCCCAAGGTTATGCCCAGACCGGAGCTGTGCCTGGACATCGCCAGAATGGCCTCCAAAAACAAGCAACTTGCCTGGCGCCACTCAATCCCCGTGGGTGATATCGTGGAAAACTGCCTGACGGTAAAACCCAACACCCCGGTATTAAGAGTAAAAAAACTGCTGGAATCAAACCCGTCCATCAGCGGTGTCGCCGTACTGGACGGTTCCAAGCCCGGGGGACTGGTTATGAAACAATCACTATACGGGCAGTTAAGCACCCAGTACGGGGTGGCGCTTTATTCCAACCGGCCTGCAAAAATAATAATGGACAGCACCCCCTTGATTGTTGACTGGGCGACACCGGTGGAAACAGTATCCCAGGTGGCCATGTCCAGGGAAAAAGGACAGATATACGACCACATTATTGTTACAAGAAACGGGGATTATGCCGGCGTTGTCACGGTTCAGAACCTGATCAGCTCCCTGACCCGCATCCAGCTGGAATTCGCCAAGGGCGCCAATCCGCTGACCGGATTGCCGGGCAATAACGCCATAGAGGCTGAAATAAACAACAGGTTGAATGGCAGTAAAACTTTTATGCTGGTCTATGTGGACCTTGATAATTTCAAATCCTATAATGACAAATACGGTTTTGAAAATGGCGACCGCCTGTTGCTGCTTACTTCCAAAATAGTCGGCAGTGTTTTGAGAAAATGTGGTAATCCGGATGACTTTGTGGGCCATCTGGGGGGCGACGATTTTGTATTTATTACTTCTTCCCGCTGCGTCGACACTGTTTGCAATAAAATTATAAAATATTTCGACCGGCTGGTTCCCTCCCGCTATACCCAGGAAGACCGGCGCAAAAAGGGGCTGATGGGAAAGGACAGGGATGGAAACGATAAGTGGTATCCCTTTGTTTCCATATCCATAGCGGTGGTGGAATGCTCACCGGGCATTGACGACATTAACTCCGTGTCCAGAAATTCCGCTGAACTGAAAGCATATGCCAAATCCATCCCCGGAAGCGTATATACCCGGGACAGGCGGAAAAAAAGATAATCATACGGGGGCCGGCATCCTCCCCGGCCATGTAACATAATTTCCTGATATGGAATACTATGTAAAAAAGGAGGATTCTTATGGAGGGTAATAAAGTTTGTATTTCCTCTGCGATTAAATGTTGTCCCTATTGCGGCATGCCGCAGATATCCTGTAGCTGTAATAAAGGCTGTAAGATTAATTACCCTAAATGCGGGCAAAATCAACGGCCCCATACACACAAATATTTCGGATTTACAGAGCTGGCCGGCGAATGCAATCAGCACCTGCACCATTTTTACGGATATACAAGCCAGACCATCCCCAAATCAAACAGGCATTGTCATGCCATAATGGTTAACACCGACTCTGTGGAAAACCACCGGCACGACATAGGGCTGACCACCGAATCAGCCGTGTCTATCGGCAAAGGAAAACATATACACATAATAAAAGGTGTTACCACACTAAATGACAACCACACCCACGATTTCATCTTTACCACCCTTATCGAAAAAAACTCATAGGAATAATATATGGAGCCCGGAGCCGCCGGCTCCTTTTTTTTTCTTACACTGTTACCGTTGACAATAAAAAAATTGCAGGGTAATCCCTGCAATGCCGATTAAGCAATAACCCATCAACTGGCGGTAAATCTTTTATAAATGATTCTTCCCAGCCACCGGGCGGATAAATTAAAAAGCATTACGATGAATACCAGCACCGCCGCGGAGCCGTCCGCCACCCTTCTGATGTCCGGGATCATTGCCTCGGAATTGACTTTCCAAATATGCACCGCCAGGGTCTCCGCGGGTCTGAACGGATTTATCGGCGAGGACGGACTGGTGGGGTTGAAATCATGGAAATTCAAAGCGGGACTGCTCATGCCGGCGGTATATAACAGTGCCGCCGCTTCACCAAAAACCCTGCCGGATATTATTATGGTCCCCGTAACAAAACCCGGAAAGGCCGCAGGCAAAACCACCCTCCAGATTGTTTGCCAGCGGGTGGCCCCCAGGGCCAGGCTGCTCTCCCTGAGACTGTTCGGAACGTTGGCTATGGATTCCTCAACTATTCTCACCATCATGGGCAGATTAAATACCGTAAGCGCCAGCGCGCCGGAGGCCAGCGAATAACCCCAGCCGGTCATGTTAACGAAAATCAGCAGACCGAAAAGACCCACCACTATTGACGGCAGCGAGGTCAGGGTTTCGATGCTGAGCCTTATTATTTCAGTCACCTTTCCGGGCTGGGCGTACTCGGCCATATATATGCCCGCCAGCAGACCGATGGGAATGGTTATCATCATGGAAAGGAACAAGAGGTAAAAGGAATTAAATATCTGCGGCCCCACTCCCCCGCCGGCGGCGGAAGTCAGGGGGGGTTTGGTAAGAAAAGCATAGTCGATGGATTGGAACCCGTGATATAGAATATACCCCACCAGCACACCCAGTATTATCAATACCAGGGCCGCACCGGACCAAAACATCATGGTGGCAAGTTTATCGGCTAATCTCTGATTCATTGTACCACACCCTTCCGGGAGAAGAACCTGATTAAAGTTATAAAGAATAAAGACATGGTTAACAGCAGCAATGCCATTGACCAGAGGGCGTTGTTCCATAAATGCCCGGTTACCGTATACCCCATATCCATAGTAATCGCGCTGGTCAGGGTAATAATGGGATCCAGTATGGATGTGGGCAGCTTCCTGGTATTGCCAATTACCATCTGAACAGCCAGGGCCTCCCCGAAGGCCCTGGAAAGACCCAGTATTACACCGGTGATCAAGCCCGACCTGGCGGCAGGCACCAGCACAAGCCTGATTGTCTGCCAGCGGGTGGAACCCAGTGCCAGGGCGGCCTCTTTCCATTCTCCTGGCAGCGACCTCAACGCGTCGGCAGATACGCTGATGACGGTGGGCAATATCATCACCGACAAAACCAGAAAACCGGCCAATATGCTAAATCCCGAGCCGCCCATGCTTTCCCTGATAAAGGGCACCAGCAGGCTCAAACCCACGTATCCGTATACCACGGAGGGAATCCCGGCAAGAATTTCAATAGCCGGCTGAAGTACTTTATAAGCCCAGTTTTCGGCGATTTCAACCATAAACACCGCCACTATTATACTTAACGGGGCGCTAACCAATACCGCCAGCAAAGAAATTATCAGCGAACCAACAATAAAAGCAAAGGAGCCAACCAGCGGCCCGCCTTCCTCAAGAGGCCGATCCGGCCACCACTGGGTGCTGAAAAGAAAATGTAAAGGGCTGATCCCGTCCTTCACAAAGGTTGATAATCCCTTGGCGCTTATAAATATTACTATGGATACGGTAATAAAAATAACCACCAGGGCGCAGAACATGGTTATATTCTTACCAAAAATATCGTTATACTTTTTCCAGATCCTCCAGGCTGCTCCCGTCTCGTTTTCCCTGGACTTTAATACAATAGGTGACTTATTGTTATCGGTTTTGCCCATCTGTTTCCTCCTTCAAAAACCTCAACACACACTGAAAAAACATATTTAAGCGAGGCGGTTTCAAACCGCCCCGCCGTTGTTTTATTTATTATATATATTGAGCTAAATTATTGCTGGGTGATATTGCCCTGTGCATCCCTGGATACCTTCATTTCGGTTACGGGAATATAACCCAGTTCAGGTATCAGGGTTTTCTGTACATCTTCAGAAAGAATATAGTCAAGGAATGCTTTCTTGAGGCCGTCAGGCTCGCCCTTGGTGTACATGTGCTCATATGCCCAAACAGGGTATTGGCCTGACAGTATGCTTTCTTTAACGGGTTCAACGTCATCAATTTTAACCGGCTTTACGCTTCCGTCCAGGTAGGAAAGAGCAAGATAGCCGATTGCGCCGGGGGTTTCACCAATAATCTTACGCACGGTACCGGAGGAATCCTCTTCAATGCCCTGGGCTTCCTCTGCGTTGTCAATAGCGTATTTTTTGAAGGTTGCCCTGGTTCCCGAACCCTTGGGACGGTTGACCAGAACTATCTTTTGATCGACGCCGCCTACTTCCTTCCAGTTGGCAACTTTACCGGTGAAGATATCGATTAACTGCTGTTTGGTAAGATTGTCCACTCCCACTTTGTCGTTAACCACTGCGGCCATACCTACCACACACACTTTGTGGTCTACCAGCTGGGCTGCGTCGATGCCGTCTTTTTCCTCGGCAAATACGTCGGAGTTACCGATATCAGCCGCGCCCTGGGATACCTGGGTCAAGCCGTTGCCGCTGCCGCCACCCTGCACAACAATCTGGGCCTGGGGATTTTTAGCCATAAAGTCGGCCGCAGCCTTTTCCACCAGGGGCTGCAAAGCGGTGGAACCAACAGAGGTAAGGTTGCCGGAAACCTCTTCAGTCTTCGGCTCTTCTTTTTGAGCTTCGCCGTCCTGTGCGCCGCCGCCGCCGCAGCCGGCCGCTGCCAGGGCCATAATCAACATGGCAGCCGCCAAAATAATCCATTTTGATTTCTTTAACAATTAAATTCCTCCCTTAATGGTTTATAAATTTTATATTTTAAGTAGCTTTTGTAGCTACATACTTTTTTTGCTCATGAGCAGCCTGTTTTATTTTAGATATTGTTTGTTAAAAACTGCTTCATTTACGGTTAGCGGTATGTAAGGATATTTTTAAATTTTAATTAAGCCTTTAATTTATCACTGAACCTGTAGCCAACCCCCCGCACAGTCTCAATAAACTCCGGATTGGCAGGATCCCTCTCAATCTTTTGCCTTAAATACCTTATATGAACATCAACAGTCCTGGTTTCCCTAATGGCGTCAAACCCCCATATTTTTTCCAGCAGCACGTCCCTGCTGAAAACCCTGCCCGGATTGGACGCCAGCACCAGCAGTATTTCAAACTCCTTTGGAGACAGGTCGAGCCTTGTCCCTTCCAATATTGCCTCAAACCTTTCCGGCCGTATAATCATGTTGTTATGTTTTATTTCCTTTTCACTGCCCGGGGCAGTTGTTTTTTGGACATATTCCTGACGTCTCAGATTGGCTTTTACCCTGGCCAGCAGTTCCCGGGGGCTGAAAGGCTTGGTGATATAATCGTCCGCCCCCATTTCCAGACCGATAACCTTGTCCATCAACTCACCTTTGGCGCTCAGCATAATGATGGGTACAACCGCGGTTTTGGGATTTGCCCTGAGAGCCCGGCATACTTCAAAACCGTCCTTGTCAGGCATCATTATGTCCAGTATAATCAAGTCCGGCAAATACTCCTGGGCCATGGTCAATCCCGTTATGCCGTCACCGGCGGAGAGTACCTTAAAATTCTCCTTTTCCAGGTTAAATTTCAAGAGCTCAACAATGTTGGCCTCGTCATCCACCACCAGTATCATGGACATTATGACAGCCCCCTTCCTTCCATTGAGTAAAGAATAAATATATTTTGTTAAAAGCAAAAAAAGGCGACGTTAAAAATAAGTTACCCTTCTTTAATTTTAAGTAAATTTTTTCACCAAAGAGGGCTGTGCCGGAGAGAGTCCGACCGTCCAGTCCGGTCATTTTCTAAGCGCATCTCCGTCCATCAATGTAAAAAAGATGTGTTCAATATGGGATAATAAAATAAGCTAAATAAACTCTCAGTTGTGTCTCTAAGAGTATTATTTAGCCTATTCATTAATTATTTTGCCTGCTTTCATTCATGCAGACGATAATCATCTTCTCCGGATATTATTTTTATAGTTTGTATCAACTGTCTGACCAGCCATGGGTCCAATAAACAGTGCCTACAGCAGCCAGCCACAATCCTGCCTGCGGTCCACCACGGCATCTACGTATACAGTACCGTTTTTCACCTGAAAAGGCAGCCCGGTTAGGGCCGCTTTTTTAGCTCTAGCTCATTAATTCCTACTGCTACTAAGAAATGTCATCCTATCTGTTACAGGATTTCCACATACCCTTCCGCTCCGTTTACCCGGATCCGCTGTCCGTCTTTAATCAATCTGGTAGCGTTTTCCACGCCTACTACTGCAGGCAGGCCGTATTCTCTGGCAACTACAGAACCGTGGGTCATCATCCCACCCACTTCCGTCACCAAACCTTTGATGGATACAAACATCGGTGTCCAACTGGGGTCAGTAAATGTGGTGACCAAAATATCACCTTCCTCTATGGCGGCGTCCTCCATTTTTAAAATGACCCGTGCCCGGCCTTCAATGGTTCCGGATGAAACGGGTATGCCCGCCAAAGCACCTTTTGGGATGTTACCGGGCTCATATTCACCGGACATAACCTCGCCCTCGGACGTCATCACCCGCGGTGGCGTCAACTTCTCATAGACCTCGTATTCTTCTTTTCGTTTCGTTATAATGCTGTAATCCAGCAGGTTTGTACGAACGACCTCCCGGAGTTCCGCAAAAGACAGATAGTAGATATCCTCCTTCTCCCGGATAACCCCCTTTTGCACGAGCTTAACGGCCTCCTTCAGCAGGGCCTGCTTGAAGCTCCAGTAATGCCCAACCATCAAGTATTTCGGGTATTCCCGATAGCCGGTGAAATTGCGCAAACGGCTGATCATTTTTTTTGTCTTTTTGGCCTTTTGTTTTCCACCGGGCAACTGTTCCAAACGGTTTAGGAGATCCTGTTCCTTCTGCTTAGCTTCCAGCAGGCCTTGCTCAAATATGGCGTTATGAGCATTCGGCGCAAAGTTTTTGATGTTGCTGAGAATCATGGGGACAATGGCGGTCGGCTGTTCGCTGAAGCGGGGTCTGGTGATATCGATCTCACCGGAACAACGCCTGCCGTATTTTTCAAGATACGCCTGTATGGCGTGACTGACAGCACCGCCGCCTTCCAACTTGGCCAAGTCCTCAAAAAAAGTCTCGTCATTAACGTGTTGAAAATACTTCATCACCGCCGGATATTGCCGGACGACGTCTGCTACATCCAACAGCGCCAGCCCCATTTCCGAGGTAACGTTGTTGGCTACCGATTTGGAAAGCGAATCTGCCGCACTCTTTTCGCCCAGCCATTTTTCCATGTTCTTATTAATCCAACTCAGCGCTAATGAGCCGGCATAAACCACTCCCATACTTTTGGGGTCATACATGGCTTCTTTTAAGCGCTTGAGCTCTTCTATAATGAAGGCAAACAGTTTTTCTCCGGACAGGTTGGCGATCCTTTGCTGCAAATCTCTGATATATTCCTCATTTTGGGACATTAAAGTTTGAACAAGGCTTCCGTCGTTGCCGCGGTATATCTTGATCGCCTGAATGACCAGCGCCCATGAGAAATACCCTGTACCCATACTGAAGAACCCTTTCCCGCTGCGTGCCAATGATTTCATGAAGGCTTTCCGTTTCATCAAACTCTTGAGCGCATTAAGCACGAGAGGGTCAATTTTCCCCATAGAAGCGAGCACGATCATTCGTCTCACGGGAGAAGCCAAATCGCGCGCCAGATCGGAGAACAACCTCCCGCCGGCTTGAATGAGGAGAGTCTCCTTGGGTTTATCCTCCGGCTTATCTTGAAACCCTAACTCAAAAAAAGATAATCCCAATGGTTTCATGGCGTCGGTCATCATCTGCTGATGGCTGAAAGACATATACACATGGTTTTTCCCATCCTGCACGTCCGGTATGGGGTATAAGGTAGTGATGGGACGGCTCTGGACGATAAAGAATTTATTTTCATCCAGGCACCATTCGATATCCTGCGGACGACCGAAATAGGCCTCAATCGTTCTGCCCATGCGTTCAAGCTGTAATATCTGTTCGTCTGTCAGCGTCTGCATATTCTGACGTTCGGCCTCGATTTTTTTCTCCTCCGTTCCTCCTTCTTTTAAGGCATAGATAGCCAGCTTCTTAGCGGATATTTTCTTATCAACGATTCTGCCTTCACGTACCTTATAGATATCTGCGTTTACCAGTCCGGAGACCAGAGCTTCACCGAGCCCAAAGCTGGCATCGATGGATACAACCTTCCTGTTGGAAGTGATGGGGTCGGCAGTGAACATGATCCCTGCAGCCTGAGGGAAGACCATCCGCTGTATGACCACAGACAGAAGTACCTTGCGGTGATCGAAGCCGTTTTGGATACGGTAGGTCACGGCACGGTCGGTAAACAGCGATGCCCAGCACCTGCTGATATATCTCAGGATAGCTTCCTTTCCTATGATGTTCAGATACGTATCCTGCTGGCCTGCAAAGGAGGCCGTCGGCAGATCCTCCGCCGTGGCGCTGGAACGTACGGCATAAGCATTTTTTTCACCAAGTCGTGCAAGATGACGGGTAATCTCAATATCGATGCCTTTCGGAATAGCTGTTCCTTCGATGACCTTGCGGATTTTGGCGCTGATTTCACCAATACCTTCCCTGTTGTCTGCCTTTAGAAGGAACAGCTGATCCAGCAGTGAATGAAACTCCTCGTTATTCCCAATAATTTCTTTATACGCTTCGGTAGTAACGCAAAAGCCCTCCGGCACTTGTATCCCCGTTAGTCCGGATAGTTCCCCCAGGTTGGCGCCTTTGCCCCCGACCATCGCAAGCTTTGTTTTATCGATTTCCCAAAAACCAAGCACATATGAATTCATATACATTCCCCTTTCTGATATTTTAAATGTCAAACCGGCCAGGGAAGCATATCTGTCAATCCTTACACACTGCGATTCCTTCCTTGATAATTTTGATAGCATCATCGAGATTCTTTAAATACCTCTCCTTATCTGCTCCGTTCCTGTAATACTCATGTAAACTGAATGTTGAAATCATATTTATAACCAGTTCGGAATCAACTTCCGGTTTGATGAGACCGCGCTCTTTATCACGCTCAACCATTTTTACAAATTTTTCAGTGGATGATTTACGGATTTTCATAGTAATTTCACTGTTATCCATCTCCATCAGCATCGCTGCCTCGACATATCCCGGTTTTACTTTTCCCCGTTCAAGGAATTCTCTTGTGGTATGCGTAATCACTTCAAAAACGTCTGCATCCGGATCCATTCCTTTTACGTGGTTGAATAGTTCTATCTTTTCTTTTGAAGCTACCTCTATAACATAGAGATAGAGGTCTTCTTTATTATTAAAATATTGATAGAAACTGCCTTTGGGTATACCTGCATTCTTGATGATCTGGTTAACGGACGCCTGGCTGAAAGTCCGGATTGAGAACTCCTGCAAGGCAGCGTCGAATATTCGCTCTTTCTTTTCATTACTTAAATTGTAAAAAGTACTTTTGGGCATAGCTTTCGTCCTCCTTTAGCGAATGGGCAGTCATATTATTTATAAAGAAATTTATTTTTCTATTTGTGACCAGGTGGTCATGTGATGACTTTATTATATGACCACCTGGTTACATTATCAATGTCTTTGGCTTTCATCTATGAACTTAGTGTTTTTGCGGCTTTACCTTCAAAAACTCCGAATGTCATTTATAAATTACGAAGAAAACCGCCGCATTCCCGCGACGGTTTTCATGTATTTATATTCAATTGTTTTTACAGCAGCCAACCATAATCCTGCCGACAATCCACCACAGCGGTGATGTAGACAATACCGTCCTGAAGCTCATAGATTGCCAGATAGTGCTTCTCAAAAAGGAGTTTCCGATATCTTTAAAATTGGATAACTTCGTGCTCCAGCCATGGGTTCTGTCCGGGACAAATAAATTAACTGATAACATGTTATACCTCCACTCCATGCCGCCGCCCGTATTTGTGTATTTCCGTGATGATACTTTGAAGGCGGGATCGCATGGTGTCATCATCTTTCGCCTCTGTCACCCGCAAAGCGTATCGCTTTTGACAGGACGGGCGCATCTTCATAAAAACTGCCAGCCCGTAACCGTCAATGATTTCACACTTATTCTCTCTTGGCATCATTTCCTTGCTCATTTTTCCCTAACTCCGCCAGCTTGAACGCCGTGGTGGAGTTGCGTATGGTAATCTTCTGATAGGTTGCCCGCTTGGACACTGTGGCCCAACGTGTCCGTGAAAAGGTCTTCATCGGGGCAGACCAAAAGATGAGTTTGCCCCAGTAGGCGCATTTTTCATACTCTGGCTTGATTTCACCGACCTCTGCGCACACGTCCGCTGCCGTAGCGGGCGGGATGACGAAAATAGCGTTGTGTTTGGAATCGGGCTCGCCGCCCCACCAGTCCGGCGCGTGGGCGAGAGCGTCCGCGAGTTCCTCGGCGGTCAGGATGGCGACTGCTATATTCAGCCCGAACCGCTCGGCAACCAGAGTCTTGCAGTCCGTTTGTACGGCAGTAGTATCTTTATCGCTCGAAAAAATCACGTTACCGCTGTTGATATAAGTCCGGACATCGGAAAAACCGGCTTCGACAAATGCCCTTCTAAGTTGCCTCATGTCTATTTTGTTGTTCCCGCCCACATTGATGCCGCGCAGGAGGGCGATGTAGGTATGCATATTCCATTACCCTCTTTCCTGAATCGTTACCCGCACGGTATCTCCCGGCTGTTTGCCGATTTTGGCGCGGATGTCCTTGCGCAGACCGATGATGTAACAGATAGAACCGTCTGGGTTCTTCACGCCCATATTGACGATGCTCCCGTCATACGGCTCACCATCAAAGGTGGCGCGAACCCTGACTCGGCCTTTTCCGAACTCCGTTTTCACGTCATATGGGAAGGAGATGTACGCACCATCAATGTCGGGGACTTTTTGAATGAGTGTGTTATATTCGTAAATTTTATCGTTCATAAATCATCCTCCGATATTGTATTTTTCGCCGTGTGCGGGGTAGATTTGTGTTGCGCCGCAAGTGCGAATGTCATTCCAACTTATTAAAACTTCCTCCTTGCCGTAGCTTTCTATAGTTTCAAAGGACGGTAAATCTCCGACGAACGCCGCATTTCCGACAACAAGGCTTATACTGTCCTCAGAATGTCCGGGGGTATAAAGTATTTTCCCATCAATACTATAATCTGCCAAGATTTTGGCGGCTTCGCCAAGCTTTATTGGTGTTATATTATTTGCATCAAGCGGCACGAATTGCCCCTTTGGATTGTTTTTCTTTTGTTTAAAAAACTCGTTCAACCAGTCAATGTACGGCACTTGCCGTTCCAATATCAGCGGTTTTACGCCGTGTTGCCGCAAAAGTTCGACACTCCCCGCGTGGTCGGGGTGAAAATGCGAAACAAACACGCCTATAAGTTGACTGAAATCAACGTCGTATTGGCGCAACGATGTCTTGATAATTGGGAACGAATCCTGCCAACCGCAGTCAAACAAGATGTATATTTCGCCCTCTCCGATGAGGTACATGTTGGTGTGCTTATGCTTTATAGTGTATATGGTCAAAGTCTGCGCTCCAATTCTGCGCGATGCCGTCGGCCATTATACTATGTCGTCGCGCGGGGGATTTTTCTCCGTCACAAATGGGTAATTTCTTTCAGTTTATCATCAATTATTGTTTGCCGTATGTCGCGCGTCCATATTTTTTTGCATAGCCATCATGAAAGCCTATACAAAGTTTAATCATGAACTCTCTGTCAGAGAGGCCCGATTCCGCGGCCTGGCGCGCCATATACTCGGCAAAATCCTTGTATTTGCCGTTCATAACCTGCGTGAGCGCATCGAGGTGCATGTGGTAATTGCCGAGGAACGTGGCTACATACTTATCCCCTGCGGTATCGTATAACACATGGGTAATGGTTAGCGCGGCACATCCGTCCAAAGCCCAGCGAATCAGCCTGATAGTATTTTCATTTCTGAATTCCGGAGAAAATACTCCCGTTAATTTTTAGGAATTAGGTTTGTTGGGCTTGGGCCAGTGACCTCTATCGTAGAAGCTATCTGTGCACTACTGTCAAGTCAGCCGGTGGGCAATGATATATGCGTCGCTCTTGCATGGTGCGTCGGAATTATGCTGTTGCATATATCTTCGCGATGAGTGTTTATAAAGGTTATGCTTCTCAAAAAAAAGAAAAACATAGCCTCACGTGCTTCCGCCTGATGGCATTAATTATGTAGTTGTCTTGGGTTTATATGAAAACAAAGACCTCTTTGGCGTTTAGCTATGAATTTTGGCGTTTATAGGGCTTTATCTCTCTCTTCATCAGTGTAGTTTCCTCCAATATCCTCTTAGTGCTGAGGTGTACACCTCAGTCCTGTATGAATTCAGCGATTTTATTCTCTATCTCCGTTTTATATTTACTAAACCAAATTAAGTGGCTTTGCGCTGGAATCATCATGAGTTCAGCGCCTTTTATCTGCTTTGCCGCTTTTATCGAATTTTCCGGGCTTACAGATTTATCATAGGTACTGGCTATAATTAAGGTCGGCACGGTTATTTGAGTAAAGTCATCAAATGTGTGTTTAATATCATTCAGAAATCCCGCGCCGGACCGGGAAGCTAGAAGAAATTTAAGGACAGCGCGGCGTTCATTTTCATCCCAACTTTTTATAACTTCGTCAGCTTTAAGCGAGCTCAGCGCCGGAAGCAATAATTTAAGGAAAAGATCAGGTGCGTAACGTCCTATTTGCCGAAGTAATGCCCAAGTAAATTTTTCGCTTAATCTGTTAAATACGATAAGCGCACCTCTACGAGTACGCGAATCAGGCCAGGCTTCACAAGTCACAGCACTTTCAAGAATCAGCTTCGTTACCCTATTTGGATAGTTCCCCGCGAAATGTAATGCTGTCCGGCCTGCTGCCGATATACCTATGACAATAACTTTATCTATCATTAAGGCATCCAATAACGAGGACAGAGTATGTGCAAATTCTTCGGCTGTTCTACCGGAAATTGAAGGCGTTCTTCCATATCCGGGACGCGATGGAATAACCAGGCGATAGCCTTTTCCTAAGAAAAACTCTTCATGTTCAAACGGAGAGCAGCAGTTCGTATGCCCGCCATTAAGAACTAACACAACTGGACCATTACCTTCTGAACGATATTCAAGTAGACCTTTTTTCGTCTGAATTATTTCGACCATACTTCCTCCAAGTCATTGTCTGACAGACAACCGAAGCAGTCATCAACCGTGGCATTACTAACACCTTGAAAAATTTCTTCCGCCACTATTGCTTGAATGCCAGGTATGGCATGTTGTTTATTTGCCTTTAAATCCGTAAAAGTACAGCTTACCCAAATCGATTCGCTGGTTCATGGTAATTGAAGATGATAAAAGCCCATGTAATGCTTGAATATACATCAATATCGTCTCTGTTGGTATATCGTTGTTAATTTCTCCTTCTCGTTTGCCTTGCTCAATAAACTCAATAAAAATCGGCTTGATTTTTGTCTCGGCATATTGATTTAAAAATAACTGCACTTGTGGTGTTGCCAACAAATCATTATCGGCGAGGCCTTCTGTCTTTCCATCGGTTAATTCATCCACAGAATTCATTTTCTTGGAGTACATTAATTCAAATTTTTCCTTAAAGGATAAATCACGCTTCATATAATCAATAAACTCTTCTGCCTTCTTGTCCATATAACTGAATATTACTTGCCTGGCAAGTTCATCTTTATTTCCAAAAAAATTATATATGCTGACTTTTGAAACTTTCGCATTTTTAGCTATATCAGTAATTTTAACGTTGTCTATACCGTATTTTCTGAATAGTTCATATGCGGCGGACAAAATATCCTCAATTTTTGACTTTCTGCGTTTTTCAAAACCATTCATGAATATCACCTCGCTTGCACAACATAGTAACATAAATTATGAACGTTTTCAATATTTAAGTTCATTATTATTGACAAGAGGTATGCGAAAGTATATTATGAACATACACTAGGTTTGAGTTCATAAATTATTTTAAAGCGAAAGAAGGTTAAATAATGTCTGCTATAAGTCGTACAATAGCAAGAATGTATAAATTACTTCCAGCCGAAACCTACAATATTGCGGTTGACAAGGCGCTTGAGATCCCGATGCATGATGATGTTATATTACGTGCTGACCGGTATTACCCGCGTCATAAGGAAAACCTGCCAACATTGCTTGTTCGAACCCCTTACGGTCGTTCTCGTCTCGGTACCATATGGGGATATATATTTGCCGAACGCGGTTTTCAAGTGCTTATCCAGAGTTGTAGGGGCACCGATGATTCTGAGGGTGAGATAAGTCCCTTTCGCGGAGAAGGCGAAGATGGGATGGCAACACTTGAATGGATAAAGAATCAGAACTGGTTCGACGGCAGGCTGGGGATGGCCGGTCCGAGTTATATGGGGTTCACTCAGTGGGTGATAGCACGCGACGCGGGCACTATGTTGAAAGCCTTCTGTACGCAAGTCACTACCTCGGAATTTTTTACTGCGATTCATCCCGGCGGCTCATTTGCGCTGGAAATATTTCTGCAATGGGTGCAAATTACAAACAGCTTTAGTAGTTCGATTTTTCATTATTTACGCTCTGCTGTTAACATGAAACGCGTTATGAAAGCTGCGATATCTCATTTGCCATTACGTGCCGCAGATGAAATAGTGGTAGGTAAACCAATGAAATATTGGCGTGACTGGCTGCAGCATACGAATTACGATGAGTGGTGGTCGGCTGATGATTATAGTGATACAGTGGCAAGCGTTACGGCCCCCAACCATTTAATAAGCGGTTGGTATGATTTTCTGCTTCAACAGTTGCTGAGGGACTATGACTCACTGGAAAAAGCGGGCCGAAGACCTTATCTAACCATTGGCCCGTGGGCCCACAGCAGCAACGGATTAGCTGAAACCGGACTACGTGAATCACTGATATGGCTGAACGCACATATACTCGGAAAGACAGAAGCCCTCCGTACCTCACCCGTTCGCATTTATGTGATGGGAGCGAATGAATGGCGTGATTTGTCAGCATGGCCTCCAAGCAATACACAAAATCAGCACTGGTATCTTCAGCCGGAATCGGCGCTCAATATGGTCATGCCTCCTGATTCACATGCTAGCCAATTCCGTTATGATCCTAATAATCCAACGCCTAATGTAGGTGGCGCCACAAACGCCACACTTGCAAGAGGTACAGGTGCAATGGACAATCGCAAATTAGAAGCACGTCCCGATGTACTCATCTTTACCAGCACACCGCTGGAGCAGGACACAGAGGTCATTGGCCCGGTATCGGCTGAGTTGTATGTAAATTCAAGCCTTGCATACACTGATTTCTTTGTACGTCTGTGTGATGTCCTGCCATCCGGCGAGTCCATGAATATCTGTGATGGCCTGTTGCGCTTGACCCCAGGCAATCCTGAACCAGTGCCCGATGGCATTCTTAAAATCAATATTATGCTTTCACCAACAGCATACCGTTTCAGACGTGGCCATTGCATCAGGGTACAGGTTTCCAGCGGAGCGCACCCCCGCTTTGCGCGAAACACTGGATCAGGTGAGCCTTTGGCTACTGCAGCAACTATGAGGGTAGCAGATCAAAAGGTTTATCATGACCCTGCTCATCCGTCGTCGATACTTTTACCAATATTGCTCTAATTATGTGAAAAGAGAAGAATAGGATATCCCTTTCTCGTTATCAACGGGATAGGCAATTAATATCTGCATTATTGTAAAGCAAAGGAACCTAGACCGCTAAGGTTCAAGTCCCTTTGCTTTACAAATGTACGGTTAAGACAAAATGGATCGAATGATCGCCCTCACTAAATCGATCCCTATTCCCGCTCGAGTTATAATCAACCTTAAAACTGCCATCTTCAAAAACCCTAATGTCATCTATAAAATGCCCTAAAAAACCAGGCCCCAAAACGCACTTTACGAGCTCGATTTTTGCTCATTTTTCACTCCAAAACCACTATATATAGTGGTTGACCCGCCTCATTTGCCATTAGAACCACTATTTGTCATCAGAATTACCGTCTCAACGTGCGCCGTCCTTGGGAACATATCTACTGGAAATGATGCATATCATTAGTACTATATTGTGCAATTAGTGCATAATTATTATGTCATCATTTTTATACTCTCAAGGATTGGGGAGTAATGTTTGTGCTAATACTGGACATTGACAACAGGGATGTATCCGTATAATGTTATAATAAACTACATTACTTATTATATTGAATGTTGAGTGAAAAGATATGGCTAATAAAAAGAAGCTGAATATTATTAAAGCGATACATACTTCTATCTGGCTGTTTTATGTCTTAATATTTTTGTATATCCTTTATGCAGGTATTTACAGTAGGCTCACTACATTGCTATGGTGCGCAATCGGACTGGTTTTTCTGGAGGGTATCGTATTAATTGTGAATCATTGGAGGTGCCCGCTTACTATTCTGGCCTACAACTATTCAAATAATCGCGAAATTGGGTTTGATATTTTTCTGCCGAAAATACTTGCAAGACATAACAAGACCATTTTTTTAGTTTTATTTATTGGCGAAATGCTCTTGGTTTTATATCGAATACTCAGCTGAACTTTTTTCAGATTCAGCAGAGAGCATGAAGAATACTTTAAAGCTATTATGGAGTATGAGACGCATGAACCGGACATACAGGCCGGTATTGAAAATGAAGCGAGAACCGAGTGTTACCATCCCGGCGAGCAGATGTTCGGTTATCTTACCCGGGCGCTCCATAAGGGCGTGGCTGAAGGCAGCCTGCGCTCCGGCCTGGAGGTCGAGAAGGCCGCCCTCATACTGTGGGCATGCACGATAGGCATCTTTGTCACAGGGGAAAGAAAAAGCCAATATCTCATTGAATTCCACAAAACCAAACCGGAGTCATTCGTGACGGCTGCTTACGACTTGATCTTGCGTTCCATAAGCAAAGAGGCGGATTAAATGAAAAAGGAGAAGACATTGAAAGTAATTGCCTTTTCTGTCGCCGGCATTGTCGGATTATGCCTCGTCATCATTGCTGCGCTGTTTATTATCAGCGGTTTCTTTATGCCTAAAAAATACATGGAGCCGTGGCAAAAGGATTATGCCACGCAGTTTTCCGACCCGAGAGTAAGTCTCGCAGCAGTCGGGTTGCTCGCGGCGAGCAATCATAACATGCAGCCCTGGAAAATAAAGCTCGACAAGGCAGACCCTATGGTATTTTATCTCTATGCCGACAGCACGCGCAGAACCGAAGAGGTTGACCCCAATTCACGCCAGATGATGATTTCGCAAGGGACATTTTTGGAATACGTCGCTGTGGCCGGCGATAAGACTGGATGGCACACCGATATCACCCTATTTCCGGACGGCGTTTATGACGAATCCCATCTCGCTCACAGTATGGATTTGAAGCCAGTGGCGAAAATTACACTCTCAAAAACACACCCCCAAGATGACAAGCTTTACAGCGCGATGTTCCTGCCCGACACCAACAGGGAGGCTTATAAACCGGAAAAGCTTAATGCCGAGCAAGAGAATGCGTTAACTTCACTATCGGCACAGGACGGATTATACGTAAAGCTCTATCAGGACACAGCCGATCTGTCCAAGATCGGCGGATTCGCCATTCAGAGCGCGGCGATCGAGTCAAGCGTTACCCGGGTGATGGATGAATCCAATGCCATTTTCAGGCCCAACGAGTATCTGAAGGACAAATACCGCTATGGCTATTCTGTTGAAGGGCAGGGCTCTGCTGGCTTTATGAAGAATATCATACAGGGGCTTGTCACCATTTTCCCAACGCTCAACACCGGAAAAGCCGCGTCTGAAAATTTCATCAAATACACACGCGCCTCGGTTGACAGCACTCCCGCTTACGCTATGATCGTGACTGACGACAACAGCAGAATTACACAGATTGAGAGCGGGATGCTGTACAGCAGGCTTGTGCTGACAGGCCATGAGTTGGGGCTTGCCATGCAGCCGCTCAGCCAGGCACTGGAGGAATACCCCGAGATGAAGGCGCCTTATGACGGCCTGAAGCAGGCTTTTGCGCCGGGCGGTACCATCCAGATGCTTTTCCGCGTGGGAGAACCCACAAAGGATACCCCGCTGAGCATGCGGCGTGATGTTGGAGATTTGATTATATATTATGATTTTGACAGTTTGTATAAACTGTCTGACCAGCCATAGGTCCCATAAACAGTGCCTACAGCAGCCAGCCATAATCCTGCCTGCAGTCCACCACGGCATCTACGTATACAGTACCGTTTTTTACCTGATAAACCAACAGATAACGCTTTGCCGCTATTCTTTAGCCTTGGCAAATCCCCGGCCAGAGTACCGGGGTAACAGAATTAATGTACTAGTAGAGTGATTCCAAATTATAGTTGCAATAATATCTAGCAGGGTATACGATTCTCTTAACGAAATTAACGTTAGGGGGATCATTCTATGCC
>NZ_BFAV01000078.1 GCF_002933875.1 Desulfocucumis palustris | reverse complement strand
AGGCAACTGCTGGCCAACAAGAAGACCTTCCTGGCGCTACTGCAGACTTTCGTCGGGGAGGGCTGGGTGCGGGAGATCGACGAAGGCGACCTGACGTTGGTCGACAAGTCCTACATTTTGCAGGATTTCAGCGATAAAGAGGCCGACATCGTTTACCGGCTGCGGCTCCGGGGGACCGAGGTTATATTTTATGTGCTGCTGGAGCTACAGTCAACTGTGGACCACACCATGCCCTTCCGGCTGCTGCAGTACATGGTAGAGGTGTGG
>NZ_BFAV01000077.1 GCF_002933875.1 Desulfocucumis palustris | reverse complement strand
GGCCTCGTCCCAGTTAGCCTCCATTTCAAGCCACTCCTGGGTTACGCGGTAGGCTTTCATCGGGTAAAGTTTTTCGCCGGAGCTAAAGCTTTGAAGTTCCAGTTTCGCGCTTTTTATGGTTCCCATGGAAACTGCTGAAAGGTTGTATTTTACCAGGGTCCGAAAATTATTGCCGACGTAAAAGGTTCTTTCGTTACCATTGGTATGCGAATTATTCCGGTTTAT
>NZ_BFAV01000076.1 GCF_002933875.1 Desulfocucumis palustris | reverse complement strand
TTACATTATAACGAAAGAATATTAAGCATTCTTTTCTGAGGGATGAACATATTTTGCAAAATTGTGAACAATTGTTACAAGACAGGAATCCAGTTATGCAAGAACGGGTAGACACGGGGGGACGGTTCTTCTGTGCTCGGGAGGAATTTTTGACACATAAAATACATTATTGGTAAACAATTGCTGTCCTCATCTGATTACCCAAAATAAAGT
>NZ_BFAV01000075.1 GCF_002933875.1 Desulfocucumis palustris | reverse complement strand
TATTTCACTTTTGGCAAGGCATACCCCTCCCTCCCTGGAAAGAGTATACTATAAAAATGAATTGTAATATAGTCTTAGTATTGACAATGTACTAGTCTTCCTCCTCTACTGTCCACTCATCGCTCCAGCCCATTATTTTTTTAATTTTAGCCGAATTATTATTGATAAAATTGGTGGCGAACCTGTCCGCGTCGCTTTCCGATTTCTCTTCGTCCTCATCCTTTGTAAAGAGTCCCTTGACATACTGGTATCTGTGCCTTAACTCATGCGACATGGCGTGCAGGGAGTACAGCTGTTTGCTATGCAGGTCATCCCCGTCGTCGGTCTGGGCGTAGACAAAAACATAAACCGAATCGGTTGCCTGGTGGTAGGTTCCTTCCAGCTTGCCGGACAATTCCTCCCTGGACAAGTTGAAGCATTTAAAAAAGAATCTGAAAACATCCAGCCTGGTTTCGTACACCACCAGTCTGGCGGGCCTGTAATCACCGCCTAACAGCTTTAAAACCTTTTCTATTTGCCTGTTTTTAATAATATTTTGCCTGTTTATTATAATCATCGCTCACCCCGAGTCAGGGGACGACTCCCGGTTCAACGATCCCCCAGCAAGTCAGGGGACGGTTCTCCGACTCTCTTTTCTGACTCTCCGGCTCAACCGGTTCAAACGCTTCCGCCCCTACTCCCACTCAATGGTGGAAGGGGGTTTGCTGGTTATATCGTAAACCACGCGGTTTACCTCTTTTATTTCATTGACTATCCTGTTCGATATTTTTCCCAGCACATCGTAGGGTATCCTTACCCAGTCGGCGGTCATTCCGTCGTGGCTGTGCACCGCCCTGACGGCTATGGTATAGGCGTAGGTTCTCTCGTCCCCCATCACTCCTACGCTGCGCAGGCCGGGCAACACCGCGAAATACTGCCAGATTTCCCGGTCCAGTCCCGCCGCGGCTATTTCCCCGGTTACCACGGCATCCGCCTCCCGCAGAACTCTCAGTTTTTCCCCGGTTATCTCCCCGATAATCCTAACGGCCAGTCCCGGGCCTGGAAACGGCTGGCGCCATACGATTTCCTCCGGCAGCCCCAGTTCGCTGCCCAGAACCCTTACTTCATCCTTAAACAGCCAGCACAGGGGTTCAACCAGTTCAAATTTCATGTCTTTCGGAAGGCCGCCCACATTGTGGTGCGATTTGATCACAGCGGCGGTGGCGGTGCCGCTTTCCACCACGTCAGGATAAAGGGTGCCCTGCACAAGATAATCTATCTGGCCAAGTTTGGCCGATTCCTCCTCGAAGACCCTTATAAATTCCTCGCCTATAATCTTTCTTTTTCTTTCGGGATCGGTAACCCCGGCAAGTTTATCCAGAAATCTCCGGGAGGCGTCCACGTATATCAGCTTAATTTTAAACTGTTCCCTGAAGGTGGTGAGAACCTGCTCCGCCTCGCCTTTTCTTAACAGGCCGTGGTTGACGAAAACACAGGTAAGGTTGTCCCCCACAGCCCGGTGCACCAGCACAGCCGCCACGGAGGAGTCGACCCCTCCGCTTAAAGCGCAGAGCACCTTGCCTTCTCCCACTTTGTTCCTTATTTCCGCCATGGAGTGGTCTATAAAGGAACCCATGTCCCAGGTGCCGCCGCACCCGCAAACAGTATACAAAAACTGCCTCAATATGTCCTGCCCCTTAGGGGTGTGCACCACTTCAGGGTGAAACTGAACGGCGTAAAGCTTTCTGGCCGGGTCCGACATGGCGGCCACCGGGGCCAGGTCCGTTCTGGCGGTTATTTTGAACCCCGGAGGAGCGGAGTCAACCCGGTCGCCATGGCTCATCCAGCACTGTTCCAGGGATTCCAGACAGCACAGTAAATCGTCCGGCTCCACCGTATTCAGCTCTATTCTGCCGTATTCCCTCTGCACGGCCCTGGAAACCTCACCGCCCAGCTGCCTGGCCATTAGCTGCATGCCATAACATATACCCAGTACCGGCACCCCCAGGCTATATATTCCGGGGTCAACGGCGGGCGCGTTCTCCTGGTACACGCTGGAAGGTCCCCCGGAAAAAACAATACCCCTGGGGTTTTTGGCGCTTATCTGCTCCAGCGGGGTGTTATAGGGAAGCATTTCGCAAAATACTTTTAATTCTCTTATTCTCCTGGCAATCAACTGGCTGTACTGACCGCCGAAGTCCAGCACGATGACCATTTCTCTGTCCGGTGTCAATGTTCTTCCTCCGATCGATAATAATTATTATCTTTTAGCATATACTTCGGGCTTTAGAATAAAAATATCCTTTTCATTACGGTATCTTTCATTGTAATCCAGGCCGTAGCCCACCACAAACTCATCTTCTATGAAAAAGCCGTTGTAGTCAACCTCCACTTTTGCCTTGCGCCGGGCGGGCTTGTCCAGCAGGGTGCAAATTTTTAAACTGGCGGGACCCCGGGTTTCCAGGTTTTCCTTCAAATACTTAAGGGTCAGGCCGGTATCCACAATATCCTCCACTATAAGAACGTGCTTTCCCTGAATGTTGTGCTCCAGGTCTTTTAAAATCCTCACCACGCCGGAAGATTCGCTGGCTTTGCCGTAGCTGGATACGGCCATAAAATCCAGCTCCACTGGTATTCTCAACTGGCGCACCAGATCGGACATGAATATTACCGCGCCCTTTAATATCCCCACCACCAGCAGGTTGTCTTTATCCATATAATCCCGGGAAATCAAATCTCCCAGCTCTTTAACCCGGAAGTTTATTTCCTTTTCAGTAATCAGTGTTTTTTTGGCGTCGGGATGCACGAATAACCCCCCCTAATAATAAGTGGACATTCCTTCCGAATTTGTTAGAGTAAAAATTAAAAAACCTAGAAGGAGTGTCCCTTTCCATAGATTGGATTATTATATCAGTGGGGGTTAAATATTGTCAACGAGTATCGGCATGCAGGCCTTAAAAATCAACTTCCCGTCTCTATTCCCGGTTTTTCAATAATCAGGGGTTCATTAAAATCCCAAAACTTCATTTCCACGGTCATACCCTTTTGCCCGGCTGGCAGATTCGCTTCCAGTACCGCCTTTCTAATCAATTGATCTTTGGGGTCCGCCCAAATTTTGTAGTCATAGTCCACGTATTTGAATTCAAGATAGGGATTGGACACCGAAGGCTTTAGTTCCATTAACACCGTTTTCACACCGTCAACCCGTTCACTGCCGGATACTTTCACTTCCGGAACATCCTTAAAATTAAACATCGAAAGGGGATTAAACTCAGTTAAAAACAGCTCTGCCTGGGCTAATTTACTGTCCTCCAGGGTTATCCAGCGGCTTGACCAGGGATCCTTCATATAAGTGACATCGGAAATTTGAATAAACTCTATGTCCCTGGACTTCAACATGGCTCCTTTAATATGCACCCTGTCCGGCTCCACCCTTTCCCCCTGAACGGTGGAAATGACATCGCTGCCGTTTTGTTTAACCTCAACACTGTAACGGTAGCTGTGGCTGGTCAGGGTATTTTGAAGAGAGTGGTTAAAAAGCTCTTCAGGAACCACTTTAGCAGTACCAAGCAGTGAAATCACGCCCCATACCAAAACAAACAACAGAGATGCCGCCGCCGCACCGGCAGTCAACAAGGTTCTTTTTCTGTCCAATCTGAACCCGAATGGCAAACGCATTCCCGCCCCCCCATTCATCCCTTTATAAAAATATACTTTTGCCGGTGGCCAAATATGACTGAACATGTCAGGAGAGAAAGAACCCGCGGGGGTCTCCGGTTCATTTATGCGAACATATGTGATAACATTAGGATGTTGGAAAGGGTTAACGCGGGGAGGAATAATTCCATTATGGACATTAGGACTATGCAACGGGAAGTGGACCAGTGGATAGGTCAGTTTGAGGAAGGGTACTGGCATCCCCTGAGTATGCTGGCCAGGTTGATAGAGGAAGTGGGGGAACTGTCCAGGGAAATAAATCACAGTTACGGGCAGAAACCCAAAAAACCCGAAGAACCTGCGGGATCCATAGAACTGGAACTGGCGGACATACTTTTTATTATTATATGCTATGCCAATTCGTTAAACATAGATCTGGAGGAGGCCTTTACCAGGATGATGGAGAAATACCGCTCCAGGGACAGCAACCGCTGGACCAGGAAAGAAGTTTGACCTGCAGGAATAAATATATTGTTATAGAATATTACCATTCGCGACATATGTTGGGGACATTCCTTCGTGAAATTGTTAAGAGGCAGGGAGTTTCCACGAACATTGGAAGGTGTGTCCCCCGACCTTATTTAGGAGGATTTATAAATGGCTTATATAACACCCATCCGGGCACTTCGCTACAACACTTCGCTGGTACCCGACCTGGCGCAGGTGATAACCCCCCCTTACGACGTTATAGACGCCGAGGCCCAGGATAAATATTACCGGCGCCACCCCAACAATATTATACGGCTGGAATACGGCAAGACTTTCCCCCAGGACACCGAGGACAACAACCGCTACACCCGGGCGGCGGCGGATTTCAGTTCATGGCAGGGAAAGGGCATACTGCTGGGGGAGAACAAACCCGCCCTATATATGTACAAACAAACATTCAGTGTTAACGGAGAAAGCAAAACCCGCACGGGTTTGATGGCGGGAGTAAAAATAGAGCCCTATGAAAAGGGTGTGGTGCTGCCCCACGAAGAAACGCTGCCCAAGCATAAAGCCGACCGCCTGGCCCTTATGCAGGCCTGCGGCGCTAATTTCAGCCCTATTTTCAGCCTCTACTCGGACCCTGATAAACAGGTGGAAAAAATAACTGCCCTACGCCTGGAAGATACACCGGAAATCGACTTTACCTCGGAGGACGGGCAGCGCCACAGGCTGTGGGTTTTAGACGACCCCGCTTTAATAACCCCGATTCAAAACGCCCTGGCTCACATGGTAATTTTCATAGCCGACGGGCACCACCGCTATGAAACAGCTCTTAATTACAGAAACTTGCTTAGGGAAAGAAACAACACAACGGCAAAAGAGCCGCAGCCCTACGATTTTGTGATGATGACCCTGGTAAATCTTTATGACCCGGGACTGGTTGTGCTGCCCACCCACCGACTGGTCAGGAACCTGCCGGAACAGTTAACCGGCAGCCTTATGGGCGGTATCGAACAGTATTTCACAGCGGAACCCTTTACCTTTGATGAAAACCACGGCAACTTCCAGAATTTCATGGAAATCCTGGCTCAAAAAGGCAGGCAAAGCGCAGCCGGGGAGATATCGGCCCATTCACACGCCTTCGGCCTGTATAAAGGCAACCGGGAGGGATACATAATTACCCTTAAAAATGGCGTTAACCCCAGGGAAATCATGGCCCTGGACAAATCCCGGGAATGGTGCGGCCTGGATGTTTCCGTGCTGCATACCCTGATTATGGAAAAATATTTGGGGATTGGCGGGGAGCAGAGAGCCAGTGAAAGCAATCTCACATACACCAGGGATGAAATTGAAGCCCTGAAGAAAGTAGACCGGGGTGAATACCAGATGGTTTTCTTTTTAAACCCCACCCTGGTGGAAGAAGTTACCGCTGTGGCGGCCAAAAGGGAAAAAATGCCTCAGAAATCCACTTTCTTTTATCCCAAATTGCCCACCGGTATCCTACTGGCCAAATTGTCTTAGAAAAGAAAAAGCACAACAACTGGGGAGAGTCAAAGAAGAACCGTCCCTGACTCTTATGGAGCTTTTTGAACGGCCTCGGGCTGGTAGTTAATCAACATGCACAGCCTTTTATTAATGGATTCTTCAACATTCCCCTAGAAAAAAGAAAAAGTGCGACAAGAGAGAACCGTCCCCGTTGTCGCACTATTTTTATGCCTTTAATTGTTTTATCCTCTCCTCCGGGCTGATAATGCTGGTGATACGCACTCCGAAATTTTCGTTTACCACCACCACTTCACCCCTTGCCACCAGGGTGCCGTTTACCAGTATCTCCACGGGCTCATCCACCAGCGACTGCAATTCCACTATGGCTCCCGGAGTAAGATTCAGAACCTCTTTTATGGGCCTCTTGGTACGGCCCAGTATTACACTGACCCTTAGGGGAACGTCCAGCAGCAGCTCCAGTTTCCGCTGTTCCACCTGGGTCAGGCTGGGAAAACTATATGTAACCGGTTGCGAGACCGGCGGGACTCCGTAGGTTTGGCCGCCGGTGGTTTGCCCCTTTGCCCCTGGGGCCCGGGTTTCACTCACTTGCCCCTGGGACCCGGCGGTTTGCCGTGGTTGTGGCGCCTCCGCACCCATAAAGCCCTGTATTACCGATTCCGCGGTGGCCAGCGGGGTCTGTTCGGTTATGGGTGCTTCCTCCGCCATATCCGTATAATTATCGTCGAAGGACCCCGCAGGCTCAGGTTCCGGAAGACTTGCTTCTCCCGCGGACATTCCCATGAGATATTCCCAAAGCAGGGCTGCCTCCTCTTTAGCCGTCTCTATGCTTAAAACCTGCATTATCTCCGTATCCAGCAGGTTGCCTATTTGCATATTAAATGAAATCACCACCACCGGATCGCCGGCCGGAAGGCGGTAGGTCATTACTTCCTGGCTTTTCAAAAGATTGGTTGTGGGCGGTGATATATTAATCATCCGGCCGAACATGTTGGAGAGGGATGTGGAAGCCGTGCCAATCATCTGGTTCATGGCCTCGGAAGCCGCGCTGATTTCAATTTCTCCTATTTCATCCTCACTGGGATTGGAGCCGTCCCCTCCCATCATCAAATCCGCTATCACGCTGGCGTCTCTCAGGCGCAGCACCAGCACGTTAAATCCCTGCAGACCGGAAACGTATTCCACCTGAATAAAAACATAGGGCACGGAAAATGTGTTGAACATTTGCTCCTGGGTTAGGATGTTAACCTTGGGGCTGGTTATGGTCACCTTTTGCCTTAACAATTCCGAAAGGGTGGTGGAAGCCGAGCCCATGGTTATATTTCCTATTTCACCCAGAGAGTCTTTTTCCTCGTGGGTCAAATATTCCCCGTCCACCGCTACGGTCACCGGGGCGGTTTCCGCCGGGGCTTCCTGTCCCGCCTCAACTGCGGGCGCTTCCGGAGCAACTTCCGGCTCACCTGCTGTACCATTAAGCAAGGCGTCGATTTCCGCCTGACTGAGCATGCCACTGTTGTCACCCATTTACCCTGCCCCCTTCGGTTAAAGACACCACCTGAACGGCTAGTTTTCTATTCATCCTGCCGGCCTGCACTCCGAATTTCATTTCTCCCTCAATTAACAGGTTCAGGTCCTGGTCCAGGCGCCGGTTCAACACCAGCACGTCCCCGGTATTTAAATTTAAAAAATCATTAATACTCACGTCCACCTCACCCAGTACCACGTCCAAACCAACATTTGAGTAACCCAGCCAGTGCTTGAGCCACTTCATGTCTTCGTCCCTGGGGCCGCTGGATTGTCTCAAAAACTGCTGGCGCACCGAAAGACGGGATATCATTGGCTCCAGAACAATAAATGGAAGGCACAGGTTAATCAGGCCCCTGGGCTCATCGTTCAGCGATACGGAAAAGGTTATCAGCGCCACAACCTCGTTGGGCGAATATAACTGCTGCATCCTGGGATTTGTTTCAATTCCCTGTATATTGGGCTCTATCTGAAACATATCCTGCCAGGCTACCGACAGATGCTCCAGCATTCTGCTGTAAAGTTTGCGAACCACCGATACTTCTATGTCGGTTAGCTCCCTGATGGTATCCGAGCTGCTTCCGGGACCGCCGAACATCAGGTCTATCAGCGGGAAAACCACCTGGCTATTGGTTTCCATCAATACCGCACCCTCAAGGGGGGCCAACTGCAATACGGCAATAACCGTTGGACTGGGTATGGAGCGAATAAACTCCTCATAAATCATTTGACCCGTTGAGGCCACTTCAACGTTTATGGAGGATCTCAAATATCCTGAAAGAAAGCTGGAAAGCAGCCGGGCAAAATTCTGATGCAGCATTTCCAGGGTCCGTAAATGATCCTTTGAAAATTTATTGGGGCGCCTGAAATCGTAGGCCTTGGTGTGAACAGCCACCGGGCCGGACTGCTTTACCTCCTCGGCGTCCAGCTTTCCGGAGGTCAGGGCTTCCAACAAAGAATCTATTTCACCCTGGGACAGTATTTCCTGCAACAGATTTCCCTCCTTCCTAAAGCCAAACAATTATTCAATAATTTATTTGCCCCTGCTTAGCACCCTTTCCAGTGCCTGCAGCAGCCTGTCCTGCTGGAAGGGTTTGACTATAAAATCCTTTGCCCCGGCCTGAATGGCGTCCATAACCATGGACTGCTGTCCCATGGCGCTGCACATGATGATAATCGCGTTGGGGTCGATGGCCCTGATGGCCTTTACGCCCTCAATGCCGTCCATTTCCGGCATGGTTATATCCATGGTTACCACATCGGGGCTGCCGTTGGCGTACAGTTCCACCGCCTGCTTGCCGTTTTCAGCTTCGCCCACTACCTCGTAACCGTTTTTAATCACAATGTTTTTAATCATCATGCGCATGAAAGCGGCATCGTCCACAATCAGTATCTTTTTAGACACGAATATCTTCCCTCCTAAATATGTTAACTCATATTAAGCTCATTCCACAGTAAGTCCCAGGGCATTGAAAAGCACCTGGAGCGAACCCGGCTCAGTCAACAAAAAGAAATGCCCTTTGATATTGACCTCCTTCTCCTGGAATAAACGTGTCTGGATCACCAGTACCTGCTCCTCCACCCGGCCGCTGGCCACCATCAGCGATGTCAGAATGGCCCCCAGCATGTCAAAGGCGAACATGGGCACGGCCGGGGTCATGTTCAACTGGGTCATCTGGCAAAGGGCGCCTATGAAGGAGCCCGTCAGCACGTTACCTATTTCCTTTACCGCGGATTCGCCCATTTCATCCAATTCAGCAGTGCTCCCCAAATCCATTCCCATCAACAGGTCAACCAGATGAAAAGTGCTTTGGGAATCAAAAACAAAGAGCACCAAACCGGGGACATCCCCGGATATATTCAAACTCACGCATGATACCGCTTCCTCCGGCCCACCCACCAGGGCTATGGTTTCCTCCAGCGGCATAAACCGTGTCAAAGGAATGTTCATGTCAATCCTCCGGTTTACCAGTTGGGCCAGAGAGGTAACGGCATTGCCCAAGCCTATGTTGCTAATTTCCTTTAGGGCATCCATTTGAAAATCCGTAAATTTTGAATCAGTCTTCATATCATCACCTCGATTAAGGTAAGGGGACACACCTTCTAAGGGTTGGTTATAGTTCTTACTTCTATTCAATTCCGGGAAGGATTGTCCCCAACTTATGTCAGGGGACACACGCTCTAAGGATTGGCTGTAGTTCTTACTCTATATTCAACGTCGGGAAGGATTGTCCCCAACTTATGAGACACACTTACCCAAATTTATGCCACTTTACGGTAAAAGCAGGGTAACAGCTTTTCCAGCCCCAACTCCTGATAATTAAAAATCATTTCGCTGCCTCCGATAAATAGAATCCCCCCCGAAGTAAGGGCCTGGGAAAATTTACTATTAATTCTATCCTGGGCCTCCCTGGTGAAATAAATTGTCACATTGCGGCAAACTATCAGATCGTATCCCTGCCCGTAAGGTTCCGTTAAAAGATCGTGGCGTTTAAAGGTCACCTTTCTTTTTACGCTGTCTTTCACCAAATAATAATTGTTTTCTTTGGTAAAATATTTATTCAGCCGCTCCGGGTTCACGTTGCGCACCATATCCTGATTATATTTACCTACAGCGGCGGCGTTCAATATATTTTTATCAATATCCGAGGCTTCCAGGCGATGGTTCTTGCCGGGGCTGATTTCGTCCAGCAAAATGGCCAGGGAGTATGGCTCCGGGCCGTTGGAACAGGCCGCGCTCCATATTTTCAATGTATTTCTGGCCTGTAGGAGTCCGGGAAGCACTGTTTTCTGCAATTCCGCCCAGCGCAGGGGATCCCTGAAAAACTCGGAAACATTTATGGTTAACTGATCAAGGAATGTTTCATACGCCATCCGGTCTTCCCTAAGCAAACTAAAAAGGTCCCCGTATGAAGCTATTTTCTGTCTGGCCATCATACCTTCCAGCCTTCTTTTAAGCTGGTTCTCCTTGTAACTCAGCAGGTCCAGGCGGAATTGGCTCAGCATGCGCCTTTGAAATTCTGTAAAGTCCATGTCAAATCACCTTCAGCTTATTACCCATGGTACGTATGGTCACCATGCCGCTGGCGGTGTCCACAATCATGGTCCGCCCACGGTTTCCGCCCACGTCCTCGGCCAATATCCTTATATTAAGATTGGATAAAACCTCTCGTGACTTTTCCGTATTCCTTAATCCTATATTCAAAGTCATTTTTTCGTCCAGGCCGGAAAACATCTGGGCGCCACCCACCAGCTTGGCCTGCATCCGGTTGATCCTGGCCCCCATTTTCTGCAACTCCTGTATCATAAGGGGAATTCCCGTGTCGGCAAATTTAGCCAATTTGTTAACATTGGAAAACTGGGTGCTGTCCGGAAGCATTACGTGCAACAGTCCGCCTACTTTCATCATGGGGTCATAAAGGCTGACACCCACGCATGAACCCAGCCCCAGGGTGATTAAACGCCCGGGCTCCCTGGTCACTTTCAAATCGGCAATTCCCACCTGTATCTCAACGATTTCCCTTGCCGGTTCCATTTATAGTCCCCCTGGTTATTTACGTAAATTGTTGGCTATATTCCAGAGTTGATCCGCCGTTTTAAGGGACTGTGCCCCGGCCTGCAGCGCCCTTTGGGATTCAATCACCACGGCCATTTCCTCCGCCAGATCAACGTTACTCATTTCCAGGTTTTGCTGAAGCAACTGTCCCAGCCCGTTTTCCCCGGGCACTCCTTCCTCCGCGTCCCCGGATTGGTCGGTTTGCGCGTACAGGTTTCCCCCGGTGTGCTTCAAACCGTCACCATCGGGAAATTTGTACAGCAATATATTGCCCAGTTCGGTGGCCTCACCCCCGTCGTCCGTGACAATAACGGTTCCCCCGGGGGTTATATCAAAGCTTTTATAATTCTCCGGCAGGGTGATTTCCGGTTGTAGTTTATACCCGCCGGCCGTCACCAGAGTTCTCTCGGAGGTCAGTTGAAAATTGCCGTCCCTGGTGTAAGCGTAACTGCCGTCGGGAAGCTCCACCCTGAAAAATCCATTGCCGCTAATGGCTATATCCAGAGGCCTGCCTGTCTCCTTGACAACTCCCTGCTCAAAGACGGTGTTCACCGCCACCACCCTGGAGCCCGAGCCCATCAGCGGCTCTCCCGCGTTCCCGGTTAAATTTACCGGTCTGCCGCAGTCCGCCATTTTACCGTACAGTAAATCCGCAAATTCAGCCCGGCCCCTTTTAAAGGAGTTTGTGCTGATATTGGCTATGTTATTGGAGGAAATATCCATTCTGTTCAACTGGGCGTTAATTCCCGCGGCGCTGTTGCGAAGGCTTTGAATCATGCTACTTCACACTCCCAACCTGATTAATAGCCTTGGCCAGCAGTTCGTCCTGGGACTGAATGGCTTTCTGCCCGGCCTCGTAGGATCTGAAAATTTCCACCAGCTGTACCATCTGGGTGGCCAGATCAACATTGGATTGCTCCAGAAATCCCTGGGTCACCCCCGGACTGGCGGCCTCCCCGGCCGTACCATTGCCGGCGTCAAAATAATTATCTCCGGTCTTCACCAGGTTCTGCGGGTTTTCAAACTCCACTATTCTCAGTTGGTAGGTGCCGCCGTCCGCCAGGGTTATCACACCGCCGGAGTCCACCGTAAATTCGGCGTCCCCAACCTGGACCGGGCCACTGTCGGACAGTACCCTGTTGCCCCTGGAATCAACCAGATACCCCTCTTTGTCGGTATGGAACTGTCCATCCCTGGTATACAGCTCCCCTCCGTTGGCCTGCACCGCGAAAAAACCCTGGCCGGACAGGGCCAAATCCGTTGCCCTGCCGGTCTCTTTCAATATTCCCGCTGTTTGATCGGTAAAGAAACCGGACACGGCAACTCCCTGGTTGGTAAAGCCAACAGGAGACCAGCGGGCAACCCTCCTGCCGGCATTGTCCACCGTTTTTTCACGCAAAAGCATTTCCGGAAACGGTTTGGTCATAACACTGTCCTGTTTATAGCCGTTTGTGGAAACGTTTGCTATATTGTTGGTTACCACGTCCATACGCGCCTGCTGGGCGCCCAAACCCGAGGCCACAGTGTACAAACCTCTGATCACGGCAAACACCTCATCTATTTGTTCATTTGGTCCAAAATTTTCCTCAACCTGCCGATTGCCCGGCCATGCAACTGACAAACCCTGGACTCCGAAACTTCCAAAACCTTGCCTATCTCCTTTAAAGTAAGCTCTTCGTGATAATAGAGAGATAGAAGTATCTGTTCCTTTTCCGTGAGCATTTTTACCGCTTCCGCCAGGGTTCTCTTACCATCTTCCTCGGACAGCTGTTCAAGGGGGTCCAGGCTGCTTATATCCTGGATCATATCCCCGAACCGCACCTCGTCCTCCCCGGCTTTGCAGTTTTCATCGAGGGATACGGCGAAGGCATTGCTGTAATGCGCGTCCAGCCTGCGGATTTCAGCCACAGGCAGGCCCATTTCCCTGGACAGCAGCTCCTCGGTGATTTCTCCGGCCCGTTCCCTTTCCAGCCTTTCCCGCACTGATTTCAATTCCTGCATTTTCTGCCACATGCTCCGGGGGACCCAGCTCACTTTTCTTATCTCATCCAGCATGGAGCCGCGGATCCGGTGGTAGGAGTAGGCTTCAAAATCCCTGCCCAATTCAGGATCGTACTTTTCCACGGACTCCAGCAGCCCGAGAATGCCGCAGCTTTCCAAATCCTCAACCCCCATGCTGGGAGGAAGACGCACCGGTAGCCTGCCGGCTATGTATTTAACCATCCACAGGTAGTACATAACCAGTTCGGACTTTACTTCCTCTTCTTTAAAACGCCTGTATTTCTGCCATAAATCAGCTATAGCCTTATCCATTGGCCCCACTCACCACCCGGAGTTACGTGCCGGACTGACCGAACAGCCGCATTAATCTAGCGATAAAACCACCGGTCCCAATATTGCCGTCTTCCTGATGACGGTAACCGGACAACAGGTTGTGGGCCAACTGGGTTATGTTTCTGGCCGGACCGCTTCTGGGATTGTACATACACAGCGGTCTTTGCTCCTTAACCGCCTGACTGACTGAATTGTCTTTGATTACCCACCCCAGGTTATGCAGATTAATGGTTAAATAGCGGTTCACCACGGTGTCCATCCGGCTGAAGGTTTCCAATGCCTCTGTTTTATCCATGGCCTGGTTTACCACCAGCTTTACTTCTTTATGTATCCTGTAAGTGGACAAGACCTTGATCATGCTGTAGGCGTCGGTGAAAGAGGTGGGCTCGGGAATAACCACCACTATCGCCTCTCCGGCAGCGGCCACGAAACCAAGAACATTTTTTGATATGCCCGCTCCGGTGTCCACAAGCACTATATCGGCTTCCCGGTCCAGCTTTCCCAGGGAATCCACCAGTTTCTGCCTGAGCCTGTTGTCCAGGTTGGCCAGTTCAAGAAAACCGGCTCCCCCGGAAATAAGTTTAACCCCCATGGGGCCGGGAGTTATAATATCCTCCAGGCTCCTGCCGCCGTAAAGAAAATCATATAATGTTCTGGGTGGTGTTACACCCAGCAATACTTCCACATTGGCCAGGCCGAGATCGGCGTCGAAAACCACCACTCTCTGCCCCATTCCAGCCAGGGCAATGGCCAGGTTGGCCACCAGGCTGGTTTTCCCAACCCCGCCTTTACCGCTGGTTACAGCTATAACCCTGGCGCCCGGACCGGCCGGGGGATAGTGTTCCGGCAATTTAGCACCGGCCTTGATAATGTTAGGTTGAGGCAACGGCGCCGCTTTCGGCATATCGGTCAACTCCTCCGAGAACAAGTCCGGCAAGTTTTTTGGGGGTCACCGCGACCATATCGTCAGGGACCTTTTGCCCGAAGGAAACATAACTTACAGGTCTCTCCAAATTGCATACCAGATTTAAAAGGGGTCCCAGCGTCTCCGTCTCGTCCAGCCTGGTGAAAATAAATCTATTGTAGCCCAGTTTGTTGTAACCGCCGGCGCATCTTTTCAGATCCCGGAGCCTGGTGGTGGAATTCATAACCAGATAGATATCCATCTCTGTTTCCACCGACTCAAGAATATCTTTAATTTTCAGCAGCCCGCCGCTGTTGTTGGGAGCAACACCGGACGTATCAATAAATATATAGTCCTTGTCCCTGTGCCTGTCCAGCGCCTCCGCCAGTTCCCCGGTGTCGGTGGCTGAATCCACCGGGGTTTGAATGAGATTCCCGTAGTATTTCAACTCCACCAGTGAACCAACCTTGTCGCCGTTTAAAGTTATCAGCGCGGCCTGTTTATTATCCCGCATGGTCCGCATGGCCGCCATTTTTACCAGGGTCAGGGTTTTTCCCGCCCCGGCCGGCCCCACCAGCACATTGACCTTTTTATCAGCGGGATTAATATAAAACGGCTCCAGCAGTTTTGTCATACTTTCCGCCAAAAACGATTTGATTCCATGGTCGGATTCTTTGCAAACCTCCGGCACCGACTGTAAAAGGTCATTTACAATACTGTCCTGAATTTCAATACCGGACAAAATCCGCCTCCATTTACTAAATAATTCATTATTAACCGTAATTTTACCTTCTTTTTTCAACATCAAGCTAAAGGCAGGAGAAATTTTGTCGCTGTCCTCTTCTGAATTCCCTTCCTTATCCTGGCGGCCCTTTGCTGAGATTCCGGATTCAGTTGTATTAAAGGTGCTGAGCAGATCCAGAAGCTTCTGCCCGGAGGAGTCGGCGGACTCCCCTTTTGCTATAGCCCTTACCTCCTGCTTGACGGGCTCATCCAGGGCCGCGGTCACTTCAATCTGCCGGGGCGCAAACAAACCCGCCAGACCCCGCCGGGGAAGAGGATAGTTACTGACTATGACAGCATCGGGACCCAAATCCTCCCGGATCAGTTTAATAGCCTCCTGCATGTCGCGAACCACGTATTTTTTTATCTTCATTCAGCTGTCACCGTCCCCACAACCTCCACTTCAACATTCGAGGCCACTTCGTTCAGGGACAGAACCACCAGTCCCTGAATATAGCGCTCGGTAAAACGTTTAAAGGGCAGCCTTATTCTCGGGGAACACAGCACCACCGGGGTAATTCCCCGCAGGCCCGCCTTTTCCACGGCATCCTTTACCCTGTCCAATACCTGGCGGGCCAACCCGGGCTCTATCACCGGGTAAGCCCCAAGCTGGGTGGGCTGCACCGCATCCGCCAGGGTCTGCTCAAGTTTGGGATGCAGTGTCACCACCTGCAGTTTGTTATCGGGTGTTACATAAGCCCGGCAAATGGTTCTTGATAAGGCCTGCCTGGTGTGTTCGATAAGAAAGTCAATATCCTTGTTCATGCGGACACCGTCAGCCAGGGCTTCCAGAATGGTTACCAGATCCCGGATGGGAACTTTTTCCTTAAGCAGGCTCTGCAGCACCTTCTGGATATCCCCAATGGATACCAGGTCCGGCGACAGGTCGTCGAGTACCGCGGAGTCCTTTTCCCTGACCACATCCAGCAACTCCTTGACTTCCTGGCGGCCCAGCAGCTCGTGGCCGTAGTTTTTGATAAATTCCGTAAGGTGGGTTACCAGTATGGTGGAACAGTCCACCACGGTAAGCCCCAGCATTTCCACCTTGTCCTTCTCGGCGGCGGGAATCCACCAGGCGGGCAGGCCGAAGGTGGGCTCCACCGTGGGAATGCCCGGAACGGATAAATCCTGTCCCGTGGGATCCATGGCCAAATAGTGGCCGGGCATCAATTCACCTGAGGCGCTTTCCTCACCCCTCAATTTAAACACATAAGAATTGGGGGAAAGCTGCAGGTTGTCCCTGATTCTGATGGGACGCACGTAGATGCCCAGCTCAGCGGCACACTGCCGGCGCACGGCGGCCAGCCTGGCCAGCAAATCCCCGCCCACACTTTCATCTGTAAGGGGAATAAGATTGTAGCCGATTTCAATCTGCAGGGGGTCAACCTGAAAATATGAAGCAACCGCTTCCGGCTCCCTTCTCTGTTGCTGCTGAACCTGCTCCCTGGCCTCGGCCTCCCGCCGGGCCATTTCCTTTTTCTTTAATCCGCCCACCATGCTATAACCGGCGTAGCCCGCCAGCAGGGCCATAACCATAAACAGTATATTGGGCATGGCCGGAATAAGGCCCAGTATGAACAGAATTCCCGCCACCAGAAAAATAATTTTGGGGAACCTGGTAAATTGAACCGCCACGTCGGAGCCAAAACTGGCGTCGGAGGAGGCCCTGGTAACCAGTATGCCCGAGGAGGTGGAAATCAGCAGGGCCGGAATCTGGGTCACCAGACCGTCACCGATGGTGAGTATGGTGTAGGTCTGCAGCGCCTCCGTCACATCCATGTCCATGTAAATTAAACCTATGACTATGCCCCCGATGATGTTTATTATGGTAATTATTATTCCGGCTATGGCATCGCCCCGGACAAATTTGCTGGCGCCGTCCATGGCCCCGAAAAAATCGGCCTCCCGCTGCAGGCGGCGCCTGCGCTCCCTGGCCTCGTTCTCGGTGATCAGCCCGGAATTAAAATCCGCGTCAATGCTCATCTGTTTGCCGGGCATGGCGTCCAGGGTGAAACGCGCCGCCACCTCGGCCACCCGCCCGGCGCCGCTGGTAATAACCACAAACTGGATGATGGTGATAATTATAAATACTATAAAGCCAACTATGTAGTTTCCGCCCACCACAAAGCTGCCAAAGGCTTCGATGACCCTGCCGGCGTCCGCCTGCCCCAGAATAAGGCGGGTGGAGGAAATGTTCAAAGACAGCCTGTACAGAGTAGTTACCAGCAGCAGGGCCGGAAAAATGGAAAACTGCAGCGGCTCGGTGGTGAACATGGTTATAAGCACTATCACCAGGCCGATGGTGATGCTGAGAACCAGAAAAACATCCAGCACCCCCGGCGGCAGCGGGATTATGATCATCAGCACAATCATCAACACCAGGCCGGCTATGATCAGGTCCGTGTTTTTTTTCAGTTCTCCCGCCAGGGCGCTCCGCGAAAGCTGGGGCATTGCCTTACCTCCGGTTTTGTACGTCAGACTTTAAATAAACGCGGGTAAATAAAATTAATAATGAGTCCCTGTTCTTCTGTTATTCTCCCTGTATATAACCGCCAGTATCTCCGCCACCGCCTTGTAAAGCTCCGCCGGTATCTCCCGGCCCACGTCAACCTGTTTGTACAGCGCCTGGGCCAGGGGCGGGTTTTCCACCACGGGAATATTGTTTTCCCGGGCTATTTTCTTTACACTCTGGGCCAGGTCCCCGGCTCCCTTGGCCACCACCACCGGCGCGTCCGTAACGCCGTCCTGATAGCGCAGGGCAACCGCGTAGTGAATGGGGTTGGTAACCACCATGGTGGCCCTGGGAACTTCCTGGCGGATGCGGTTCATGGCTATTTCCCGCTGGCGGCGCTTCAGCCAGCCCTTTATCTGCGGGTCACCTTCCGTCTGCTTGAATTCGTCTTTTATTTCCTGTTTACTCATGCGCAATCCCCTGATGTATTCCCAGCGCTGGTACAGCATGTCCCCAATGGAAAGGACCAGAAAAGCCCCGGTGCCCGCGGCTCCCACCGCCATTATGGCGGTCATCACCTCGGCGAAGCCCTGCCCCGGCGCTTTATAGAAGGCCACCATCAGCACGGGCAAATAGCTTTTTACGATAAGAAAGCTCACCGAGCCTACGATAACTACTTTCAGTATGCTTTTGACAAGTTCCACCACGCTGCGCAGGCTGAATATCCGTTTTAAACCGTTGATGGGATTAAGCTTTTCTATTTTAGGGGTTAAAACCTCCGGCGCGAACAAAAAACCGAACTGCCCCACGTTGGCAAAAAAAGCCACCGCCAGCAACAATATGAATATGGGGGCCAGAAAGAGCACAGTGTTGATAAAATAATCAAAGAGTACCCGGGGCAGACCGGAAGGAGTCATTTTAAAGCTAAAGCAGTTCGCCAGATACCAGGTCAGTTGATGCTCCATACCGTTACCCACGTAGGGTTTAAAGGAGTAAAAGGCCACCACCGCCGCCAGCAGCACCAGGGAGGCCGTCAGATCCTTGCTGTTGGGCACCTGGCCCTTTTTTCTGGATTCCTGAAGCCTTCGCGGGGTTGGCTTTTCTGTTTTCTGCTGGCCTGACTCAGCCATTACGTCAACCCCTTAAACAAGGTATATAAATCCCTTTCCATCATCCGGAAAAGAGAGCTGAAAACCGTTCCCAGCAGCGGAACCATCACCGCCAGGGTTGCTATGCCCATGGCTATTTTTATGGGAAAGCCAAGCATGAATATATTCATCTGGGGCGCCGTTTTCCCCACCAACCCCAGGGACACGTCTATAATCATAACCACGGCGATTATGGGCAGGCATATCTGCACCGCGATGGTCATCATCCGGGCAAAAACCCGGATTAAAAACAACGCCGTGTCGCCGTCGAATTCCGCCCCGGCCAGGGGGACCATCTGAAAACTTTTAAATAATCCGGAAATAACCATATGGTGGCCATTCATGGTGAGAAAAAGGGTTATTCCCAGAAGATATAAAAATTTTGACAGCAGGGTGGTCTGCCCGCCGGTCATGGGGTCAAAAAAGTTGGACATCATAAAACCTATGTGCATGTCAAAGAGCTGGCCGGCTACGGTAAGGCTTTGCAGCGTGAAAAAACAGACCAGGCCCATTACCACTCCCACCACCGCCTCTCTCAGCACCGCCAGGGCGAAACCTATCAGCCCCCCGCTGAACTGGGAGGCGGCGGGCACCAGGGGCAGCAGCAAAACCGTCAAAACAAAGGAAAAGCCTATTTTAAGCAGCCGGGGCGTATTAGAGCCGCCGAATGCAGGCATTACAACGATAAAGGCGCTTACCCGGGTTAATATGAGAAGAAAGTTTATAGCCAGTTCATAATTTAACATATATTTATTACCTTATCACCGAGGGCAATTTGGCAAACAGCTCACCGGTATAGCCCACCATAACCTTAATCAGCCAGGGTGCAAGCAGAACCATGACGACAATGGTAACTATCAATTTTGGAACAAAGGTCAAAGACTGCTCCTGTATTTGGGTGGTAGCCTGCAGTATGCCGATAACCAGGCCAACCAGAAGACCCGCCAGAAGGATTGGAACACTCAATATCAGAACCATCACAAGGGCTTCCCTGGTTACTTGGATTACAAACGTATCAGTCATTGGTTCCTCCGCAGACGAAAATAAGGAACGGGAACTCGCCTTACCGGGCCGGCTTAACTCCTTCTTTATCAACTAATTGGCAACGGAATCAGCCGAAGCTCTCCACCAGTGATTTGACCACCAGGTACCAGCCGTCCACCATAACAAACAGCAGTATTTTAAAGGGTAGCGCTATCATTACCGGCGGCAGCATGAACATCCCCATGGACATCAAGGTGCTGGCCACCACCATGTCTATGACCAGAAAGGGCACGTAAAGCAGGAAACCCATCTGAAAGGCTGTTTTCAATTCGCTGATTACATAGGCCGGGACCACAACTGTGAGGGGCACCTCATCCCGGTTGCGGGGTTGCTCCATCTTGCTAAGGCTTACAAACAGGGCCAGGTCCTGCTCCCTGGTCTGCTTCAGCATGAAGGTCCGCAAGGGTTTGGCCGCGGCGCTGAAAAACTCCTCCTGGGACATTTTGTTGTCAAGATACGGCTTTAGAGCCTGGTCGTTAACCTGGGTAAATACCGGAGACATAATAAATATAGTAAGAAAGAGCGCCAGGGCGATTAAAACCTGGTTCGGGGGCGACTGGGGAATTCCCAGGGCGCTCCTCAGCAGCGAAAGAACCACTATGATCCTGGTAAAGCTGGTTACCATAAGCAAAAAAGCCGGGGCCAAAGACAGCAGCGACAAAAGCACCAGTATCTTAACGCTGTCCACAACTTCCCTGGGATTGTCGGTGGGACTGACGGTTAAATCTATGCCGGGAAGCGGTTCGGCACCGGAGGGGGACGGGGAGACCATAAGTATTAATAAAAGTATAAATAATAACACAGGTAATTTGAATTTCATTGTTGACTGCTCCGTTAGCTGACGTTATTCCCGGGTACGATGCTTTGCCACCTTTGAGTTAATAAAACTTATACCGCGTCCGGCGGCGGATAAAAAATTTTTTATATCCATATCACTCTCTTCCGGTGCAACCGGCCCGGGCAGTTCGTTTAATTCATTCACCAGGGTAACCCCGTTTTCATGCTGGGCCAGCAGGTAGTACCTTTCCCCAACTTCCACCAGGGTAATAAATGTCTTGGGTCCGATGGGCAACTGCTCCACAAGTCTCATCCTGCGGGTTCCGCTCAAAATACGCGAGCGCCTGGCCAGCCCGTATTTTATAAAAAAATAAGCCATGGCCGTAACCAGGGGCAGCACGATCAGCAATCTTAAGGACGCTTCAATCATCTCACCCGTCACGGCTCGCTCACCACCGGGTCATTTTCTTCTTTTTTATATATTGTTTCCATGCGTATGCCGAAATTGTTGCCGATGACCACAATCTCGCCACGCCCCAGGGGCTGGTTGTTAACGTAAATCTCCGCAGTCTCGCCCACCGGTTGGTCCAGCTCTATAACGGAATCCTCGCCAATTTTAATAATATCCCTTATTTTCATTACGCTGGCGCCCAGTTCGGCGGTTATATTAACCTGAATATTTTCCAGGTAGTGGACGCTGACACGCATTTTATCCATAAAGGGGGCACGGTCAAATGAAGGGAAATCCACTTTATTTATTGAGGTTTCACTTTCCTGCATGCGGTTAAGAAATTCTTTCAGTTCCTCTTCCTTCATCATAACAAAATTCCCCCGTTGTTTACTGAATTAGAAAATCAGTGAAATAAATCTTCTCTACTTTACCTTTCTGCAACTTCTTATTAATTGAATTAATGATTTCAGCCTTGACCTCTTCTTCCTTGGGCACAGGACGAATGTCGTCAACGGTTTTGGTCCTTAAAATATGTAAAATACTCTCCTGAATAAAGGGCTTTTCTTTCTCCAGCTCCTGGGCAAACTTTTCATTCTTGGGGTACTCCAGAACAATTTTAACCCTCAAATAACGGGAACCGTCCTCATCGGCCAGATTAATCACCCTATCCCCCAGATCCAGCTGTTCCATCTCAGGGGGGGCGGCCGCCTTTGCTTTGGGAGCAAGTCCGGGAATACCTATAAAATACGCCAGGGCTCCCACGACCACTGCTCCAAAGATAACGGAACCCAAAGCAATGGCCACAATTTTTGCTATGCCGCCATTATTTTTCTTTGATTTAGCAGTGTTTTCTCCTTCATTACCGGTCTGTTTTTTTCCAGCCATTTTCATCACCCTGTGATTGCCGCCCGGCGCGTAAGGCCGGGCAGCAGATTTTGTTATTGCTTGCTACGGCTTTTTACCGTTTGAGGTTGATCAGCTCTTCCAAAAGCGTGTCCGATACCGTGATAATCCTTGATCCCGCCTGATAACCGCGCTGGGTGGTAATCATATTGGTAAACTCTTCACTCAGATCAACATTTGACATTTCCAGATAACCGGAATTTATTTCACTTCCCATTTCCGAGGGTAACGTTCCGGTGTTCATATCTTCACCGGAGGCGATTGTCTGGCTGAATAAATTGCTTCCCTTTCTCTCCAGCCCCTCGGGGTTGTTGAAAACAGCCAGGGTCAGCTGTATTTCAACCGTGGAATCATCATTATTGATAACGGTAATCTTGCCGTTTTTATCAATGCTGATAGATGCGATTTGGGTCAAATCGGAACCCACCGACTGGGGAGAGTTGCTTTCGTCAAGCAGGTAATAACCGTTGGCATTGACGAGATAACCCTCCTTGTCCAGGTAAAAACTGCCCTCACGGGTATACAGTATGCTGCTGTTGTCGGCCACGGAGCCGCCGCCATCCGGGGAAGCCTGCTGGACCTTAAAGAAACCCTGGCCGTTAATTGCCAGATCCAGGGTCCTTCCGGTCATCTGCTGCGGCCCGTTTCCCATATTGTTTCCAATTGCGGACAGGGTGGTGCCTGTGCCTACCTGGGCGGCGTTTACGCTGGCGCCGCCGCTCCTCAGCAGCTGGTTCAAGTTATCCTGGAAAGTCGTTCTTGACGACTTGAAGCCGTAGGTGTTTACGTTGGCAATATTGTTGGCAACGGTATCCATCCGGACCTGGTGGCTTTTAACACTGGAAACCCCTGAAAACAATGATCTAATCAATTACTAGCCCTCCTTAAACAAGTGGTTCAACCGCCTCCGTCGTTCGGCAGTCGGTACGGCCTCCACAGCTGGGCCGGCCGTTTTGGACATGAATGGCGAGCCGTCTCACTTCACAATTACCGCGCTGTCTATGTTGGTAAAAACGTGTTCTTTTAACGATTCCCCATCCATGGCGGTGATCAGCGTATTGTTTTTTATGCTGGCTACCAGGGCAATATCCCCGTACATTACCAGCGACTCCCGGGAACCCTTGGCCGCGGCCTTTTGTACGGCGTTTTCAATCTTTGCCATATCCTCCCTGCCCAGCACAATGTTTCTTTCCTTCAGCCTGCGCTCCGCATGGGCCGACAGTTTCAGCCCGCCGGTCCGGGTTATGCTTTGCTGCAACAGCTCTCCGAAGGAACCTGCTTTTCCGATACCGGCGCTGTTATTTACATTGCCTGTTTTACCGCGGTCCAGGGGCAGGGGCGCTATTATCCGGATTCCCGCGGGATCCCGGTTCTCAATCTTCATGTCGGCTCCCCCCTAGGGTTAACCCAGTTTATTCTTCAACATTCTCCACCTGTATTACTTTTTTCAGATCATAGCCTTGGTCGTCTATATATACCTTTACCATATCGTCAACTATGGCCGCTTTTTCCACAACGCCGGTTATCACGGTATCGTTGTCGTTTACCGTTACCTGCTTTCCGATTAACTGGCTGGCCTGGGAAAACTGGGTGAATCTGTTCAGCTCGGTAAGGGTTTGCAGGGACGTAAATTGGGCCATTTGCGCTATGAACTCTTCATTGCTCTGGGGCTCCAGGGGATCCTGGTTTTTTAGCTGCTCCATCATCAGTATAAGAAAGTCGTTTTGATCAAGTTCCTTCTTGGGCGTCCGGGTTTTGTCAGGCAGGGTATAATCGCCGGACGTTACTCCTGTTACACCGGCCATGCGGCGCCTCCTTTCCAAAGGTTAAACCAGTCTGTCCAGGTTATCGTTCATACCGGCTGTATCCTGTTGCATCCTCTCCGGGAAAGGGCTGTCGTCGCCGTTATTTGTAAAATACGGATTTGCATTGCCCTGCTGCTGATATCTTTGCTGCCCCGGCTGACGTGAATCTTCCTGTCCCACAAAGGCTGCCGCGTCGTTTAGCTGAATATTTTGCTGTGACAGTATCTCCCTGAGTTGGGGCAATGTTCCCTCCACGGCATCCCTGGCCATCACGCTGGAGGTGTAAAAATGGGCGGTCAACTCTCCCCTGGCGTAAGATAGCCTTACTGTCAGTTCGCCCAGCTGTTTGGGTTCAAGTTTAAGCCTGATGGTGGTCGCGGCGCTGCCATCCTTATTATCAAGATGGTTCATCAATTGAGTTACGGCACGCAGCACTATCTGGGGCGCCTGTTTAACCTGTGCGCCGCCCATATCAGGCACTTCCGGTTTTAATTGGGCAAAGGCCGTCTGTTTAACCTGCGGGACGTTATTTGTTGCAATATCATTTGTTGTTGTATCATTCGCTGTTATATTATTTGCTGTATTTGATAATGTTTTATCCTTCGCAGTTATATCATTGACCGCTGCCGCACCCTGCCAACCGGTTTTATTAACCTTTATGCCGGCCACAGGCTCCCTGCCGGGTTCTGGTGTTGATGCCGGTTGCTCATTTAATGCCTTTGCCTCCGGCCGATGATTGGTGAACGGCAAAGTTTTCCGTCCGGACATTTGCCCGTTACCTTGCTCCTGTCCGGCAGCCGGATTTTTGACGGCGACTGCCTCAACTTGCTTTTGGTCTTCATTTTTCAGGGGGAGATTATTACCCGTATCATTGGAGTTAACCTTGCCGGTTGCCTCCTTTTTATTTGACCCGGCTGTCAGCACTGCCGTCAATTCAGCTGCCATACCGGTTAAATCCCGCCCCCGGGCTGTAACCGGTTTCTGTAATTCATCGCCGGTTTCAGCGGCAGGTTGTCCAATTATAGCCCCGGCTTCCGGTTGTCCGGTCACGGTCACAGTCTTGCCCGCAGCGCCTTCCGAGACGGGAACCACATCAGGAGTATATACGACGGCTTCGGTCAAATTAGTCCGGGCGCCAGCCATGCTTATATTCGCGGCAGGAGCGTCCCCGGGAAGAATGCCGGTAATGGTCGGCACTTTAGACTGGTTTTCCTGTGCGCCGGTATTCCCGGCAACACCGCTCCCCGGAAGAATATTTGCCGCTGCCGGCTCATCGGGCTGGACATTCTGCACACCCGTGTTGGCAGCTGCGCCGCTGTCCGGAGGAAGAATGTTGGCGATGGCTGAAGCACCGGACCCCATGTTCTGCGTAACCGCATTCCAGGCAGTATCGTTCTCCGGAAGAATGTTTGTGCCGGTTGACACGCCGGGTTGTGTATACTGCGCCCCTGTTCCCGGGCCGGTTTCATTCACCGGCAATACGTAAGCACCGGCCAACAAATCCATACCAGCCGGAACCTCCATATCCCCGGCAGGTAACCCCCCGGCTGTCTCCGGACCCGCCTGGGGCGGCAACCCCGGCGCCGGTGGGCTTGTCACCAGGAAAGACGGTACAGTCATGGCATTATCGGCTATTACCCCCTGAGTGCCCGCTTCACTGCCGGAAAAGGCCACTATATCCGGTTGAGACTGGAATATCTGGCCGGCTGCGTTATTCTGGCCGGGCACCAGCACCGCCATCAGCATAGCCATAAAATCCCCGGCATTATCGGTCCCTGCCACTACATCCCCACACTTTGCGGACATGTCGTTAACACCGGCCGACTCTATTCTCACATTATCACCTCCTTTCATTAATATGGTCGGGGCGCAAACCCTCCGGACCGTCTTAACTACTTACCCTTCAACCATCTGGTTAGGGAATGCCCCCAATTTATACTCATGCCCTTTTTCTGGCATACTGCAATGTTCCAATTTCATCCAGTATTTTTTGCTCTGCCGCATTGAGGTCATTAATGAACCGCAGATACTGATTTTGCTTTAATTTTTCCATTACCAGCCTGTCTTTGCGGGCATCCGCCATGGCAGCTCTTTTCTTTTCCATTTTGCCGGATGACTTTTCCACAAAAATATGGCATTTTAGCAAGCTGTTTTTTAGATATTCAATATACAGGCTTTTGTTGATTACATCTATGCCATCCGCCTTTTCCCCGGCTTCTCCAACAGCCCTTTCAAAACTGGCGTTGACCTCTTCAAGTCTTTGCAATTCCCTGAAATATTCCCTTTGCGCCTCCGCAAATTCCAATATGGCCTGTTCTTCTCTGAGCAGTCTCTGCTTTAACACCGGCTCCAGCCTGAAAAGAAATTTTTTCAATATATTACCTCCATAAAAAGAGGAGCAAAGCGGTATCAAGCTCCCAGCTGTTCAAGACTCAAAAGCATGTTCTCATAATCCGACAACTCATACATGTCCTGTTTGAGAAAGGATATTATATCTTCATAACTGTTTATGGCGTCATCAATTTTGGCGTCGGACCCCTTTATATAAGCCCCTATTTTTATCAAGTCCTCGGATTGTTTGTAGGTTGCCAGCAAGTCCCTCAACCTGGCTGCCCGTGCCCTCTGTTCCGCCGTGGTGATTTCCGGCATTAACCGGCTTATGCTGGCCAGGACGTCGATGGCCGGGAAGTGGTTCCGGGAAGCCAATTCCCGGCTCAACACTATATGGCCGTCAAGAATACCCCTTACCGCATCCGAGATAGGTTCGTTCATGTCATCAGCATCCACCAGCACGGTATAAAAGGCTGTAATCGAACCCTCCGTTCCCATCCCCGAACGTTCCAGGAGTTTGGGTAAAAGGGCAAATACCGAGGGGGTATATCCCTTGGTTGCCGGAGGTTCGCCGATGGCCAGCCCCACCTCCCGCTGGGCCATGGCAAACCGCGTAACCGAATCCATCATTAACATTACATTTTTACCTTTATCACGGAAATATTCCGCGATGGAACTGGCCACAAAGGCTCCCTTCAATCTTACCAGCGCCGGCTGGTCGGAGGTGGCTGCCACCACCACCGAGCGGGAAAGGCCTTCCTCCCCCAAATCCCCTTCGATAAAATCCCTCACTTCACGGCCGCGTTCCCCTATAAGCGCTATAACATTCACATCCGCCCGGCAGTAACGGGCGATCATGCCCAGCAGGGTACTTTTACCCACGCCGCTGCCGGCGAAAATACCTATGCGCTGCCCCCTGCCGCAGGTAAGCAATGAATCAATAGCCCTTACACCGGTGGGAAGGATTTCTTCTATGCGCTTCCTGGCAAGAGGATTGGGGGGAACATTGTGAACGCTGTATTCCTCTCCGGGGTCCCAGGAGGGTTCCTCCCAGTCCATGGGCTGGCCCAGCCCGTCAAGTATGCGGCCCAGAAGCCGGGCTCCCACCTTAACGGAAAAAGGCTTGCCCCTGGGTACCACGTAACAGCCGGGAAATACACCCTTCAATTCCCCCAGGGGCATCATCAGGGTCACATCCTCAGCGAAACCGACAACCTCCGCCTTAACGGAAACCTGTTCACCCGGCGCCAGTATGTCGCAAACCTCACCGACCCCGGCGGAAATCCCCTTGACCTCCACCGTAAGACCGATGACCCTGGTCACCTGGCCGGTGGCTTTGAGAAGCCTTGCGTTCCTGACCCTGTTGCGCCAGAATTCCAGGTTTATATGCGGGGCGCCGCTCATGGTTCCTCACCCTTTAAAGCCTGCATCAGGGCCTGCCAGCGTGTGCCTATATTGGCATCCACCCGTCCGTGGCGGGTCTCGGCCACAATTCCTCCGGGACTGACCCCGGCATCCGAAATAATATGCAGGGCGGCCTTTGGCGGAATAAGATTTTTAAGCTCATCAACCCTTTTCTCAATAATGGCTGTTTCGGATGGATTCACATAAAGCACAACCTCGTCCCTGTTTTTAAGCATTTCAACCGCTTCCCCGGCAACTGCCAGGATAATTTCAGGATTTTGCCTTAATTCGGCGAACAAAATTTTACCTGCCATATCCTTGGCCAAATCTATTATTTCATCCTCCAGGGAGTCCAGGGTCCGCCTGCGTATTTCTTCCGACTGGCGGAGCACCGAGCGGGCCTGATCCTTAATATCGTTGGCCTCCGCCGTGGCCTTGGCCAGGGCTTCTTTCCTGCCCTCCTGAAAACCCGACTCCCGGGCTTCCCTCTTTATTTCCTCGGCTTCCCGCCGGGCGTCCTCCATGGCGTTTCGTATGATATCCGCAGCCTCCGCGGTGGCGGAATCGAAAATTGCCCTGGACTCGGCTTCCGCTTTGAGCAGTTTATTCTGCGCCTCGTTAAGCATTTCCTCAATCAATTCTTCCCGGGAAATGCCTGTTTCCGTTTCTTCCCTGTGAAATTTATGCCTTATCTCCAGGGGATACGTCTTTTCGCCTTCCACAGCCTGGCCTCTGATAATCTTAGAGGAGGACAGCATCTTCGCCACCCCGCGCTATTATAATTTCTCCGGCTTCGTCAAGGCGTCTTATCAGCTGTACAATGCGCTGCTGGGATTCTTCAACGTCCCGCAGCCGCACGGGCCCCATAAACTGTATTTCCTCCCTGAGCATGTCCGCTGCCCGTTTGGACATATTTTTGTATATTCTGTTGCGCACTTCCTCGTTGGAACCCCGCATGGCCCTGGCCAGATCCTTTTGGTCCACTTCCCTCAACACCCTCTGGATGGCCGTATCGTGCAGCTTTATGATATCCTCGAATACAAACATCAGCTTGCGGATTTCGTCCGTCAATTCCGGGTCGTTCATTTCCAATTCTTCCAGTATGGTCTTTTCCGTGGACCGGTCCACCCGGCTTAGAATGTTCACCAGCGCCTTTATTCCACCGGTTTGCTGATCCTGCTGGGTAACAATCAATGAAAGCTTTTTCTCCAGGATATTTTCCACTTCCTTAATGATGTCCGGAGCTATCCTGTCAATAATTGCCACCCGTCTGGCCACATCCGCCTGAATTTCCGGTATCAATGAAGCCAGTATCATTGAGGCCTGGTCCGGATGCAAATAGGACAATATCAGGGCTATGGTCTGAGGATGCTCATCTTTTATAAAGTTAAAAAGATGTTTCGGATCTGTGCGCCTTAAGCCGTTGAAAGGGACCCTCTGAATGGTGCTGGACACCTTGCTTAAAATTTCTTTTGCTTTTTGCTCCCCAAGGGCCTTTTCAAGAATGTCTTTGGCATAATCAAAGCCGCCCCTGGCCAAAAATTCCCTGGCCTGGGTCAACTGGTAAAACTCATCCAGAACATACCTTTGAATGTCTTTGGGTATGTTTTCAAACAGGGAAATTTCCTGGGTTATTCTCTCCACTTCATCATCGGTAAATCCCTTTTGCAAAACACTGGCTGATACCGAGGCTCCCAGGGATATTAGCAAAATCGCGGTTTTTTGAATTCCTGTCAAATTAGAGGGTACCAGCATGTCGCACTACTCCCTAAGCCAAAGCTTGATGATTTCTGCTACTTCATCGGGATTCTCCTGGGCAATATCCTTGATGTCGTCCTCGCGGCTCCTGGCCCGCTGGACAACCTCCAGAGGCTCATCCTCCCGAAGCACATTTATTTCCTCTTCTTCCTGCTGCCTGGCCAATTCCTCAGCCAGTCTCGCGGCCCTGCGCCGGCGAAGCATTGCTATGTAAGCAACCAGCAAGACCAGCAGTATGAAAGCTCCCGACGCCATGGCGGCAATCAGCATGTTGCGCTTTGCAGCCTCCGCCCTGGCCTTTTCCGCCGCCATTTCAGCCTCGGCCTCCTTCTGGAGGGAATCGTCAAAGGCCATGCTGGATACGGTAATCTGGTCCCCCCTGGCCTGGTCATAGCCAATGGCGGTGGCCACCACATTATTAATCTGCTGTAACTGGGACTGCGGGAAATTCCCGTTCACCACCACTGACGCGGAAAGCCTTTTAACACTGCCTGGGGCCTCCACCACGGATTCCTGTTTCGAGGGAACCTGGTAATTGGTGGTATTCTCCTGTTTTGAATAACTTGAGCCACTGCCGGTGGATGCCTGGGCGGAAACCGTGCTTCCCGGCAGTTCGGAATCGGTTCCCGGAGGTCCGCCCTCGGTGGAGCCGCTGCCTGTTTCTTCCAGATTGTGTTGACTCAGTGTTTTGCCTTCATCGTAGGTGGTGCTGGTGCTTTGCTTCTGGTCAAAATCCAGTTCCGCGGTAACCATGGACACAGCCTTGCCGGGTCCCAGTATCTGGCGAAGCATTTGCTGTATTCTGTTTTCAAGTTCTTTTTCATATGCCCTTTTGATTTCGTAATGATCCAGTGTCTGCAGGGTGAAATTAAGCGAATTATCTTTAAGTCTCAAGGTATCGGTCAAAGAATTGCCTTCCATGTCAATAATATTGACGTTTTCCGGCTTCAGCCCCTCGACGCTTCCGGTTACCAGATCCACTATACCCCTGACATGCTCCGGGGCAAGTGTGGCCGAGGGCTTAAGCTTCAGGGCGATGGAAGCGGAGGGCTCCACCTGCTCGTCCAAAAACAGGCTTTTTCTGGGAAGAACCAGATGCACCCTGGCCTGTTCAACTGCGTCCAGCTGCACTATGGTCCTTCTAAGCTCCTCCTGCAGCGCCCTCTGATATCCCACTTGCTGCTCAAATTCGGTAACACCCAGCTTGTTCTGGTCAAAAAGCTCAAAGCCCACGCCGCTATTGTACAGCGCACCGGAACTGGCCAACGATATACGGGTTTCATAAACTTTATTTTCAGGAACTTCGATTGTCTTTCCCTGATCGGTGACGCGGTAAGGTATTTTCTCTTTTTTTAACTCCTCAGCTATTTTCCCCGCTTCCTTGGGATCAAGCCCGGTAAACAGCGGAGCGTAGGGAGTGCTGAAAAGTTTTTGCCCGAGAAAGGCCAGGGCCAGTAATATGACAACAACCACCGATACGGCAATGATTTTTTGTACCCTTGTAAGACCCTGCCACCTCTCCCGGAACCTTACCATTAACTCGCCAAAATTCACTTAAGAACCACTTCCCTCATAAAAATGAGGATACACTTATACCTGCATCCGTGAAATTTCCTGATATGCTTCAATTACTTTATTTCTAACCTCAGTTGCCAATAGAAGCATTATTTTGGCCTGTTCCATGGCAATGGTCACCTGGTGCACTTCCTGCACTTCACCGGTGAGAAACCCCTTAATCGTCTCATTAGCGTTAATCTGGGACTTGTTCACGTCCTGAAGCGCCTTATTCAGCATTTGACCAAAGGATGCCCCGGCAGTTTCACCGGAAGCTTCCGGGCCTTGTACATCGGGCTGCACCTGCGGCAGTATTAGGGGCAGAGGAGCGATTTGCATTTTTATAACCCCCGGCAACATTATTAAAGAAAGATAAATTTTTTATGAATATTTTATAAAGATTTTTTTAATTACACCGATAATTACAGTAAAGTCTGCGTATTTAATATTAGAGTCAGCGGATTAAATCCAGGGCCCGGGCCGCCATACTCTTTCCCGCTTCAAAAACGGTGGCATTCGCGTCGTAAGCCCTGGCGGCGGCGATCATATTTACCATTTCGTTGGCAATATTAATATTGGGATACGCCACGTAGCCTTCCTGGTTGGCATATGGATGGGAGGGATCCAGAACCATTCTGGGTTCGGAGAAATCCTGTATGATTTTTGGCACATGAACCCCGGATTTGACATAGCGTTCCTCACCGGGGATGGTGCCAGCCTGCCTGGTTAAAAGTTCTGAAAACACAGGCACATTGCGCCGGTATACCGGGCGGGACGGATCTCCCGGCACCCCGGCGGTATTGAAGTTGGCAATGTCATTGGAAATCAGATCCAGCCAAAGCCGGTTTGCAGTCATGCCTGAAGCGCTAATACCAAAGGATTCAAACAACGGCAATATTATCTACCTCCCCGAATTACGTTTTCAAGACCGGTATATTTGCTGTCCAGTATTAGCGAAGAAGTATCATAAACCAGTGAATTTGCGGCATTATTAACCATTTCCTGGTCAATGTCAACGTTATTCCCGCCATAGCGCATGGTGGTGCCCTTTTCCTGAATCACCACTGGTGAAACACTTGCCAGTGAAGGAATCCCCCCCATGTGCCTGTCACTGGTGGTTAACATGACTATCTCCTGTTTCCCCAGGGCGGCTTTAAGCTGCTCCTGAAAGGACACATAAGACTTTTTAAAACCCGGGGTATTCACATTGGCCACATTGTTGGCAATGACCCGGTGGGTTAGCGCCGACGCATCCAGCTGTCTGCTTAAAGAAAGCAATACCGGATTCGCAAATAGGTCCATAATTTTCCTATCACCCTCTGCTTTCTGTTTATGCGCACAAAGACAATTGCAATTAAATTATAGTTAAAAAACTACAAGAAAATTAAAATACTGACAATATGTATTAATTTATACAATGATGTATCATAGTTAGTAATTATTCAACAAGAAAGATTTTTTTCCTCCCAATGCTTCCAGTAAAATAATTTTTCGACATAAATAACCAGTATGTTTAGCCCGGCACTACATAGGATTAATTGAACAAGCCCGGAAAAAGGCACAATTTACCAGGTATCCCTGAACAGCGAAGCAGCTAGAAAAAACAACTCCCCGGGGAAATTCTTCCGGAGAGTTGTTTTGTATTTATGCTATTATAGAATTATAATTATTTCGTCACGAATACCTGAGCGCCAATCCCGGGGAGGCAAGTTATGGGATGGATGAACAAGCATATGTTGAGAATCTGCGCCGGGCCTGGCAAAAACGCACAATGCAAAAACAGGAAAATATGGCAAGGCTGCGTCAGGACGCCCTGCAAAAAGCTGCTGCCGCAGCCGCTTACCTTAAAGAAAAATATAAAGTTACCGCAGTATATCTTTATGGCTCCCTGGTCTGGGGAAAGCATTTTTCCAATAGATCCGATATCGACCTTCTTGTAGAAGGCTTTCCCGCAGAAAGAGATTATTGGAGAATGCTGGTGGAATTGGAGGGCATAGCTGAACCGCTGGAAATCAATATCGTTTTAGGCGAGAACGCCAAGCCCGGCCTTCGGGAGAAGGCAAGAAAAGAGGGAAATTTATTGTGACCCGCAAACAATTCACAATTATTGCCACCCGCCTGAAAGAAGAGCTTGAGAACATCAGAAGCCTGTGCAAAGAGCTTTCCGACAGAGGACTGACCGGTTCAAAAAAAAAGATAAAATCAGTTCTTCCTCCCGGGGATACGTTTATTTTGAGGGCCATTGGGTCCATTCTTCATGATTTTTACGTGTCCGTGGAAAACATTTTTGAAACTGTCGCCAGGGAAATAGATGAAAGCATACCCACAGGTGAACACTGGCACCGGGAACTGCTGTTGCGAATGGTCCTGGACATTCCCGAAGTGAGACCGCCTCTCCTTTCCAGGGAAACAGCGGGCAAATTAGATGAATTCAGAGCATTCCGGCATGTATTTAGAAATGTCTATGGTTTCAACCTTTCACCCGATAGAATAGTTGATTTGGTCAATAGGCTCATTCACACCGCGGATTGCCTGGAACAGGAGGTTCATACCTTTATTCAGACAATGAAAAAAGTAATGCCCGGGGAATAGCAAATTCATCGGGCATATTTTATGCCTGCTGTTTTTTATATGAACTTATCCACGGCAAATCCCAGCATCTCTTTGAAGTGAGCCACCATGTCCAATACCCGTTCCGGCGGGATTTCCCTGACCACGGTATTGTCAGCAGGGTTTATTACCTTCACATAATATTCTCCGCTCTTTTGGTGAAGAGAGAACCTTAACTCCGTGCTGTAGGTTTCCATGGTTTTATTTAACTGCCTGATAGCATCATCCACCTGGTCCGGCATACTTTTATCCTGGGAATTGCCTTCCCCCTGCCCATCAATTACGCCATAAGCGGGAACTGCCAGGTCAGCTGATACTTCACTCTGCCTGTATGAACTTTCACTATATCCCGCTACGGGCATTCCCCCTGTCACACCCTGAACTTTCACCACATATTCCCCCTTCTTTTTCTCTGCGAAGAAACCAGCATGCTGTGCTGTCTTTTCCACGGCTCACCAAAGCAGTATTCCAAACAACAATTGCATCTTTAAATATTAATTACCCGGAAAACATTTTTCAATATAACTAATGTCTCATTTTTATCCTGTATGCGAATATTTTCAAATTACCTTATTATATTATATCGGCTGCGTTTAATTTTAACTTTATTCACTATACTTCAGCCTATTAAATTTTTGCAGACCATGTAAAAGCCTATGCTGGCCGTTCCGAACCAAATTTGAAATCATGCATCGTTTTATCAACTGGCCGAAGGATATTCGCTGGTGAAGCAAAAAAAGGAACCCTCGGAGGTTCGTTCTTCCCAAAGGATCCTTTCTATCTGCACTTGGCAATTAATTCATTTTCCTTATTTTTTCTTCTCTATGAAATACCCATAAACCTGGGAATTTCTGCTGGAATAGGATTGCGTAGCCCTTTTGGCATTTTTTAAATCTTTAAGCTTTTTCTTTATTCCACCGTAAAACTCTTCCGCCCGGATTTGCAGTTTATTATTAGTCACTTGAATATCCTTAACTAACGTGGATATTTCTTCTCTTAAAGTATCATTACATTCGTTATCTTGCGAAGTTGTTGTGTTATGTTCAATCAAAGCCACCTGTTCGTCAACATCATTAATTTTATCAATAAATGTTTGCCTGTCATTTATCAGCCGCAAAAATTTATCCGTATCCTCCATCTCCAAAGCTTCATCCATCAGGCAGGTGATGGTTTTAATCTCCAACAACATATTTCTCTTCTGTTCCAGGAACTGCTCCAAAGTCATGTTGATTCAGCCCTATCCATTACTTTTCTTCAACATCTCGGCCCAGGTATTTCTCAATTCTTCAATCAGGCCCAGCACTTCCAGCATGACTTCCTTATCCTTTTGGATATTGGCATGGACCAAACGCCGGTACATATAATCATACAGGCTGTCCAAATTTTTGGATATTTCATATTCCATATTGAGTGTGGATGACAGATACAGAATAATATCCTGAGACCTTTTGCAGTTTTCATTAACCCTGTCAACATTGTTTTCTTCCAGACTCTTTATTGCGCCGTTGATAAATTTGATGGCCCCGTTATAAAGCATAAGGGTCAATTGTCCGGGGGAAGCTCCGTTAACGGAATTTGCCTGATACTGCTGATACGGATTGGCCATCGCCATTTCAAATACACCCCTTTAATTATTGTTGATTTGACCCGCTGCTAAACATATTGGTCAGCCAGGTGCTCTGGGAATTAAGCTTCATGATAGCCTGTTCCATAGCCGTGAATTGGTTCCAGTAACGCTCCTCAATATCCCCCAGCCTATCTTCCAAATCATCAATATCATCGTCTATTTCAGTTATTTTTTTACCAATAGTGCTGTCATCATACAGGTCGGTTCCGTAACCGGCCTTATCTGACAGGCTGCTTATGCCACTACTCAAATTATCATAGATACTTGCCGCGATGCCCTTTTCCGAGTAGTTGTCACTGCTCTTCGTAAAAAGCTGCATTACCCCTTCGGGGTCTTTGGCAATGGCCTCCCTCAAGCTGGTTTCATCTATTGTCAGCTTGCCGTCCTCAGAACTGTTGGAGGTATATATTGCCGTTTTAATACCAATGTCCGCAAGGTTATCATAATTTTGGAAACTCACAATACCTGAAACCGATGATGCCATATTTGTGCGCATTTTATACACAATATCGGTCAAAATGCTGTCATTTTTAAGCAATCCTTGACGGGCGAGTTTTTCCCACTGTTCGATTTGGTTTTCCGTCATCTCTTCCTTTTGCTCATCAGTCAGCGGGGTGTAGTCCTTATACCGCTTTTCTTTAGTTTTCTCCTGCACGGTGGTTATGGTCGTGTTATATAAATCAACAAAATCTTTTATCGCGTTATAAACCTTATCCACGTCCTGGCTCACGTTAACATTAACGGTAGTACCGGGAGAAGCTGATTTCAGGTTGTAGGTAACCCCGTTCACCGTAGCGTTATTGCTGGAAAATGTAAAATCAGTCCCGTCAATTTTAATGCTGGCATCCGAACCGCTATCAGTAACGTCAGAGTCGGTAGTCAGCTTCAGCATCCTGCTCAAACTGCCGGAGCCACCATCTTTTACAGTAATTTCCCGATCAGCACCGGTGGAAGTGGTGGTTAAAAACAGCCTGTCAAGGGTCGCGTCGTATGAGGCCTGGATATCCCACAGCTTTCCATCTTTTTTATGGGTGTTAATTCTATAAACCAGGTCGTAAATGGTTTGAGATTCGCAGTTGATTGTGATTTCTTCTCCATTGATAACCAGGGATGAAACTCCTAGACTGCTGTCGTTAAGTTGCAATCCCAGGGTGGATTTTTTGATGCTGGTTGCAACGCTGGTATTGCCGCCACTGCCTGCAGTATCTGCGGCAATGGTTAATACTCCATTATCATCATCCGTTATTACAACGCCGCTGGGGGATACGGACTCCTGCACGGCATCGGCGATGGTGGCGGCGGTTTTGCCGTCAATATCAATGGCATAATCTGCCCCGGCGGCCGATTTAGCGACTGACGCATCGGCGTATTTAGATCCGCTGTCACTGAAAAACACTACTTTTTTGTTGCCTATGGTGACAACCACGCCCTCCGTGGGAACCCCGGTAAAAGTAAGTTTTGTAGCTGCGGTTACGGCATTTTCCCCTATGGTTGTTTGTGTATCTGTAACACGTGAAGCACCGGTTCCGGAGACCTCAAGGTAATTGCCCGCAGTGCCTATCCTGGACCCAGTGGTTTTGGCCGTGGCAAAAACCACAGAATTACTCACAGTAAAAGTCCAGTTATTTCCAAGGCTGGACTCCTCCAGTGCTTTTTTCAGGTTTTCAGAAGTTTCCTTCGCATCCTTGCCTATGGTAAAGTCAGTACCGGCAACCAGTGTAACCCCGTCCCAGGTAAATTGCTCACCGTCGGAAAAATTTGAGCCGACACTAAAACCATATTTTGCTGCGACGGCATCAATTCCAGTGGCTTGAACTTTGGATTCAACCACCGAGCCGATTTCTCCCCCTGTAATGGAAGCGCCTTCCGCCAGGCTATTTACTACAACGGTATGGTTAAGGACAGCCGCCGAGGAACTGGCGGTGGCAGACACCAGGGCCTCATTGGACGAAGTGGCCTGACGGGCCAGATATGTGCTTTGGAGCTTCATATTAAAAGCGGAATCCCTGAGGGTTCGCAGGGTATTGTTCATGCTGCGGTAGTCTTCACTCTGCCATTCCAGTACCTGCTTCTGTTGCTTTAATTTATCCAGTGGCACACGGCGGGCCTTCATCAATTGCTCAACCATGGAATCCACATCAAAGCCAGAGACCAAGCCACCAATCCTTAAACTGCTGGACATAATACTATCCCACCTTTAGTTTAAACTCTACCTCTATAATCGTTATATCTTTAAGAAACTTAAGGGCATTATTTTAATTTCGTGAATGATTATGTTTTTGTCCAGCATCTCCGCCAGGCCACAATGCGACAATATTAAGAATTACCTTTTCGAATTGTAACTAACTCAACTTTCTCACTTGAATAATTGACTTCAAGCCTTGATATTACTGGGTTTGCTTCGACTATTTTTGCATAAAAACAACAAAAACACCCCTAACTTTTGGTAAAATAGAATCACCAAAAACCACTCTACCAAAGGAAAGGGATGTTTTATGAAATCTATTTTACCAGATCAATATGAAATTAAAAACCAGTTTAACTCTCGCGTGGATGATTTCTTAGCAAAGTACGAAATTGGAAAAATATTGCACGGCTCAAACATTCGTAAACAAACTGGGGTTAGCTGTTTCATTCTCTTTAAGTTCATTTTTCTACTTGTCTTTACCGGAAAGAATTTTTACCGGACTTTGCAATCCGGGGCTGACCGTGGAAATCCGGAAAAGGACGCTGTTTACCGCTTTTTGAATTCATTCCGGTATAATTGGAGAAAATTTTTACTCATACTCTGTTCAACTATTATTAAGGAAACCATTGAGCCGCTGACATCCAGCAGCAGGAAGAATGTCCTTATTCTTGATGACTCTCTGTACAGCCGCAATAGAAGCAAGGCCGTTGAGTTGCTGGCCAGGGTCAAGGATCATGTTGAAAACAGATATGTTCATGGATTTCGAATGCTTACCCTTGGTTGGTCAGATGGTAATACTTTTCTGCCGGTGGCCTTTTCTCTGCTCAGTTCTAAAGAGGAAAGAAACCGGATTTGTGGGATTGACCAACGGATCGATAAACGCACCACCGGCTACAAAAGAAGGGCTGAAAGCATTAAAAAATCGACTGAGGTGATGTTTGACCTTCTACGCCAAGCCCAGGAGTATGGTATCCAGGCAAGGCATCTTCTTTTCGACAGCTGGTTTGCCTTTCCGTCCGTTATCTGCAGGGTGCGTGAACATC
>NZ_BFAV01000074.1 GCF_002933875.1 Desulfocucumis palustris | reverse complement strand
ACTTCCCTGCCGTTTGCATTGCTGCCTACCGCAGTTGGTGTCCCAAGACGCTTTTGCGATCTTGTTATTTCTCGCTGTGAAGTTTTCAAGGTGCATTTTGAGATGTGAGACGCACTTCCAACCTCTCACTTCTCAATATGGTGGAGATGGTCGGATTCGAACCGACGACCCCCTGCTTGCAAGGCAGGTGCTCTCCCTCTGAGCTACACCCCCATATATTTGAGAAAGTCGCTTTAAGCGACCATTTGGTGGGACTAGATGGATTCGAACCATCGACCTCACGCTTATCAGGCGTGCGCTCTAACCAACTGAGCTATAGTCCCCCGGTCCCTCAAAACTAAACAGGTTTGCAAGATGGAGGT
>NZ_BFAV01000073.1 GCF_002933875.1 Desulfocucumis palustris | reverse complement strand
ATGCAAGGCGCGGCAAGGCCTCAAGCGGAGGCGTACTCATAGTACGTCGAGCATTGAGGCCGCAGCCGCAACGCAGCAGATGGACTTTTTCAACGGCCTCCTAGCCTGTAATTCAAGATTAAACTTAACGCCCCACGGAATCAACAGTAATTTTAACCCGCCGCCGGAACTTCCCCGGTTTGCGGCGGAATTGACCGGCGGGCGACAACCCTTTGAAATTCTATCAGAAAAAACAATCTTTTGGGCATACTAAAGATGCCTTACAGGACAACTATACGGAAGGGCATGCAAATGACAAGGGAAGAAAGACTGGCTTTAATCCGCCAACTTGAAGAAGTTCGCGGCAGCACGGTAATATGCTATATTACCGGGGACCGGGAAAATGTCAACACCCGCATCGCCCCGGATGTCATACCGGTTTTGTACAAACATCTCGAACAGGCGGAAAACAGGGATAAGATTGAACTTTTTCTATATACCAGGGGCGGCGACGTGCTTACCCCCTGGCGCATGGTTCACCTGGTGCGGGAATACACCGAGCATTTCAACGTACTGGTTCCCTACCGGGCCACCAGCGCGGGAACGTTGATTTGCCTGGGAGCCAACGAAATTGTAATGACCAAAATGGGGGAACTGGGACCAATCGACCCCAGCGTGGTGAACGCCTTCAACCCCCAGGACCCGGTTAATCCGGCGGCCAGGGTGCCGGTCAACGTGGAGGACGTCTACTCTTACCTGGCCCTGGCCAAGGAAAAGGGGGGCTTAAGCAGCGATACCGCCCTGGCCCAGGCCTTTACCCTGCTGGCGGAACACATACACCCCCTGGCGCTGGGGAACGTTCACCGCAACTACCTTCTGATACGCTCCCTGGCTTACAAAATGTTACGCCTGAGGTGCAATTTCTGCGAACCGGATAAACTGAAGAATATTGTGAACAACCTCACTGAAAAACTGTACGCCCATAATCATATGATATCCCGCCGGGAGGCCGTGGAAGAAATTGGACTTCACGTAACAGTCCCCCCCTGGACGGAAGAAAAAATGATGTGGGAGTTATACCGTGGCTATGCCGGTAGTTTAAAATTGGAAGAACCCTTTAACCCGGCTGAAATGCTGCAGGGTGAGCGAACCGAATTTGAAGTGGCCGGAGGAATGGTGGAATCCGCCCGCGGCCTTGACGCATTTACCTACAAGGGTGTTGTGGAACGGGTGGACTATGCCGACCAGGACAGTATTAATGTCAACATATTGAAGCAGGGCTGGATAACAATTATATAGCATTTAAAAGACCGGCGGCATTGAGAAGCGGGAACGAAAGGAATTTGCCGGAGCAAATTCCCGCAATAGTCCCGTCTCAGACATACACCTCTCACCCGGCAAAGGAGGTTTTTTATCATTAACAGGGAAACGGAAATTAGCGGCAACAGGCCCAGGAGCAATGAGTTTGTTTTTATTAACAACAAAACCAGACCCAAATATATATTGCTTACCGGCGGCTCCGGGCTGCCTTCGGCGGAATTCAAATACCCCCTGCAAACCGATCGGCGGGAAGCCGGGGTTGTGGTCAACAATGTCAATGATTTTTTATAAACAAAAAATATTTTGGTTCGCGTCAATCCGTGATATTCTTGGAGGAATTTGCTTTTTCAGTGGAGTATTACTAATTGTAATATTGTTTTTCACCAAATTCTGATATGATTTCACATTAGAAAGGATAGCCATGTCTGAGGCATCGCTTGCTAAATACAAATCCAGGGTTCTGGTGGTGGACGACTCAAAATATATGCGTTTAAAGCTGCGCCAATTCCTCGAACAGGAAGGGCTTACTGTTGTTGAGGCGGAGGATGGCAATCAGGCCATCACCCAGTTTCAAATCCATAATCCCGACCTGGTGCTGATGGACTGCGTAATGCCGGTAACCGACGGCTTTACCGCCTGCTCAAGCCTGCAGCAGTTGCCTGGCGGCAGCAATACCCCTGTAATCATGATAACCAGCCTCGACGACGACAACGCCGTGGAACTGGCCTTTGCCTCGGGAGCTACCGATTATATTACCAAACCCATCAACTGGGCCGTTCTCCGCCAGAGGGTATTGAGGCTAACCCGGGCACGTCAGACCGAAGTCTCGCTAAATCAAAGTGAAGCCTTCGCCCAATCTATAATATATAACGCCCTGGACGGCATAATCACCATTGACGACCGGGGTATAATCAAATCATTCAATCCCGCCGCCCAGACTATTTTCGGCTACACCGCCAGGGAGGCCGTGGGACGCAATATTGATTTATTAATGCCGGGCTTCTACAGCCGCCATGACGAATATTTCAGTCAATCAGCCGGTGAGCAGGAAACGGCCGCAGACAGCAGAAGCCGGGAAATCACCGGCATAAGCCAAAATGGCTGCGCCGTGAACCTGGAACTTACCATCAGCAGGTTTTCAGTGCACAGGCAATATTTTTTTATTGTAATACTGAGGGATATCACCGGCCGTAAAATGGTTGAGGAGGAACTGAAGGAAAGCAGGGAACGTTACCGCACCCTCACTGAAAACACCTATGATTTAATCAGCGAGTTGAGTACCGAAGGACATTACCTGTACCTCACACCCAATTTTTATGACGTTCTGGGCTATGACACCGGCGAACTTTTGGGCAGGGAATTCATTGAGTACATCCACCAGGAGGATCGCCCCGCCGTTGTTACCGGATTAAGCAGGGCCGTTGAACAAACCGTCTCGGAGCAGATAATTTTCAGGTTTCTTCACAAAAACGGGGAAATGCGCTGGTTCGAGAGCACCTGTAAAACCTACCGGACCAAAACAGGTGAAATCCGCAAGGTTTTGGTTTCCCGGGACATCACCGAGCGGCATCGCTATGAAGAAACAATCCGGCACCAGGCCTTTCATGACGCTTTAACCGGCCTGCCCAACCGCCTGCTTTTGAAGGACCGGCTGAAACTGGCCATGGCCCATGCCAAACGCAACAATATGATGCTGGCCATTCTTATGCTGGACCTGGACAGGTTTAAATTGATTAACGATACCCTGGGACATGCCCAGGGGGACCTTTTGCTTCAGAACATGGCCAGGCGGCTGACCTACTCCCTGCGCGAAGACGACACCGTTGCCCGCCTGGGAGGCGACGAGTTTGTAATTATTCTGCCTGAAATAGTAAAAATAGAGGACGCTGCCAAACTGGCCCAGAAAATATTGGAATTGGTGCGAAAGCCTGTCAGGGTGGATACCCACGAGCTGTACGTAACCACCAGCATTGGCATGGTGCTTTTTCCCAACGACGGCAGGGATGTTGATACCCTGTTGAAAAATGCGGATACAGCCATGTACAGGGCCAAGGAGCAGGGCCGGAACAGCTACCAGCTCTACACCCCGGTTATGAACGACAGGGCCTTCGAGCGGCTGTCCATGGAAAACAGCCTGCGCCGGGCGCTGGAAAGAAACGAATTTGAATTATACTACCAGCCGAAGGTAAATATAAAAAGCCAAAAAATTGTGGGCATGGAGGCCCTGGTCCGCTGGCGGCACCCGGAAAAAGGTCTGATCCTTCCCGGAGATTTTATCCCCGTGGCGGAGGATACCGGGTTGATAGTGCCCATGGGGGAATGGGTTTTAAAAACCGCCTGCGCCCAAAACAAGGCCTGGCAGAATGCCGGTTTCCCTCCCATGAGAGTGGCTGTTAACCTTTCCGCCCGCCAGTTTCAACTGCAAAATCTGCAGGAAATGGTTGCCGGGGTTCTGGGGGAAACAGGGCTGGACCCTTGTTGGCTGGAATTGGAGATAACCGAAACCATAGCCATGCAAAATGCTGAATTCACAGTAAAGACCCTTAAAGAATTAAAGGAAATGGGTATCCAGCTCTCCATAGACGATTTCGGAACCGGATATTCATCCTTGAGTTACCTGAAGCGTTTCCCCATCAACAAACTTAAAATAGACAAATCCTTTGTCCGGGAAATAAATACCGACCATGACAATGCCGCCATTGCCTCGGCGGTAATCGTTCTGGGCCAGAGCCTGAAGCTGGGAGTAATCGCGGAAGGAGTGGAAACCGAGGAACAGTTGGAATTCCTTAAGGAACACCAGTGCGATGAAATTCAGGGGTATCTTTTCGGCCGGCCGGTTCCGGCAATGGAATTTGAAGCCATGATTTTGCAAAATATTATTAATTAATCGGTAACCACCCGCACCACCATTCTGGTGCCCTCCAGCTTGACTATCCGCACCCTGGAGCCTGGCGGGATGTATTCACCACTGGTAACCGCATCCAGACGCATTCCGTTTATTTCAATGGCACCCGCCGGCCTTAAGGGGGTCAGCGCAGTTCCCACCATACCCGGGGATATGTCAGGCTCGGAAACCGGAGCCACGTAGCCGGAAGCGCTGTTCTGTTTGTCCTGTAAGGTAATGCGCTGCCACAGTTTCAGCTTTGAAAAGAGTTTTATTCCCAGCCCGAAGAGAACCACAGTGGCAACCAGGGCAACCCCCAGGGCAGCCGTGGCCTGGGTGAAGTCCACGGACAGGAGCAGCACTCCCCAGCCTATCAGTATAATTCCCGCCACACCGGCAACCCCGAAACCCGGAATGACGAAAATCTCCAGCACAAGGGCTATAATACCCGTTATAAAAGCCAGCACGGACAGCCATGTCAACAATTCCTGAGTCATTTCAACACCTCCTCATTTAATATCTTACATTTTTCACGAAGAAATGCCCTTAATTTAAATGCCCGGACGTTTCCGCCGGGCATCATTGGTCTGTCATTATATAAGCCGGCCGTTAGCGGCCTGCTTCGTTCAGCAACCGTATTAATGGAATTTGCGCTTTCTGGCTGCCTCGGATTTCTTTTTGCGCTTTACGCTGGGTTTTTCATAGTGTTCATGTTTCCTGGCCTCCGCCAGCACGCCTGCCTTCTGACAGGTGCGTTTGAAGCGTCGGAGGGCGCTGTCCAGTGTCTCGTTTTTACCGACACGTACCTCTGCCATGCCTTTTCCCTCCCTCCGCCAGGCCGTAAAACCTGGTAAACCATATGAGTAATGCACCACCCTGAAAATTAACAATACCATGTTATTATACTAGAAGATTTAAATAGCGTCAACGGGGAGGTCGCTTTAAAGCTCCCGCCCGCCTCCACCTATCCTGGGGGCCAATGCAACGGTCTACCGGCCATTAGATGATAGTGAATATGGAAAACCAGCTGTCCGGCGTCCTGATTACAGTTGCTGATTAACCTGAAACCCTTCTGAAGGCCTAGTTTTTTCCCCACCTCGGCGGCAGCCATCTGTATATCACCCAATAGCTTTATATCTTCCTCCTCCATGTCAAAAAAGGTTGGTATATGCTTTTTGGGGATAAGCAAGAGGTGCACAGGAGCTGCCGGGTGGATATCTTTGAAGACCAGCACGGTCTCATTTTCATAAACCACTTCGGCCGGAATTTCTTTATTTACTATTTTACAAAAAATACAGTCCTGCAAAGTAACACCTCCCCCCGGTAATGTTTTAAGCAATAAAATGAAAGCATCTCGGCCGGAGTGTTCCCCGTCTTCATTTTATTCAACATTAACCGTTTAACTCCTTCAATTGTATTAAATAAATGGTATTAAATTCGTTCCAACCAGATTTGTTCCGGATAATTCCTCAATATTCACTTTTATTATTTCTCCTCTTATATTATTATTGCCCGGGAAAACAACTTTAAGGTAATTATCTGTAAATCCCTGGTATAGACCTCTCTCCGGGTCATAATACTCCTCGGCCAGTACCTCCTGAACCGTGTTGACAAACCCCCGGGCATAATCAGCGGCCATTTCCTCCCCCAGCTTAATCAGAGACCTGCTGCGGCGCTCCTTATCCCCGGGCTTGACCTGACCGGGAAAATCCGCGGCGGGTGTGCCCCGCCGGGGAGAGTATTTAAAAACATGCATTCCCGCAAAGCCCAGTTCCCTTATAAAATTATAGCTATTGTTGAACTGCTCCCCGGTTTCCCCGGGAAAACCCGCTATAACGTCCGTGGTAATGGCCACCCCGGGAACGGCTTTCCTTATTCTCTCCACCAGGTTTCGAAAATCTTCAGCAGAATAATGGCGGCGCATATTTTTCAGCACGGCATCGTCACCGCTCTGCAGCGGTATATGTATATGCCTGCACAGAGGAGGCCCGGAAGCAAAGACCTCTATCAGATCTTCGGTAAAATCCATGGGCTCCACCGAGCTAAGCCGTATCCTGGCCAATCCGGGAACAGACGCCAGCCGGCGCAGCAACCCGGACAGACTGACATCACCTTGCAAATCCTGCCCGTACGCTCCGGTGTGTATGCCGGTGAGCACCACTTCCTTGAAGCCTCCGGCCGCCAACCGCTCAGCCTCTTGCAGCACATTTTCCGGCCTGCGGCTTTTCAGAGCTCCCCTGGCATAGGGAATTATGCAGTAGGCGCAGAAATTATTGCAGCCCTCCTGTATTTTTAAAAATGCCCTTACCCTGCCCGTATAAGCCACGGCGGGCATTTCCTCAAATTTTTCAACTTTAAATATATCCTTGACCCGGCTGACCCTGTTCCCCTTTACAGCACCCTCCACCAGCTCCACAATCCTGCTTTTATCGGCGGTGCCCAGCACAAGATCAACCCCGGGTATTTCCAGCACTTCCCCCGGTGAAGTCTGGGCATAACAGCCGGTTACAACCACCAGCCCGCCGGGGTTGGCCCTGACTGCCCGGCGGATGAGCTGCCGGGATTTCCTGTCACCCAGGTGGGTAACGGTACAGGTATTTATTATGTATACATCCGCCGGACCTTCAAAATCAACCACCTGAAAACCGGCGGATTTAAACATTTCCGCCATGGCTGTAGATTCGTATTGATTAACCTTGCAGCCCAGGGTGGTTATGGCCACCTTTTTTTCCGGCACTAAAAAATCCTCCAATCCAACTTCAGGTGCCTGGCCCTTAACTTATTAACTTATTTAGTGTCATGGGGCCTGGCCCTTAACTTATTAACTTAAAGGGGTTGAGATTCGGTCGCCGGGTGAAGAAATATCCTCGATTTGGTAATCAATGGTATTTATTACAGAACTAGGTTTTACCAATTCATACTGGTCTGATACCAACGCCTCACGACTTACGACCAACGGCTAATTAGCCCAGGTCTCCCCACTGGTACATTATTACAGCCAGGCAAGCCGGCCCCGCTGTTTCCGTCCTTAGAATCCGCGGGCCCAGGGATACGGTAAGCGCTCCCCTGCCAACCGCCAGATCTACCTCCCCTGGGTCAAAACCGCCTTCCGGACCTATTAATATAAAAACATCCCGTTTATCATCCCCGCTTAGCACTTCCCTCAGATGACGGCTGTTTTCAGCCTCCCAGGGCATTAACAGCAGCGCTTCTCCGGGAACTGCCTGCAAAGCCGCAGCAAAATCAACCGGAACGCCCACCACCGGAATATCGGGGCGGCGGCATTGTTTCGCCGCCTCCAGGGCAACCCGCCGCCATCTTTCCAGCCTTGCTTCAACCTTGCCCTGGTCCAGTTGCACCACCGACCGCCGGCAGCCAACGGGAATTATCCCGGACACCCCAAGTTCCGTGGCCTTTTGTATGATTACTTCCATTTTTTCGCCCTTTGCCAGTCCCTGGAGAATTGTAACCCTGACCGGCGGCAGACCGGAGGGTGCATAGGTTTCTAACCTGGAACAGGTTACCGCGTCCTTTGCCACTCCCTCAATCCGGGCTCTGGCAGCCCCGCCCCGGCCGTCCAGTATTTCGATTACATCGCCCTCTCCCAGCCGCAGCACACGGGATATGTGCTTTACATCAGGGCCGGTTATTAATATCTTATCTTTCTCCAATACCCGGGGTGATACAAAAAAACTGTGCATTTTTGGCACCTTTTCTTTATGAAATTACATTTTTCTTGCGGTCAGGGCGGTCCAGTCCCCCTCCCGGCGCCTGTCCAGAACGGCAAAACCCAGGGCGGCCAGGGCGGACTGAACCTCTTTCTCCCGGCCCAGATAAATTCCCGATGATATAAATATACCGCCGGGCTTCAGAAGAGACACGGCAGCCGGGGCAAGTTCCATGATAACGTCCGCCACAATATTGGCAATGATAATGTCCGCCGGCTCCTTCACGGAGTCCAGCAAATTGCCCTGCACAACTTTAACCACCCGATCCACACCGTTTAGTTCAATATTTTCCCGGGCAACTTTAACCGCAACACCGTCGGTGTCAACCGCAAGAACCCTGGCGGCTCCCAGCTTGGCCGCGGCCACGGCCAGGATACCGGACCCGGTGCCCACGTCGTATACCATTTCCCCGCCCCTGACTAATTCCTCCAGCAGCAACAGGCACAGCACCGTGGAGGGGTGTGTCCCGCAGCCGAAGGCCATGCCCGGGTCCATTTCCAGAAGCAGCTTTCCCGGGGCCGCCGTAAACTCCTCCCAGGAAGGCTTAATAACAAACCTCTGGCCCACCTCGGTGGTGTGGTAATATTTTTTCCACTGGTTGGCCCAGTCAGTCTCCTGCACTTCCCTGGTGGTAATTTCGGGAGGCCGTTTTAAATTTAAACCGGCCAGGGCATTGCGAAGCTTTTCTATTTTTTCGCCCACCTCCGCCTGAAGGGGAAAATAGCCCTTAACCGACGGAAACCCGGGAAGCAACTCCCCGGGTTCAACGGCAACCTCCTCGGGACCTTTTTCCAGAGCCAGATTATAAAGTACGGCGGGGTCCTCTATGACAACCCCGCCTGTTCCCAATTCGTTCAGTATTTCCGCCACAGTCTCCACCCCCTCCGGGGTGGTGCTGACGGCAATTTCAAGCCATTTCAACGTATAACTACCTCCAGGACACGCTATCCCATGAAAGCATCCTTAACCTTGTCAAAAAAGCCCTTTTCCACTTCCGAGGGCATTTCCCCGCAAGAGCGGGCGAATTCCCTCAGGGCTTCCTTCTGCTTGTCGGTGAGTTTGCTGGGTGTGACAACTTTTACCCTTACATGCTGATCGCCTCGGCCATAGCCGTGAACATCGGGTATGCCCTTTCCCCGCAGGCGGAAAACCGTGCCGTGCTGGGTGCCTTCGGGAATTTTAATCTTGGCTGCTCCATCCAGGGTCGGCACCTCTATTTCATCACCCAGGGCGGCCTGGGAAAAGGACAGGGGAACTTCACAGATCACGTCGTTGCCTTCCCTAAAGAATATTTTGTGCGGCTTGACGTAAATATAGACGTAAAGATCGCCCCTGGGGCCTCCCCTTAAGCCCGACTCACCCTCACCGGTCACCCGCAATCTGGTGCCGCTATCCACCCCGGCGGGTATTTTTACATGAATGTTGCGGCTGCGCCTTACCTGACCCGCTCCATGGCAGGTGGCGCAGGGCTTTTCTATTATTTTGCCGGCGCCGCGGCAGCGGTCGCAGGTTTTATTCTGTATGATACGGCCGAAGGGCGTACTTTGGGCAAACTGTAGCTGCCCCGTTCCGTTGCAGGCGGTACAGCTCTTGGCGCTGGTGCCGGGGGCCGCCCCGGTGCCTCCGCAGGTGCCGCACTCCTCACTTCTGGGTACTTTGATATCCTTTTCCACCCCGAAGGCGGACTCTTTAAAGGATATCTCCACATCAACCCGCAGGTCGGCGCCCTTTTCAGGACCCCGGCGCTGACGGCCGCCCCCGCCAAAAAACATGTCGAAAATATCGCCAAAACCGCCAAAGTCGGCATTAAATCCCCCAAAGCCGCCAAAACCCTGGCCGTTGGCGCCGGCATGACCGAAGCGGTTGTAATTTTCCCTCTTTTCAGGATCGCTTAACACCTCGTAGGCTTCCGCCACTTCTTTAAAATGCTCTTCGGCGTTGCTATCCCCGGGATTGGCATCGGGATGGTACTGGCGCGCCAGTTTACGATACGCCTTTTTTATTTCGTCGGCCGAAGCCTCCCTGGAAACCCCCAAAACCTCATAGTAGTCGCGCTTGGACACGCTCAAGGCACCACCTTTATATAAATTGGGGATATTCCTTCGCCTTAATGGCTTGGATGAAGGATTCCCGGCACCCCGAAAAGGTGTGTCAATATCCCCTAACCTTTTACATCACGTGGAGGGTCGTTAGGTACGACCCTCCGTATATCAGAATACCACAATCAATTGGCGCAGTAAATGCCCATAAGCGGGGTCAGGCTTGCGTTATTGCATTATTGCATATTATGCATTTCCCAAAAACACAATAATGCAATAACGCAAGCCTGACCCCCTCAGTTTATTTTACTTCAAAATCTGCGTCAACCACATTGTCCTTGTCTTTCTGTCCGCCCGGGTCTCCCGCTCCGCACCCGCCGGCGCCGCAACCGGGGCCCTGGTCCTGCTGGCCCTGCTGGTACATGGCCGCGCTCATTTCGTACAGCGGCTTGGAGAGGTTTTCCACCTTCTGTTTTATTACCTCGGTATCGTTGCCTTTTAAAGCCTCTTTAAGCTCTTCCACTGCCTTGTTGACATTGTCCGCCTGGGCCTTGTCGGCTTTATCCCCCAGGTCTTTAATGGTTTTTTCAGCCTGATAAATCAAACTGTCGGCCTGGTTGCGCAACTCCACTTCCTCTTTGCGCTTACGGTCCGCCTCGGAGTTGGCCTCGGCGTCCTTGACCATCCTTTCAATTTCTTGATCGTTCAGGCCCGTGCCGCCGGTGATGGTTATCTTCTGCTCATTACCGGTGCCCAAATCCTTGGCGGATACATTCGCTATGCCGTTGACGTCGATATCGAATTTAACCTCGATCTGGGGCACCCCCCTGGGGGCCGGCGGTATGCCCGACAGGTGAAACCTGCCCAGGGTCTTATTGTCCCCGGCCATTTGACGCTCACCCTGCAGCACATGAATTTCCACGCTGGTCTGCCCGTCGGCGGCGGTGGAGAATATCTGGCTCTTGGAGGTTGGGATGGTGGTGTTGCGCTCAATGAGCCTGGTGGCCACTCCGCCCAGGGTCTCAATCCCCAGGGAAAGAGGAGTAACGTCCAGCAGCAGTACGTCCTTTACTTCCCCTGCCAGCACCCCGGCCTGTATGGCGGCTCCCAGGGCCACGCACTCATCCGGATTGATCCCTTTGTGGGGCTCCTTGTTCAGGTACTTCCTGATGGCTTCCTGCACCGCGGGAATCCTGGTGGAGCCTCCCACCATCAATACCTTGTGAATGTCCTTTGGTTCCAGCCCGGAATCGGCCATGGCCTGACGGGTGGGTCCCATGGTTTTTTCCACCAGGTCGGCGGTAAGTTCGTCAAACTTTGCCCTGCTTAAGTTTAGGTCCAGGTGTTTGGGACCCGATGCGTCCGCGGTAACAAAGGGAAGATTTATATTGGTGGTGGCAACGCCGCTTAACTCGATTTTGGCCTTTTCCGCCGCCTCTTTCAGGCGCTGCATGGCCATGCGGTCATTGCTCAGGTCAATACCCGCGTCCTTTTTAAACTCCGCCACCATCCATTCTATGACGCGCTGGTCGAAGTCGTCACCACCCAGCCGGTTGTTTCCGCTGGTGGCCTTGACCTCGAATACCCCTTCACCCAGTTCCAGTATTGAAACGTCGAAGGTGCCGCCACCCAGGTCAAATACCAGTATGGTCTGGTCCACCTCCTTATCCAGCCCGTAGGCCAGGGCGGCAGCGGTTGGCTCGTTGATAATCCTCAAAACTTCCAGCCCGGCTATTTTGCCCGCGTCCTTGGTGGCCTGACGCTGGGCGTCGGTAAAATAGGCCGGAACAGTGATCACAGCCTGGGTTACATTCCCGCCGATATATGCCTCGGCATCGGCCTTGAGTTTTTGCAGTATCATGGCGGAAATTTCCTGGGGAGTGTATTCCTTGCCGTCGATATTTACCTTGTAGGACGAGCCCATGTGCCTTTTGATGGAGCTTATGGTCCGGTCGGGGTTGCTGACGGCCTGCCTTTTGGCCACCTGGCCCACCAGCCGCTCCCCGGTTTTGGAAAAGCCGACCACCGAAGGAGTGGTCCTGCCTCCCTCGGCGTTGGGAATGACCACCGCCTCGCCGCCTTCCATAACCGCCACGCAGGAATTCGTGGTGCCCAGGTCTATACCAATAACCTTACTCATTTCACTATACCCCCTAAATTATTCCATCTTTAAATATATTAACCCAATTCAAACTTTTGCCACCTTGACCATGGCCGGACGGATCACCTTGCCTTTCAGGCAATAACCGCACCTGAATTCCTGGGTAACGGTATTGTCCGGGTTCTCACCGGCAGGTTCCTGCATTACCGCCTCATGCCTGGCGGGATCGAACTGCTCGCCCCGGGCCGCAATTCTCTCCAGACCTTCCTTCCGCAGCACATCCTCAATCTGCCTGTAAATCATCTCCACACCCTCCACAACCTTGCGGGGGTCATCGTCCTTAACCTCCAGTGCCCTCTGAAAATTGTCCAGAACAGGCAAAAGCGCCACTATCAACTGCTCGGACGCGTATTTGTAGAAGTCTTCCTTTTCCTTTTGGGTCCTGCGCCGGAAATTTTCAAAATCGGCCTGGAGCCTTACCAGGCGGTCGTAATATTCCTCCGCCCTGGCCTTTTCCTTTTCTGCAAGCTCCCTCGGGCTCTCTTCCCCCGGCATTTCTTCAGGCCCGGAGGCCGTATGCTCTCCCGGGCCGGCACAGGTGTTTTCCCCGTCATTTGCCAAAACTTCGCTTTCCGCCTGTTCAGCCACGCTCTCATCCGCTTCCGGCTTATTATGGTTTACCTGGAATTTCTCATCAACAGCCATGAAATAATCACCCCTTATGGTTAAAAGGTTGCCCCGGAGGGCGCTCCTAGAGCCTTCGCCCGGCTATAACTCTTTTAGGTTTTCTTTTTTCTCCTCGCGCTTTTTTATTATGGTGTCAATTCTCAAAATGGCCTCGGCTATTTCACCCGCGGCCTTTAAGGCATGGGTTTTTACCAGGGTGGGATCAACCACTCCCAGTTCATACATATCACAAACCTCTCCGGTGTCGCAGTCCACGGCCAGGGAAGGCTTGCCTTCCTCCACCTGGGCGGCCAGCACGTCACCCAACTTTTCCAGGGGATTGAAGCCGGCGTTGGCCACTATCTGGGCCATCGGCCTTTTAAGTGCCTCAATAACACAGTCCACGCCGTAGGCGGCCATTCCCTTCATGCCCGCCCTTATTCTCTCAACATCCCGGACCGCGGCCAGTTCCACGGCTCCCCCGCCGGGAACCACACCGCCCTTGACGGCTGCCTGAACCGCCGAGGCGGCATCCCTGGCTATACGCTCGCGCTCGCCCACCACCTCCGCGGTGGCGGCCCCCACCAGCACGGTGGCCATTGGCTTGCCGGTTCCTCCCAGCACCCAGACCTGTTCAAGTTTCTCGTCGTTATACGCCCTGGCTGCTTTACCCAGACATTGCCTCAGCGACCCGGCATCCTTCTTCAGTCCCGTGCGCTTAATCATCCTGGCCCCGGTATGCTCGGCAGCCTTGCGCAGTTCCCTGGAGGCCACCCTCTGAACCACCACTATTCCGGCGTCGGTAAGCATTTCCTCCGCGGTGTCGTCGACCCCCCTGTCAGCCAGCACCAATCCCACGCCCAGATCGATGATTTTCTGAATTCCTTCTTTATGCCCGGCCTGCAGTTCCAGATACCTGGCAAAGCCCGCTTCCGTAGCCAGGGCCTCCTCTTCAATTTCCTCCGGCTCAAGGGCGTCATCTATTATCAATACCGCCGGCTGCTCAAGTTCTCCGGGCATATGGCGGTTCATTTTCTCCTTATTAATTATTACCCCCATGAAAACCTGGTTATCCGCGCCCTCCTCGGCAGTCACCGTATCCGACAGCTTAAAGGTGCGGTCGTTGAGCTTTTCCCCGCCTATAAGGGCTGCCGCCCGCACCACCAGGTCCGCAATATCCTCGTGCTCCCGTCCGGCCACCAGGGCCACCTTTCTTAAGAGCTGGTCGTCCATACCCGCCACCGGCCTGGAATGCTCCTCAACAGCCTGCAGGCCCCTTTTGATCCCCGCCCTTAAACCCTCGATAACCCGGGCCACCGGGACCCCCCGGGCCACCTGGTCCACACCTGTGCCCACCAGCGCCCCGGCCATCACCGTGGCCGTGGTGGTACCGTCACCAATTTCCTCCTGCTGGGCCTTGGCTATATTTATCAACATCCTGGCGGCGGGATGATTTGCCTCCATCATGGTCAAAATGGTAACTCCGTCATTGGTGATTACCACTTCCCCGAACTGGTCCACCAGCATGGTATCCAGCCCTTTGGGGCCAAGGGTGCCCTCCACCGCGGAGGATATGGCCCTGATGGCGTTGGCGTTGGTCACCAGCGCAGCCATTCTCTCATCGACTTCGGCTCCGGTACTTGCCTGTTGTTTTAAGCTCAACGGATGGTATCCCCCTTAAAATTACTTCCAATGTTACTTCCAGCCCCGGGAAAGCTTTTCCAGCGCTTCGTTGAGATTTCTGGTCATGCACTCCACAACGCTTACCACCCGGGCGTAGTCCATTCTGGTGGGGCCTAAAACGCCTATGCTTCCCAGGGGTATGCCGTTAAAATTATAGCTGGCGGTAACAATACTGCACTCCTTCATTTCATCCCTTTTTATCTCATCGCCGATAAGTACGGTCACTCCTTCGGGCTCGGTATTCCTTTCCAGCAGGCTGCAGAGCAAATCCTCCTGCTCCAGCAGGCTTAACAGGGTTTTTACCTTATCCACGTTGTTAAACTCAGGCTGGTTGAGTATATTGAATACTCCTCCCAGATATATCTTTTCCTCCCCCTCCAGGGTGAGGCTGTCGTTTATCAGGAACATTGCCAGATCCAGTATGTTTCTATGTTTGGACAGTTCAAAATATATCTCCTTGATCAGGGTTAGCTTGATGGTGTCCATGTTTTGCCCCTGAAGCTTGGCGTTAAAAACCTGGGAAATGGTATCCAGGTCCGTCTGGGTTATACCCTCGGCAACTTCAATGATCCGGTGGTGCACAGCCCCGGTGTTCATTACCACCACCACCATGGCCCTGCCGGGATTCATAAGTATCATCTGCACATGTTTAAGTGAACCCGCTATGGGCTTCGGGGTGACCACCACGGCGGCATAGCTGGTTATCTGGGATAAAAGGCCTCCGGTAAGATGGATCACATGGCCCACATCCCTGACCTTTTCCTTATAGCCCTGGCTGATCAATTCCTCTTCCTGCCTGGAAAGATCATGCTTCTTCATTAAAAAGTCCACATAATAACGGTACCCTTTATGAGAGGGTACCCTTCCGGCGGATGTGTGAGGCTGTTCGATGAAACCCATTTCCTCCAAATCAGCCATTTCGTTACGAATAGTGGCAGGGCTCACCCCAAGCGTATATTTACGGGCTATGGTCCTGGAACCCACCGGCTCCGCGGTGGCAATAAAGTCTGTTATCAGTGCCAATAAAACCTGTTGTTTGCGGGCATCCATTTTCATATAAGGACTCACCCCTTTGTTAGCACTCTATGCCGTCGAGTGCCAACCCTCTACGTTAAAAAATATCACCGGCAGTAATATTTGTCAAGATGTGAAGGAAGATCGGACAACAGGCCTGCCGGTCCTTAAAAAACATATATAAAAAGCATTTCCTTATTCTGTTCCTTTTAAAAGCGGAAATATTGTTGTCCCGGCTTTGGAGAGGATTATTTTTCATCACTGGAGGTATATAATGGCAGTTTATCCCCGGTGGACAGCCGGGCCGACAATCCCCTGTAAAATGTATACAGGATATGGGACACAATAGCCTTATTTTTGTTGCTGAACGGGGATATATAAAAGCCGGTGGATTGTTTATTGCATACAGGTGCCAGGCTCTCAGCCTACCCCCATTATTGTTCATTATGCCGGAAATTAATATATAACTGTGTTCTCTCTTATTAAAATATATATAAAAACACCCAGGGAGGGATTGGCGTGGGCGACAAATGCAATAAGTGCGGGAAGCACATCAGCGGTCAGGATGCCGCGGGCACGGTGGAAGACGGTATTAAGCTGTGTTTGAAGTGCTTGCTGGACTATTTCAAAGTCAGGGCAGTATCCTAACTATTGCAAGACAGAACCTTTTCCGGCAGGAAGCCGCCCCCGGAGTATTGAGCGTTGCACGTGGCAGCCGTCCGGTTGGGCGGCTTAACCCTTTACTCGTTAAACAAATTCGGAAAAAACCCTGTTTCCCAGTTCCATACCCCTTTCAGTCAGCCGCAAAAAGCCCCCGGCGTATTCCAAAAGCCCGTCCCTTACCAGCCCCCGGATCCGCCCACCGTAAACATCCTCTATTTTTTTGCCGAAACGCTGTGAAAAACCCTTCAGGTCCAGCCCTTCAATCAGCCTCAGCCCCAGAAAGACTGTTTCGGACATTTCCGTCTCCGGGGAAACTGTTTGCGCGTCGATAAAAGCCGGTCTCCCGGCGGCGATAGCGGAATTGTATTCCTCCAAGGCTGAGGGGTTGGCATATCTGGCCCCCCTGAAATAGGAGTGCGCGGCCGGTCCCAGGCCCAGATAGGGTTGATTCCTCCAGTAGATTTGGTTATGCAGGCACTCCCTGCCGGGCAGGGCGAAATTGGATATTTCGTAGTGGCGGTAACCTTTATCCTTTAATACTTTAATGGTATCTGAAAACATCCCGGCCTCCACGTCCTCATCGCAGGGATTTAATTCACCAGCGGCTATCCGCCCTGCTATGGGGGTGCCCTGTTCAATCTGCAAACTATAAGCGGAAATATGCCTGAGCCCCAAACAGGACACTGTTTCCAGGCACTCCCTCCACTCCCCGGCGGTTTGCCCCGGCAATCCGTAAATCAAATCCACGCCTATATTTTCAAAACCGGCCTCACCCGCTGCAGTGACCGCCTCCACGGCCTCCCGGAAATTATGCACCCTGCCCAGGTTTCTCAAGTGTTTGTCGCTGCATGACTGCACCCCGATACTTATCCGGTTGACCCCCAGGCGGCGCAGGGTCCTTAATTTTTCCAAACCGACGGTGCCGGGATTGGCCTCCACGGTTATTTCCCCGCAGGCGGACAGGTCAAAATGCAGCGCTATAGTCTCAATTATATTTGCAAGTCCGGCGGTTTCAAGACAAGTTGGCGTTCCGCCTCCTATATATAAGGTAGCAACCTGTTTTTCCTCTCCGGACAGAGTATCGGAATAGAGGGAGATTTCCCCGGCCAGGGAAGAAAGGTACTGATTTATTCCATCCCTGTGAGCTGTAAAAGAGACAAAATCGCAGTAATCGCACTTTTTCAGGCAAAACGGGACATGCACATACAAACCCACCGGCATGTTTTCACCTCCTATAAAAAAAGGAGCCTTTTTTAGTCAGGCTGCCTTAATGCGCAATTAAATCAATTATTAATAGTTTTTAACCCTAACACAATTGGTTATGAAAATTAAACATGCACGCCGGGCCTGAAAGGACGGTCTAAGGTTTCCTGCCAGCAAGTTCCGTAATAAGCTTCTGCTCCAGGGCGGGATCCTTAAGCCACTCCTTGACCGCTTTCCAAACCTCGGGGCAATGCCCTTCCTTAACCCCCACTATTTCCCTGATTGAAAGATCCACCGACTTCCGGATTTTTTTGTCTTTCAGCTCAATCCCGGCCCGGTCCAGTACAGGGCCGAGATGACGCAGGTAACAGCTCATGGAAATACCCCTATCCCTTATTTAATGTTAAATATCCGGGTGGAATGACCCAAGCTCCCTATTTATTGTCGTCGATGCTAAGTACCGCCATGAAGGCCTCCTGGGGAATTTCCACGCTGCCAACCTGTTTCATGCGCTTTTTCCCCTCTTTTTGCTTTTCTAAAAGCTTGCGCTTCCTGGTGATATCACCGCCGTAACATTTGGCCAGAACATCCTTGCGCCGGGCTTTGATGGTTTCCCGGGAAATAATTTTGTTGCCGATGGCTGCCTGAACCGGCACATCGAACAGCTGGCGGGGTATCAGGCTTCTCAGTTTCTCCACCAGCTGGCGGCCCCGGTAATAGGCTTTCTCCTGGTGAACTATGCAGGTCAGCGCGTCCAGGGGATCACCGTTAATCATAATGTCAAGCTTCACCAGCTTGCTCTCCCGGTAGCCTATCAGCTCATAGTCCAGGGAGGCGTACCCCTTGGTGCGCGACTTTAGCTGGTCGAAAAAGTCGAATATAATTTCACTTAAGGGGAGATCATAGGTCAGCATAACCCTGTTTTCCCCCATGTACTCCATATTTTTAAATATTCCCCGGCGCTCCTGGGAAAGGTCCATAACAGTCCCCACGTAATCCTTCGGCACCATAATGGTGGCTTTGACAAAGGGCTCCTCCATAATTTCTATTTTACCCTGGGGAGGCATTTTGGTGGGGTTGTCAATCTCCAGGGTTTCCCTGGCGGTGGTGGTTATACGGTACACCACGCTGGGAGCGGTGGTAATAAGATCCAGCCTGTACTCCCTTTCCAGCCTTTCCTGGATAATCTCCATGTGCAGCAGCCCCAGGAAGCCGCAGCGAAATCCGAACCCCAGGGCCTCGGAGGTTTCCGGCTCGAACACCAGGGAGGCGTCGTTAAGCTTCAGTTTTTCCAGGGCATCCCTTAAATCATCATACTGAACGTTGTCTATGGGATAAAGGCCGCAGTAAACCATCGGGGTCACCTTGCGGTAGCCCGGCAGGGGCCGGGGGGCGGGATTGTCGGCGTCAGTTACGGTGTCACCCACCCGGCAGTCCTTCACATTTTTAATACTGGCCGCCAGGAAGCCCACCTCGCCGACCTTCAGGCCTTCCACCGTGGCCATGGAGGGACGGAAAACCCCCACCTCGTTCAGTTCAAATTCCCTCTCCGTGGCCATCATCCTTATGCGGGTGCCTTTTTCCAGGCTGCCGTGAATTACCCGCACATAAGCTATGACCCCCTTGTAGGAGTCGTAATGGGAATCAAATATAAGGGCCTGCAGGGGGGCCTCCCGGTCCCCGGAAGGGGGTGGAATTTTTTTGACTATCTCCTCCAGCACCTCTTCAACCCCGGTGCCCATTTTGGCTGAAACCAGCACGGCTTCGGAGGCGTCAAGCCCGATAACATCCTCTATTTCCTTTTTGACCCTCTCGGGTTCCGCACTGGGGAGATCTATCTTGTTTATCACCGGGATTATTTCCAGATTGTTCTCAATGGCCATATAAACATTGGCCAGGGTTTGGGCCTCTATACCCTGAGCCGCATCCACCACCAGCAGGGCCCCCTCGCAGGCAGCCAGGCTGCGGGAAACCTCGTAGGTGAAATCCACGTGCCCCGGGGTGTCAATAAGGTTCAACTGGTATTCCTTGCCGTCCCTGGCCCTGTAATTCAATCTCACGGCCTGCATTTTTATGGTAATGCCCCGTTCCCGCTCCAGGTCCATTTTGTCAAGCACCTGGTCGGTCATTTCCCGCTGGCTTAAAGCGCCGGTGTATTCCAGTATTCTGTCCGCCAGGGTGGACTTGCCGTGGTCTATGTGGGCGATTATGCAAAAGTTGCGTATATGCTCCTGCCTGTTAACCAAAACAGCCTCCAGCCTCCTAAATAAGCCGTTTTTCACTAACGAGATATTATAACATTAATTGATTTCTATTATCAACAGCTTGAATCAGGGGGCAAAAAAATTAATCCTGCTTTAACAGGATTGGCACGCTTTATCCCTAAATCAACTGCCGTCAAATATAATTTTCCGGCGGCAATACTCCTCCGCCGTGCGCCAAAGCCTGTCTCCTTTCGCCCTGAGGTCCTCCGACAGGGAACTCAATTTCTTTATACCCTCCTCCATATACCGGAGGCATTCCTTGCTTCCCGGCACCGGCAGGGTTAAACGAACCGGCCTTCCCAGCAGCACAACGTCCAATTCCCCCGCTCCCACGGACCGGACAGAACACAATTTGTACGGGTTTTCAGGCGCCACCGCGTTGTTCACGCCGTCCAGGGACACCTGCACCCCAAAAAGCACAAAGCCCAGAAAAAAGCCCAGAATAACCGGAAAGCTCAATTTAGTAGCGGACAAATTCATTTACCTCCGTAACTATTACCAATATTATCCCCGGAAGCTAATTTTATACCTTTTTAACACTCTGCATTTGTTATCCCCTGTTGACGCACGGCGGAATTAAGCAAAAAAACCTTATTGACATTAAATGGCACAAATTTTAGAATAAAAATAATAAGTAATATAAGATTTATAAGCGAGGTAAGATTATGAACTTTACTGTTGTTGTATCATCCAGGGGACAGGTGGTAATACCGGTTAACGCCAGAAAAAAATTAAATATTAAAGAGGGAGATATTCTTCTAGGCAATATAGAAGAAGACGGAAAGCTGGTTTTTAAAACAGGTAAAAGAGACAGAGTTAAGAAAGGAATTGTAGATCAATCGGCAGGTATACTATCCGATTTAGACATTGATGGAATGAACTACGTTGAGAGTTTGCGCAAGGATTCCGGCAGGAGGTTGGATAACCTTGAAGGTCGTGATTGATACCAACATTATTATTGACCACCTTCGGAACGCGCCACAGGCAACAAAACAACTAAAGGAAATTGAAAACGGTAATTTTGACGGACTTATTTCAACAATAACCGTCATGGAACTTTTTGCGGCGCCAAGACTAAACCAGAAAAGAATTGCCACCATAAAAAGTCTTCTTGAAATTTTCGAACATATCCCCGTGGACGGGCGGATAGCCGCCGCATCCGGAAAATTACTGTCCACATACCGTGCATCTCACGGGCTTGATCCCATGGACGCAATAATCGCGTCCACTGCCATACTGAATGAAGCGGTTTTATTTACTCTGAACACCCGGCATTTCAGGTTTATTGAAGGTCTGGTATCAATAAACCCCTACAAGGCCGATGATTAATCGGGCTCATATTCCGCCTCCGGTTCCTGGCCGGCGGAATTTTTTTGCGCATCCGGCGCTATTTCCTTTGATTTTTCAGCCAGCAGCCCGGCCAGCAGGCGAATGCTGTTAACGGCTTCCCCGGTGGAGTTGCTGGTGCTGCCCACCTCCAGCAGCACCGCCCGGGGGTGCAGGAACTGGTTGTAACGCCCCTCCTTAACCCTTACGCCGCAGCAAAGCCCCGGATATTTTTTATCCATCATCCCCGCCAGTTCCATGGCAAAATTATAGTTCTGTTTCCAGGTGGGAAAAGGCGCCCTTGCCCCGGAGCCCACCACCAGCATAATGATCCCGCAATCCTGCCCGTTTATTTTTACCAGGCTGTTCTGGCGGCTTTTTCCGGCGTCCCGGTGTATATCCAGCAGTATTTGTATACCGGGATTTTCGGCCAGCAGGGTACGGGCGTCCTTTTCCGATTCCGCGTAGGCGGCATTGTAGTTGACGTCATTAACCGTGGTGGAATGCGCCACCTTTATGCCATATTTTTCCTCAAGCTCCTTTTTCAAGGCCTCACCCACGTCAACGACCCCGCCCCTGCCGGTTACCCTGTCGGTGCCGTCGGTGAGGTTGTAGGTTTCACCGGTATGGGTATGGTAAATCCCGATTAACGCCTGGTCGGACAACGGCGGCCGGGAAGACGAATCCTCCTTTATTTCCGGCGGCGGTTCAACCTTCACCGCGGGAATCTCCGGATTATAGTCCTCTAACATTGCTATTTCCCGCTGCACAAGTTCCAGGGGGGAGCCTGCCTTTACCCTGAAAGGGGCCAGCAAGGCTGAAAGGATGGAGCCCGGCGTGACCAGTTCCGGTATGTCCTCCGTGCTGCCGGACCAGGCCAGGGACGGAATGGCAGCCCTCAAAAGCCCCCGGGGGTCCCTCTCGCTGCAGCGGAAAGCCAGGTCGGCCCCGGTTTCTGTCACTATCCCCACAAAATCGCAGAAGCCCTGGCGAACAGGCTGGAAGGACAGAACCAGCAGGAGGGCAAAAAAAATCAATCCGCAGACAAGCCAGTTATACATACGGCGCAGAACATAGCGGTTCCGGTACATGTAATAGCGAAGCCGGTACAACAAAATGCCCCCCTTCCTGTTTTTCCCTTAATTCTATGCCCTGGACAACATATTTATGAAATCAAAGAAGGGCTGCCTCAGGGCTGAAAATATTTTGACAGCTAAAGAAGCCTGTGATAATATCCAGACATACCGGTCGAACCAGTCAACCAACCAACCAATATACCTACAGGGAGATTAAATAGATGTTTGAAACAGTTAAAAAGAAAAACCTTTATGAGGAAATAGCCGGCCAGGTAATGAAAAAAATCAGCCAGGGACAATTTTGCCCCGGACAGCAGCTGCCCGGCGAACGGGAACTGGCAATTCAGCTTGGCGTGAACCGGGGCTCCCTGAGAGAGGCGTTAAGGGTGCTGGAGTTTATGCGGGTGGTGGAAAAGAGGGCCGGTGAGGGGGTATTTGTCCGGGACCCCGCCAGGGATTCCAGCCTGGAGGCGGTGGTATTCCGTTTTCTGGCCGAGGACGGACTGGATCGGGATTCATTGCAGGGTGCCTGCGAGGCTGTTGTAATAACAGAGTCAAACCTGGCTAAACTGGCCGCCCGCAGGGCTGTCCCGGGTGAACTGGAAAAGCTGAAACAACTGATGGCCAAAATGGAGAGCCGGCTGGACGATGCGGTGGGATTTACGGATGTGGACCAGGAGTTTCACCTGCTGGTGGGGCAAATGGGTAAAAGCCCCGTTCTCTTTTCCGTGGTCTCCACCATGTGGATAATAATGAAAAAATATGCCGGGGCGCTGCACATTTATCCCGAGCGAAGGCAAAAGTGCGCCGCCGGTCACCGCAGCATAGCCGCGGCCATAATGGCGGGGGACGGGGAAACCGCCTGCAGGGAAATGGAGAGACATCTGAAAGGAGGTTTCAGCATTCTGCCCGGCGGCAGCCCTGGCCAGAATTCAACAGTCACCCGCGGTTAATACAACTGATAATAGGACTATTCATTTTGTATTCCAAGTTTTCTAAAATTTTTGAAAATAAAATATTTTCATGGTGAGGAGGTTCTTTTTATGGCAAGTTCAATAGCCCCGGAAAAAAAGCTGCCCTGGCTTGACCATTATGACCCGGGGGTTCCGCCCACCCTTGAATACCCGGATGCCACGGTATGCGAGCTTTTTCAAAACACGGTCAAAAACAATGGGGAAGGAGTTGCCCTGGTCTTTTTCGGAAAAAAAACAACCTATGGGCAACTGGCCCGCCACACGGAAAACGTGGCTACCGCTTTAATAAAAAGCGGGATAAAACCCGGCCACAGGGTTGCACTGATCCTGCCCAACTGTCCGCAGTACGTAATCAGCTATTATGCCGTCCTCCGGGCCGGAGCCACCGTGGTTCCGGTAAACCCGCTGAGCACCGAATCCGAGCTTTTGCATATAGTCAGGGATGGCAACGTCAAGGCCGCCATATGCCTGGACCTGCTGGCCGGACGGGTGGAATCCGTCCGGGACAGGTGCCGGGAAGCGGGTGAAAATAATTTGCTGGAAAACACCTACTATACTTCTATCGGGGATTTTCTCCCCTTTCCTTTGAATATGCTATACCCCCTGCGCCGGAAGATCGACCCGGAAGCCAGGAAACGCCTGGCCGGAACCAAAAAATTAGCGGCTCTGCTGAACACACCCGGGGAGCCCCTGCCGGTTCCCCGGGTGGATAAGGGAAAGGACCCGGCGGTGCTGATATATACCGGTGGGACCACGGGAAAGCCCAAAGGCGTGATGCTGACCCACCGGGCGCTGGTGGCCAACGCCCTCCAGTGCGGAAAATGGGTCGGGGTTTCCCCTGAAGACCGGCTGCTTACCGTTCTGCCCATATTTCACGGCTTCGGTATGAGTGTATGCATGAATGCCTCGGTAATCGCCGGGGCCGCCAGCATACTGGTGCCCCGTTTCGACCCGGAGGAAATATTGAAAAACATTCACAGGCACCGGCCCACCATATTTGCCGGCGTTCCCACCATGTACATAGCCATGATCAACCACCCCCGCCTTAAAAACTACAACCTGTCATCCCTCCGGGGCTGTTTTGTGGGGGCGGCCCCGCTGGCGCCGGAGATAAAACAGCATTTTGAAAAGCTGACCGGCAGCAAACTGATGGAGGGTTACGGACTCACCGAAGCCGTGACCGCCATATGCTGCAACCCCTACAAAGGTATAAATAAAACCGGCAGTATCGGCATTCCCTTCCCGGACACCGTGATACGCATCAGGGACCTGGAAACCGGAGAAAGGGACCTCCCGCCGGGAGAGGTGGGAGAACTGGCAATACAGTGCCCGGATATGATGCTGGGATATTACAACCGCCCGGAGGAAACAGCCGCCGTCATAAAAAAGGAGTGGCTTTTCACCGGGGATCTGGGTTACATGGATGAAGAAGGCTATTTTTACATAGTGGACCGCAAAAAGGATCTTATTATTACCGGCGGTTTTAACGTTTATCCCCGGGAGGTGGAGGACGTGCTTTACCAGCATCCCGGGATCAGGGAAACCAGCGTGATCGGAATCCCGGACGGCTACCGGGGAGAAATGGTAAAGGCCTTTGTAACCTTAAAGGACGGCTGCGAAGCCGGCGAGGAGGAAATTATCGCCTTCTGCAAACAGCACCTGCTGCCCTATAAGGTTCCCCGCCGGGTGGAAATCTGCGGGGAACTGCCCAAAACAGCCATAGGCAAAATACTTAAACGGGCCTTGAGGGAACAACACTCCGGCCAATCAGACTAATATGGAGGTTTTGATATGACTGACATAATCAATCCCACTGGAAATGAGCAACTGGAACTGCTGCTGGAGGAGTCCTCCTTAAGGGGCGCCAGGCGGGCGGAGCGGTATCCCGGCAAAAAGTTTTTCGGCTATTTTTGCAGTTACTGGCCGGAGGAAGCGGTGCTGGCCGCCGGACTTGAACCGCTGAGGCTGCTGCCGGGCCCCGGCAACGCCACCCCGGCCGAACTGCCCGCTTACTGCTGCTCCCTGGCCCGGGGTGTACTGTCCGCCGCCACCGGGGGATCGCTCCGGGACCTTGCGGGTGTGGGTTTTGCCCATACCTGCGATACCATGCAGTGCCTTGGGGGCATCTGGGAAGAACTACAGGGCCGGGACAAAACCGTAACCCTGGTGCCGCCTGTCATGCTGAAAGGACAGGCGGCTTTCAGCTACTATAAAAAAGAAATGACCGGCTGTTTAAACAGGCTGGGAGAAATATCGGGGAAAAGCCCCGGAGTCGACGATCTGCGCAAGGCGGTAAACCTGTGCGGACAGGCCCGCCTGCTGGCCGCGGAAGTGGACCGGCTGCGCCCCCAGCTCCCCTCGCAGTTGGTTTCGTCCATACTGAGGGCCGGGCAGATAATGCCGAAGGAAGACTATATTGAAACTTTAAAAGCGGCCCTTCCGGCTTTAAACCAAATGGCCAAAGACCCCGGGGACAGGCAGGGGCTGCTGGTCAGCGGCGCGGTGCTGGAAAACGACAGCCTTTTCCGGATGATTGAAGAACTGGGAGGGCGCGTGGTGGCGGACGACACCTGCACCGGCTACCGCCATTACGCGGGCCCCGTGGAAATGGACCCGGAAGCTCCGCTGGATACGATAGTCCGTCGCTATACGGAAATGCCCCCCTGCCCCTGCCGCCACAGGGAACTTGAGGAGCGCGCCGGTTATCTGGGCGGGCTGGCCCGGGAAAGAAAGGCCAGGGGCGCGGTGGTGGTTATCCGGAAGTATTGCGACCCCCACGCCTGGGACGCGGTACCCCTTGCAGCCGGCCTTTCCTCCCTGGGTATCCGGACACTGGTGCTGGAACTGGAGGGAGCGGACGCCGGGGGACCGGAGAGGACCAGACTGCAGGCCTTTATTGAAAGCCTGGGCTAACCCCGGCAATAAAAAATATATGTTATTTTTAACAGCCAGCATATTTACAAGGAGGATTAATCAATGTCCCAAAAGCGTAGTTACCGTCCGCTGGACAGCACCAGGGATTTGAAGAGAACCATCACCAGGTATTATACCCTCACCCGTTTTCACCGCTATTGGGGCAGGCCGCTGGGACGGCCCCTGGCCTGGGTCACCAGCGGCGCGCCGGTGGAATTGCTGAGAGCCTTTAAAATTCACCCGGTATACCCGGAACAGTACGGAGCCATCTGCAGCACCGGCAAGGTCACGGCTGAACTCTGCCAGGCAGCCGAGGCTTTGGGGTATTCCCAGGATCTATGCACCTACGCCACCTCCAGCATAGGCTCGCTGACCAGAACGGATATCGCCCCCATGAAGGGCCTGCCCAGGCCGGATTTACTGGTGGCCTGCAACAACATTTGCGGCACGGTTCTAAAGTGGTACGAGGCCCTGGCCCGCCACTTCCGGGTGCCCCTACTGGTGCTGGACACTCCCTACCTGCCGGGAGAAATTACGCCTCAGGCCAGGGAATACGTGGTGGAACAGTTTAAGGACATGACCTCGTCCCTGGAGAAGATTACCGGCCGCCGCTTTAATGAAGGGGAACTGCGGCGGGTTATGGGCTTAAGCGACGAGGTTACCACCCTGTGGAGGGAAATAAGGGAATATTGCAGGGCCAAGCCCTCACCCCTAAACGGTACCGACCTGTTTATACATATGGCCCCCATAGTGGTTTTAAGGGGCACTCAACAGGGGGTTGACTACTACCGCAAACTGAAGCGGGAAGTGGGCCAAAGGGTCCGGGAGGGCAAGGCCGCCCTGGAAAATGAAAAGATACGGCTGGTATGGGACAATATAGCGATCTGGCCAAAGCTTTTCGGCTTTTTTAAAATGTTTACGGAACGGGGAGCCTGTTTTGTCACCGATACTTATACCGGGGGCTGGGCCATGGAGATCAGGGACGGGGACCCCCTGGAAAGTCTGGCCGCGACCTACACGGAGGTGTTTTTAAACCGCTCCCCGGATTTCCGGGCCCGCCAGCTGATACAGTTCATCAGGGACTACAGCGCGGACGGCTTCGTAATGCACTCCAACCGCTCCTGCAAACCATACTCCCTGGTGCAGGAGGTCATCAGGAGAAAGGTTATGCGGGAAACCGGAGTGCCCGGCCTGGTGGTGGAGGCGGATATGGCGGACCCCCGGGCCTATGCCGAGGAGCCCATCCGCAACAGGGTCCAGGCCTATCTTGAAGCCCTGGGGGCATAAGGAGGGATATACGTGGGAAAATATTTCCTGGGTGTTGATATCGGCTCACTCACCACCAAGGTGGTGCTGTTAAATGAGGCGGGGGAAATCGCGGCCAGGGCCACCGGCCGCTCCGGCTACGGCGGCAGGGATGTGGCCCGCCGGCTAACCGCCGGGTTACTGGATGAAAAGGGGCTGGCCGGGTCCGACGTGGCAGTCACCGTGGCCACCGGTTACGGCAGGATTACCTATCCCGCGGACAGGGAAATGTCCGAAATCACCTGCCAGGCCCGGGGCATCGCCCACCTTTTTCCCGGAGCCAGAACGGTCATCGACATCGGGGGACAGGACAGCAAAGTGATAAGGCTTTTACCCGGCGGCAAGGTGGCTGATTTCGCCATGAACGACAAATGCGCAGCGGGCACCGGGCGCTTCCTGGAAGTGATGGCCGGGGCGCTGGAGGTGCCCCTGGAGGAAATAGGAGACCTTTCCCTGCAGGCCGGAAATCAGTGTGATATCTCCTCATTCTGCACGGTATTTGCGGAATCGGAGGTTATTTCCCACGTCTCGGCGGGGGCGCCCAAGGCGGACATTCTGGCCGGGGTGTGCAATTCCGTGGCGGCCCGGGTGGCCTCCATGTCGTCCCGCACCGGGCTGGAGCCGGAAATAGTATTCACCGGGGGAGTGGCCCGCAACAGCGGAGTTGCCGCGTCCCTGGCAAAGCAACTGGGCTGCGGTTTAAAAATACCCGAAGATCCGGTAATCACCGCCGCCCTGGGAGCCGCCCTGTTCGCCCGGGGCCTGGCATAAAAGTGAGCCCCGGGTCTGGAAGGGATTATTCCCCTTCCGAAAATTCGTTGGGGACATTCCCCCGGCCCTGAAGCCGCGCTCCAAAGTGAGGTGTGTCCCCTGACCTTGTAATTTCGAGCTTTACAACCTGTAGGACCCCAACCTTCAAGGACGGGGTCCTACAGGCTGTTGGCGAGATAATGCGCGAAAATTTTGTTTCTTTGGCATAGCCCCGGAGGAGTATTCCGGTGACCGGTCGGACTTGGAGGAAAGAACCATTCCAGAGTCCAGGTATGCTGTATTCGTGTACCCGGATTTTATGGGCATAGTATTTACCACGGTATTCAAGGATTTGGACAAATGTCTCAGGTTATCCGGACTTAAATTCAACCAGGACGCCGGTATCAGATTTTTTGAGTTATTTGATGAGGATTATATGCAGACCGGGAAATTTTATTTACATGTTCCCGTGCTTTGAATTCATTATGGTAAAAAACCTCAAGATTTTTCCTCCAGTCTGGGTTATCTTTTAGCTAAAACCTGAAGAGGAGGATTTTTAATGACGGAAGACCAGGTGTTTGCCATCCGCCCCGGTCAAAAGGAGGTTGGCCAATGCTCTATTTCATAATGCAGATAATGCCCTATATTGCCTTGACGGTGTTTACCCTGGGTATGCTGTACCGGCTGGGCCGCTGGGCCGGAGCCCGTATAGTCCACAATATTACACTGTCGCCGTTTCCCGGGACGAAAACACAGGCCGCCGCTGTTATCGGCAGCGAAGTTATTTTCTTCAGGAGCCTGTTCAAATCGGACTTCGCCCTGTGGTTAGGCGCCTGGGCCATGCCGAACGCTGGATTATCAACAGACCTTATACCGAACCGGCGTCGGGACTTCCCAATATCGACATTCCGGCTGCCAGGGCCGCCGGGTTAGGACTGCCTTCCGGTGGAAGTGAACAGGGTGCCTGAATATAATGGCAGCCGGGCCGGAGAGTGCAGATACCTGATGCCCCTGTAATCACCGCCGCCCCGGAAACCGCGCGGTAAACCAGAGGGCAATTATGGGTGTGTTCCTTAACCATGATGGGAAATCAATAAATATGCTTATTTTGCCGGCGACTCTTTAACGGGCTGCCATTTCAAATTACCGTAAATTTGACTAAACAGTAACCTTAACAACAAGACTTAACCCCGGCAAAAAAGCGCCGGGGTTTATTGTAAATACAATTATTTTTTAACAATGCAGGAATTATCAGCTTTGTTTTGGTAATTAATAGGTATTCTATGAGGTTGTGGAAAAAAGTTAATCCCTGCCTTGTTACCTGGCGAGGGAGTTCATGAATTATATTGAAATAGTCAATGAAACCATCCAATATATCGAGTCCAATTTACACCGGAAGCTGTCCCTGGAGGAACTGGCGTCCCGGCATTATATTTCTCCCACGCACTTCTATCGCATTTTCCGGGCTGTGACCAATAAGACCCTGAAATCATACATTCTGGAGCGAAAGCTTTCCGAAGCAGCCATCGCTTTGAAAAAAGCGGACCGCAATGTGTTGGAAATTGCCCTCCAATATGGTTTTAACTCCCATGAACAGTTCACCCGGGACTTTTTAAAAATGTTTCAGGTTACCCCAAGCCGGTACAAAAAAGAGAATATTCCCGTTTCCTTGATAAAAAGGCTGTACATCATTGAACGGGACTTCAGAAATAAAAACAATGCTATTATTGTGGACCACTACTGCCGGAAAATCAAACAAATAAAACTTTTGGGAAAGGAACTCCTTATTCACCATCCACTGAACCCGGAGGAAATGGAAGAACTGACCGGCAGGGTCTTCGATCTTACGGAGGAGTACATTTACCAGGGCGCCTCCAGGCGATTGTTCAGTATTACCCGCAGTGACGAAAGCAATCCGTCACGCAAATTCAGTTTTTTCGGTATTGCCGCGGAGGAACATTTTGGAGACCGGTCCGGGTTTGTGGAGAGGAGTATTCCCGAATCCAAGTACGCCATATTCAGGTACCCGGGATTCATGGGCTTAATATTTGGCACGGTTTTTAAAGATCTGGATAAATGTCTCAGTGTGTCCGGGCTTAAATTAAACAATAATACCGGTATTGAATACTTTGAATTATTTACCGAGGAATACAAGCAGACCAGAAAATTTTATTTATATGTGCCTGTGCTTTGATTTTATTATGGTAAAAAACCTCAAGATTTTCCTCTCACCCCGGGTTATTTTTAGATAAAACCCGAGGGGGGATTAATGTATGCCTGAATATAAAGGCATGGTGCAGCCTGTCCGGGCTTCCGGCGCCGAGATGAGGAAAATTCACATTGAGCCTGTGCCCGACGGGCAGAAGTGCGAAAAGGCCATCCAGTACCTGGACGAAATGCGCAAAAAGTTTCGTTCATTTGTAATGGCCATGGAATCATGCGTGAAGTGCGGCGCCTGCGCGGAAAACTGCCATACCTACCTGGGTACGGAAGATCCAAGGAATATCCCCACCAACAGGGCGGAATTAATCCGCAAAATTTACAGGCGGTATTTCACCCCGGAGGGAAAATGGTTCGGCAAGCTGGTGGGAGCTGAGGATATCAGCCTGGATGTGCTTGAAGAATGGTATTCCTACTTCTACCAGTGCAGCGAGTGCCGCAGGTGCGCCCGTTCCTGTCCCCTGGGCATCGACACCTGCGAGGTTACCTTTGTGGGACGCCAGATTCTGCACTGGCTGGGCATTACCCCGAGGCTGCACGCCAATACGGGGGCCGCCATGTTAAACGTGGGAAACCACATGAATACCCCCAAACCCGGCCTTATCGACACCCTGGAATTCCTTTCAGAAGATATAATGGACGAATTCGGAGTTGAGGCCAAATTTCCGGTGGATAAGCCGGATTCCGATATTCTCTACATTCCTTCCTCGGCGGACTTCTATTCAAATCCGTACACCCTGATGGGCGCGGCAATGTTCTTCACCTATATCGGGGCTAACTGGACTATTCCCAGCGCGGTGACTGAAGCCGGGAACTTCGGGTTCCTGTTTGACCAGAGGCATACCCAGCGTCATAACGTCATGCGGCTTCTGGACGCGGCCCAGCAACTGGGTGTCAAAAAGATTGTCTGGGGTGAATGCGGACACGGCTGGCGGGCGGCAAAAATGTACATTCCCACCATGGCCGACCGCCCCATGGTGTGGCCAATAACACATATACACGATGAAGTTGCTTATTACATTAAAACCAACCAGCTGAAGCTGGACCCCGCCAGGAACAGCAAGCCGGTCACCCTGCACGACCCCTGCAATTACGCCCGGGCCTGCGACCTGCAAGAAAACCTGCGCACGGTGATGCAGGCCAGTGTGGCGGATTTCAGGGAAATGACCCCTAACCGGGACTGGACTTTTTGCTGCGGCGGAGGTTCAGGCATACTGTTCGACGACCCTGAAATGTACCGGCGCCGCATCCGGCTTTCCGCCAAGAAGGCTGAACTGGTTAGAGCGACCGGCGTGGGCGCCGGCGGGGACGGCATATTGTGCGCTCCCTGCTCCATTTGTAAGGCTCAGCTCAATCCCATGGTGGAAGAGCACGAGCTGGGTGTGGAAGTAAAAGGTTTAATCGATCTGCTGGGTAAAGCCCTGGTTTGGAAATAGGCAATAACAAATAAAAAGGTTCTTGACTTGCCGGCCGGTATTTTCCCGGCAAGTCAAGAACTATTCCCATCTGCTGGAATCTATCCAAGCCACTTTTAAACAGGAGAATCATTCAGCCAGCCTCTTAAATGCATTAAAATTCTTTTCCAATATTTCACCAGCAATTTTGTCGAGCATTTGTTCTTCTGTCTTTTGGCTCTCATAATCTTCAAAATCGATAATAATATATCGAGGTTTATTATTTTTCATTACGATAACTTTTTTCTTTTCATCAACGAGGCGCGCAACCTTAGAAAAATTTTGATTAGCCTCTGAGATACTTACGATGCAATCAGTGCTAACATTCATAAAAATCACCTTCCTGATTTAATCCTTACATATATGTAAAAGCCGCCCTTTTTCACCGGGCGGCTTTAAAGATTATTTTACAGTTCAAATTCAGCGACGATAAAGGTATGGTCGGAAGGCTTGTCTTTTAATCTGGGCTCTTTGTCTATCCACGCCCGGACTGATTTTTCGGCCAGGGGAGGTGTGGCCCAGATATGGTCCACCCTCCAGCCCAGGTTTCTGTTAACCCCGTCCTTAACCCGGTAGTCCCAGAAGGTAAAATTACCTCCCTCCTTCTGGTGCCTGCGGAATACGTCCTCAAATCCCCACTCCTTGACATACTGCAGGGCTTTATGCTCCTCCGGGTGATAGCCCACGTGCCCGTACAGTCTTTTGGGGTTGTGCACGTCCATGGGCTCCGGGGCCACATTGAAATCGCCTGTCCATATAAGATAGTCGGATTGTTTGTGGCGCTGCTGAAAGTAATCCTTAAGCCCGCGTATCCAGTTCAATTTGTAAGTAAACTTGTCACTGTCCGGGGACTGTCCCTGGGGTATGTAGGTATTTACCACCCTCACTCCCAGGATGGTGGCGGCTATCAGCCGGGCCTCCCCGGGCTCCGCCGCCTCCACGCCGTCCTTGCCGACATCCTGCATGGGATGCCTGCTTATAATGGCCACCCCGTTGTAAGATTTCCTCCCGTTGAAAACCGCCTGGTAACCCACCCCGTTAATGGGTTCCAGGGGAAAATCCCTGTCCTCCACCTTGGTTTCCTGCAAACAAAGCACATCCGGCCGTTCCTGCTCAAGCCAGGGCAGTATTATTCCCAGCCTGCTTCTGATGGAGTTGGTATTAAAGCTTGCCACCTTGAACATTTCTTTACCTCTCAAAATTATTTTTATGGTAAAACCTCAATAACCACGGATTGGTAAAATTATTGTCCGTTTTTCACAAAGATAGTTTCTACAAAGGTAATTAATTATCCTGGCCGGACGAACAAAATCATACCCCGGAAATCACCTTAAGGTCAAAACTGCCATATGATGGTTAAAAAGCGCAAGGTGATAAAAAATGAAGGTATTCTTGTCGGCCCTGAAAAAGCACCGGTTCCAGCTACTGGACCTTCCGGGGGTAATATCGGTTGGTGTGGGGTTTAAGCACACCAACCGGTTCAACACCGGCAGGATGTCCCTGGTGGTGGGGGTGGAAAAAAAAGTTCCCCGGGTCATGCTCGCCAGGAGCCAGGCTATACCGGGGTTTTTGGACAGCCTCCCCACCGACGTGGTGGAGATCGGCAGGGTAGTTTTCCAGGGGTTCTCGATTCCTGGTATAAACAGCCCCCCCTCCGGCGGAAATAACGCCGAGCTTCGCAAATCAAAGCTCCGCCCGGCACCTCCGGGGGTAAGCATAGGCCATTATAAAACCTCCGCGGGGACCCTGGGCGCGGTGGTCAGGGGGCGCTTTCCAGGCGGCGTGGCCATATTGAGCAACAACCACATTCTGGCCAACGGAACCGACGGCCGGGACGGCCTGGCCTCCGTGGGAGATCCGATACTGCAGCCCGGACCCTACGACGGAGGCACGGACAGGGATATAATCGCCCGGCTGGCGTCCTATAGCCCGTATAAGTGGATCAGCACCCAGGAATACAAACAAGGGAAAAAACCCGAGCCCAATTTGATGGACGCCGCGCTGGCCATACCCATGGAGCCCGGCCTGGTGGACGGCAAAATTATGGGACTTGGCCCTGTAAACGGAACCACGGAGCCTTTCCCCGGCATGCCGGTTTTTAAAAGCGGCAGGTCCACCGGCATAACCTCCTCCCAGATAACCGCGATCCACAATACCCTGCACATTGAGGATGACAAGAGATCCTACCTTTTTGAGGACCAGATCGCCACCGGCTCAATGAGCGACAACGGGGACAGCGGATCGCTGATACTGGCTGCGGACGGCAGGGCAGTGGGCCTTCTTTTTGCCGGCTCCGACAGGATAACCTACGCCAGTCCAATCAGCAGGGTACTTGGCGCATTCAACGCAAAGCTGTAGAATAAAACAGGATACCCGGTATAATCCGGGTATCCTGAAAAATTTTTTCAAAATAATTTGGCCTGTCAATAAAGCGCCGGCTTAAGGCGGCATGTGATAATGATAGGGATTTGACAATTTTGCGAAATGATGTTACTTTATTATATAATTATTAGAAAGAGGTGTATTAATGTCGGTCGTCCGATAAGGTAATTATTTGTATCACAGAGGCAGGATTTTGACCTGCTTATTTTGTGTGCCCAAATGCCTTACGGAATGACGGAGAAGTGTTTGTTTAACACCTTCTTTTGTTTGTTTTGCAGCGCAGTGGGTAACTGCGCTTTTTTTATTGTCGCAAGGCTATTTGGTACGCATATACTTTGCGAAAGGATTTGAAACCATTGAATATCAATTTGAAAAACTACGGACTAAACGAACGCTTTGAACAGGAGGCAACCTTATATAATGGCCTGTTTATCGCCAGAGTTACCGAGCAACACCGCGACCTATATAAAGTAGTTAGTGAATACGGAGAAATAGATGCAAGTGTTTCGGGTAAATTTGCCTACCACGCAAACGACCAAACCAACTTCCCCGCCGTTGGGGATTGGGTGATGATTGACCGATTGGACGGAAGCACCGGCAATGCAATCATTCATCATATCCTGCGCCGCAAAAGCGTTTTAGCGCGGCAATCTGCCGGTACGGAAAATGCTGGACAGGTGATTGCGGCCAATATTGACACTATCTTCATTTGTATGTCGCTCAATGCGGATTTTAATATCCGGCGAATTGAACGATATTTAACAATCGCATGGGATAGTATGGCGACCCCGGTTATCGTTCTGACAAAATCCGATTTGTGTATTGATTTACCGCAGAAGCTTAACGATATTGCTTCGGTGAGCATGGGAGCGGAGGTCATTACCTGTTCTTCTGAAAACGGGAATGGATTTGACGGGATTAACGCTTATATCGGGCAAGGAAAGACGATTGCGTTTGTCGGTTCATCAGGAGTTGGCAAGTCCACACTTATTAACCGCCTTATGGGGCAGGATCTGCTTGCAACGAGAGCGATACGGGAAGATGATGCCAAGGGCAGACATACCACAACCCACCGCCAACTATTGCTATTGCCAAATGGCGGCATTGTCATAGATACGCCCGGTATGCGGGAGTTGCAGATTTATACGGGCAACCTGTCAAAAACCTTTGAAGATATTGAAGAAATTGCCGCCCGGTGCAAATTTGGCGACTGTTCTCACGGAGCAGAGCCGGGCTGCGCCATTAGAGAAGCAATCGAAAATGGAACACTGTCCGAAAAACGCTTTGAGAGCTATCAAAAATTGCAACGGGAAGTATCATACGCCGGATTAAATGCCCGCCAGCTTGAAAACGAGAAACTCAATAGAATGTTTGGCGGCAAGGGTGAAATGAAACAATTAAAGAAGCATATTAAAGACAAGAACAATAGATAAATACGAAAGGAGCGTTGTCTTATCCCTAAAGGTGCATTGGAGTCGGTATTGTGCGTAGCAAGGGCTATCGCATAATTCAAATATGAGGATAGTCCTTGCGTAATCCTATTTTTTGATTATTATAGGAGGCGCACAATGGGCTATAAAAATGCAATCTGTGTATTGCCAGACGATTTGATTATGGCAATACAACAACATATTGACGGCGAATATCTTTATATTCCTCGTAAAGAAGAAAACAAAAAAGGCTGGGGCGAATTAAGTAATAGTAGACAATTGCTTGACGAACGTAATGCAACCATTTTTACGGAATACCAACGTGGTACACCTGTCCCGCAACTGGCAAATAAGTTCTATTTGTCGCCCAAGACTGTATATAAGATATTATCCGAAATGAAGAAATGATAAATATACCTTAAAGGCGGCATGGCAGATTTGTCATGTCGCCTTTTTGCTTCTGTATCGTTCAGTAGGGAGCTTTTATAAAAGGAACGGGGTATAATTTAACTATGCAAAAGCAATAAAGCAAATAAAAGATAAGATAAGGAGCAATTACAATGGAGTATCCAATAAGCCAAAAGTACAATACCCCCGAATTACTGGCTACGGCCATGGGGCCTAACCCATTCAAATTGCAGGAAGAAATGCTGCTAAATCATAAAATCCCTGCCGGAAGTATCGTCTGCGACCTCGGAAGTGGGCAAGGGCATACAAGTGTTATGCTCGTAAAAGATTATGGCTTCAAGGTTTACGCCGCCGATTTGTGGAGTGAGCCGCAGGAAAACCGTAGTTTTTTTTATAAAATGGGATTAACACCTGAACAGATTACACCCGTTAAGGCTGACGCCACCGCCTTGCCCTTTGAAAAAGAATTTTTCGATGCGGTGGTCAGCACAGATTCCTATAACTTTTGGGGACGTGACCCAAAATACTTGGACGAAAAACTACTGCCCTTTGTCAAACACGGTGGATATATTTACTGCTGCGTACCCGGCCTGAAAAAAGATTGCCATGATAACCTGCCGAAAGAATTGCTTCTTTCGTGGACACCGGAGCAGCTTGCCTATCTGCGTGATATTGCTTATTGGACGGAAATAGTGAATAGCAGCCATGATGCAGAGGTAATTTCCATATACGAGATGGAAAGCAACGAGAACGTTTGGGTGGATTGGCTGAACCAAGAAGAAAATGAGATTGCGGTTCATTGCCGCAAAACAATGGACGCAGGCGGCGGGAAATATCTGAATTTTATTGCTTTCGTGCTACGGAAAAAATAATAGCGCCGGACGCTACCGCCTATGCAAAAGAGAGATAAAGCAGTGCAAAGAACCCTAAAAATAGCTTCCACCCCAAAATGCCGCCAGACAACGGAAATAAAAAAAACCGTTGTCATGGTGGCTGAATAGTTGTGCAAAAAAACAATTATAAAATAGACGGCGGTTTTGAAAGCAAAAATCAAAACCGCCGTGTTTCTTAAAAAGGGAGCTTCGGAAAAACAAGCGCAGACCGACCAAAACAGGCAGAACGAGCATGTTCTCGGGTCTGCTCCACTGCGCAGACTGCGGGGCAAAGCTTTACTACTGCACCGCCAAAGGCTTCGAGGAACGGCAGAACCATTTTGTCTGCTCCAACTACAAAAGCAACACAGGAACCTGCTCCGTCCACTTCATTCGAGAAGTTGTGCTGTATGCTTTGATGCTGGAGCATGTGCGGGGCGTCATCCGGTATGTGCGGCAGTTCGAAAAGGTCTTCGTCCGACAGGTGAGTCTGAAGTCCGCGGAGGAACGGAAGGCCGAGGATACAGGACAATTCCTTGCGACGGTCAGGAAATACACGGACATACAGGAGCTTATGCCGACGATTCTCAACGAGTTTATCTCGAAGATTATCATCCACGCGCCCGACAAGAGCAGCGGGAAGCGGAAGCAAAAGGTGGAAATCGTCTACAACGGCGTGGGCATCCTGAACATCCCCGAACTAACCGATGAAATGTTACGCAGAAACAGAGAAACGGCGTAGCCTTCCGGCCACACCGTTCCCTGTTAACAATACTTCCTTATTGACGCCCGCCGTAAGGCGTCAGACTTTATTTAAATATGCAATCCCTGTTGCAGGGATCCAGCCGCATACATACCCATCTGTTTTTCAGTACAGGTTCCTCAGCCGGAGGGTCCTTTGCCGGCCTGGCGCCCGGCCACGGAAACGGGCCGTAACCGCACCTGGGACAGTGCAGGGAATCTGCCGCCCCATATTCCCAGGGCCACGGGCCGAATACCGGCCTGGCCGGAGGCCGTTTATAACCGGGGCCAAAAGGAGCTTTTCCCTTATCCGGTCCCTGGACCCGGCCACCAGGGGATCCAAATCCGTATCCCATGAACAATCACTCCAATCCCATTTTTTTAAAATAGCGGTTCATTTACCTTAATATATTGGTTATAACACCAAACTGTGACAAAAAAAGGTATACGGCCCGCCTTCCCAGCCATGAAAGCCGAAATTGGCAAAGCCGTGCCGCCATATAACGCCGGGTAAGTTAAAATTAGCTATTCTCTAAAACCACTGTTCAATAATCCACCGGGTCCTCCGTCCCCTGACAGTTTGGACATATATATGAGGCCGTGCCGCCGGTTTTTATCTTCTCAACGGTTGCGCCGCATTCAGGGCATGGCTGCCCTTCCCTGTAGCCCACAAGGAAATCCTTGAATCCGCCCGGCCGGTCGTAAAGATCTTTTTCATAGGCCAGCCCTCCCAGTTTGACCGCCTCCCCCAGGGTTTCCATAATGCTGCTGTAAAGTAAAGATTTATCTTCATCCGTAAGAGTCTGCAACTTCCTGCCGGGATGCATCCTGGCCCTGAACAGTATGTCCTGAACATACACGTTTCCTATACCCGCGATATAGCCCTGGTTTAGCAGGAAGTTTTTTACAGAGCCCTTCCTGCCTTTAAGCAGGCCCAGGAAATGTTCCAAGCTGAAACCGGCTTCCCTTATAGGTGTAAGGCCAAGCTTCGCGGTCATCTTATGGCTTCCTAAATCCTTTTCGCTCACGGCATGCGCATATCCAAACCACCAGAATCCGACGGTTAGAATCCGCCCGTCATGAAAGTCAATCCTCAACTGATATTTGTCCGGCAGAGCCTGTCCATTTTCATGCAGTATTACGTTTCCTCCCATACCCAGGCTTAAAAAAAGCCGGTAATCAGGTTCAAGCTTTATGACTATCCACTTTCCCCTGGACGTGGCATTTTCGATACGTTTGTTGGACAGTATTTTAATGAAACTTTCAGCGGGCATGTTAAGGCACTTTTCCTGCAGCACCTGGACGCCTTTAATTGTTTTACCCGCAAGCTCGTTGTTCATTTGCTCGGATAGACGGTATATCTCCGGTAACTCAGGCATCCCGCAACCCTCCCCGTTAAATTACATTTATATATTACCAGCAAAGTTAAGGATTTAAGGGTATGTTAGTCACTTTTATTGCCGCAACAGCCTGTTCCAATCTCTCCAGCGCTGCTCGCAGCACAATACGGGGGCAGGCCAGGTTAAACCTCTGAAACCCCTCGCCACCGGGTCCGAAGGCGTAACCGTCGTCCAATGCCAAACGGGCCTTGCAGCGGATAAAATTCTGCAGTTCCAGGGCATTCATGTCCAGTTTTCGCATATCTACCCATACCAGATAAGTCCCTTCCGGCTTAATCACTTTAAGACCGGAAATATTGCTTTCTATATAACCGGTAAAAAATTTTATATTATCCTTTAAGTATACCAGCAACTGCCGAAGGTATTCGTCACCGTGGCGAAAGGCGGCTTCAAGGGCGGCAAAGCCAAATAAATTGCCGCTGTTATGGCCGGCCCTGGATTTTATAAATTCACCGCGCCAATAATCATTGGGGATAACGGCAAAAGAAGTGGCCAGGCCGGCCAGATTAAATGTTTTACTGGCGGACAAAAAGGTGATGGTCTGCTGTTCAAGCTCCGGGGATATCGTCGCGGTAACCGTATGCTGAACATCGCCAACCAGCAGTTCACTGTGAATTTCATCAGATATGAGCATACAGTTGTTTTTGAGGCAAATTTCTCCCAAAGCGGCCAACTCTTCCTTCGACCATACTCTGCCCACAGGATTATGCGGACTGCATAAAATAAGCATCTTAATCCGGGGGACCCGTGCCGGAAAGGTAGTGACAGTTTTAAAAAGCTCTTCCAGGTTATCCAGGTCCATGGCATATCGCTGGCCGTCAAAGGCCAAAGGGTTGTATAAAATCTGGCAGCCATTGTCTTTAACTGCATTAAAAAACGGATAATATACCGGCGGCTGTACCACCACCTCGTCTCCGGGATTGGTAAAAGCCCCGACTGCCGAGTATAACCCGTTAACCACCCCGGCCGTAAATACGATCCACTCCTTTTTTATTTTCCAGCCGTAAACTCTGTCCAGCCTTTCAACTATCACATCGTATAATGACTCCGGAGGAAAAGAGTATCCGTAAACAGGGTATTCAGCCCGCTCTTTAACAGCTTTAACCACCAATTCCGGGCAGGGAAAATCCATATCCGCCACCCACATATTAATTAAATCATCACTACCGAATAACTTATTACTCTTGTCCCATTTCATGCTATTGGTATTCTTTCTGTCAGTTACTGCATCAAAGTTGTATAACACTTTCAACAACCAGCATCCTTTCGACAATAAAATATTGAACTCTATTTATAATTCAATATTATAACGCGCGTCCCGGGAGCGGGCAAGAATCCCCACTTTCCCCACCGGCCGTGAAAAAAAGCGGCCGGTTCCAGGAGGTCGGGCGGCTGGCCGGCACCGGATTTAGCCTGCCCGGTCCGCCCAACCGGGAAATGGAGAGCCTTTCCATGTAGAGCTTGCTTTATTTCATCTGACGCCCTGTGATCCCGGTAATGTTTTAATTTGTTTAAAACAAAAAACCAGGAAAACGCCCTTGCTTCTGCAGTGCGGCACCTTCATGGTTTGCTTATCTCAAAAAATAAACTCACAAAAGCCCTCCGTTTTTCGGAGAGTATGAGCCTTCATGGTTATTAGTTTAACTATTTACCTGATCAGGTTCCCGGTAACTATTCAGGAACAGGCAAAAAGAAGCCGGCAGCAAGCGGTGAAAAATGGGAACAAAGATATATGTTCCTTGGCGACTTTAGTTCAACTGGTCCTTCAGCTTCTTAATGTCTTCGGCATGCAGGCCGGTTATTTCAATAATTACATCTTCCGCCAACCCTTTCTTCAAGGCGGCCCGGGCGGTTTCCAGCGCTTTTTTGGTTTCGCCTTCTTTGATACCTTCTCTTATGCCTTCAGCACGGCCTTTCTCATGCCAACTGGTGGTTATCTGCATAATTTGGTCAACCTCCTTGCGATCCAGTTTTCCCAGTTCTAGATTATATTGTTCTTCTTCCTCATGGTTTAATTTCAGGTAGGTCTCGAAAAAGCCCGCCAGCAATTCCATCCGGGCCGGGTCCAGCTGCATCCGGATCAGCATGCGCATGAATTCCAGCTTTACTTTTATTCTTTCTTCCGGCTCATAGCCCATTTTGCTTAACAGGGCGGCGGCCACCGGGCTGTCGCTGCGGATATATTCCCGCCAGTGCAGTTTCTTTAGTTCCAGTTTGTAAAACCGGAAATTCAAAACTGCCAGAAAGGGGAACCCCAGCCCGAAACTGTCCGGCTCATCCCGTACCCGGTCATAGCTGAATACCGCCACGGGCAGTATCCGGCGCCGGTATTTTTCATACAGCCGGCTGAAGTAGATAAACATCCGCTGGTTGAATTTCTTCTGCTCGTATGCCTGGGGCTCAACATGGACCAGGATCAGGCCGGACTCATTTTTTAGACGGGTCTCCGCCAATATGTCCACTGCGCGTTTTTCCCCGGCTGTTATGTCGGTGAATATCTCCTGCTGGAGAAATTTGATTTGCTTCAGGTCAATGGATTGGGCGGCTTCCGGAAAGAATAGTACCATGAATTCGGCAAAAAATGTCTCCAGCAGTTCTTTAAACAGGCGGTCATGGTCGATCCTGTCGTTTTCCATGTCGGAAGTACTCCTAAGCTAATTCCTATTTTTTAGTATATAACCGGTGGGAGATGATTACAATATCCGGGATACAAAGAAGCTGAAAAAGCCGCTTTATTTCAAAGCCGGGCGGCAAGAGGCTCTGGTTTACCGAGCCGGTATTTACCGACAGGTATAATGAATACCGGGAGATGCCTGGGGGCAAAAAAATCTTGCTACGGCGGTGCCGCCGACAAGATAAAAATTTTCCAAGCCCTGCATATGCGTCAGGCGTTCCAGGACTTGTTTATTGTTTTAAACCCTAAGCAGTTTTGCTTTTTCCCCAAACAAAGACAGCATTCGTGATATATCTCCAGTTAAATAAACCTGTCAAGCAATATGTCCTCAACATTTCTTCTTCCATCAATTACTGCAAGCACCCATACTTTATTTTCCTCAGTCTTGTAAATAATTCGCCAAGGTGGGCTGATTAATTCCCCGTAGATTAAAATACTGTAATATCTTAATTCCGGAACAATTCTTCCCCGTAGGAACATTTGACTTAAGTGTTCAGCTTTTTGTTTAATGCCAGGATAAACTTTCCCGGCTTGAATTTCACTATCAGCGGCAATGTATTCAATTATTTTTTTAAAATCTTGCTGGGCAGTTTGTGTCCAGAATACCTGATATGTCCTTTTATTCATGGCCTTGTATTGTTATAGTCACGATCCATAGCCGAAAAAAAATCTTCCTGTGATAAGACTTTTCCATTGACTATATCCTGTTCTCCTTGGGCCAGTAGTTTTAATAAACCGAGAGCCTTCTTCATTTTTTCATAGGATTCAGTATCCAGCAAGACCGCCTTGGCCTCTCCGTTTTGTGTAACATAGACAGGTCTGTGGCTCTCGTTCACTTGCGCCAGAATCTCAGCCGCATGGGCTTTAATATAAGAAACAGGCCTAATATCTTCTTTAATATTCATTGCGTTACCACCCCCCGGTACAAATATGGTACTAAATTAAGACCAACCTGCCAATGTAATGCCTTCAGTAAAAGAGGCTTTACATTAAATTCTTTCATGTTGATTGCCATATTTTAAACCCTGTCCCGGCTGGACAGGGTTCTGCCTTCTAACTCACATGCCGGCAGATCGGTACGATGTGAATCGCTCCCGCACTGTTCACGATTTCCACGTCCATTCTGTATACCTCCCGCAGCATAGCCCTGGTCAATACTTCGGACGGAGTGCCGCTTCCGTAAACCCGCCCGCCATCAAGCACGATAATCTTTTCCGCAAACCGGGCGGCCAGTTCCAGCTGATGAAGCGTTATGAGGGTAGTCAGGCCTTCTGTGACCGTAAGCTTTTTTATCAGCTCCATGATCTGGAATTGATAGTTAAGGTCGAGATTGCTGGTGGGTTCATCCATAACCAAAACTTGCGGGTTCCGGATCAAAGCCTGGGCGATAAAAACAAGCTGACGCTGCCCCCCTGACAATTCACCGATATAACGGAAGGCGAAAGACTCGATTCCCAGCCTGTGCAATACGGCATCCACCGCCTGGATGTCTTCGTCGCTGATCCTTTGGCTTAACCGTTCGATGCGGCCAAGCAAAACAATCTCAAATACGGTAAGCAGCGCATGGGAGACCGTGTCCTGGGAAAGGTAACTGACCTGGCTTGACAGTTCGCTTGGGCGGTACTCCCTTAAGGGCTTGCCGCAAATCTTTATCGTGCCGTCTCCCTCTAACAGCCCGCAAACATTTTTTAACAAAGTGGATTTTCCTATCCCGTTTGCGCCGATTATGGCTGTTATCTCCCCCGGTTTTGCCTCAAAGCTTATGTCATTCAATACCATTTGCTCTTTATATCCAAAAGAAAGACCAATGATGTCGATCATTACAGCCACCCTCTTTTGCCCCTGAGTATCAGGGAAAAATAAAACGGTACGCCGATGAGGGCGGTGACTATGCCAATGGGCAGTATCGCCCCGGGTGAAACGACCTTGCTCCCTATGGATGCAAATGAAAGCAGCGCGGCGCCGAAGACTGCCGAAAGAGGCACAAAGAAACGCTGATCCTCACCCACCAGCATCCGTGCCACATGGGGTCCCACAAGGCCGATAAACCCGATGATCCCCACAAACGCCACCGCCGCGCTGGTAAGGATCGACACCAGGATGAACATTTTGACCCGGAGCCGCTCCACATTAATTCCCAGCCCCCGGGCTTTTTCATCCCCCAGCTTTAATGCCGTCAGCCTCCATGAATCCGCCATAATGGCGGGAATCACAACTAAAAGAACGATGTAGATCAGCGTGACCGTGAACCAGTTCGACTTTGTAAGGCTGCCAAAAAGCCAGAATACGATATTCTGCAGCACCTCCGGAGTGGAGATATATTGAAGCAGGGACTGCAAAGCCTGAAACAGGAAGGACAGTCCTATGCCGCTCAGCACCATGGTTGCCGGAGACAGGCCTTTCAGCTTTCCAAGCAGATAGATCACGAAGCTCGTCAGCATGGCAAATAAAAAAGCACAAGTCGGTACCAGATATGGTCCGAAAGCTGTGGTCACCATGCTGCCAAAGACGATGGCAAGCGCCGCCCCGAAGCCCGCCCCGGCTGAAATGCCCAGGGTATAGGGGCTGGCCAGGGGATTGTCCAGGATTGTCTGCATCACTGCGCCGGCAATCCCCAACGCGGCTCCGACTCCCAGCGCCATGAGGGTGGCGGGGAACCGGAAGGTCCACACGATCACCCTGACTGCGGTTTCAACCTCCTCAGGCTTGAACAGCGCCGTAAAAGTTTCCTGAATCGTAAGCCAGCTGGGCCCGATGAGGATATCCGCAATCAGGCCCACAGAACAGATCAGCAGGCCGACAGTAAGCTTTGTCAGGCGTTTTCGGGAGCGCTCCTGATAATCTTTTGCCAGTGTGTTTGTTTTAATCATTTCCATCCTACTGAAGCTGTGTCATCCACACCCCGTAAAGGTCATAGGGCAGGAAGCGGTGGTAATATTCCTCAAGCATCGCCATCGGGTCCAGGTCTTCAAAAAGATCGGGGTGCAGGGTTTTTGCAAGAAAAGCCACCGCCGCCACATCATATAGCTCTCTGCCCAAACCGTGATGAATGGCGAATACCTTTTTGTTTTTCACCGCGTCGAGCTCAGACCAGCCGGGCCTGTCGGTGAACGCTTTTAACAGTTTTTGTGTTTCTTCCGGTTTTGAAAGATATCCCATGCGCAGGGAAGTCGGTTCATTTGGCCAGTAGGAACCCGTTAAGATAATATAATCAGGGTTTTGGGAGATAAGAAATTCAGCTTCAATGGGGCCCGCGTTTTCCACAACGCCGTCGCCGATATTCGCCCCCAGAGCCTTGTTAACCATTCCGCCCCACATGTAATTATTGGCGTAGGTATTGCCGTAGTTTGCCTGATTCATTCCCGTCTCCATGTAAACCGAGGGTCTGTCCCCGTCCGTAAGTTTTGCCAAACGGCCGGTGAGCATTGTTATATTATCCACGTAATAACTGAGGACTTCCTCCGCCCGTTCCTCTTTGCCGAATAATTTGCCCAGGAGGCGCGTGGTTTTCGAATGGTTTTCAATTGTCTCAGCGTGATAGTCGATATATACCAGGGGGATCCCCGCCTCCTCCAGGGCGGCTTCGAGAACTTTTTCAGCCTGTTGCTTCACGCCCAGCGTCAGGATGACAACGTCCGGTTTCAGCGAGATGAGCCTTTCCATATTAAAGTCCTCATACTCGACACTGCCGATTACGGGTATGTCGGCAAGCTCCGGGATGACGGAACTGTAATGTTTAAACATGTCAAACCGGTATTTCTGGAGACCGCCGTCCCATGCGGCGATGTACTTATAAACGTCTTTGCCCAGCAGGGCGGACATCGTCATAAACGCCCCGCCGGAACCGGTCCAGTTGATCGCGGCTTTTTCAACGGGCACCGCCAACTCAACCTGACGTCCCGCCAGGTCCGTGATGGTAACGGTTTCTTTTTCCCGGCCGGCGGGCGGCGCGGAAGCTGTTTTCCCGGATTCAGGCCGTGAGCAGCCCGAAAGTAATATTGTACAGGCCATCACTGCGGCCAGAAGGAACGCTGTCAGTTTTCTTTTCATTTTCATTTCTCCATAAAATTAAAATAACATTGAGTTTTTATTTTTCTCCGCAAACCCGGTACATCGGATTCGTGCGGTAGAGCAGCAGGCGCTTCACATCGTGAACCCGGTCCGCGACATATTCGCTGCTAACGTTTTTATAACCCAGCTTCTCAAGGGTTTTGACGTCCCATTCCGGCCGGGGTTCGTTGTACAGAGGCATATCGACCTTCCAGCCCCGGGCTTTGTCAAACTCTTCATCCTTAAAGGACATGGGCGGGTTGCCGTACAACTCCAGGTATTTAGCGCGGTTTTCCTTTTCGATGGCCTTTACTTTTGGAGTGCGGCGCCTTTCGGACATATCTCCGTCAAAGATCAGGACCCTTCCCCCCGGCTTTAGTATCCTGAGCCAGTCCCGGTATGCGTCCTCCGGACGTACCAGCGTCCATACCACATTGCGGCTTATGACCATATCGAAGCTGTTGTCCTCAAACTCCGTTTGCTGGCTGTCCATAACTTGGAACTTGGCCGTAACGCCGAATTCCGCAACGTTTTCCCGGGCGCACTGGAGCATATCCGGAGACGCGTCGATTCCGGTGAGGTCATGCCCGGCCTTTGCAAGGATCATTGCGAAAAAGCCCGGCCCGGTGCCGACATCCAGTATCTTCAGCCTCCCTTCCCGCGGGGCCATCTCCAGGATCCCGGAGACCCACCGGCTTTCCGCGCCGTCATCCAGCTCCGCCTGTACGATCCCGCTGTAGCCTCGCGCGGATATCCGCCAGCCTTCTTTTACCCGATCGTTTAATTCCATAAAACACCTCCATAAAAAATTTTAAGCAGATCCAAACCGGTTTATCAGGTTTGGATAAAACTATTATTAAATAAATGATTAACCCAGGTGAATGATCCTTGAACAGCCCGTCAGGGTGGAGGAGCGGTGCGAAACGATGAAAAGAGTCTTATCTCCGTATTCGTCCTCCAGGGTCTTCAGCATCTCTTTTTCGTTGAGCACATCAAGATTGCTTGTGGGCTCGTCCATTATCAATATATCCGGATCCCGCAGCATGGCCCGGGCGATGCCGATGCGCTGCCGCTCGCCGCCGGAAAGCCTGCCGCCCATTTCCCCCATTTGGGTAGCATAACCGTCCGGCAAAGTCATGATAAAGTCATGGATTTGCGCCCGTTTTGCCGAGGCCATTACTTCTTGAAGGGTCGCTCCTTCTTTCCCCACGGCAATATTGGCGGCAACCGTGTCGTTAAAAATGAAGGTTTCCTGTTCCAGCATGGATATGCGCTCCCTGAGACAGGCCAGGGATATTTCCTTTAGCGGGATGCCGTTGATGCGGATCTCGCCTGAGGTCGGCTCCCAAAACCGGAGCAGCAGGCGTATGACGGTCGACTTGCCGATGCCGCTTTCCCCGGATATCCCCAGTTTCTCGCCGGCGCTCAGCGTCAGGTTGAATCCATCCAAAACCTTGCCCCGTTCCGTACTGTACCGGAATGTTACGTTATCAAATTCGACACGCTCTATTTTGTGGAACATCACCGGATTTTCCGCCTCGACCACCTCCGGCTGCATGTCCTCCAATACAAAAAGGCGCTCCGCCGCGGCATAGGCTTCCAATAAAGAGGATATTACCGTGGTAAGAGACTGGGTGGATGAAAAGGATGCGGAAACCACAAAGGAAAGCGCGATCACACCCACAGGGTCATGGTCTCCGGTAGCGGCAAGATAGGCGGCGACTGAAATGACAAGGATACGCGCCAGGTATACGAAGAAAGTCGGCGCCGAGGTCACGATCTGCCGGTGCATGGTAAGCAGGCGGCTAACCTTGTTGATCTCCGCCGTCTTATCCTGTACCATATCGATGCGCCTTTGACCGAATCCGAAGATCTGGATATCCTTTAATCCCATTACGCTTTCAATGGTAAGAGACTTGAGCTCTCCCACCCGCTGCCGGTATGCCATCCCGGCGTTTCTTCCCAGCCTGACGGCAGCGATGGGGAAAAGGACACAGATAATTATGTAAATTGGCAGAAGGGCCGGAACAAACAGGGGAGCAATGGCGGCGGCAACGCAGAGCGTTACCGCCGGCAGGAGTATGACTGTGAACAGGGGGCCGATGGTGTGGGCGAAAAACACCTCAATAATCTCTATATCCGAGATGGCCACCGAGAGAATGTCGCCCTTGTGCCTGTCCACGAGGCAGGCCGGCGCAAGTTTGCTCAGGGTTTTGAACATATCCACCCGCATATAAGACAGAAGCTTGTAGGCGGCCGCATGGGAGACATAACCTTCAATATACCTGCAGGCAAAAATCAGTACGGAACAGAAAAGTGTCAGCGCCCCCCATAAAACCAATGAACCGGACCCGGTAAATCCGGCGCCCCGCATGATCATCATTGAGCCAAACCCCAAAAGCCCGATATGCCCCAGGTTTCCGAGAATGCTGGCAAGGGTTGAAACGGTAAGCAATCCCTTGACAGGGGCCGCCATGGCCAAAAGCCTGCCCGTGGTCTGCATTAAACCGTATTTTCTCTTTTTCATACCGCCACCTCGCCGTTGACGCCACGGGCCTCTAAAACCGCCTGCTCGGATACCAGATTTGTATAAATTCCGTTTTGCTCCATGAGCTTTTCGTGGGAGCCGCGCTCCGCGACTTTCCCGCCGGAAAGGACATAGATCCTGTCCGCCCGGCGTATTGTGGAAAGCCTGTGGGATATTACAACCAGCGTCCGCATCCTGGAAAGCTCCCCGATGCACGCCCATATTTCTCGTTCGCTCTCAAAATCAACGCTCGAGGTCGCCTCATCAAAAATGATATATTGGGCATTGCCGAGAAGGACACGGGCTATTCCTATTTTTTGCCGCTGTCCGCCGGAAAGCTTTGCTCCCGCATCGCCCACGTCGGTTTTCAGCCCGTCGGGCAGGCCTGTCACCCAGTCCTTAAGACGCGCCAACTCCAGAGCTTTGTGCATTTCCTCAATGGTTGCGTCAGGCTTGGCAACCAGCAGGTTGTCTTCGATGGTACCTGAAAAAATACTGACAAACTGGGGCACCATGATAATCTTCTTACGCAGCTCACCGGGCTCATAACAGGCATAGTCGGTCCCCTCGAAGCGGATCTCTCCGGACTGCGGATCGAAAAACCGCATTAAAATCCCCGACACGGTGGTTTTTCCGCTTCCTGATTGGCCAACCAGGGCAGTGGTCTTACCGCGTTCAATGTCGATGGAAACGTTGTTTAAAACACCGTCCCGGTCTTCATAGGAGTATTCCACGTTCTCAAGGCGTATTCCGACAAATCCGTCGGATTCTTCCTTCTGTACAAAGGGTTTGGAAGGCCTGCCCGTATCAATGTCAAATATCCGGGAAAGGTTCTGTGACGCCGCGACGCCGGCCAGTGCCTGGTGCGAGGAATGCATCAGGATACGTATCGAGCCGAAAAAGCCGTAGCCCAGCATCAGTGTCAAAAGGGCGGAAGCCAGGGATATTTCCCCTTTTGAAAGCTGCGCCGTGACCATCAATACGGTGATAAACACCGAAGAGTAAATAACCAGATCGGAAAAGAGAAACGCCTTGAAGTTCAGCCTCATAATGCCCATAATTTTCCGGCAGAAGTCGCCGGTTTTTGTCTCCAGGATCCCGGCCCGCTCCCTGTCCCTCCCGAACAGCATGATCGTCGTCAGCCCGTAAAGGCTCTCAAGATAATATCCGGTCAAATTGAGGAAACTCACCCAGTAGCTGTCCTTTAGCTTTCGCACCACGGAGCGGAAAAAGTTGTTGGCCGGCAGAAGTATCAAAGACACAATCAGCAGAAAAAGGGCGGCGGTAAATGAGGCCTCCTTCAGCTTCCAGAATAGATAGAAGGGCGAAATGGCACAGTAGATCAACCCCGGCAAATATTTGCTGTAATAGATCTGCATGGCTTCAATGCCGTCAACAGCCGCAGCCACGGCGTGGGTCGTGCCCATTTTTTCAATGTTACCGACGTCCAGGAGAAGTATTTTTGAAAAAATCCGCTCCCGCAATACAATGCGCGACTTTGCGGTACATCTGTATTCGACGTCGCCGATCAGGACTTCGCTGATGAGTATGATCACCGCTGAAACAAAGGCGGTACGCACCGATTCCCGGAAATCAACGGAGCCGGGATCGAAAAGCCCTCCTAGAAATCCGGATATGCTCTGGGCGAACATGGCGATACCCGCAAGGGTCAGCAGCTTCAGCAGGGCGATCAGCGCGATATAGCCCCGGAAGCCTTTGGACATTTTAAGTAAAGTCTTGTTGATTAAAAGCATTCGAAATAAGTTCTCCTCTTAGAAAGCAAAAAAGAAAAAGCATACGATAACGTATGCCTTCGTAGCATGTAAAGTCGTTTCCCCGACAAATCCGTTGAAACCGGCGTACCGGAAAAAGAATCCTTTCCCGGCGAATATCTCCAACCTTCGTGGTTTTATGATATATTGCCGTCTTTTGTTTCAGTAAAAGGATTATAGCATAAGCCCTGCTTTTCTTTCAACCGCTTTTTCAGACAACTTTATCGGCACAAAAGCCCTGTACGCTTTTATATGCGCATTTCCATCTCATTCAAGCCAAAGGTATAAAAATTGACACCGGGTGGAGATGATGCTATAGTTATGGTGAAGTATGTCCATAAGAAATGGGTATTGCGGATACGAAGTCTGCATGAACCTTATACCTCGCCGGTAAAAAAATAAAATAATTATTAATATTTAATATTTATAATTTTGTCATGAAGGCTAAAATGCAGTTGCTGTCGCAGCTGCGTCTTAGCCTTTTTGCATTCCCCACAAGGAAGACATGCGCATGAATCTATCAGGCATTTTAAAAGAATGGAAAAGCTGTTCACGGCAGGCGTGAACCCGCCGGGATCTGTGGAAACCGGCGGAATAAACGAAAAAAACTGGGGAAAGGAGTCATTGGAAAAACAATGAAAATTTCAATCCTGTATTTCAGTCAGACGGGCAATACGCGGAAAATGGCGGAGGTGGTTAAATCAGGCCTGGAAACAGTGCCTGGTGTGGAAGTGGGGATATTTTCCCTGGACGCTGTTGACGATGAATTCCTGAACGAAAGCAAGGCCGTAGTTTTCGGCACCCCGACCTATTTTGCCAATACTTGCTGGCAGTTAAAAAAATGGTTTGATCAATCCCATGAGTATAACCTGGGAGGCAAGCTGGGAGCGGTTTTTGCCACGGCCAACGGTTTGCAGGGAGGCGCCCACACAGCCCTTTCCACCGTTATCGACCATCTTGTCACCAAAGGAATGCTGGTCTATTCCAGCGGCACCGGCTGCGGGCGCCCGTACATTCATTTGGGGGCTGTGGCGATACAGGGACATTATGAACAGGGTGAAAGCCTGTGTTATATTTTTGGGCAGCGCATAGCCCAAAAAGCAGTTGAATTATTTGGCGCATAACAATAAATAAATTTACCACAAGGACGGTAAAAATCATTGGACAGCTGCTTAAAAAGCGAGCCCGGCACAAGTGCAAAACCGTTAATGGAAATACTGCATGATTGTGCGGACGGTTATAAAAAGTTTACCGCTCTTAAAGCCGCCCTGGAGATGCGTGTTTTTGAACAGCTAACCGTCCCCAGGACCCCGGAGGAACTGGCGGAAACACTGGGCACAGACCCCGGATTGACCGAAAACCTGTGCCGGATTCTGGTATCGCTGGGCTTAATCGTCAGGGAGAAGGGCTGTTATAAAAACTCGGACCTCAGCAGCACTTATTTAACAGCCGGCTCTCCCCTGCACCAGCGCGAAGTCATATTAAACCTGGCCAACGGTTTAAAACTGTGGGAACAGTTACCCGGCATACTCCAAAGCGGACCCATTGTCGCCAGTGAAGAACAGTATTTCGCCAACAACTTGATTCATTCACTGGCCCGGGAAGCGCTGTGCGGAGAACTGCAAAGGACGGTCGGCCTGGTAACCCGGTGCGTGGAGTTTGAAAAAGCAAGAAAGCTGCTTGATCTGGGCGGAGGGCACGGATTGTACGCCATCGCCTTCGCCGCGGCCAACCCCAATATCCGGGCCTATGTTTATGACTTCCCGGACGTTGCCCAAGATACCCGCCAATACATCAAAGAATTCCGGGCTAACCGGGTGGAAGTGCTCCAGGGCAATTTTTTCCAAGATGACCTGGCTGAAGGCTATGACGTGGTGTTCTTTGCCTCCAATCCCGGGGGCAAGAACAGACACCTGGTGCCGAAGATATATTCTTGCATGAATGAAGGCGGTCTTTTCATAAACAAACACTGCTTCTACAGCCCGGAGGAATATTCAAAAAGCGCGCTGCTGGACATGGAATGGAGCCTGACCGGGTTTGCCGGCGCGGCCAAAGAGAACCGCGTGTACTCCTTTGCCGGAGACTTGTTTTTTGAAGACTACCTGGCGTTATTGCAGGAGTATTTCAACATTATAGAAATCCACCAGGCTCCGGATTTTGCCGGTTACCCATTGTCGAAAATCGGCGATACCCTGGACTCAAAGATTATTATCGGCACCAAAAAAACGGGAGCTGAGTAAACTGGATTTTTCCATCCTGCAATATGAATTCATGCAAAACGCCATTCTGGCCGGCTGTCTTGGCGGCGCGGCCTGTTCTCTCATCGGTGTGCTGGTGGTAACCATGAATCTCTCCTTCATCGGAGTGGCCATTGCCCACGCGGCTTTTGCCGGCGCCCTGCTGGGAACTCTGCTGGGCTTCAGCCCTGAAGCGGGAGCTTTCCTCTTCAGCCTGGCGGCGGTGGCCGTTATCGGCCCCCTGGCCGACCGGGGAGAGTTAAATACCGATACTCCCATAGGCATCGTATTCTCTCTGACCATGGGACTGGCTTTCCTGTTCATGGGCGTTATCCCGGGTCCCAAAACAGAGGCCCTGGAACTGTTATGGGGCAGCATACTTACAGTTACCCGGGCTGATTTGTACCTGCTGTTCATTGTGGCTTTCATTATTGTGCTGCTCATAATATTGTTTTTCAAAGAAATCCAGGCGGTTATTTTTCACCGGGAACTGGCGCTGGCCATAGGGCTGCCGGCCAACCTGATCTTTTACGCCCTGCTTATTTTAACCGGTTCGGCCATTACGGTCTCCCTAGGCAGCATCGGCGGCCTGCTGGTGTTCAACCTGATTCTCAACCCCGCCGCGGCGGCCTACCAGTTAACGTACAGCTTGCGCAAAATGTTCATTCTGGCGGCGGTATTTGGTGTTATTTCAACCTGGCTGGGCCTCATGTCCTCCTACCTGTTTCATTTCCCCAGCGGCGCCGCCATTGTCCTGGTCTCCACGCTGATATTCGTCGCCGCCACCGTTTTTTCACCCAAGCGCAAGGTAAAAAAGTGGTCCGTTAATAATAGTCTCTGAAGAAAATTGGAGGTGCTACTGATGAGAAAAAGAAATTTAATATTGTTTTCCTTGCTGGTTGTCGTCATTGCCTCCCTGTTATCGGCCGGCTGCGGCAGCAACAGCGGCGCCGGCCACCAGCAGGACGCCCAACAGGCCGAACCGCTGCGGGTGGTGACCACCACCTCTTTATTGGCTGAAATTGTAAACTCCGTGGCCGGAGACCAGGCGGAAGTAATCAACATAATCCCCCCCGCCATGTGCCCGGGACACTTTGACGTAAAACCGGAGGATATGAAGGTACTGGCCGACGCCGACCTTTTCATGCTGCACAACTATCAGGGCGAAAAATTCAGCGACGGCATGATCCAATCAGCCGGCAACGCCAATTTAAACAAATTGGTTTACGATATTGAAGGGAACTGGATGGCGCCGCCGGTACGCATGGAAGCCATCGACAAAATCACCGCGGATTTGGTGGCGGCCAGGCCGGAAAGCAAAGCGGCGTTTACGGAAGCCGCCGGCAAACTGAAAGAAGAAACGCAGCGAGTGGGAGACCAGCAGAAAAAACGTCTTGACGACGCCGGTGTAAGCCGGGTTAACGTGCTGGTAAACGATATGCAGGCGGGGTTTATCAAATGGGCCGGGTTTAATGTGGCCGGGATCTTCGGCCGGGCCGAAGATATGTCCCCGAAGGACATAGAGGATTTAATCAAACTGGGACAGTCTAATAATGTAACTCTGGTCCTCGACAACCTGCAAAGCGGCAAGGAAGCGGGCATCGGCATCGCCAGGGAAATCGGCGCCGCCCAGCTTACCCTGAACAACTTCCCGGGCGGGATTCCGGATACCGCCACCTGGGCCCAAGCCATTGCCAAAAACGTGGATATGCTCCTGGAAACGCTGCCTTAGGAGCGCCGATGTCTGAGACAATTATCTCCCTGCAAAACGCGGTGGTGTCTTACCGGGAGGACGTGGCCCTGCAGGGAGTCACCCTGGAGATCAAAAGGGGCGAGCTGGTGGGCATCATGGGGCCCAACGGCGCCGGCAAAACAACTATTCTCACCCTGGTAAACGGACTGGGCAAGCTGCTGCAGGGCAATGTACGGGTTTTGAATTATGACACGGGCGGCGGCTTCCCGGCCGCGCTGCGCAAAAGAATCGGCTATGTGCCCCAGGTGCACAACATCGACCCCAGGATGCCGGTTAACGTTAAAGAAGTGGTCATGATGGGACGCTACGGCCAGTTGGGCATGCTGCGCCGCCCCGGCGACCCGGACCGGCGGTTAGTGGAAAAAATGTTGCGGCTGGTGGGGATGACTCATCTGGCCGAACGTCCCATCGGGCACCTTTCGGGGGGCGAACAGCAGCGGGTGGCCATCGCCCGGGCACTGGCCCAGGAACCGGAAATCCTGCTGCTGGACGAACCTACCACCGGGCTGGACCGCCGGGCCAGAACGGAGATTATGCACATGGTGCATGAAATACACCGGGACCGCGGGCTAACCACATTAATGGTCACCCACGAGCACAAAACCGCCGCCGCCTTGTGCAACAGGGTCGTTTTAATGAAGGAAGGACGGGTCTGGACGCACGGCAAACCACGTGAAGTATTGCGGGAAACAGTTCTGAACGGCCTGTATGATTTGTAATTAGAGGGAGTGAAATTTATGCTGCTAAAGGACTTTTTCGATGACATGGCAGACCGGTGGGACTCCATCATGGGACCGGAGGTGGCCGCCAAGCTGCGGGCAATTCTTAAAGATTGCGGCATTCCAAAGGGCGCCGCGGTGCTGGACGTGGCCTGCGGCACGGGCATTTTAACCCCCATTCTGCTGGAATTGGTCGGGCAGGAGGGCTCGGTAACCGGGGTGGACTTTGCTCCCCAAATGATTGAAAAAGCCAGGAGCAAGGACTTCGGCGCCAACGCGCGTTTCCTGGTGGCCGACGTCATGACGCTGGATAACGAAAACAACAGTTATGACTACGTCGTTTGCAACGGGGCTCTGCCTCACTTTCCCGACCAGAAGGGCGCCATGCGGGTAATGCACCGGGTGCTTAAAAGCGGAGGCCGGCTGTTAATCTGCCACGCCAGCAGCCGGGAGGAAATAAACGCCACCCACCGCAACCTCGGTCCGCCGGTTGACGGCGACTTATTGCCCACAGCCGCTGAACTCAAATACATGCTGGAGGATACCGGTTTTATTGACATCACTTTCGAAGACAAACCGGACCGGTTCGTTTTTCTGGCCCTGAGGCCCCGGTAAAAACCAATACGGTCAGCCCCCCCGATTTGAATCAACCTATCTTAACCACGGCGCCGGCGAGAGTAACTAAAAAAAAGAGGCCCTTATTCCCCATTACAGGGGAATAAGGGCCTCCGTAGCCTTGTTAATGACATTGTTTGGTCTCTTGCTCTTATCATCCGGCCAGCTTATCGATTATCCCGCCCACATCTTCGCGCAACACATTGATATCCACCGGGTTCCCCGTGAGGTTGGCCTGATTGACGTCCGCGGAGTAATTTAAAGCGGCGCCGATTTCAATCCCCCGCCCGGTCAGTTCCTGACGCAAAACAGGTCCCGTATTTTCATCCAATTTATTAATCACCACAATAAATTTTTTATTTGCTTCTCCGGCCAATTCCCTGGCCTTTTCAGTTAATAAAACCGATTCATAAGAAGGGTCCGCCACCATCAGCACGATATCCGCACCTTCCAAAATACCGCGCCCGAAGTGCTCCACGCCCGCCTCGGTATCAACTATGGCCCATTCGTTTTCACTTACTTGCAGTTCATTTAATAACGACCTCGTTATTGAACCCATGGGACAAGCGCAGCCCTCCATGCTGTGTTCTATTTTACCGATGCGCAAAACACCCACCGGCCCATGCCAGCTAACGCATTCGGCCGGTAGATTTTCCAAAGTTAAATTATCTCTAAAAAAGCTTAATTTTTCTTTTTTTTCCTGCTGCATTGAAGCCAGAAGTTTATCCCGCACCGCTGATTTCCCGCCCAGGAAGCCCATTAAAGTCATCGCCGGCGGTTCCTGGCCAAGCATCCTTCCCAAACCAAGATTGGACTCGTCGGTATCAATGACTAAAACCTTCCCCCGTTCTTCCAACGCCTTCGCCAAAAGAGCCGCCATTGTGCTTTTGCCGCTGCCTCCCCGGCCACTCACTATTATTTTCGGCATTTAAAATCCCCCTTCGCCTTTTATTTTGCTCCATCTCACCCGATAGTGCGCCCCTTTTAGGCAATTTCGTCCACCCGCCACAGCATCATGCCGTGGCATATTTTTTGTTCCTGCCTGAAGATACCGTTTTCCGCCCGCTCTTTTACATAATCCTCAATCACCTGCCTTACCTCCGGGGTGACGTCCAGATAACTCCAAAAAAACTGGGACAGGTTTTCCACCGCTTTTTCCACCGTATGTTCTTCCACCCGCCGGATATGCACAAAGCTCATTTTAGGCCGGTAGCCGGAAGCGTACAACAACCCGAAGGGATAAAGGATATCCCCCGCGGGGCAGCCGATATCCTCGTTAAAAAACCGCTGCCAGAGATCCCGGTGGGCCTGCTCCCAGCGCGGGCCGGAATGCCCGCTGTAATAACAGTATTTCCGGGACACGTCCAGCATTTTTTGCAGTGTTTCCGGGTCACTTACTCCGGGGGTCATGGAAGCGAACACCAGGTCAAATCCGCCCTTCAGCCAATCCTCTTCCAGCGCCACTTCCTGCCAGAGACGATTAATTATACTGACATTATTTAACTTTTCAGCCTCAATCCTTTTTTCCATCACCCGCACCATTTCCACGGCCGGCTCCAGGGCGGTCACCTCCGCGCCCGCAAGCGCCATGGGAACGGCGAAATTACCCGGCCCGGCGCCTATATCCAGCACCTTCACCCCGGGAGCCAGTACATTCTCCTGACGCAGCAGTTCGTGAACAGCTTTACTCCGCCGCTCGCCCCCAGGGCCCCGGGTGCGCTGGGCATACCCGGCTGCCTGGCGATTCCAGCTTTCCACTTGTTCCCGCTCATTCCTGTGGCGGCGCCTGGCAGTGGGTGAGTTTTCTCTGGCGTCCAGCCATAGACGCACCCAAAATTCACGATCACCGGTAGCACAAGATTGCATATAAATATCCTCCTCTTTTGGTATATTTCAATGAACAGAAAAGCGCCTTCCACCCAGTCGCGGGTCGGCTATTCTTTCCAGCTCGCGGCTCATAAAAGCCAACGCCGTTACCATCATGGTCAGAGCCAGCCACGGATACAGCAGCCACCACTTCCAAAAATCCGTAAAATATATCCCTTTGAAACTGGTGGCGTGGTGTATAATCAATCCCCAGCTTTTGGAGGTGGGATCCCCAAGCCCCAAAAAGGAAAGCCCGGCTTCGGATACAATGGCCCTACCGGTAAGCCTGATCATATTCACCGCCACCAGCGGAAAAACCTCGGGCAGAAAATGCTTCCACATCAGGTACCAGGCGCCGGCGCCATATGTTTCCGCCGATTTGATATAGCTTTGCTCCTTCAGGGCCAACACCTGGGAGCGGGTGATTCTGGCCGGAAAGACCCAGGAAAACAAAGCCAGCACCACTATGATATTGAGCAGGCTGGGTCCCAGGAAGGCCGCCAGAACAATCAACAGCGGAAAATCCGGCAAAACAATCATAATATCAATTAGCCGCATTATAAACTTATCGGGCCACCCGCCCAGATACCCCGCAATAATACCAACCAGGCCCCCACCCAGGGCCGCCAGAAAGGCGGTGCCCAAACCCACCAGCAGGCTGACTCTGGCCCCGTAACATATCTGGGCCCAAAGATCAACGCCCAGCTCGTCGGTGCCCAGAAGATGCTTCCCCCCGGGCGGCTGGAGAGGGGCCCCAGTAGAAGTGTTGTGGGGGTGAATGGAAAGGCCGGGGGCAAATACAGCTAAAAGCAGAATCGCCAGAATAACAGCGGCACTCAGTTTACCGGACCAGGAAAAATCATGGAACCATTTAATCATTTTAACAGGCTGTGCAGGTATATTCTTCAATTTAACCTCCACGTGTTCCACCGTAGTCGCCAATCCGCGGGTCGAGTATTCGGTAAGCCAAATCGGCAAAGAAATTAGCCAGCAGAACAAATATTGTTACCACCAGGAAAATTCCTTGCACCACCGGGTAATCGTGAACCCGGACCGCTTCCCTCATCAAATAGCCCAGCCCGGGGTAAGCAAAAACGTTTTCCACCAGTATGGCGCCTCCCACAAGGGAGCCAAGACTCAAAAAGACGCGGGTGGTTATGGGAAGCAGGGCATTGCGCAGCGCATGACGGAATATAACTCTCCCGGGGGTAAGTCCCTTGGCCCAGGCGGTACGCAGGTAATCCTTTTCCAGCACGGTGGTCATGCTGTTTCTGGAAAGTAAATACATACCGCCCAGCCGGGCGACAGTTAAAGCCATTACGGGCAAACAGGCATGATGCAGAATATCCAGCAGCTTTTCCCAGCGGTTTCCGTAATCGGCAAAATGCGTTAAAGCCCCCGACAGGGGAAACAGCCCCAACCCCGCGGCAAATACAAACAGCAGCACCAGCCCCAGGAGAAAGGCCGGTATCTCCGATAACAGGATCAGGCTGAAAAACAATACTTTATCCGGCCACCGCTCCCGGTACCAGGCGGATAAGCTACCCAGAATCACGCCGATGCAAGTGCTGAGCACCAGCGCCGCCATGACCATTAAAATGGTCCATGGCAGCCGGCGCAGTATAATCACGCTTACCGGTTCCCTGTAATAAACGCTGTAGCCCAGGTCTCCCCGACACAGTTCGCCCAAATAGGTAAAATATTGCACACCGGCAGGTTTGTCCAGGCCGTAGTGGTGAAGGTAGAACTCCCTTTGCTCTTCATTGAGGACTATCTCCTCCTGTTCCGGACTGTCCGAGGAAAGCACCAGAAAAGGGTCGCCGGGCATCATCCTGGGCAGAAAAAAATTCAGGGTAATCACAATTAAAATGGTGAACCCGTATTCCGCCAGCCTGAAACCGTTTTTTTTCAGCCGCCCCACGCCCCCGCCACCTCTCAAATCTCTAATCCTTTACAAAATTTATTCGCTGGTCGTGGTGATAAGTTTCCTCGCTCCAGCCGTCATACACCGCCGGCCGGTGCACCGCCAGCGTGTTTCTGTAGTAAAGGGTTATTTTGGGCACTTCTTCGGCTACAATCCGCTGCAATTCCGCCATCAATTCCTTGCGCCTGGCAGGGTCGGTTTCCTTCTCCTGGCGGCTGTATAGACTGTCAAGCCCGGGATTTTTGTAACCCATTGTCTCCCCGGTGGCGGAAGTCGCCCTGGCCCGGGCCAGATTGGTCAGTTCTTCCAGGCTTTCACCGCCGCCGCTGCCGTTGATGCAAAGCTCGTAATCCCCGTTTTTAAAACGGTCATCCCGGGTCTTTTGATCCACAACCTGAACCCTAACCTCCACACCCACCAGGGCAAGCTGCTGTTTGATCAGTTCCCCCAGACGACTGCTTCCCTCGTCGGCCAGCAGTAAAAAGCTCAGTTTTTCTCCCTTGCTGTTTTGCCGCACCCCGCCATCGGCTTTTTCTTGATAGCCCAGCCCCTCCAAAAGCTCTTCTGCCTTTTGCCGGTCATAGGGATACTGGGGAACATCGGGATTGTACAATTCATTGCCGGGATGCAGCACTCCCGGGTTTCCCGGCACCGCGGCGCCGCGCTCCACCTTTTCCACCAGATCCCGGCGGTCGACGGCATATACCAGGGCCCGGCGCAAATCTTTCGACAACAGCTCCGGTCGGTTTTTCATATTAAAATAAAGCCGGTAGGCCCAGGTGGTTTCATACTGCATAACCCGGTACTCCGGATTGCTTTCAAACCGGGACAGAACATCCGGGGTAATATTGATCCGGTCAATTTCTCCCTGTTCAAAGGCCAGTATATCCTCGCTGGCCGGAATGAACGCAAGCACTTTAACCCGCGGCTGCTCGCCCCAAAATTTGTCGCTGGCCTCAAAACGGTAAGTGCCGTGCTCCTTGCTGTAATCAACCAGCCTGTAAGGGCCTGTTCCCACGGCGGCTCCGGGAGCAACAAAATTAAGGGGGTCGGTGACATTCTCCCAAATATGCCTGGGGATGATTTTTAAACCTGCCAGGCCCGCCAAAAAGTTGGGGTCCGACTGAATAAGTTCAACCAGGATAGTCAGGTCATCCACAGCCGACATTTTTTTGACGCCGGTCAAATCGACAGCCGATACCGGAGGATAGCTTTTTGCGTATTCATAGCTGAAAATCACGTCATCTGCGGTAAACGGCTTGCCGTCATGCCACTCTGCTCCGGGCCGGAGCTTAAAGGTGTAAGCCAAGCCATCCTTGTTCGACTGCCACTCGGCAGCCAGTGCGGGTTGAATATTCCCGCCGGTGTCACTGGTCACCAGGCTGTCAAAAACCAGGCTCATTTTTCTGGAGCCCGGCCCCCTGGGATAATAAGTATACGGATTGGGATACCCCCAATCTCCTCCCGCCAGATTGATTTGATCGGCCTGCTGCCGGCCGGTCTGCTCCGAAGCGGGTTCTTTTGTATCATCGGACTGTTCCCCGCCGCAACCCGTCAACAGTAGTCCAAGCAAACAAATTAATAATAAAATTGCTAAGGCCGGCAATTTTTTCTTTAACATTTTTGCAATCCCTCCCGTCTAAAAATACCCGGTCATTGCGAGCATTCATAAAGGCGCCTGTAAAGCTCACTTTGACCGTATACCTGTTCGTGCTTCCCCGAGGCTGCAACAACACCTCCCTTCAATATAACAATCTGATCGGCCAGCTCCGCCAGGGCATATCTGTGGGTGATGATGATCCCGGTGCGGCCCTGGAGCAATCGGGCCAGCGCCTGTTTGACAACGGCCTCCGTAAGGCTGTCCAGGTTGGAAGTAGCTTCGTCGAGCGCCAGAATAAGCGGATTGGCCAGCAGCGCCCGCACCAGGGCGACGGCCTGGCCCTGACCTCCGGAAAGGCATTCGCCCCGCCGCCCCACTGGGTTTGAAAACCCTCCGGTTAAACCCAGTCTCGCAAAGCCTCTCTCATCAGCTGCTTGGTATAGGCATGCCTGGGGTTCTCAAATATCTCGAAAGACAGACCTCTTTCCACTATTTCGCCGTTATACATAACATAGACCTTATCGGCGATTTTCCTGGCCAGGTGCAAATCATGGGTTATATACAGCATGGCAAAACCGTGCCGGTTTTGCAGGCCTTTGAGTTCCCTAAGCAGGTTGGCCTGGGTGGAAGGATCCAGCATGGAAGTAACCTCGTCGGCAATCAATAATTTCGGTTTGGTGACCAGAGCTCTGGCGATGGCCAGCCGCTGCCGCTGTCCGCCGCTTAAACCGTGGCAATGCCGGTTCAAAAAACCGGGCTCCACAGGCAGCCGGACCAGTTGTAAAGCCTTCCGCACCTCTTCTTCCCGTTCTTTTTTCCCGCCCCACTTGATGATATCCAGGGGTTCTTTAACCGCCTCCATCACTGTCATGCGATAACTGGTGGCGGAAAAGGGGTCCTGGAAGATAATCTGCATCCCGCCGATCATTTTGGTGACCTGACGGCCGTGAACCATCTCATTCCGATAAGATACCCGGCCCGCGTCGGAGGATATTACCCCGGCCAGTATATGCGCCAGGGTGGATTTGCCGGAGCCCGATTCCCCCACCAGGGCTATCACTTCACCGCTTTTAATTTCCAGGTTCACATTTTGTACCGCTTTAATCTCCAGGTCTTTCAGGCGATAGGTTTTGTGGATCCCTTCCGCCCTGAGAAAATTTTCAATACCCCCCTTATGACAGGCCACCATGCGCTCAATGGCCACGTATTTAAGGGCGGGCTTTGCCCGGCCGCAGTTCTCTTCCCCCTGGCAGCAGCGGGGGTAAAAAGCGCAGCCCGCGGTGGAGGCGCCTGATAATAGTTCACCTTCAAGACCCCACAGGTCTTTATATTTGAAAAGGTTGGGCGATGAGTTCAGCAGTCCCCGGGTGTAACAGTGCAGCGGGTTTTTCAGCACTTCCGAAGTCATGCCCGCTTCCACCATCCGGCCGCAATACATGGTCATAACCCTGGCGGTAAGTTTTTTAATTACGCCCAGGTCATGGGATATCACCACCATGGTGTAGCCAAGGTTTTTTTGCAGCTTCTGCAGTAATTGCAGAATTTCATTTTTGCTTAACGGATCCAGGGCTGTGGTGGGCTCGTCGATCAGCAGCACTTTGGGGTCGCAGGATAAAGCCATGGCCAATAATACACGCTGCCGCATCCCCCCGGATAGCTGGTGCGGGTAACTATGCCGCCGGCGCGGATCCAGGCCCACCATTTCCATGAGTTTGATCACCTGTTGATCAATCTCCGGCGGGGAAAGTTGGGTATGGGTTTTTATGGGCTCACCTATTTGCTCTTTTATGCTGAGCACCGGATTAAGCACTTCCAAGGAGTTCTGAAAAACGATGGCTATTTCTTTCCACCGGTATTTTTTCAGTTCTTTTTCCGGCAGGCCGTTTAACTTCCGGCCTTGATAAAGAATATCCCCCTCAACGCCGCCATGCTTAATCAGTCCCATGATCCCCAGGACCAAGGAGCTTTTTCCGCAGCCGGACTCACCGATAATGCCCAGGCTCTCCCCCTTTTTCAACTGCAGGGAAACGCCGTCCACGGCTTCAACCGGCGGTACGCCATGATACCTGACGGTTAATTGATTGATTTCCAAAAGATAATTACTCTCAGCGGCCAAAGCAATCAATACCCCTTTAAAGACATTTTTTACACAAAAAAACCACGAAGACTCATTCCCCGCCTGTTAGTGCGGGAAAAAGCCTTCGTGGCTCTGCTGTTATCCGTATTAAACCGCCTGAAACTACTTTTCGACTTACTATACCATAAATATGGGCATACTTCAATAATTTACTATTACATACCTTCCGCTCACTGCCCCGGCCTTATACTTGTATAAGCTCCTTTGATAATGAAAAATTCTACCGGCCGGGCCTGAAGCGTTTGATCCGCAGGGCGTTGGACACCACCGACACGGAACTGAATGCCATGGCGGTGCCGGCCACCACGGGATTTAAAAATCCCAGGGCGGCAATGGGGATGCCGATGACGTTATAAATAAAGGCCCAGAACAGGTTCTGCCGGATGTTCCGGATGGTGGCCCGGCTGAGGGCGATACTGTCCACCACGCTGCGCAGGTCGCCCCGGACCAAAACGATATCGGCGGCCTCAACGGCAACGTCTGTTCCGCTGCCGATGGCAAACCCCACATCGGCCTCGGCCAGGGCCGGGGCGTCGTTGATGCCGTCGCCCACCATGCCCACCACTTTTCCCCCGGCCCGCAGTTCAGCCACTTTTCTGGCCTTGTCTTCCGGAAGCACCTGGGCCAGCACGTGCTCTTCATCAATCCCCGCCGCCCGGGCGATGGCCCTGGCGGTCAGCTGGTTGTCGCCGGTGAGCATCCATACCTCAAGGCCCATTTTGCGCATCAAATCCACCGCCTCCACGGAGGTGTCCTTGATGCTGTCGGCTACGGCCAAAATGGCGGCCGGTAAACCGTCCAGGGCCATGAGCATGACTGTCTTGCCCTCGCTCTCCAGCCTTTCAATACCGGTTTCAAAAACTCCTGGCAGCTCAATGCCTCTTTCCCGCATCAGCCGGCGGGTACCCAAAAGGATCCGCGTCCCGTCCACTACGGCCTCGACTCCCCTGCCCGGGATCGCGGTAAAGGAAGTAGCCGCCCCGGCATTCTGCGGTACGGTTTCCGCTTTTTTAACCACCGCCTGGGCTACGGGGTGCTCGGAACCCCTCTCCGCCGCCCCGGCCAGCTGCAGCAGGTAGTCATCCCGGCCGGCCATATCCGGGGCCGGGATCAAGTCGGTGAGGACCGGTTCTCCGTGGGTGATGGTGCCTGTTTTATCCAGCACCACGGTATTGACCCGGTGAGCCCGCTCCAGGTGTTCCCCGCCTTTGATCAGGATGCCGTATTCCGCTCCTTTGCCCGTTCCCACCATAATGGAAGTGGGCGTGGCCAGGCCAAGGGCGCAGGGACAGGCGATCACCAGGACGGCGGTGAAGTTTAAAATCGCCCTGGTCATGTTGCCGGGGTCGCCGAAGAAATACCAGCCCAGCAAGGTAAGCACGGCAATACCGATCACCGCGGGCACAAAGTAACCGGAAATCACGTCCGCCAGCCGCTGAATGGGCGCCTTGGAACCCTGGGCCTCCTCCACAAACCGGATAATTTGCGCCAGGGCCGTGTCCCGGCCCACCCGCAGGGCCTCAAAGCGGAAGGTGCCCAGCTTGTTTAAAGTAGCGCCGGTCACGGGGTCGCCTTCCTTTTTATCCACCGGCAGGCTTTCCCCGGTGAGCATTGATTCATCCACCGCGGAACGCCCTTCCCGGATCACCCCGTCCACCGGTATCTTTTCACCGGGCCGGACCACCACCAGATCGCCCACCAGCACCTCTGCCACCGGAACATCGACCTCGCTGCCGTCCCGGAGCACCCGGGCGGTTTTAGCCTGCAGGCCGGCCAGCTTTTTCAGCGCCTCGGAGGTTTTGCCCTTGGCCCTGGCCTCCAGCATCTTGCCCAGCAGAATCAGGGTAAGAAGCACTGCGCTGCTCTCGAAATAAACGTGGTGCAGTCCCAGCCCGGGGCCCCAGAAGGTCACCACCGTGCTGTAAATGTACGCGGTGCTGGTCCCCATGGCCACCAGCACCGACATGTTGGCGCTCCGGTTCTTTAAGGCTATAAAGGCGTCGCGGTAAAAGTGGTAACCGGCCACCAACTGCACCGGGGTGGCAAAGAAAAACTGGAACAGGGCGTTGTGCAGCACATGGGGAAAAAACCGCTCAAAGGGAGCGAACATCCCCAGCATACCGACAAACAGCGGGAACGAGAAAAGCGCCGCGAAAACAAATAAAAAAAGCTGCCTTTTGAATTCCCTTTCCCGCTGGTCATTTTCACGGCCGGTATGCTGATCATCAATAATGCGGGCTTCATAACCCAGTTTCGTAACGGCGTCAACCAGGACAGCGGGGCTGGCCTGGCCGGGATAGTAGGTCACGGCGGCTTTTTCGGTGGCCAGGTTGACAGCGGCGTCCGCCACGCCGGGCAGCGTCTTCAACCCTTTTTCAACCCTGGCGGCGCAGGCCGCGCAGCTCATTCCGCCGATGGCCAGGTCCAGCTTTTCCTGCGGGACATCGAAACCGAATTGCCTTACTTTTTCCACCATTTGTTCCGGTTTTACCAGTGCGGGGTCATAGTCCACAGTGGCCTTTTCAGTGGCCAGATTAACCCTGGCGGCGCTCACCCCCGGCATTCCGGACAGTCCTCTTTCCAGTCTGGCGGAGCACGCCGCGCAGCTCATCCCTGTAACTGTGAATCCAATCCTGGACAGCTCCAGCTCCTTTTGCGCTTCAGTCATGCGATGCCATACCTCTTTCCAAAAATCAACTCTTTACTTCGTACCCGGCCTTGGTCACCGCCTCAACCAGTTGCTCCCGGGAGGCGCTGCCCTTCACCGTCAATTCCTTTTGCTCCAGGTTCACCAGGGCTTCCTCCACTCCAGCCACTTCCCGGGCAGCTTTTTCCACCGCCATTTTGCAGTGATTGCAGCTCATGCCTTCCACCTTTAACACTGTTTTACTCATCGTTATAACCTCCCTTAACTTTTATTGATCAGCCTGGCAACGGTTTTTGTCAATTCGGCAACCACTTCTTCGTCGCCGGCTATCAGCTGGTCCTTGATACAGGTCCTGATATGCTTTTCCAGCAGCAGCTTGGCCACTCCGCTCAGGGCGGACTGGGCCGAAGCAATTTGATTCAACACATCGTCACAGTATACTCCCTCTTCAATCATCCTTTTTATGCCGCGCACCTGTCCTTCAATGCGGTTAAGGCGATTTGACAAATCCTGCGTCATTTTTTCGTCACGCCAGTGTCGTTGTTTGTTTCCGGCGGTTTGACAACCCGGGCATTGTTTTGCTTTTTGTTCTTCCAGTTTATTTTTCACCTCCTGGAATTAATAGTATACCCCCCTACCCTATATGTCAATAATTTAATTATCCTGCCGGCGGGCCCAGGAGATTTAACCGGCTCGGTCCCCCCGGCGAATCCTCTCAGCCGGGCCGAGTTCAACACCACCAGTACGGACCCGACATTGTGGGCGAAGGCTCCCGTTACCGGATTTAACAGCCCCGCTCCCGACGCCGCCAGGGCCAGCAAGTTAAACACAACGGCAAAACCGATGTTAAAATTGATGGTTTTAAGGGTTGTCCGGCCCAGTTGCATCAGGTACGGCAGTTTGGCCAGGTTATCCTCCAGCAGGGCGATGTCCGCCGCTTCCATGGCCACATCCGTTCCCATGGCGCCCATGGCAATGCCGATATCCGCAGCGGCCAGCGCCGGGGCGTCGTTGATCCCGTCACCGACCATGGCCACTTTATGGCCGGATCTTTGCAATTCCTGAATATGATTAAGCTTCTGCCCGGGCAAAAACCCGGCCCAAAACTCCCGGATTCCGCTTGCCCCGGCAACATGGGCCGCCACCCCGTATTCGTCGCCGGTGAGCATCTGGATGCGCTTCAAACCGGCCCCGGGCAGGGACTTTACTAAACCTTCCGCACCGGCCCGGATATTATCCTTAATATATATTGCCCCGATTATTATATCGTTTTCCTTAACCAGCAGAGTTTTAACGCCCGGTTCAGATTGCGCGCCGCCCATTGTCCCATGCCCGGACGCTTCGGCGCCCACAAATATGTTCTTCCCCTCAACCGCCGCCTCCACACCCAGGCCGGGAATATTTTTAAAAGCCGCCGGTTCGGCAATTACCAACTCCCTTTGCTCCGCGGCCTTCAGAACAGCCCGGGCCAAGGGGTGTTCTGAATATTTTTCCGCCGCCGCCGCCAGGGCCAGGACATGTTCCTCCGGGACCCCGTTCAAGGGGGTAATCCCGGCAACCACGGGATTGCCGGTGGTCAGAGTGCCGGTTTTGTCAAAAACAATGGTGTCAATCCGGGCCACCTCTTCCAGTAAAGCGCCGCCTTTAATCAATATGCCGTTTTTGGAGGCGTTCCCCAGGGCCGCCACAATGGCGGTGGGGGCTGAAATAATAAAGGCGCAGGGGCAGCCTACAATCAACACCGTGATCGCCCGGTGCAAATCTCCGGTCATTAAATACACCCCGATACCAATGGCGATAATAAAGGGGGTGAAATACCCGGCATAACGATCCGTCACCCTTAATATGGGAGCCTTTTGGCTTTCCGCGTCCCGGACCAACTGAATCAGTTTCCCCAGAGTGGTATCCTCGCCCACCTTTCGGGCTTCCACCACGATCATCCCGGAATAGCTGACGGACCCGGCGTATACCGTGTCTCCCACCGTTTTATCCACGGGCAGGGACTCTCCGGTAAGGGAAGACTGGTTCAGGGAAGCGCTGCCCCGAACAACCTCACCGTCCACCGGCACTTTCTCCCCCGGGCGTATAACTGCCTGGTCACCCAACCGGATCTCCCGTACCGGAACGGAAATCTCGACCCCGTCCCGGAGCACCGCGGCTTCCCCCGGACTGAGCCGGATCAGGGCGTCAATGGCGGAACGGGCTTTTTGCGCCGTATACTGTTCCAGCAATGAGCCCAAAACCATGATCAGCGCCACCACCGCCGCAGGCAAGTATTCGCCAATCAACACCGAGGCCACCATGGCCAGACTCACCAGTTCGTCGACGTTAAGCTCCCTGTTCAGCAATCCTTTGCCCGCGCCGAGGATAATCGGCCCCCCCAGCACCACCAGGGCCAGTAACGCCGATATATCCGCCGGGACAGGGTATTCGTTCTTCCCCAATCCGTAACTGCTCAAAATAAGCAAACTGCCGGTCAAAACCAGATAAAACTCTTTCATCTGCAATAATTCCCGGTACTTGCCGAGATTTGTATATCTGCCGATCATACCGCCGTCTCCTCTCGTCAACTTATAAATTAAAAAGTCTCGGCATTAATTTTTTTAAGCGCGTTAAGCAGCTGTTCTATTTCGGTATCGGAAAGGACGGAAAGCATTTGTTCGGTTAACTGCAAATGGTATTGGTGATGTTCCTCAAAGGCTTTCATACCCTTTTCCGTCAGCACAATCAGGTTGACCCGCCTGTCTTCACTGCTTGATTCCCGCCTGGCATAGTCCTTTTTCTCCAGCCTGTCCACCGTTACCGTGGTGGTTCCGGTGGTTACGCCCAACTTTTGCGCCAGGCTCTTCATATTCATTTTTCCGTGCTGGCCCAGCACCTCAATGGCGTGGGCCTCGGAAACCTTCAAGTCGCTGCTGCGGATTACCGAGCTTTCCCAGGAGGAAAAGCCATTAAAAAAAAGCAGCAGTTCATTGGTCATTTCGGCCAGGTACTTCATAAGCACACTCCTTTGAATTTCATATTGTTAGGTTTTTAAATTATTTGATTTTCAATTGAAATAGTAACACAGATAAATTAGTTTGACAATCAAATCTTTTTTGAAAATAAAAAAACGCGCCCCCGCAGCCGCCCTGAGTGTTTTCTATGCTTTCCGGATTCCCGGACCCCAAGACAAAACAAAAAGCAAGTGGATTAATTCTCACCTGCCAAATGGGTTTTTATTCAGTTTGCTATGTATGTCCAATATATTGCCATCAGGAATCTATGCTTTTTATGGCCTCGGCCATATTGGTAATACCGGAGGAGGTCAGAATTTTAATGGGCTTGCCGTGCTTTCTGCAAATTTTCTTGGCGCTGGCGCAGGCATTGTGACTGTTACAGTCCACCGGGCAAAAAACCATGTCGCATTTTATTATTTTTCTTTCCAGAAGCTTATCGCCTCTTCTCATATAGCCATCCAGGTATTCGCACTCATAGCCGCAGCTTTCAACCAAATTCACATACAGTTGTTTAAATTTGGTTATGCCGCCTATAATTAATATTCTTTTTACACAATGCTTGCATTTGCAACACTTATTACAGCAATTCGCCGGTTGTTCCATGTTTTTTGAATTAAGCGGACGGTATATTGAATTTTTTTCATTCAGTTTATCAAAGGCAATGTTTGTCCAACCCTTTTGGCCCATTAAAATCCTCTCCTGTGAATGAGATGAGGCCATCCTGCCGGGGCCTTACCCGGCCATACCCCGCAACCTCTTCAGATTTATTAATAATTGCTGCATGGAATCCGATTGCTCCTTTAAAACATCTGTGGTGCTGCCGCTGATATGGGATATTTTACCCACCACCTGGTTTATCTCCTGGGCAACTGCCTGAACCCCTCCCATTCCCAGGTCAAGGGCCTCGGCGCCGGCATAGGCCTTTTCCACCGCAGCCACACTGTCCACCATATGCTCCATAATGGCGCGGCAAAAATCGTTCACCTGGGTAATTAAATCAATTCCGGTTTGAACCCCCCTGGCCCCCTGGGACATGCTCTGCATCACCATAGAAGCGCTGTTTGTCACCTGTTTCAGGGTTACGGACACGTCGTCAACCATTTTTTTGCTTTTTACAGCCAGTTTATTGACTTCCTGGGCCACCACCGCAAATCCCAGCCCGGCCTCTCCGGCCCTGGCCGCCTCGATGGATGCGTTAAGGGCCAGTAATTTAGTCTGATCCGCAATGGCTTTAATGGCTTCCAGCATTTCCCCAAAGGTTTTAACGTCGTCATACAGGCGGGAATATATTTTCAGTGACTCCAAAACCTGCTGTTGAATGGTTTCCATCTCCGTGTTGGCAGAATCCAGCCGGACAACACCTTCCCCGGCATACTCCCTGGCCTTTTTTAACGATTCCCCCGTGTTCTCCATCTGCTTCATGACATCGGAAACATGATTACCCAAATCGTCCACCATACCCTGGGTGCACATGGCCGTTTCGGCGGCTTCAGATACCATGTCGTTAATTTCCTGCCTGGAGGCAAGCAAACCTGTGTTTAAATCAGCCACCCTTTGAGCCATTACATCCACTTCCTCAACCTCTCTAAAAAGTGACGGCCCGGGCAAAGCCGCTTTACCGGCTTTTTTTCCCTTATGGGGCGCGTCTTTAAAAAGCATCTCAAGAAAAGCCAATTTACTTACACTCCTTAATATGACCCGCTAAATAATAATGATATTCATTCTCGTTAAGTCCGCAAAATTAAACATTATATGTTTATTCCGGCTAATCCGGGTATAGCCTTCTGCCGCTTCAGCACGGGATAAGGCACGGCCTGCATTGGGTCCGGGGCGGCACTGGAAGCGAACAGCGGCGGGTTTTGCCTGACCATGCCGACAAATGCCCTCACCATATGGGCGTCGAATTGCTCCCCGGCATGTTCCTGCAATTCCAGGAGCGCCTGTTCCATGGTCATTCCTTTCCGGTAAGAGCGATCCGAGGTCATGGCATCCCAGGCGTCGGCAATGGATACTATGCGGGCCTCAAAGGGGATGTCCTCGCCCCTTAGCCCGCCGGGGTAGCCCTTACCGTCAATTCTTTCATGATGACGGTGCACAATAGCCCGTATGCTTTGCAAAAAATCCACCGGCTGCAAAATTCCAATCCCTATGACCGGGTGCTCTTTAATTCTTTCAAATTCCTCATTTTCCAGCCTGCCCTTTTTATTTAAAATGCTTTCGGGAATACCTATTTTACCTATGTCATGCAATAAGGCGCCGTATTCAATGGTCTGTATTTCCCGGGGGCTTAACCTCAGCCCCTGGGACAGAATCACCGCCACCCGGGCCACGTTTTTGGAGTGGTTGCGGGTGTAGCGATCTTTGGCGTCAATGGCGGAAACCAGCGCGGCGATGGTTTCCAAATATACTTCCTTCTTACCGTTTTCTATTTTTAACAAAGTATTGTGAAGCACCAGGGCAGCCTGTCCGGCAAATACGGAAATAGTGGCCACATCCTGGGGTGAATAATCCCCCAGGTGGTCCTCTCTCCCGGAATGACGGTGCATTAACACAAGTATCCCGACGGTCTCCCTCCCCACAATCATGGGTACGGATATAAAGGACAGTAAATCGGGGTCGGCGCTGAGCATTTCATTAAAGCCCTCCGAATTACTTGCAAGACAAATAACTTCCCTGGCGGCCTCCGGCTTGCGGATAAAATTAGCCTTGTCCAGTATTTTTTGAAACCGCTCCTCGGTCAGTTCCCCCCGCAGCAGCATGATTTGGGTCTCATTGGAATAACGGCCGGCCAGCAATACCCCCCCCACTTCACTGTGGGTTATCTTTATGGCCAAATCCAAAATGGCTGCCAGGGTGCTGTCCATGTCCGTGCTTTTAATTAAAGTAAGTAAAACCTCGTTAATAAATTGTACTTCCTTTAACATTTTCTTTAATTCAACTTTGCTTAAACCAAGGGTGGTTTGAGCGTTGGCTGATGAAAGAATTTCTTCCGGCACGGACATTATTTTGCACCTCTTTTATTTCGTATTGCATCCGGCCTGTACAAAGGCCATGGTCAATAAGCATCATTATTGAGATTTAGCTTATCACGGTTTTTCGGTGTTTTCCGGAGTTTGCTTCAGATCCCCGCAATGTTGGCATTCACTGCCGCCATTACCGCCGCAGCCGCTGCCGCTGCCGCAACCGCAGGAGCAGCTTTCCGAACCGCAACAGGTGCCGTTTTTGAGGTTGGCTGCTTCCCGGCGAAAGCCCCGTATGGTTAAATAACCTATCCCTCCCGCCAGGAGCAGGGTGGAAAACAATCCTGTCATGCTATCCATCATAACACCTCCAACCCATAATTTTTATAATTAACCGCCCAGGCCCAGCAACAAACCAACCCGGTAAATCAGAAGAGAAACTATCCAGGCCACCAGGAAGGTGTAACCGGCCGCAAACAAAGCCCATTTCCAGGAGTTAAGTTCCTTTTTAATTGTCCCCAGGGCAGCCATGCACGGGGTGTAGAGCAGGGTAAACACCATGAAAGCATAGGCGGAAAGCCCGGTAAATGTGGCGCCGATAGATCCCTGCAGCTGTGTGGCCGCCTGTGCGGCGTCCTCCGCCAGCTCGCTGATGCCGTAAATTACACCCAGGGTGGCAACCACTGCTTCCTTGGCCAATATTCCGGTCAGCACCGCAACCCCCGACTGCCATGTGCCAAAACCATGCAGGGTGAAGAGGGGGGCGATAACGCCTCCGATGGTAGCCAGCAAACTGTCCGCAATATCCACCGGGCCTGAGAAATTGTAACTGGAAAGGAACCAGATCAGCACCGACATGCTGAAAATAATGGTACCGGCTTTAACCAGGAAACCTTTGCCCTTCTCCCAGGTCTGCAGCAAAACGGTTTTCAAGGTGGGAATACGGTAAGGGGGCAATTCCATCAGGAAGGGCTCCGCATCCCCCTTGAAGTAAGTTGACTTAAATATAAGTCCCATTATGATGGCTATTATAATTCCAAGGATATAAAGGGAAAGAACCACGGCACTCTCCCTGCCGGGGAAAAATAATGCGGCAAACAGCGCATATACCGGAAGCCTGGCGCCACAAGACATAAAAGGCGCTATTAACACGGCTATCCTGCGGTCTCTTTCAGTATCCAGGGCCCTGGCCCCCATGATGGCCGGCACGCTGCAGCCAAAACCTATCAGCATGGGCAGAAAAGCCTTGCCGGACAGTCCGATTCTCCGCATGGCCCGGTCCATAATAAACGCCACCCTGGCCATGTAGCCTGTTCCATCAAGAAAACTGATCAATAAAAAGAGGGTGAAAATTAAAGGAACAAAGACCAGCACGCCGCCTACTCCTCCGATGATGCCGTCCACCACCAGGGATTGCAGCCACCCGGCGGTTCCCAGGGACTCCATGCCGCCGCTAACCCAGTCAGTCAGGGTGCCGCCGATGAAGCCATCCAGGATGTCTGAAAGGGGCTGGCCGACCCAGGCGAAAGTGGCCTGAAACATCACATACATGATGGAGAGAAAAATAGGTATTCCCAATACCCGGTTGGTCAGCAAATTATCCAGCTTATCGCTCCACGACTCTTTGGCCTCATTGATAACCAGGGATTTTTCCAATACCTTGTTGATAAACTCGTAGCGGGCCTCAATTACTTTTTCATCAGCTATTTCACTGTTATTTTCCGATTTTTTTATGTTCTCAATGGCTTTCAGGTGTTCCGCCAGCAGTTTGCTGTCCGCCGCCCCGGCCAGCCGGGTCAGGGAGGGGTCCAGGGAATCAACCAGTTGATTCAACCCGTTTTTACTTGTTGCCACCGAAGAAATTACTTTAACACCCAGGTTTTTGCCAAGGGCCTCCAGATTAATGTTATACCCCTTTTCACCGGCTTCATCCATCATATTAAGGTTGACCACGGTGGGTATGCCCATTTCCAACAACTGAACGGTAAGGTAAAGATTGCGCTCGATGTTGGAGGCGTCCACCACATTGACCACCATATCGGGCTTTTCTTCCAGCAGAAAGTCTTTGACAATTTTTTCTTCCAGCGAGTAAGCGCTGAGGCTATACGTGCCGGGCAAATCTATAATGTTTATTTGCTTGTTGCCCTTGGTCATTTGACCCATTTTTTTATCAACGGTAACTCCCGGCCAGTTGCCTATATGCTGCCTGGCCCCGGTCAGGAAATTAAATATGGTTGACTTACCGGTATTTGGATTACCCGCCAAAGCTACGGTTAACGCCGACATATCGCTGATCCCTCCTTATACTAAGCTTACGATGATCTGTTCCGCTTCAGCCTTGCGAAAAGACAGGTTGTACGACCTTACCAGCACCTCTATGGGGTCGCCCAGGGGAGCCACTTTAATTACTTTGAGCCTGGTCCCCTTCATAATTCCCATAGCCATAAAACGTCCCCTTGCCTGCCCCGTTACCTTGACACTGTCCACGAGTACCGTCTGGCCTGGTTTTGCGTCTTTTAGAGTAATCATTTCCTACCCCCTCTCAATAATTATTTCACCATGATATGCCGGGCCATTTCCTGTCCCAGCATGATCTTCCCACCACGAATGGCTACAACAAGGGGGCCTTTATTACAGCAGCGGCAAACTTCCACGGGAGTACCCGGAATAAATCCCATCTCTTCCAGGTGATGTTTACACTGGGAACAGCTTTCGATATTCTGGATGTAAACAACGCTGCCTTTTTTAATGCTGCTCAAGGGCCTGTTCATAATATCCTCCTTTCAAATCAGAAAACATTTTGCTGTTTTTTACAGTGCTTTCAAGGATAAAGATTATCATTATCACTATGGCCGGAAAATTTTTTGTTCTTTTGAACATAAACAAAACAATCATATTCAGATAGTGGGCAATGCCCAAAACACAATAATGAAAATCATTATCAAATTCATTTTATTTTTTATTAGTCATTTAGTCAAGAAATTTTTTGTGTCCGCCCGGGCATTTTCAGCCGGAACAGCGCCGGCCGCCCGCCCCTTCAGGATACCAAACCTGTCGGACCGCTCCTGCTTTTAGCCGGCCCGGCCTGAAGAACACTGGATTTTTTATGGTGCTTCACCGGTATGGCCGGACCTGCTGAAAAAAATAAAAGAGCCGTTAACCGGCTCTTAAAAAATGAAAGGTCCGGCGGCTCCTGGTACGGCCGCCGGGGAATCGCCCATATTTATGGAGCCCGGGCGGCGGTCACGGGACCGGCGCGGTGGGCGGGGTGTTTAATTATCCAGCAGGGAATTGGCGAGGGAAACCACTTCTTTCTCCCGCACAGCCAGTTTTTCCGTATTTTCAATCATGTTATCTGTTTCATTGTTCACAAGTTTCAACTTCGCGCCAAGCTCGTCCGCCATGCCTATTATTTTCTCTATATGCGTTATTGCCTCTTTTTCATTAACCCGGGCGGAATCCACGGTATTCTTGGTATTGTCCGACAGTTTGCGGACTTCTTCAGCCACCACGGCAAAACCCCGGCCATGCTCGCCGGCCCTGGCGGCTTCTATGGAAGCGTTAAGGGCAAGCAGATTGGTCTGCTCGGCTATACCCACAATATCCTTTGACACATTGGAAATACCCAGTAATTTGTCCTTCACGTCGTGTATTGTCTCTCTTAAAACAGCGGCCATTTGCAAAACCGAATCGGTTTCTCTTCCCACATTGTTAACGCCCCGGACATTATCTTCATTGGCAGCGGCCAACTGGCTCATGGAATTGATTATTTCAGCCACTTTATTTTTTAGATTTTCCCTGAGGGACTTCTCTTTGGCCATCATTTCCAGTCCCTTGCGATTATAATAAATACAATTCTGATAATGGTTCACGTTATTATATATTGACCTGGCAAATTTTTGACAACTTCCATACCCGCAGGAAAAGCAGTTGATATCCCTGGATTGCTCTGTCTGTTTATATAATTTATTAAATATATCATTGATTTCACTTATGCCGGGTTCTCTCGTGTGGATGCCGGCGGAAAAGTCTTGATATTCCCGGAAAAAATCTTTTAATGCCAGTTCTTTGTCAAATTTATGAAACAAAGTGTACACCCTCTGGCCAAAGATTTTTTTATTTGATTTTTGAAGGAGCTTGTCCTGTTTTAGCTGATTGGTCATATAATCTATATCATCAATTGATACGTCTTTATTGGTTCCCGTACCAAGGTTACATCCGTTGATGCAATTTAAAACATCCACAATTAGCGGTATACGGCTGTCACTAAAAACTCTTTTGGAATATTCAGATAAATAAGCGTATGCGTGATTTACTCCTTCAATCTGTTTAACCCAGGCATTATTAATATGATGCTGCACATTTTCTCTCAAACCCCCGGGCCTGCTGAAGGCTAAACCTATTCCACACCCTATATCGTCAAAATCCTTTTGGTTATAGGAGTTCAGGTTAATCTTATTTTTATCCAGATAATCCTTTAACTTACTGTATGTGACATTGTATTGGATCATCCCGCCGGTATTACTGTCGTTTATTTCGTTGATCTTGGCAATGCAGGGAGAGAGAAAGGCCAGTCTGTCCTTAACATTAATATATTTATTTAAATAGATGGCGGTGCACATCATCGGGCTGTGAACAGGCGCCAGGTTTTTAATTAAAGAGGGTTTATATTTTTGGGCATAATTAACTATGGGCGGGCAGGGCTGGGCCACAACAGAATTCAGATTCATTTCCTTTATTGCCTTAATGTATGCCCAGGTTGTTATATCCGCTCCCAGGGATACGTCATAGACAAGGTTTACCCCCAAGGATTTAAGGAATCCGAACAGCTTTTTATAATCGGGAAAATTGTGTCTGACCGCCGGCGCCGCCAGCACCGATATTTTTACCCCTTTTTGCAAATCGGTGAAGAAATCCTCGGTATCATCATAATATACCCTTGCCCCATGGTCGCAGATTTCAATACAGTGACCGCAGTTGATGCATCTGTCCTGATCAACTTTGATCTTATTTTCCCCATCTTTTAAATATGCCACATTGGCGTGCTCCACAGGGCACTCCAGAATACACTTGTTGCATCCGGCGCACTTTTCTTCATCTGTTGTTATCACTCCCTTTGTCTTATCCATACAACTTGCCGCCTCCTAAAGTTTGTGATACATCAATTCTCAGAAATGCTTCCACCACATCACTGTCCCATTGGCTGCCGGAGCACCTTTTCAGTTCCTCAACAGCAGCCTCATGACACAGTCCCTTTCTGTAGGGCCGATCCGTGGTCATGGCGTCATAGCTGTCCGCCACCGCAATTATCCTGGCAATGATGTCTATCTCTTCGCCCCGCAGGCCTTCGGGATAACCCTTACCGTCAAAGCGCTCGTGGTGATACATCACACCTGGTATAATATCTTTAAAATATTTAATATGCTTAAGTACCTGCTGCCCGTAGATAGTGTGCATTTTAATCAGGCTGAACTCTTCCAGGGTTAATTTGCTGCTTTTTAGCAGAATATTATCCCTTATCCCGATCTTGCCCACATCGTGAAGTATGGCCGCCAGCCTGAGCCTCTCCATATCGCCGTCCGCAAGACCCAGTTCCTTTCCGATGGCCAGGCTGTATTGCATAACTCTTTTGGTATGCCCCCCGGTATAGGGGTCCCTCTTTTCTATGGTTTCGGCAAGGGTGTATACCGCGGTGAGAAATGTATCCTTCAATCTGTCGTAAAGTCTGGCGTTTTCTATGGCGGCGGCGGACTGCAGGGCCAGGGCGGACAGAATTTTCAGGTCTTCGGCGGTATAATTCAGGGGCTGGGCGCTGCTGACATTAATTGCCCCAATCACCCTGTCCTTTATTTTTAGGGGGGCGCACATCATGGAGCTTATTTTTATAGTACCTCTTATGTATCTTGGGTCGGAAATAACGTCGTTTACTATTTCACCTTTCCCCGAGGCAATTATGCTGCCCGCGATACCCTTACCCGGCTGAAAGCCAATCTTTGGATGGTACTCTGTTCCCGAAGCGGCCAGTATTGAGTACAAGCCCGTATCCTCATCAATTACCATGACGGAAATATTATCCGCCTGAATAAGCCTCTTCGCTTCTCCAACAATCAACTGGGATACCTGTTTCGGATCCAGGCTGGCAGCCAGTTTTTCCGTAATATCATAAATAACCGAAATTTCCTTGTACTTTTCCAGGGTCTCCCGGGCCAGGGACCTTTTCTCCAACTCCTGAACCGCCAGGTAGGAGAGAAGTTTAGCCAGGGTCTCCGCCTTTTCCCCTCCCATAACCCAGCCGATTACTTCCTCCCCCAGCTTAACCGGGCAGCCGGGCAAAGGTTTGCCTGAATTATTATTGCCGATAAGCGCCTTTCCGCCGGGATCGGTTATGACAAGCTCATCAACCGGAGCTATATCTCCCAGTATTGACGCTACCTCTTGCCTTTTAATTATGTTTTTCAGGGTTACTTTCCGTATTTTAATGCCCCCTTTACTGAAAACCGCCGCCCGGGAGCAAACCAAGCATTGTGCTAGCCATCGCACTGGTTTTCAATAATTTTTCCCGTGAACAAAAACAGAACATTCTCCAGGCCCTTTTCAAGACGCAGGGTCTTCACCACCTCGTGCCGTTCCGACAAAAGTGTGTTGAGGATAATCATATCGGGTTTTTCCTCCACCGCCTTGCTTATGCATTCCTCAGTGTCACTGGCCTTGACAACCGTGTAACCCCTTGCCTGCAACACATCAACCAGGGTTTTTAAAGTGGATTTATCCTCGTCAACCACAAGCACCTTCTTCTTTGACACGCCCTGAGATAAAAGCAACCCTATCTCTTTAAGCAGCTCCTCGGTGTTCAGCGGCTTTGTAAAATACCTGTCGACGCCGATGCTGTAACCCCTTTCCCTGTTTTCGATAATGGAAACTATCACAATTGGTATATTCATGGTTACAGGGTCGTTTTTAAGCACCGCCGCCACATCAAACCCGCTCATCCTCGGCATCATAACATCCAGCAGGATCAGGTCGGGAATGTCCTTTTTAATCAAATTGATGGCCTCCACACCATCCGCGGCCTCAATTACGGAGTAGCCCGCCACTTCCAGTTCCTGTCTTAAAAGATTTCTGATATTGTTGTCATCGTCCACCACCAGTATGGTTTTCCGTCCCTCAGTCCGCTCCTCCACCGCGGCAGCCACCTGTTTTTTCATTTGTTTGACCAGGCTGTCCACGTTTATTTTTTCAATTATATTTTTTTCACCGGATTGCAGGGGAATTGCGAATGAAAAGGTGCTCCCCTTCCCGGGCTCGCTTTCCACCCAGATCCTGCCGCCATGCTGCTCGACAATTTGTTTGCAAATAGGCAATCCAAGCCCGGTTCCCTTGGGTTTGTCGGTAAGGGTGTCCCCCACCTGCTTAAATTTCTCAAATACCTTTTCCAGGTCATCCCCGGCTATCCCGATACCCGTGTCTATAATGCCCACCACCACTTCACCGTCAACCCTTTTGGCCCTGCAGGTGACCGTACCACTGTCGGTGAATTTGACCGCATTGGAAATAAGGTTTATCACCGTTTGGATTAACCTGTCCCCGTCCCCCAGTATTTGCGGCAATCCCTCTTCCACATCCTTTATAAGTTCAAGCCCCTTTTGTTCAAAAAGAGACGTGGTCGCGGAAGTGGCCCTGTCAATAACCTCCTCCAGAAAAAGAGGCTCCATTTTCCATTCAATTTTACCGGCCTCCATTTTGGAGAGGTCCAGAACATCATTGATTAAGGTGGTTAGCCTCTGGCTTTCCGAAATAATAATATCAACATTGTCGTTTATCTGCCTGACGGCCCTGTTAACTTTTTTGTCGTCGGTTTTTATCTCCGGAAAAACCACTTCCTCCAGCCTTTTCTTTATAATCTTGGAAAAGCCCAGTACGGAGGTAAGCGGTGTCCGGAGTTCATGGGACACCGTGGACAGAAAATCCGATTTCATTTGATCCAGTTCCTGGAGTCTTTTGTTTTCTTCCAGGGAGGTTTTGGCTTCAAATTTTATGTGGACAATGCAGCCCCCCAGTTCGTTCTCCCCGTTGAATACAGCCACGGCCCGCTCCCTGCAGGTTTCATAGCCGCAGGCGCCGCAATTGAGCTCATCCTTTTCCGAATACTTGCCGTCATATTCAAGTATGAATTTAAGTTCTTTTTCAGTGGGCTCCTTTTTATGGTAATGGACATTATTCCATGTTCTGGTAAATTTATTATCTTTAATCAATTGCTCCACTATTTCCAGCCATTTTTCAAACTCCGGAGCCTGGGCCGTATTTTTCACCAACACGGAGTACCCCTTGTACTCCCTTACCAGATCGCCCTGCACAGCCTTTTTAAATCTCTTCCGGGTATATTCCGAAATAATGCGCCTGTTCTCCCAGAAATCACTGCGGACTCCCAGAGCCTTACCTAGAATACAGCCTTCACAATACAAAATATCCACCAGTAAAGGGTACCCGGTTAAAGTGCCGTCTTTATTTATTTTGCGGGCCATGCCTTTTAAAAAGTTTATGCTGCGGTCTTCACCCTCCACAAGCAGATAGTTATTGCCGATAAGATCAAACCCCGCTCCCGCGCCGTACTGTTCCATGGTTTTGGTAAGACCGCCGGAGATGGGAAACCCCGCTCCGTAAAAAGGCTGTACGCCGTCAAATTCGGATTCTTCCAGGTTCGCCGGAATGATTCCCCGGCTGTCAATAAGCTCTATCAATTCTTCAAAGGTCATTTTTTCAGCATAGAGACCCAATTCTTCATCCAGCAATTCAGATTTTTTGGCCATGCACGGGCTGGCCCCCACTATGGCTGTTTCCTCACCGTTCCAGTGCCTGACAATAACGGCCTGGGCCGCCATGGGGCTTAAAATTGGCGCGAAATTATCCAGCAGCTCCGGTGTGTGCTTTTCAACATAGTTCATAAGTGACGGGCACGGGCTGGTGATCACATTGGTTTTCTCCCTGCCCCTCTTATTGATCTGGTCATTTATATAATCTATGTACACCTTTGTAACGACATCCGCTCCAAAACTCGATTCATATACCAGTTTAAAACCCAGTTCTCTTAATGCTGTGCAAAACTGTTCGGGGGTGCAATTATATTTTTTTACAGCCACAATTACATAAGAGGGCGCCAATATCAGGGCCGCTTTTTTGTTTTCAAGTATTTGTTCAACCTTCTCAATACTGTTTCTATATTTTTTTGCGCCCTTGCTGCAAACAGTAATACAAGCGCCGCAATTCAAACAGCTTTCTTTGATTATCTCGGATTTGCCGTCCTTAATCATGATTGACTTTGTCCTGCATACCCTCAGACAGGCCGAACAGGCCTCACATTTTTCCTTATCCGTGTATACAATTCCATTTAACATAACCCTCTATTTTCTCCCCCCATAACAATCCGGACCCAAAATGTCCCGGCAGTTAAATTGCCGGAAAATATTTAAAGCCCCAAAATTTCTTTGGCCTTTTCGATTATTTCATCGGGATTAAAGGGCTTGGTCATATAAATATCGGCCCCCGCCTCGCCGCCCTTTTGCTTGTCGTATTCCTGTCCCTTGGCAGTGAGCATTATAATAAAAATATCACTGATGCCCGGTTCTTTCTTTACGGTTCCGCAAACTTCAAAACCGTTCATTTTAGGCATCATGACATCCAGGAAAACCAGTTCCGGCTTTTCATTTCTGATAATATCCAGGGCGGCTTCCCCATTATCAGCCTTGAGCAATTCCACTCCCTCATCCTCAAGTTCTTCGAGGGTTTGCTCCAGGAGAATTCTTATATGAGGTTCATCATCAACAATTAATATTTTTGACATTTCACAGCCTCCCCGTTATCATAAGAATGTTCCCTTCATTATAAGACCGACATAAAAAGTCATAAATAGTCTAAAATTATCAAAAATCGACTAAATCTGAATAATTATTATATACTTATTGCACTGCCTTGAAATCACCCGAAGTACTGGAAAAGTACTGATTAGGGCAAAAATGGGTGATGGCAAACTTCACCGCCTGCCGGAAACTTATATGGAGCGGGGCCGCATGGCGTGAAAATAATAATTTAAAACCTCGCAAGTTATGGTACCAGCTGAGGAAACTTAACTCCCCGGATAAGTCCTCCGCCGTGACACCGTCACAAAATACCAAGTTCCCGCCCCCGCTCCACCGCCTGGATGCGGTTCCTGACCCCCAGCTTGGCATAAATGTTGGAGGTATGATTTTTAACGGTACTCAGCCCCAGGGAAAGTTCTCCCGCTATTTCCGCATTGCTCAGTTCCATGGCTATCAGCCCCAGCACCTGAATTTCCCTCCTGGTTAGCTGTTCCCGCAGCACTACCGTGATATCGGAGGGCGAAGCCCCCCATGCCGGCTGCCCCCGGCTTGCGGCATCTTTTTTAACAAGATTGAGCAGGGTACTTACATACCGGGAGGATACTCCGCCCTTACCGTCCGAATTCTTGCGACGCCGGAGGGTGAATTGTCTGAGTAAAGCCGCCAGGGGCCTTCCCTCGTCCACAAATCTACGCAAATAACCGTTTTCCTCGCCCAGGGCCAGGGATTTTTGCAGCGCCTCCATGGCCTTGCCCGTTTCTCCCCTGGCCTGCCGGACCATGGCCAGCAGGTTCAACAATTCAATTTTACTGGGCAGCCGGTTCTCGGATTCGGCAAAGGCCATCCAGGCGGTCAGCAGCAGCAGGGCGTCGTCCCATTTCTGCCGGGCAATTAAAATCCTGGCCAGGGTGATATGGCCGTATTCGCCCACAACGCTCAGGCGGTCATATATACTCAGCCGGCTGTTTCTCAGCCATTGCTCCGCCGCTTCAATATCCCCCTGTTCAAGCTGCAGCCGGGCTTTTACAGCGGCTAATACAGGCAGCCACTGGGGCTGGTTGAAGGGCCGGATATTGTCTTCCCCGTCCGCAATCACCTGGATTGCCTCTTCCAGCCTGCCCCGGACGCTATGTATCCTGGCCATTATACATATGCCGGGAACCAGGGCGCCGGGATTTTTTGACCGTTCCGCTTCACTCATCCCAATGATCAGGCACTTTAAGGCCCTGTCCAGATCATTTCGCTCGTAATGGAACTCGGCCTCCGCCACCGGATAGTAGCCGTTGTACGCATACGGCGCAGCGAATTGTCTTATTTTCTGGTCGAGTTTATTTTTTACGGCTTCGGCCCTCAACTTTAAATAGCCGTAACATCCGAACAGCCCTCCCAAAAGGCTGGGCTCCAGGTTATTAAAAACCACATTTTTTAAAAAGTAGCTGGTGCCTCCGGTATAACGGTGGGCATCCATCACCAGCCGCATTATTTCCTCAAGCTCCCTGCGCCGGGTGGCCAGATAGGCCTTGACTATAGCAATCTCTCCCGTCATCTGATTCCGCCAGTTCCGGTCCCTTTGCTTCCCGCTTTCTTTCCGGAAGCCCTCCTCCGCCCTTCGAAGCCACCTTTCAACCACCTCCGGCTGTTCGGTAAGAATCCCGGTCCAGGCATAGGCCAGACAAAGTATGATACTCCCGCTTACCAGAGCCTCGGGCAAGGCCCTTAACCATTCCTGCAGGGTTATGGTGGCCCTGCCGGTCAATATTTCAGACGCGTGCCTCTCGATAAGCAGGGCGGCCCGGCTGAAATCCTTTCCACGCATGCAGTGATTGACGGCTTCAGGTATGAAACCGTTATTTTCATACCATTCAGTGGCCTTCTGATGCAGGCCGGCCAGCCGGGACGGCCTTCTTTCCTGCAGCAGGCCGTAAAGATACTCGGCAAAGAGATGGTGATAGCGGTACCAACACCCGTCTTCATCCAGGGAAAAAACAAAGCTATTGGTTCTCACCAGCATTTCCAGCAATTCCGCGCTGCCGGACCGGCCGGTGACCGCATCGCACAGCGGACCGGTAAGGCGTTCCAGTATGGACGTCTCAAGAAAGAATTCCTTGTGGGCCTGTGTCCATTTATCAAATACTTCGTCGGTCAGGTAGGCTGCGATATAGCGGTTTTTTCCGCTAAACCCCTCTATCGCCCCTGTAATATCGACGTTTCCCAGGATGGACCAGACCGCCGACTGCAGACCGGCCGCCCAGCCCTCGGTACAGGCTTCCAGTTTCCTTAACTGGTCCCCGGTTAAATGGATATCCTTCTTCCGGTAAAACAACGCCACCTCATCCGGGTTAAACCGCAGGTCGGCGGCATCCAGCACTTTTAAATGTCCCCGGACCCTGAGCCGGGGCAGGGAAAGGGGAGGCTCCACACGGCTGATGAGAACAATGTGCGTATGCTCGGGCATGTATTCTATCAGAAAGGAAAGGCTTTCATGCACCAGGGCTTCCTGTATTAGCTGGTAGTCGTCCAGTACCAGTATGAGGTCCCGGGGAAGTGAGGTAAGGTCATCAATTAATATGGAGATGAAGGTCTCCGGCGGAAAAGAGCCGGCATAAGGCAGAAAAGGAGTCAGTCTATGGCTAATCCCGGGCAGCGCCGCCTCCAGGGCGGCGGTAAAGTAACTGTAAAACCGAACCGGATCGTTGTCGCTGGAATCCAGGGAAACCCAGCCGGCGGAACAGCCTTTTTGCCGGAGCCACTCCGCCACGGCGGTGGTCTTTCCGAACCCCGCCGGGGCTGCCACAAGGGTAAGCCTTCTCCCGAGACCATCGTCCAGCGCGTGGTCCAGGCGCTGGCGGGAAATAATACCCGGTCCGGATACAGGGACATTCAGCTTTGTTTTTATTAATATTTCATTCATCTTATTCCCCCGGTATGGCAACCCGGATGCCAGGGTTAACTAAATAACTCCTGTTCTACCGTTTTTGAGCATATTAAATATAAATTAATTTTATCAAAAATTCTGTATAAAAATATAAAAATTTTATCAAATTTAGGCGGATCCGGCATTATTAAAACAGATACTATAAATAAAACAGGGGCCGGCAAGCCCCCAGACCCGCAGCCCCTAAAGGTAATGTTGATTTACAAAGCATGCTTTTTACACCGCTCCGATATTTCATCTCCTCTTTAAAATATTGCTTTCTCCGGAACCGCTTTCTATGACCGGAGCAGTGGAAGGCTGCCGGTAAGTTACGTTAAACTGTCTTCTTCAATTCTTCCCCCGGAGCCGTCCTGTTGGCCGCCGTTGCCACATATTGCTCCAGCCTGTGTAGAAAGCCGTGTTTCCACCCGGTATTGTGAATTTTCATCAGTGCCAGGGCCTGGATAAACTTTTTCATATCAGCGTTGCCGGCTCTCTCCCCCAGCCCCCCCACGGTGGTATCGACGTATTTAATCCCGGCCTTCACGGCCGCAATGGAATTGGCCACTGCCATGCCGAAGTCATTATGGCCGTGAAACTCAATCTCCATTATTTTTTTCTCCCCCAAAGCGCTCAATCTTTCATAGACGGCCAGGGGGTAAAGCACCCCAACCGTGTCCGCATATCTAAGGCGGCGGGCTCCCTCCTCCCGGGCGGCCCGGGCAAATTCCTCAAGAAACAGGGGATCGGCCCTGGACGCGTCCTCCGCCCCCACCGAAATATTGCAGCCGCAATCCCTGGCAAACCTTACGGCCTCCCGGGTGCGGTCAAGCACCCACTGCCTGGTCTTTTGCAGTTTGTACCTAATTTGAATGCCGGAAACCGGGGCGGAGATGTGCACGTCTTTGACCCCGCACTCCAGGGATGCCCTGATGTCGGCGGGAACCATTCTATTCCAGGTTGTTATCCTTGCCCTTAAACCCAGACCGGCAATGGCTGATATGGCGGACTGCTCAGTTTCCCCCATGGCGGGAGTACCCGCCTCTATTATATCCACCCCGCACAAATCCAGAAGACGGGCGATGGTTATTTTTTCTCTTAAATTAAATACCACACCCGGAGCCTGCTCTCCGTCCCTCAGGGTGGTGTCCACCAGAAATAAATCACTCATGGCATATCTCCCTGCTGTAACTCCATTAAATATACGGGCAATGCCGGGCGGCGACGGAAAAATCAACTTAAACTTTATGCTGAATGCACGGGTCTTTAAAAAAACAGGTTGGCAAAATGAACGGAATGATATTTGGCGGGTATCACGCGAAACCGGCAGGGCGGAGGAATTTCATATTAATAGTCCTGGTTGAAGTCTATGCACAATATATATTTGTTGTTATTCACATCAATGAAGAATGACGAGACGGTGATGCACAAATTACCGGAGGCCAGGGATATGTAGGGCTCTGTGGTATACTTGCCGTACCCCAAATTTATAAACAGGTAATAATAATCTTTAAGCGAGTGTTCCGCACCCTTTTTGGCCGGACTGAAAATCAACTTTTTGTTTCTGGGAAGATGGGAGCTGTTGCAGAAAGTATCGGTGATTTGAATCCCGGACGTATCCAAAATATATATACATTCAAGAAAAGGATACCTGTTTACTATCCTTTCCAGCTCGAAATCAAAATTAATTACCGCGGTTTGTGACAGATCACTGATAATCATATCAATAATCCTCACATAATCGTCCCGCTTCTGCCTTTCGTGTTTAATCCTCTGGGACAGATGGCTTTTGTATTTAACCGCCAGGTACTCCATTTTACTGTCATAGCGGTTTACGGAAACCCCGGATATGTCCCCGGGTCTGGCGATGTAATAACCCTGAAGCATATCCGCTCCCAGTTCAAGAGCGCATATAGCCTCGGGCTCGTTTTCCACTCCCTCCGCCACCACCAGGGCTCCAATTTTCCTGGAGAGATTGACCAGTGATTTAAAGGTTTCCTGTTTATAATATTTTTTATCCATATCCCGGATCAAAAGCCTGTCAATTTTCATGATATCCGGGCGCACCAAAGGTATTCTGTCCAGATTGGAATGCCCCGCCCCCACATCGTCCAGGGCGATTAAAAAGCCGTAATCCTTGTGCCTGATGATAAATTCTTTTAAAGCGGGAACATCGTTGACCTTGGACTCGACTATTTCTATCACCACATTGCCGGGATTAATGCCCAGGTCAGTCACAATTTGCATTATTTTGCCTGAACCCACCACACCCATATCTAATATTGATGTGTCAAAATTCAGAAAGAGTAGAATTTCGCTGTTGATATCATATATTTTTTTATAACTCTCCAGGGCCTTTTTTCTGCACAACCTGTCCAGTTCAATTATCAAACCGGCTTCCCTGGCTGCGCTAAAAATGATATCAGGTGGAATAATAGCCCCGTTATCCGGGGCAATACCCCTGCATAACGCCTCAAGGCCGATCACGGATTTTTTCTTAACCGATATCAGCGGCTGGAAATGTATTTTAATACTCTCATTTTCAATAATCTGGCCAATGCCAATATTTTCACGTAACAATTCCATGCGGGCACCTGCAACTAATAATTACGTCACTAATAAAGCATAAAAAAACAATTCAACCGGCTATTTACAACAATGCTTCCATATAAACGGATTCAGCGCTATAATAAAAAACCCTTTCCATATTGTAGCACATAGTTAAATATTATAAAATGTATATAATTGACGGCCGGGCCAGCCGGGCGCCGGGGGCATCCGAATGATACCCCTTCGGCCGGCCCGGCCAAAACAATTTCAATTACAATTTTGACAGCACTTTTTGCTTATGGTTATCCTTATATCTCCGGCACCGGTCTTCTCAGTCCCGGCGTCCAGGCTGTTGATGGTCAGCTCGGCCTCCAGCCAGGGAGGAATATGGGAACATAGTATTTCCAGAGAATAGAACCTGCCTTTGCGCAGAAAGGGCAGCAAAGCCTGCTTGGAAGTAACGCCGGTGCCGCCTTCCTGAATTTCCTTCAGGGAAATCCGGTAACAGCCGGGGGCATATTCCACAGGGGCGGTTTGCACCTTTATTTCCCCCTTAACCGCCTTCTCTCCTTCCGCCTCCTCTTCCCTTTCCAGCACGTAATCCAGCATCTCCAACGCTTTACCTTCATACTCCCAGATGCTGAAATGCGACTTCTCCAGTTCAAAATAGGGTATGCCAACTATGGTGGAGCCCACTATGGTTTTACAGTCTTGCAGAAAAAACAGAATTTCTCCCATTTTCCGGCGCAGTTCCTTCATTTCCAGGGTATTCTCCAGGGAAAATTCCTTCTCCCTGAGGGTGCTCCATTTCCCCATCTTCTTTCTAAAAACAATCAGTTTTCCCGGCTCGTTCAGGGAAGCCGCGTACCCGTTTTTATCAACGAAAACCGCAATATCCTTAGGCATTATCAAAACTCCTCCCTGCGGGCAACCGGTGGCTGGCTATAATTCCAGGCGTTTGACCGGACTGCCGCCTTCGATATGTTCATCCATTATTGCCTCCACATCCCCGGCGGTTACCGACCCATACCATACGTTATCCGGATAAACCACAACGATGGGCCCCTTTTCGCAAAGGCCGAAACAACCGGTATTGGAAACAAAAACCTCGCCGCCCAGGCCTCTCTCCTCAATCTCCTCCATAAAGCCGCTCACCAGTTCCACCGCGGCCTTGGTATGGCAAAAACCCTTCTGCTGACCGTTGGGCCTTGAGCTGGTGCATACAAATATATGGTATTTGGGTTTATTCATTAATTGCTCACATCCTTTAAACAGCTTCTTTTACAGCCTCTGCCGGGGAGATATCATTATCCTCGGCCGGCAGTCTGAACTCAAAGGACCTGTCATCTCCCAGGAGTCCGATGGCGTCGGCCCTGCACTGCCTGCAGTGATACATTTGCCTCAAATCGGCCTGGCAGATATTTCTCATGTGGTTTAATTCCTGCGTATCGGTCCCGGGAAAATCGGCAAAGGCGCTGCCCGGGGCGGGTATCAACGGCATAATGTTGGTTATGAAGGCCCCCAGTTCCTTGACCTTTTTGACAATATCAGGGATATGGGTGTCGTTGATATTTTTAATCATTACAATATTGACTTTTACCAGCATACCGCTGCGGACCAATAGTTCAATGCCGGCCAGCTGGTTTGCCATGAGCCTGGCGGCGGCTTCCTTTCCCTGGTACCTTTTCCCTTTATAATTTACATATTTATATATATTCCGCCCTATTTCCGGGTCGAGACTGTTTACGGTGACGGTTACGTGCTTTACCCCCAGCTCTGCGATTTCACCGGCGTATTCCGGGAGCAGCAGGCCGTTGGTTGATAAACAGAATATAATATCGGGAGCTGACTGTTTGACCAATTCAATAGTCCTTCTGGTTTCTGCCCAGTTGGCCAGCGCGTCGCCCGGTCCGGCTATTCCCACCACACTCAAAGCGGACAGTTTTTCCCTGACCAGATTAAATTTTTGCAGCGCCCTTTCCGGTGTCAGAATTTCGCTGGTTACCCCGGGCCTGCTTTCATTAACGCAGTCAAATTTACGGTTGCAGTAGTTGCAGCTGATATTGCATTTGGGCGCCACGGGCACATGCATTCTGGCATATTTGTGGTGGGCGTCAAAGGAGTAACAGGGATGCCTGTCCGTTTGCCGCAACAAATCAGCGGATACGGCGTCGTTATTCAAATCGTGGCCTTGTTTGCGGGCGCACTGGCAATCCATTATATTTCACCCCAACCTTCCATTCGAGTGGTTTTCAGCTTTCTCGATTCCCAAAGGCGCTTCTTTATCAGGCGGTGCCGGTATAATATTTTTCATACATGGCAGCCCGGTAATTGCTGTGCTTTCTCTCCAGCAGGGTATTGGTGACCCGGTCCAAAAACATGCCGGTGCCGGTATAGCCCACCGACAGCAGTCTCTGGCCCCCCACCCGGTCATGAATGGGGAAACCTATCCTGACCAGGGGTATTCCCTCCCTTTCGGTAAGAAATTTACCGTCCGAATGCCCTATGGCAATGTTGGCCCCCCGCTGCCTGCTTTTTTCCCTTATTCCGGTAAAATCGGCCTCATTTAATATATCCGTTTCATCAGGGCAGCCGGCCAGTATCTTTTTGATGGCTTCGGAAAATTTCGCCCCTTTGCTGCCGGTGGCCGCCACCACGGGATAAATGCCGTTTTCCATACAGGTGGAAGCCACGGCGTACACAATTTCCGGGTCTCCGAATATAACGCTCCTGCCCTGAAAATTGTATTTATGGGAGTCGATCATGCAATCCAGCAGCCTGCCCCTCTCCGCTTCCAGAATATCAGGCCTTTCCCTGCCGGTAAGATGTCTCAGGGTATCCAAAAAGGCATCGGTTGCCCTGACACCCATGGGTATGGGCACGTTGACCAGGGGCACCCCGAATTCCTCTTCCAGGTATTTCCCCGGAGACATGCCCTCATCCACCGTAACACCCATTTGTATGGTGACCGGAGCCCCGGGCATGGCCGCTATATCTTCAATCCTGGTGCCGCCTTCGGGAATTTTCACATAGGGTTTAACGAAGGGGCGGTCCAGGGTGTCCGAAAAATCCGGGCACAGGGTGTAATCCACCTTCATTAGCTGCAGTATTCTTTTTATTTCCCTTATATCCGCGGGGCTGATATTGGGAACTATCACGTTAACCCTGGAATGAAGCCGGGTCTTTTCAGCTACGGAGGCAATAATTCTTTTCACCGCCAGCCAGTAACCCTCGCTGTGGGCGCCGCCATAACCGGGAGTGGGCACGGTAATCAGGGGTAGACGGTCAAGTCCTCTTTCAGCCTTATATTCCGCGGCTATCCTGTCTATATCCTCACCTATGGTCTCCGCCAGGCAGGTGGTTAAAATACCTATCATTCCGGGATTATAAAGTTTAATAAGATTATCCAGGCCCTGCTTTAAATTTTTTTCTCCTCCGTAAATAGTGCCCTTTTCATTCAGAGAAGACGAGGCCACATCAATGGGCTCGTTAAAGTGCTCGGCAATATGCCTGCGCATGTAAGTGCTGCACCCCTGGGAACCGTGAATGATAACCATTGACCTTTCAATGCCCTTGAAGGGCAATATGCCGCCCATGGGCATGCACATGTTGCAGGGATTCTCGTTCACATTGCGGTATGACTGGTTTTTCATAATAACCCTCCCGTGCTAAAGGGGCCGCCCCCATCTGGGAAGTGAGAAGTGAGAGGTTGGAAGTGGGTTTCTTTGAAGAAAATTGGCAAAAGTCAATTCCTTTTTGTATTATCACTTCTCACTTCTGACTTTTCACATCTCAATCTACCGATAAGAGTGCCGTGCAGGTAACGGGCAGACATTGAATCAGATATAATTCCAGACCGGAGAACAGAGCGTTGAATAAACCTCCCCGGCGAAATTCACCGCTCCCACAAATCCGCTTAAAGGATGCTTGCGGTCGTGATTGTGGTCAATAAAGGCCATCCCCAGTTTGTAGGCCAGGGGTCTTTCCTTAACCCCTCCCACCAGCAGGTGGGCGCCCTTTTCCGTCATGAACTTTTCCAGTTCGGAAGGGTTGGCGTCATCCAGAATAACCGTGCCGTCGTCCACCAGGTCGGTAATGGTATCGTACTCTTCCTGCCTGCCGGTCTGGGTTCCTATCATCACCACGTCGATGCCTATTTCCCTGAACTGCTTGATTAGGGAAATGGCCTTAAACCCCCCGCCGACATATATGGCCGCCTTTTTACCTTCCATTTTGCGGCGGTACCACTGGATGGCATCCTTTACCCGGGCTGTTTCCCGGGCAATCAATTCCTCGGTTTTACTCATGATAGCCGCATCCCCAAAGGCCGCAGCTATTTTTCTAAGGGAGGCGGAGGTGTCCTCCAGGCCCAGAAAGGATATGTTCATATGGGGAATCCCGTATAGCTCCTCCATTTTTTCCGCCAGATAATACATTGACCCGGCGCACTGGACTATATTCAGCGAAGCCCTGGCGGCTTTTTTCAAAGACGTGTAATTGGAATCCCCGGTGAAGGCCACATTGACCTCCACGCCCATTTCTTTCAAATAGTTTTTTATTATCCAGACCTCTCCGGCCAGGTTGAAATCCCCCAGATAGTTAATGCTCCTGGTTTTGGCCAGGCCTTTTCCCTCCGGCGGCCTGAGCAGCCTTAACAGGGCGTCGCAGGCGGCCCTGTAACCGGCTGATTTATTGCCGATAAAGCCGCTGGACTGCACGGGGATGACTTCAATACCGTGCCTTTGGGCGGCAGCCTTGCACACCGCCTCCAAATCGTCCCCGATAACCCCTACAATGCAGGTGGAATAGACGAATACCAATTTTGAAGGATACTTTTGAACCAGCTCATCTATTGCCCTGGCCAATTTTTTCTCCCCGCCGAAAATAACGTCATGCTCCTTAAGGTCGGTGGAGAAGCTGAACCTGTACAAATCCGCGCTGCTGCTCAGGCTTCCCCTTATGTCCCAGGTGTAGCTGGAGCAGCCTATGGGACCGTGCACCAGGTGGATTGCGTCTGTGACCGGATTTAAAACAACCCTGGCGCCGCAGTACACACAGGCCCTCTGGCTAACGCACCCCGCTATGCTGTCGGCGTCGCATTTCAACTGCTGCTTCTGCCTGCCCTTGGTGCGTATAAAGTCACTTCTTTCCTCCACGATAATGCCTGCCGGTTCAGCCGCCTTCATAATTAATCACGTCTTTCAAATTTTTTTATTACATTACCAGTTCAAAGTCCTCGTCCGCGGCGTCCCTGTCCACCCTGTCCAGCAGGGCGTTGCTGATCATTTCCAAAAGCCTCATGGCTCCCCTGTAGCCTGTTATGGGAAGATATGTCTGGACGCTTCTGTCCAGTATGGGGAAACCGACCCTGACAAAGGGGATATCCTCCGCCCTGGCGATATACTTTCCGTAGGTGTTGCCCATCAGCAGGTCCACCGGTTCGTTTTTAATCCACTGGTGCAGCTGGAATAAGTCCCCCGAGGCCTTTGCCTTGCCCTGGACTCCGGCCTGCTCCAGAATGCTCTTTATTTCCTTTTCAAAAATATCCTGGGGTCCGCCGATTGTTCCCCCCGGGGTTCCGGTCAGTACGTATACCGGCTTCATGCCCAGGCCCGTCACAAACTCGGTAAGGGCTATGATGATATCCGGGTCCCCGAATATGGCCACCCTTTTACCATAAAAGTGGTAATGGGTATCCACCATAATGTCCACCAGTTGCCCCCTCTCCTCCTCCAGCTCGCCGGGGATCTCCCGGGCAAAGGCCTGCCGGAGAGTCATCAGGAACTCATCCGTGGCCTTTACGCCAATGGGGGTTTTTAATGTCAGGGACGGCACCCTGCACTTTCTTTCCAGCTGAATGGCCGCATCGGCGGAGGCGTAGGTGCCCAGGGCCAGGGTGAGTTTTGAGTTGCCGGCATCCCTGATGGCCTCCACCCTGGCGCCGCCCCTGGGATACATGTTGAACTGGCCGGTCATGGGCGAGTCCAGAACCCCGGAGGTATCGGGGAACATTATGAATTTTGCCCCCATCATTTGCGCCATTTTTTTAATTTCCCGCATATCTCCGGGGTTGACAAACCCGGGGATTATGTTGACCTGCTCCTTTTTCACATCGGTGGTGGCCTCGGAAAGGTAACTGACCATACCCTTGGTCATATTGGAAAAGCCGGTGATGTGCGACCCCTGGTAGCTGGGGGTGTTGGCATGAATTACCAGTTTACCCTCCGGTATCTCGGCGGATTTAATCAGACTGGGAATATCATCCCCGATGGTTTCGGAAAGACAGGTGGTATGCACCGCCATAATGTCGGGATTGTATATGGCAAAAACGTTTTTAATGGAAGTTTTTAAATTGGCGCCACCCCCGAAAACCGAAGCGCCCTCGGTAAAGGAACTGGTTGTGGCCATAACCGGGTCCCGGAAGTGCCGGGTGAGGTGCATCCTGTGATAGGAGCAGCAGCCCTGGGAGCCGTGGCTGTGGGGCATGCAGTTATGAATGCCCAGGGCGGCGTACATGGCCCCGATGGGCTGGCAGGTCTTGGCCGGGTTGATCATACCGCCGCTGCGTTCTTTTATTTCCTTCGGCGTGCAGTCTAACATGGTTGCTTACTCCTTCCCATGGGTGGTTTTGCATATATGGGCATCGAAATACTTCTATATTGCCGTGTTTTACTTTTTATCATCATCCACCGGGCAAACTCCTTCAGAACACTGCTCAATGCTTCCCTCCAGCAGCGGTTTGTCCTTCCAGGGGGGCACTATGAAATTCCAGGCCGGGGTGATAAAGCTCATACTTACATCCCTGGCGAAATTCACCGCGCCCCTGAAGCCGGCATAGGGACCGCTGTAATCATAATTGTGCAGCTGTTTAGAGGGAATTCCCATTTTATGTGGAATATATTTATCTTTAATACCCGATGAAAAAATATCGGGCTTTAATATCCTGATAAACTCCTCGGTTTCATAGTGGTTCAGGTCATCCACTATGATGCTGCCGTCCTGCATGGTGGTGTTCATGCCGGCGTAGTAACTGAGGGGTATTTTTTTCTTTAATTCTTCCATTCTTTCCGCCGGGATTTTCAGGCGGTAGCGGTTTTCATCCGGGAGAACATGCAGGTCGGGAATATTTTTGCTGTCCGCGTCCGGTTTAATATTGGGTATTACCTCCCGGCCCTCATAGTCGTCCCTGTGGGCGAATTCATACCCGGCCAGAACCGTTTTTATGCCCAGTTCCCCGTAAAGCCCCTGGTAATGATGGCCCCGGGAACCGCCCACGAAGCAGAAGGTGGTTTTGCCCTGGCAGATTTTTTTATACGGCTCCAGCTGTGGCTCTATTTCCATCAGTTCCTTTTCTATGACTTCCTCCGTTTTTTTGATCAGCGCCTCGTCTCCGAAATACTGGGCCATATTGCGCAGGGATTCTATGGTGGCCCTGATGCCTATAAAATTCACCTTCAGCCACGGGGTGCCGTATTTGGTTTCCAGCATGGAAGCTATATAATTGATGGAACGGTGGCACTGCACCAGATTCAACTGGGCTATGTGAGCGTTTTTAAGATCCTCGTAGGAGCCGTTGCCGGTCATCACAGCCTGGACGTGATAGCCTATTTCCTTTAATACCCTTTCCACTTCCCAGCTGTCTCCGCCTATGTTGTACTCTCCCAGTATGTTGATGGTGTATTTTGCGGGCGGTTCCTCCAGTTCACCCTGGCCGATGATATTTTCCATGAGGCCGTTGTTGGCAATGTGGTGCCCGGCGGACTGGCTGACACCTTTATAGCCCTCACAGGTGTACGCCGTGATGTTTATGCCGTGCTTCTCCCGGGCCAGCCTGGCCACCGTATTGATGTCGTCCCCGATTAAACCCACCGGGCAGGTGGCGGAAATGGTAATGGCATTGGGATTAAAAATCTCCACCACGTCGTCGATCATTCTGGCCAGCTTCTTCTCGCCGCCGAATACAATATCACTTTCCTGCATATCCGTGGAAACGCAATAGCTCAGAAAATTCTTTTTGGGGTCCTCGGACTTTGCCTTGTTGCGCCTGGTCATCCAGCTGTAATAGGCGCACCCTATGGGGCCGTGCACAATATGAACCATGTCCTTCAGGGGACCCAGCACCACCCCTTTGCAGCCGGCAAAGGCACAGCCCCGGTTGGTCATTATACCCGGTATTGTCCTGGTGTTGGCTTCTATTTCCTGGGGCCCGGCGTCGGAATTCTTTATTAAAATGTGTTTTTTGCGGCTCCTCTTAACCTTTGCGGGAAATTCATTCAATATAGCTTCCAAGGTTTTATCATCAATGGCCATAAAGTCCACCTCCCTTAAACACTAATTTATATTGCCTCCCTGCCCCGCTCGCCGGTCCTCACCCTGGCCGCGTCCAGCACCGGGGCTACAAATATTTTCCCGTCGCCCTTATTGCCTTCCCGGTTGACATTAATGATGGTATCCACAACTTTTTTTACATCCTCGTCGTCCTGTACCAGTATGGTCAGCATTCTTTTGGGTATCAGCCTGGATCCCGCGGCCAGCCCGTCCGCCAGCATCCCCCCTATTTCCTCGGTAACGCCCATTTGGTCCAGAACGGAAAAATCCACCTTCATTTTTCCGCGGCCCATCACCTTCATGGCGTGCAGCCCGCAGACTCCCACATCCGCCAGGGCTTTTTTGGTTGCGTTGACCTTGTTCATACGGATAATGGCTATAATCTCCTTCATAGCTACGCCCCCTTATAAACCCTTGGTGCCGCTGCTTATGGTGTAGGCCTCTTCCACCGGGCTGACGAATATCTTGCCGTCGCCAAAGGCGCCTTTTTCGCCTGTCTTGGCGTATTTTCCGATAATACTTATCACATCTTCCTTGTCCTCGTCCCTGACCACCATCAGCAGCATTTCCTTGGGAATTTCATCATAAATCACTTCTCCAACTTTTACGCCTCTCTGTTTGCCCCGGCCCACCACGTCCATCTTGGTCACCGCCGGAAAACCCGCGCTGTTTAGTTCGGCCAGAATGGTATTGGTTTTTTCCGGTCTAACGATGGCCCTAATCATAATCATCGCCGGAATTCCTCCTTATATGTTAATAAATTTAATAATGCCCCTTTTACCGGTTAACTTTTGTACCTCACGGGCACTCCTCTCAGTCAAGAATTCCATGCTCCATTAAAATTTCTTCCAGCCGGTCCTGCACCATGGGTTTGGGAATTACAAACATGTCGTTGCCGTCAATGTTTTTTGCCAGGGTTCTGTATTCGTCGGCCTGGTCGGCGGCCGGGTCGAAGTCGATAACCGTCTTCTTGTTGATTTCGGCCCTCTGCACAAGATTATCCCTGGGCACGAAGTGAATTAGCTGGGAGCCCAACTCCTCGGCGAAGGCCTTTAACAAATCGTATTCATTATCCACTTTGCGGCTGTTACAGATAATGCCGCCCAGTCTGACCTCACCGTTGGTGGCGAACTTTTGAATACCCTTGCAGATGTTGTTGGCCGCATACAAGGCCATCATCTCACCCGAGGCCACGATGTATATTTCCTTGGCCTTGCCTTCCCTGATGGGCATGGCGAAACCGCCGCAAACAACATCCCCCAGCACGTCGTAGAATACGTAGTCCAGGTCATCCGTATAGGCGCCCAGTGACTCCAGCAGGTTGATGGAGGTGATAATTCCCCTGCCGGCGCAGCCCACCCCCGGCTCCGGCCCCCCGGACTCCACGCATTTGGTGGTGCCGTAGCCAAACCTCAGGATGTCCTCCAGATCGATATCCTCGCCCTCATCCCTCAGGGTATCCAGCACGGTTTTCTGGTTTAGCCCGTGGAGCAGGAGCCTGGTGGAATCGGCCTTGGGGTCGCAGCCCACCACCATTACCTTTTTCCCGGATTCGGCCAGGGCGGCCACCGTGTTCTGGGTGGTGGTCGACTTGCCTATGCCGCCTTTGCCGTAAATAGCAACCTGTCTCATAATAAAACCTCCTAGCATTTGAATATCGGCCGGGAACATTTCTCCCCCCGGCCCCGTTGACTGAATTTTGCAATAAAAAGGACACCCTGGACTCTCGACCCAAGGCGTCCTCGCCTGCTAACAATTAGCCGCATCGCCAACATATTTAAAAAATGACGCCCCAGATTTCGGGGAGGAGGTTATCCTCCCGAAACCGGGGCGCCAATGCCCACATCATAACAACACTGTTATATATATAAAATTATTGACCGCTAAATGGCGCTTTCATCCATCTCCCCGGTGCGGATTCTGACAACATTTTCAACCGGGCTGATAAATATTTTACCGTCTCCAATTTGACCTGTATTGGCCGTCTTGGTAATGATTTTTACTATCTCATCGGCATCCTTGTCTGCAACAACAATTTCTATCTTAATTTTGGGGAGCAGGTTAATGGTCAGCTCCGTTCCGCGGTACACCTCTTTCCTGCCGCCCTGCAAGCCGCAACCCATAACCTGGTAAACAGTCATGCCCTTGACTCCAAATTGGCTAAGCGCGTCCTTGACTTCTTCGAGTTTTCCGGGGCGCAGTATGCATTCAACCTTCTTCATCAGGTTAACCTCCTTTAAGAAAGGGGACAAACCTCTCCGGCCGGCTGTTTATTAACTTGATTCACCGGGGAATGTCCCCTATTTATGAACTCCCGCGTCAAATCAATGGATATTCTGTTGATTACTCACTTTGGTAATTGAACTGCCCTGATACTTTTAATTCTATCAGCTCTGCCCAATAGTTTTAATTGGTTTTCAGGGTGGTGCTGTACATGGCCAGGTCCGGAGTGGTGCTGTACTTGCCTCCCAGTATACTGCCGCCCACTATGTCCGGATAGGCGTCCTCTCCGTGAATGGTAAGGTCCAGGCCCACTTCTTCCTCTTCCTCGGTGGCTCTCAGTTTGCACACCGCGCCCACAACCTTAAGAATCACAAAGGTAAGTGTCGCGGCAAAGGCAACGGTGGCGCCCACGCCTATAAGCTGGTTTACCACCTGGCCCGGGTTGCCGTATAACAGGCCGTCGGCACCCGCGCTATTGACGGTTTTGGTGCAGAATATGCCGGTGGCGATGGCGCCCCACATTCCGCCGATACCATGCACGCCGAAAGCGTCCAGGGAATCGTCGTAACCGAATCTTTTCTTAATGACACTGACTGCCAGATAGCAGACTATACCGGCCACCAGGCCTATTACTATTGCCGACAGTGGAGTTACAAAGCCCGCGGCGGGGGTAATGCCCACCAGGCCGGCGATGCACCCGCTGGCGGCTCCCAGCATGGTTGGTTTGCCATGGTGCAGCCACTCGGCGAATACCCAGGAAAGAGCGGCAGCGGCAGCGGCGGTGTTGGTCACCACGAACGCGCTGGCGGCAAGGCCGTTGGCAGCCACCGCGCTGCCCGCGTTAAAGCCGAACCAGCCGAACCAGAGCAAAGCCGCGCCTATAACCGTAAAGGGAAGCTGGTGGGGAGCCATGGGCTCGGTTCCGTAGCCCTTGCGCCTGCCCAGAACCAGAGCCGCCACCAGGCCCGAGACACCGGAACTGATATGCACCACGGTGCCGCCCGCGAAGTCAAGTGCTCCAAGTTTGCCCAGCCAGCCGGTGGCACCGTTGGCGTCCCATCCCCAGACCCAGTGTGCCAGGGGATCGTATACAAAAGTGGTCCACAGCACTATGAATAGTATAAAAGCGGGAAAACGCATTCTCTCGGCTATGGAACCGGAAATAATGGCTGCGGTAATAATTGCGAACATCAGCTGGAAGGCCATAAATACGTAGTGCGGAATCGTGGTGGCATAAGCGTCGCTGGGCCCCTGGCCCACTCCGCTCAAACCGAGCCAGCTCAGATTACCCACCAGGCTGTTGATGTCCGGGCCAAAGGCCAGGGAGTAACCAAACAAAACCCACTGTACCGATACGATGCAGATTGTGATAAAGCTCATCATTATAGTGCTCAGAACGTTTTTCTTGCGCACCATGCCGCCATAGAAAAGTGCCAGTCCGGGAGTCATGAGCATGACCATGGCCGCGCTGATGATGATAAAGGTGGTATCCCCGGTGTCGGTCACCGGGTCCTCCGCCAGGGCTATCCCCGGTATGGACAGAAGAACCAGCAGCATCCAGAGGATTAAGCCGACTTTCACTTTTGATATTTTCATAGTTTTCTACCTCCCCGGTAAATTTTTTATTTTAATCACCGCAACCTTAAGTCGGCGCCACTGTCGGCCGCGGTGTACAACAGAGTAACCTGTTTTATTAATAGTCCGTTAGGCAAGGGGCGGAGCGGCATTGCTCCCTTGTAAGCGCCCTTGCTTATAATTTACAGGTTTTAAAACCTTTCGCAGGGGCGCAAGGCAATTTCACAGGCTTCCGCAAATTTGCCACCTCTTTTTTTCCGGCTCATTGTCAGACAATAGAAAAAGGCGCTCCGAAGAGAGATTCCACTCCCTACAAAGCGCCTTTGCCCATTATTCAACGATGAATATAAAAATTGATAAGACGCTTTTTGACCCATTCAAAAAGCGTCCTTGCTATCATACAACATTGTATATATATTCAATTGATATACCGCATTATATACTTTAAGGCACAACGTGTCAATACCTTTATAAAAAATAAACCTGTTGCTCTATCGCAACAGGCATCTTTGCCGTTAACCGCTTCAGCGCTGAAACAGTTATTATTTAACTTAAAAAAGCATAGCACACATATTATCCCCTGTCAACATCCAACCGGATTGGCCGGTCTGATTTTACAGATTCACCATGCCTTATCCCGCCAACAGCCTGTAAGACCAACTTATATTTAGCCAATTATAAGATTAACTGCTATAATTAATATGGACAAGGTTCCATTAAATATTAAGGAGGCTGCATAAATAAAATGACCAAGGTTTTAATCGTCACTTGCTCCAAAATAAGGGATACCCACTGTATTGCCTGTCTGAAATGCTTTAAGGCATCGGAACAAAAGGACGGGGAATTTGCCAAGTACGACGATGAGGTAAGAATTACCGCCATGTGCGGCTGCGGGGACTGTCCCGGCCTGGTGATGCCCAAACTGACCCTGGTTATGGAACAGGCGGATTATCTGGACAGGGATATTGACGCCATCCACCTGGGCACCTGCATGGTTAAGGCGGCCACCACCGCCGCCTGTCCCATCAACCTGGAGAAAATAGCCGAAACCATTCAAAAGAAATTTGGCAAACCCGTGACAATAGGCACACATAACTACTAAAAATTTAATACGGAAAAGAAGTGAGACCGATCTTAGCCGCCGGTCTCACTTCTTTTCAGGAGGAAGCCATGGGACATACTCCGCTTTGCTGATTTTAAATAAAAAATATGGAACTTTGCACAGCCGGAGAAGGTGTGTCCCCGTACATACGTTGGGGACATTCCTTCGCCGGATTCTATCAAAAGAAAGGAGCTTTGTATAACCGAAGAAGGTGTGTCCCCTAACCTTAGATCGGCAGCCCCAATTTCTTGATTTCCTCCAGGCTTCCCAGATCGTTGGCCTTTAGCATCCCGTCTGACAGGGTATACAATACATTTTCAATATACATGGATCTTTTAACGGAGAAATCCGTCCCTTTTTCAGAAGCCGCGCCGTCCCCATGCTCTATTTTGCCCTTCAGCGCCACTCCCTTCTCCGGTGAAATGCTGAATACAAAAGCTCCCTGCCAATACCGCCGGTAATCAGGCATTATCGCGCTGCCACGGACTTCCGGCTGCTGCCAATAGGACACCGGAATAACCAGCAGGTTTTTGGCCTTTGAAAACAGGAACGCCCTGTGGTCCCTTAAGGCCGGGGAATCGGAACCGGATTCCTCAATCACAAATTTGGACAGTTCCCTGGGCTTCTGCGGATTGCTAACGTCAAAAAGCGCAATTTTAACCCCCTGCCTCTGCACCGGGGAAGCCATCACCGGCATTTCCGCCCCGGTACCGCCCATGGGCCTGAGCACCGGGAGCGGGGACGCCTCCGGAACCTCCATGCCGACACCGATAAGGTGGTTTTCATCATAGGGATGCAGATAGTCGGAATATCCGGGTATCTTCAACTCCCCCAGCACCGTCGGGTTGCGGGGATCTTTCAAGTCAATCACAAACAGCGGGTCTACCCTCCGGAAAGTCACCAGATAAACCCGGTCCCCCATAAACCTGGCTGCGTAAATTCTTTCGGACCTGGCCAGTCCCTGCAGCCTGCCGGTTATCTTCATGTCCCGGTCCAGGATAAATATGTTGTTTTTGGTGTTCATGTCGTCTCCAAGGATAAATCCCCGGGAGGTGGTGGCCACTCTGAAATAACCATCCTTTTCATCCATGGAAAACTGGTTCAACAGCAGCCCCGGAACCTCCCCGGCGGCCTTGTACTCCACCCCGGCACCCTTTACCGACAGTTTGTGAATAACCGTATTATCCCTTTCCCTGGCCAGATCCCGGTAGTATTTTTCACGGTACTGCCCTATATTCTCCTCCAGGGCGATTGCCCGGCTGTAATCCAAAGTGTCTAAATACTCCTCCAGCATTTCCTCCACCTGGCTCAGTATGCTGTCCAGGTTATCCCTTGACGCCCGCAGCGCCTTAACCCGGGCCGCCACCTCCGGAGGAAGCAGCGAGGCCAGCCCCGCAATATATTTATTGGACAGTTCCACCAGGTCCGGAGTCTTCTGATTGGTCAAATAAATATTATTTTGTGAAACGAACAAATTCTGCGACGTACCGGTCAGAAACGTCCTGGCGGACACTTTTTGCCCGTCGTCCCGCAGGTTTACGGCCAGAACCACCGTATAAACATAGGAATTGTCGGGATAATCAAAATAGGCTATTTCAGTGGGCGGCACCGTTATCAGCCCGGAGCCGGTTTTAATTTCAGGCAGCCGTATTTTCTCCCTGCCGTCCCCCTGTGCAATTCCGGTCCCCACGGGCATGTTCACCACAAGGTAGGCAAAGTCGCCGATCATCCGGGAATTCACCAGGTCTCCCCTGAAGCTTAAGAACCTTTTCTCCACCGGCTTGGCCCTGTCGGTGACGTCGTATACCCTAACCGCGGTTTCCCCGGTTTCATTGCTGTTCTCAATAACGGCAAGCCTGTTTTTATTGATAAAAAGCTCCACCGGACTGCCCTGGCAGTCAATCCTGGAAACCACCCGGGCTTTATCGGCGGGATAGGCGTCGATCACCACAATCCTGCCGGAAGCCACCGCGTATAAATACTTTCCGTCACTTTTCACAATATCGGCCTCGTCCACACCCTCCACCTGAACGTTGGTGCTGGAAAAATCCCTGGAAGCACCCGCGGACTGCCCTGCTTTCTCAGCTCCGGCCGGCTGTTCAGACTTCATTTTATTTTCATCCGCAAAATCAGGCACGGAAGCGGCTTCAAGGCGCTTGACCCCGGCGCCGTAATACCCGAAATAACCGTATTTTTCCGCCAGCTCACTGGTGGTGCTGATATATTCCTCCAGTTCTTTCAGAGAAGAAAAATTTTTCAACTGGGCCGCCCCCGATTCGGTGGGTTTTAAAGAAATAATGGAAAAAGCCGCGGACAGGGTGAACACAACAGCCACCGCCACAAAAAACACATGCCTCAGGCGCATAATACCCCCCCTTTAATCTCCGTAATATTTTATTTAAATGACGATATCGCCACCGGAAAGTTCCGGCTGTTTCCCCGTAAGGCCATGTGGCATATTACCTGTGGAACGCTAAAAGGCCGCTTTTCAAGCGGCCTTTTAGCGGGTATATCCTTAAAACATTTTATCCCGTCAACTATTTGCTCCCACCGGCAAAATATCCACGATCTCCACGCCGTGTTCATTAACCAGGTTTATAATTCCGTCCCTGTTTCTGATCATGGGCCGGGCGGGATAAGCAGGGTTGATAACAACCACCTGGCCGGTGCGCCCGTCGCTCAAACGCACCACTTCTCCCACGTAACAATCCGCCACCCGGTTGAGAAAGGTCATTAACAGTTTGGTATCCAGCAGGTTGAAAAAATCATGCTGGAACTGGTCAATAACCTGAAAGGGGCAGATTTTCTCCCGGTGCGGCCTTCTGGAGGTCATGGCGTCATAAACGTCTGCAATGGCTATTATTTTGGCGATTAAGGGAATCTGATCACCTTTCAGTCCCGTGGGATAGCCGCTGCCGTCTTCACGCTCGTGATGCATTAACGCCCCAATCTTTATGTTGTGCGGGGCTTTTGCCGTTTCCAGTAAACGGTACCCGTAAACCGGATGTTTTTTTACTTCCTCCCACTCTTCTGCAGTGAGTTTTTCGGGTTTGTTCAAAATTTCCGGGGGGATATGACATTTGCCCAGATCATGAAGCAAACCCGCGGTAATAATCTCTTTGCAGGTGGCTTCATCCAGCTTCAGCCATTTGCATAACACACCGCACAAGACTGAAACATTAACACTGTGGCTGTAGGTATAATCGTCCAGCTGCCTGACGTTATTCAGAAAAGCAAACAGGTTGTAGGGCGTCCCCACCTGCTGCAAAAGCATTTCCGGGATGCTGTAGACCTGTTCCAGATCAACCTGGCCACCGCTGCTGATGCTTTTCATTATATCGTTAAGTTCTTTTTTTGATTCGGAATAGGAATGTTCAAATTCGTTGAATTTATTTTCATCAATATGGTGCCAGTAAGAGAATTCCCCGGCGTCCGGTTCCTTTTGCCTGATGCTTACACTGGAATACCCCAGCCTTTTAATAATTCTTATTTGCTCTTCATATATAACGGAGCCTTTGGCCAGCAGCAACACCTTGTCCTTGGTATAAATGTCCTGGTCCAGGATCATGCCGGACTGCAGTTCATCAGCAATTCTCTGTAGGCCCATAATTACCTCCGTTTATGAAAAAATTGTAATAATTTAAATAAATAACAAGAAGATATTAACACAGTTTTGTTTTTTTTTCTATAAGAAGTATTTCTCACAAAACAAGGAAAAACTTCCCTGTCCGGCAGCTTTCAACACCGTATTCGCAAATGCTCCGCCGTATATAACGGGCACTCCGGCTTAAAACATGCAGCCCGGCTGCAGCCTTGGGCCAGTCTCATTATATCAGCCTGATTTTTTACTATTACTCCGCAAACAAGCCGGAAGGAAAAATATTCCGACGAATTTAATACATATTATATAAACAGTATCAGGAAGGCGGTATTACTTTGTTCCTCAAAGATATGATTAAGAGCGACCCGCCGCGCCTTTATCCCGGCGACACCCTGGAAAAGGCGGCCAGGCTTTTCAGACACGCCAAGGTGGACAGCCTTCCGGTGGTGGATCCGGGAAACAGGGTAATCGGCATACTCACCAGAACAAATTTTCTGGATGCCCTGCTGGAAAAAGCATCCCTGGATACCCCCATCGACAGCTTTTACAACAATAATGCCATGACGGTTTCCGGCAGCGTGGATTATGAAACCGTAAAGGAAATAGTAAAAACAAGCCCCGTGGGCTCCGCGCCGGTACTGGACGCCGGCGGTCATTTGGCCGGCATTTTCACAAAAGCCGACATGGTGCTCACACTGTTAAAAAAATCGGATTTACTAAACGCCCAGTTAAGCGCCATACTGAACGCCATGCAGAACGCGGTGGTGGCGGTGGACGCGGAGAAAAGAATAACACTGCTCAACAGCAGCGCGGAAAAGTTGCTGGGATTAAAGGGCCAGGACGCCGCAGGCAGGCATTACCGCAAAATTCTGGGCGAAATAGGACTGGAAGCTTCTTTTCTGGGAACTGCGCAACTGGGCTTGAAACATAAAATAAACGGTTCGGCCACCATAGTGAATATATTGCCCATCATCAGCAGGGGTACGGTAAACGGGACCATAGTGGTTTTTCAGGACCTCACCGAATTTGAGCAAGTGGCCCGGGAACTGGAAATAGTGAAAAATTTGAATCAAACCCTTGATACCGTGCTGAATATAATTTACGACGGCATAGTGGTGGTGGACGGCTCGGGGATTGTGACCCTGATCAACCAGGTGCTGGCGGATTATCTGGGTGTAAACCCGGGGGATGCCGTGGGCTGCTACATCACTGATATTCTGCCCAACAGCAGGCTGCACATTGTGGCCGGGACAGGGATACCGGAACTCAGTGAAATTCAGACCATACGGGGAAAAGAGCTTATTGTCTCCAGGCTGCCGGTTATCAAGGACGGACTGCCCACGGGAGCCGTGGGCAAGGTTATATTTCCGCAGCTGGCTGAAATAAAGGAACTGGCCGCCAAGCTAAACTCACTTCAGAATAAAATCGCATACTACCGCGAGGAGCTGCGCAAAACAGGCGGCGCGAAGTTTGCGGCTGAAAGCATGATCGCGGTGAGCAGGCCGATGAAAATGATTTTGGATGAATGCAGGCAGATAGCCGCCAGCGGTTCCACGGTGCTGGTCTCCGGGGAGTCCGGCACGGGCAAGGAACTGGTGGCCCGGGCCATTCACAATTTCAGTCCCAGGAGCAACGGCCCCTTTATAAGCGTAAATTGCGCCGCCATACCCGAGAACCTTTTGGAAAGCGAAATATTCGGCTACGCCCCCGGGGCCTTCACCGGTGCGGATAAAAACGGCAAGCCCGGCAGGTTCGAACTGGCCGACGGGGGAATACTGTTCCTGGATGAAATCGGAGACATGTCCCTGAATCTTCAGTCCAAACTGTTACGGGTGATACAGGAAAGGGAATTTGTGAGGGTGGGCGGAACCAGGACCGTTCACGTGGATGTAAGAATAATAGCCGCCACCAATAAGAACCTGCAAGCCTCCATGGAATCGGGAGACTTCAGGGAGGACCTTTATTACCGGCTTAACGTGATAAATATCCGGATTCCTCCCTTAAGGGAGCGTCCGGAGGATATAGAACCACTGGCCAGGTATTTTGTCGGCAAATTCAACCACATATTAAAAACGGCAATCACCGGTATATCCCAGGAAGCCATGGAAGTGCTGCTGAAATACAGATGGCCGGGCAACGTGCGGGAACTGGAGAATGTAATAGAAAGAGCCGCCAATTTTTTAAGGGAGGGAAATATACGGATACAGCACCTGCCGGCTTACATGCTGCGGGCCGAGTCCTCCCGGCGGCCCGGACAGCAGGAGAATCTTCAATACAGGGACAGGATTAAACAGACCGAGCGTGACGTAATCATTTCCGCCCTGGAGAAAGCCGGGGGCAATAAAACCAAGGCCGCGAGAACGCTTAATATGAGCCGTTCAAGGCTTTACGCAAAAATTAAAGAATTAAACATACCATTATAAGTCGGCACCGGGTTCGGGGGGGTATTCCCCTTCGAACCCTTTTTTGATCCTGCCCGGGCCGTAAATAAACGCAAGAAACATGTCCTGAAAACAAAACAACCAAACACAATATTGTTTTATTTTCAGGACAACATTGTCCTTATCCAAAACTCCACTGAAAATCTGTGTGACAGAAAAACTCTATTTACACAGGGACAACCGGTTTTATCGGTTCAATACCCGGACCGGGCACAATAATTGCGAATTAACAGAAAAGTCAGCTAACACAATACTCATTTATTGAACGCGGCAGCATCTAAAACAAGAACTCCTGGAGGGTTATACAGGAAGAAATGGAGGTATGCCTAAATGCTGGGCATTGTCGCCTACGGAGCCTACATACCTTTCAACAGGCTGGACAGGAAAAGGTACAAGGAATTTTTCGGCGAGCCGGCCCCCCCGGGGGAAAAGGCCGTGGCCAATTACGACGAGGACAGCGTGTCCATGGCGGTTGAAGCGGCCAGGGACTGCCTGTCAGCCCCGGAGAAACCGCCATTCAACGTACTTTACTTTGCCACCAGTTCACCCCCTTACGGGGAAAAACAATCCGCGGCCACCGTCGCCGCGGCCCTGGACTCACCCCGGCAGGTCCGCGCCGGGGACTATACCTGCTCCTTGAGGTCCGGTTCCGGAGCCCTGCTGGCCGGCTTTGACGCTGTCGCCTCCGGCGCCGGAAACGCTCTGGTCACCGTGGCCGACTGCCGCCTGGGAGCCCCCCAGAGCCAGTGGGAACAAATATCCGGAGACGGGGCGGCGGCATTTTTACTGGGGAGTGAAAAGGTTCTGGCGTCCCTGGAGGGCCATGTGTCCATTTCAGCGGAACTCCTTTCCCAGTGGAGGGAACCCGGAGAAAGGTTTGTACGGGGCTGGGAGGAGCGCTTCTACATCAGCCGGGGATACAACAGTATTGTACGGTCCGCGGTGGAAGAACTGCTGAAAAAGAAAGGGCTGAAACCCTCCGATATCAACAGGCTGGTGCTTTACGGCCCCAGTCCCAGGTACCAGATGGCCCTGGCCAAAAGCATGGGTTTTGACCTGGCCGTGGTCCAGGACAGCCTTTTTTCCACGGCGGGGCAGGCGGGCGCCGCCAACGCCCCCATGATGCTGGCCGCCGCCCTGGAGGAAGCGGCGCCCGGGGATTTGATATTGTTGGCCACCTTCGGTGAAGGCAGCGACGCCATATTGTTCAGGGCAACCGAAAAAATAAGGGATTTCCGTCCCGGAAGGGGCGTCAAAGGGCATCTGGCCTCCAAAAAAACCGGTCTGAACTACAACACCTATCTCAAATGGCGCCAGCTCCTGGAATACGAGCCGCCCAGGAGGCCGGATTTCATCAGGCCCTCGGCCCCGGCCATGTTCAGGGAATTAAAGAAAAAGTACGCTTTTTACGGCTCCCTTTGCACCCGCTGCGCCACGCCCCAGTTTCCCAGGCAAAGGGTCTGCGTCAACTGCCAGGCCAGGGATGAAATGCGGGAATACTGTTTCGCCGATAAAAAAGCCAGGGTCGCCACCTACGCCATTGACTATCTCACCTTCTCCCAGGATCCGCCCACGGTTTTGGGGGTGCTGGATTTCCAGGGAGGAGGCCGCATACTCTGCGAGATGACCGATTGCGACATTGACAAGATAGAAATAGGCATGGAAGTGGAAATGTCATTCAGGAAACTTTACACGGCCGGTGGAGTGCACAACTATTTCTGGAAAGCCAGGCCGAAAAGACAGGGGGTTTAATAAATGGCTGCCAAAGGAATAACCGATAAAGTGGCCATAGTTGGCATGGGCTGCATACGCTTCGGAGAACTGTGGGATAAGAGCCTGGACGATATGATTGTTGAAGCCGCGTACCAGGCCCTGGAAGACGCCGGCATCGGCCCGGAAAAAATAGACGCCTACTGGTTCGGCACCTGCAACTCGGGATTTTGCGGCATTACCCTGTCCGAGCCGCTTAAAATCCAGTACAAACCTGTTACCAGGGTGGAGAATTTCTGCGCCACCGGAACGGATGCCTTCCGCAACGCCTGCTATGCCGTGGCCTCAGGCGCCTATGACGTGGCGCTGGTGGTGGGGGCGGAAAAATTAAAGGATTCCGGTTATAGCGGGCTGGTCATACCCCCTCAGCCGGACGACGGCACCAAGCCCAATTATTCAGCCCCGGCGGCCTTCTCCCTGCTGGCCCCGGCCTATTTCAAAAAGTACGGCCTGGAGGCGGGTCAGGGCAAGGAAGTACTGGCCCGAATCGCCTGGAAAAACCACCGGAACGGGGCCAAAAACCCAAAGGCCCAGTTTCGCCAGGAAATCACCATGGAGCAAATTATCAACTCTCCCCTGGTGGCGGCCCCCCTGGGTATAATGGACTGCTCCGGGGTTGCGGACGGGGCCGCCGCAGCCGTGATTGTCCGCTCGGAAGACGCCCCAAGGTACAGAAAAGACCCCATCTTCGTCAAAGCCCTGTCCATAATCTGCGGGCCCAATCATGGAGGCCTGCATCAGGATTACGACTTTACCACCGTCCGGGAGACTTACATGGCCGGACTGGACGCCTACGGCCAGGCCGGTATTACGGACCCGGCCGGTCAAATAAGCATGGCGGAGGTACACGACTGCTTCACCCCCACCGAGCTTGTTATTTATGAGGATCTTGGCTTCAGCCGGAGAGGCGGGGGTTGGGCGGACGTGCTTAACGGGGATTTTGATTTAACCGGCCGGCTGCCGGTAAACCCCGACGGAGGCCTCAAATCCTTCGGCCACCCCATCGGTGCCAGCGGACTGCGCATGCTGTACGAAATGTACCTGCAATTACAGGGCAGGGCCGGAGAAAGGCAAATAGACAACCCAAAACTGGGACTGACCCACAATATGGGCGGTTTTCCCTGGTGGTGCGTGGCATCGGTATGCATAGTGGGTAAAGAGCCCGGCGCCCGGGAGGGCCGCTGACCGTCCAACCCCGGGCTGAAAAGAACTATACGGGGATGGTTTTTTGCAGACGGAAGTTAAACATTTAAAAAAATGCCCTATTAACGGGCGGGAAATAACGATAACCCTGCTATACCGGATGGAGGGAACCAGAACCTGCCAGGTGGCCTGCACCCCGCTTTCCTGGCGGTGCAGCGCCGAAAACCACTGCGGCGGCAAGGCCGTATGTTCTCTTTTTAAGGATTTTTTAACAGGCGGCTCACTCCTGTAATATCGGTTTAAACCTGCCTGGAAAGGAGGGCCTTATGGAAAAAAGCAAATTGGTGGGCTCATCCCTGCCTGAATTCACATTCCGGGTGGAAAAAGGCAAGATAAGGGAAATGGCGCTGGCCATCGGTGACGGCAAAAAAATATACACCGGCACGGAAGAGGCCAAAGAACTGGGCCACCGGGATGTAATAGCCCCCCCCACCTTCGGCCTGTGCATTGACCTGTGGGGCGGGCCGGACTTTATGGAAATATGCCGCTGGCTGGGTCTGAACCCGGTAAAAGTGCTGCACGGTGAGCAGGAATTCGAATATCTGGGAGATATCTGCGCCGGGGATGAAATAACGGTATCCACTTCCCTGGCCGGCTATACTGAAAAAAAGTCCATGCATATATTCAGCATCGACTCGGCTTACACCGCTGCGGGCAGGGGCCCCGTGCTTAAATCACGCAAAACAATAATTGAGCTGCAATAGTTCACCCGGAGGGAGGAATTATGAAAACGCCGCTTTTCAGTGAAATAAACATAGGTGACCAAATGCCGGCCCTGGTAAAAGACCCGGTCAGCGAGGTGCAGCTGGTTAAATACGCCGGGGCGTCCGGAGATTTCAACCCCATTCACTTTCAGAACGCCGTGGGCAAAATGGCCGGCTTCGGAGGAGTCATCGCCCACGGAATGCTGATTATGGGATTTGTGGGCCAGGCCATAACAGATTGGATACCCCAGAGGAATTTAAAGAAATTAAAAGCAAGGTTTGTCAACATCACAAAGCCCGGAGACGTCATAACCGTCACCGGGCGGGTAACGGCCAAAAGGATTGAGGACCGGGAGAATATCATCATCTGTGAAGTAAAAGCCGAGGATCAAAACAGCCAGGTTAAAGTGGAGGGCTCTTTCGAAGCCTGTTTGTAGGGAGGAATGTTTGATGGAAAAGATGTTAAAGGATAAAGTCTGCATTATTACCGGCTCCGGAAGGGGCATCGGCAAAGCCGCGGCCCTTCTTTTCGCCCGGGAGGGGGCAAAACTGGCCATCACCGACATTGACGAGGCCCCGGCCCTGGAAACAGTGGCCGAAATAAAAGCCCTGGGAGGCCAGGCCATTGCCGTGGTGGGCGACGTAACCGCCGAGGGTTATGCCCAAAGGCTGGTAAAAGAAACCGTGGAGGCCTTCGGGCCCAGCCTGGACATTTTGGTTAACAACGCCGGCTACACCTGGGACGGAACCGTTCATAAGATGACCGACAGCCAGTGGCAGGCCATGCTGGACATCCACATCAGCGCGCCCTTTAAAATCATCCGGGCCGCGGCGCCTTACATGCGGGATGTGGCTGCCAGGGAAAAACAGGAAACAGGGCGGGCCAGGATAAGAAAAATAATCAACATCTCCTCGGTGGCCGGCCTGGACGGTAATTTCGGCCAGGCCAACTATTCCAGCGCCAAGGCGGCGGTGGTGGGACTTACCAAAACCCTGGCCAGGGAGTGGGGCCCATTTAACATACTGGTGAACTGCGTGGCCTTCGGGTTCATAGAAACCAGGCTTACCCAGGCCAAGGAGAAGGGAGAAATTATAGATAGGGAGGGCAGCCAGGTGCCCATAGGCGTCCCTGAAAAAATAAGGCAGATGTTTACCCTGCTGTGCCCCCTGGGCAGGCCCGCCACCCCGGAGGAAGCCGCCGCCGGCCTGCTGATGGTGGCCTCTCCCCTGGCTGATTACATCACCGGGGAAGTAATCCGGGTGACCGGAGGGATGTAAAACCAAATTTTCTTTTTCAGGACATTGCCGTGATAAAACCCAAAACAAGGAGGTGCCGAAGTGGCCCTGGACCTAAATACGGGGGATTACAAAATATTCCGGGAAGCTTTTAAAAAATTTATTGATACGGAAATAAAGCCGCACTACCAGCTGTGGGAGGAAGAAGGGCTGGTGCCCAGGGAATTATGGCTTAAAAGCGGCGGGCAGGGGTTTTTATGCCCCTGGGCGGAGGAAAAATACGGAGGCTCCGGGGCCGATTTCGGTTATTCCGTAATTATCGCCCAGGAGCTGGCCCGGGCCGGCACCCATGTCATGTTCCCCCTGCACAGCGATATAGTGGTTCCCTATATTGCCTCCTTCGGGAACCCCGAACAGAAAAACAGGTGGCTGCCGGGGTGCGTCTCCGGGGAGCTATTGGCCGCGGTGGCCATGACCGAGCCTGATGCCGGGTCGGACCTGGCGGCCATAAAGACCACGGCGGTCAGGGATGGCGGCTGCTACGTTTTAAATGGAGCTAAAACTTTCATATCCGGGGGCGAACAGTGCGATATTGTGATAGTTGCCTGCAAGACCGACCCGAAAGCCGCTCCCCCCCACCGGGGCATCAGCCTGCTGGTGGTGGAAAACGGCACCCCCGGCTTTAATAAGGGCCGCAGGCTGCACAAAATGGGACTAAAAAGCCAGGACACGGTGGAATTGTTTTTTGAGGACTGCCGGGTCCCCGCCACCAACCTCCTGGGACTGGAGAACCAGGGATTTTCCTGCCTCATGCAAAAGCTTCAGCAGGAAAGGCTGGTGGCCGCCGTGGCGGCACAGGGTCTGGCCGAAAAAATGTTGAAGGAAGCCCTTGCTTATACATCCACCCGGAGTATTTTCGGCAAACCGGTTTCCAAATTCCAGCATAACGCCTTTAAACTGGTTGAAATGGCCACGGAGATAGAAATGGGCGGGGTCTTCCTGGAGCGCCTGGTGGAAGAGCACATGGAAGGCAAAAACGTGGTAAAACGGGTTTCCATGGCCAAATTCCGGATTACCGAAACGGCCAACCGGGTGGCCTATGACTGCCTTCAGCTTTACGGAGGTTACGGCTATATAGAAGAGTACCCCATCTGCCGGGATTACCGGGATATCAGGGTGCAGACCATTTACGCCGGCGCCAGCGAGGTAATGAAAAGCATAATAGCCAGGGATTTGGGTATTTGAACGGGTTTATTGACTGAATGCCTGCCGGGAAACCGGCGGGCATCACCCCGGAAGCAAATCTATTTTCTGAAATTTCACAATTGTTTATACATAATCATTATAAACCGGCCTTCCCCACTCTGTTAACCGCGCCCAAAAACACGGGGGCTATTTCTTAAACAGTATTATTATAAAGGAAGCGAGGCGTCCACTGAATGGATATAGGCGGTTTACTATCCCTTCACGCCAGGAAAACGCCGTTTAAAGAGGCCCTGGTATACGAAGACAAAAGATATTCCTATGGCGAGCTAAACGCCCAGGCCAACCGGATGGCTCATGCCCTTATACAAATGGGAATAAAAAAAGGGGACAAGGTCTCGTTAATGATGCAAAACAGTCATCTGTACGTAATGGCCTTCTTCGGGATATTAAAGGCAGGGGCGGTGGCGGTGCCCGTTAATTACAGGCTGGCCCTGCCCGAGGTTTTGTACATACTGGAGCAATCCGACAGCAAGGTGTTTATATTTGACCCGGAATACGAACCCCTGGCCCTGGAAATATCAAAGAGTATGTCCCCGCTGTTCATTAAAGCCTCCGGCCCGGCAGCGCCGGAAAACATGCGCTGCTGGGAAGAGTGTGTAAAAAGGTCTTCGGAAGAGGACCCGGATATTATTGTAGATGAATGGGACGACTGCGAAATATTATATACCTCGGGAACCACGGGCAGGCCCAAGGGAGCGCTGTTTGATCACCACCGCATACTCCATGTGGCCCTGAACATGGTGGTTCATCTGGGGATAAACCCCAAAGACCGGCTCCTTCACGTGGCTCCCCTTTTTCACTCAGCCCAGCTTAACCTCTTCCTGGTTTCAGGTATGTACGTGGGGGCATCCCATGTCGCGGTAAAAATATTTGCCCCCGAAAGGGTGCTGAAAACAATTTCCGATGAAAGAATAACATTGTTCTTCGGGGTTCCCACCATGTACAATTTCATGTTGCAAGTTCCGGACCCGGATAAATACGATCTTTCTTCAGTCCGGCGCCTTGGCTACGGGGCGGCGCCCATGGCGCCGGAACTGGTTAAGCGTTGCATGGAATTTTTCGGCAATAAAAATTTTTACAACCTCTGTGGTCTAACCGAGGGGGGACCGGGCGGAATACTGCTGGAACCGGAAGACCAGCTAAGAAAACCCGGCGCCGGGGGCAAGGCTATCAACAACCTGGAAGCCCGGGTGGTGGATGCCGGCAATAATGATGTTAAACCGGACCAGGTGGGCGAATTCATAATCCGGGGCGAAACCATCATGAAGTGCTACTACAAAAATCCGGAGGCAACAGGGGAAGCCTTAAAGAACGGCTGGCTTTACACCGGTGACCTGGCCACCGTGGATGAGGAAGGCTACATCACCCTGGTGGACCGTAAAAAGGACATGATTATCAGCGGGGGCGAAAATGTTTATTCCACCGAGGTGGAGCAGGTTCTTTACGAATACCCGGACATACTGGAAGCAGCCGTTATCGGTGTCCCCAACCCGGTGTGGGGCGAGACGGTGCTGGCGTTGGTTTGCCCGAAACTGGGGCGGCAAATGGCCGAAGCGGATTTGAAAGCTTTCTGCCAGACCAGGCTGGCTGCTTATAAGGTTCCCAGGGTCATTGAATTTATCGACGCTCTGCCCAGAAACGCCTCGGGCAAGGTATTGAAGAACGTATTAAGAAACAAATATAAATTAGTCAAATGATTAATTTTTGCCCCCCTCCCGGTTACCCGGGGGAAAGCCACGCCTATTCGGACGTGGCTTTCCTTTCTTCCTCCACAAGAACTCTGCGCAGTATTTTCCCCACCATGGTTTTGGGAAGCTCCTGCCGGAACTCAATCTTTTTGGGAACTTTGTATTTGGCAAGCCTCTCCTGGCAGAATTTTATTATCTCCTGGTCGCTGGCCGTCTCATTATCCTTTAATATGATATAGGCCTTCAGGGTTTCTCCCCTGTATTTGTCGGGAACCCCGGCCACCACCGCTTCTTTGACCTTTGGATGTTCGTAAAGAACTTCCTCCACTTCCCGGGGATAGATATTGTAGCCTCCGGCTATAACCAAATCCTTCTTGCGGTCAACTATGTAATACAGGCCCTTATCATCAACCTGGGCAATATCCCCGGTGTGAAGCCAGCCGTTTTGAAGGCATTTGGCCGTCTCCTCGGGCATATTCCAGTAACCCTTCATAACCTGGGGACCGTAAATACACAACTCTCCAGGCTGACCGGGGCCGACCTCGTCCTGGCCGGTTTCAATATCCACCAGCTTGCACCTGGTGTCCGGCAGGGGAAATCCTATGGAGCCAACATAGCGCTGGTCATTTACGGGGTTGCTGTGGGTAACCGGTGAGGTCTCGGTTAGGCCATAACCCTCCAGCAGCCTGCCTCCGGTAATCTCCTCGAATTTGTCCCTGACCTCCACCGGCAAGGGAGCCGCGCCGCTCAGGCAAAGCCTGATGGAAGAGAGATCATATTTTTTAATTTCCGGATGGGAGTTTACCGCCACGTACATGGTGGGAGCCCCCGGGAACAGCGTCGCCCTGTATTTCTGGATTAACTTCAGCACGTTGTTTATCTCGAAACGGGGGACCAGAATCATGGCGGCCGCGTTATATACACAAAAATTCATCGCCACGGTCATGCCGTACACATGGAAAAAGGGAAGCGCCGCCAACAAAATTTCCTTGCCCTGGCGGACTTCCGGCCACCATGCGCTTACCTGCATCACATTGGCCACCAGATTCCCATGGGTAAGCATCGCCCCCTTGGAAAGGCCGGTGGTGCCTCCGGTATACTGCAGCAAAGCCAGGTCTTCCTTTGGATTGATGTCAACTGCCGGAGGATTGGGAGGATATTTGTCAATCAGGGATTTAAAACCGGTAATTCCCTGGCCGGCTGGTATATCCACCCACTGCCCGTCCTTTTTGGCTTTAAACGGATATATAAGGTTAAGCGGGAAGGGCAGAAAATCTTTTATACCCGTAACAATGAAATTTTTAAGCGGTGTGTCGTCCTTAACCTTGTTAATTTTAGGATAAAGCAAATCAAGAAAAATGATGGTTTCGGAATCCGCATCCCTCAACTGGTGGGAAAGCTCCCTTTCCATGTATAGGGGATTGGTCATAACCGCCACGGCGCCAAGCCTCAAAACGGCGTAATAGCTTATCACCGCCTGGGGACAGTTGGGCAGCATTATCACCACCCGGTCGCCCTTTTTTATACCAATATGGTGCAGGGCTGCGGCAAAGCGGTCCACTTTGTTCTTTAGCTGCCGGAAGGTCATCTTGCCGCCCATAAAAATTGTGGCCGTATTATCCGGATATTTGCCCTCGGACCGCTCCAGCAGCTGATAGACGGATATGTCGGGATAATCAAGGCTTCTGGGTACCCCTTGGGGATAATATTCAAAATTATCTACACCGGTGCCGGTCATAATATCCCTCCTTCAGTTGACTGATTATTCATTCACTTTATATTATAATTTAACACTATAATCACACAATTTCAATAAATATTAAAATTGTAATTTATTTTTCTATCGCAAAAAGTCTAAAAATAGTGAAGAAATACTCTGAGCGGAGTGAAACATTTTTTCAGGCTTGAGCAATCCCACTATAATATTTATGCTGTGAAAGCCGGCTAAAATGCCCCGCTGCTAAAACCGCCCGGGGCATTTTTTATGTATTGCCTGCTTATGTTATTGGTTCTGATCCACTTTAAGTCTTTCCCTGAATAACCATGGAATGAGATACAGGCCGCTGATTCCCACCAGTGTGTAGATTATTCTGCTGAGCAGGGAAGAGTTTCTGACGGTGTCCCCTCCCAGCAAGGTGGTAACCAGATCCCACTGGAATAAGCCAACCAGCAGCCAGTTAATGGCACCGATGATTACCAGGACAAGGGCCGTCTTGTTAAGCCATTGCATTCCTTTTCACCCCTTCATTAATATGATTCATTTAAAAATAAATACCTGTAATATTATTAACAATATAAATTTTACCTATACATCCCCGTTTTTGGGAGGCCCTTCCTCAGTTATTTCTTTCATAAAAGAAAGTTGACAGGATAAGGTTTTAACTTTCCGGATTAAGCCAACAAAAAAGGACGGCCCGTCAGGTCGTCCTTAAAGCTTGCCTGTATTTCAGTTAATTACGTTGCCGTCCAGTAAATCCAGAATTTTTAAAAACTGGGCGGTCATTAGTTCTCCCACCGGCTTGTTCAATTCGGCGGCCTTTTTTTCAATAATCCTGTACTGTTTTTCCAGAAACTCATAGAGTATATATTCCACCACCTGGTCCTCCGACTGGCCTGTCTTTTTTGCATATTCCTCCAGTTTGCGGACGGCTTCCTCAGGCAGTTCCAATTGATACTCCTTTTCCTCCGGCATGCTTCCCAACCTTTCCAAATAAATTTTTCAAAATTCTTCCGGCCCGGATTTTTCAGGCCTGGGATATCTCCCTGTAAAAATGCAGGCATTTCAAGGTGTCTATTTTCCAGCAAGTGAGATTGGCGATGGTGGCTTTAACCGGCCCGGCCGGGTTTACCTCTTCCGGCTGGGCAAGTTCCATTACCAGGGGTATAAATTCCTGCGAAGTATCTTCGGCTTCAATTCCTCCGCCGTCTTCCCGCTCCAACACAACCCTGGCGTGAAGCGGGTCATCGTATATTATTTCCCCCGCAACCGGTTTCTGAAAAAGCTCCCACAGGCACTTTTTCAGCTCCCTGACCACCGATCCCATGGTGTCGCTGATAAATCCGGGTTCCCGGGACAGACTGATAATGGTGTTAAGGCTGATATTGGGTAATACATAAGACCACAGGCCAAGAAAGTAGCCCTTTCCCCGGCTGTCCAAAAGATCCCAGAAAGAAGCCGCATCCTCATCATGTACTGCTTCCAGAAACCTGGCGGCAATCTCTTTTACAGAAGCGCCGCCGCCTATTAAAGATTCATCCGTCAATCTTTTTCACCCCAATTGGGGACAATCCTTCGCGAAATTGTTTAAAATTATGGAATTAATATAACCTGAGAAGGTGTGTCCCCTAACCTTATTATATCACCTTTCGCCACGGGGCCTGCCGTATCCTCCAGATGATCGGATAAAAGATTCCCGGAGGAATCTTTTATCTGTATAGCCTTATTATCTTACCTTCCACAATATTGCATACCTTGATCCAGGTTCTGATTATCCCATAGGCGGGACCGGGCAAGGAAGCCATCATTAAGCGGGCTAAAACTATAATTGCCCCCATCATAATTTTTTTTGCCGAGTCCCAGGTAAGGCACAGTAATAAATGATGCACAGGCAGAGCTTCGGTTTTCACCCATGTGGACATGATGTCTCCCTCCTTTACCGTTTCCTATATCCTATACCGTTTCCTATATCCTAACCTGAATCCCTGTGCGGCAAAACAGTTTTCATGTCAATTGCTAAAATTATCGCTTTTTTAATATGTATTCCGGTGCTAAAGGAAATCTTGTCGCTCCCCTGCGGCAATAGGCCGGTCTACATTCATTAAAGCAGAAAAAACAGCCGTTCAAGGCTGTTTTTTTTTGCTTTAATTATTTTATTCAAAGACTAACCAACCGGCTGGGATGAGGGCTGCGATACCTTTTTCCCCAGACCGAAATCTATGTCGATTTCTCCCCTCAGCCAGGCATCGGCCTTTTCCAGCGCCTTTGCCGATGAAGCCAGCACTTCTTCCTCGGTGACAAATACATTCCCCTCACCCACCATGGATAGTATGTGGCTTTTCTCCATCATTCTTTTTATTGAAGGACGGACGTCACACAAAAGCACTTTTTTGCCCTCCTTCAATACCCTGCTTATAAAACCTTCAATAACCTCAAGGGATGTTATGTCCATCATGGTTACCCCGGTGAATTTGACCACCAATACCCGGGCATCCGAGTAAACGTCATTTAATTTTTGTTCCAGATCCGCAGAAGAACCGAAATAAAGATTGCCGTCCAGTTGCACCACGGAAATGGTAGAATTGACCGGTTGACCGTTACCACAGGCGGTATGGTACTCCACCAACTGCCCGGGGCTGCCGTTTACCGGGGCCAGCCTTACCACACTGGCCGCTCCGGTTTCCTTCAGGTAAAGCAGAATGGATATGGCAATCCCTGAATAGATTGCATATTCCAGTTCAGGCGCGAGAATTGTGGTCAAAAAGGTAATGGTCATGACAATGGCGTCGTTTCTGTTGGATTTGAAAACTTTGCTGACCGCGTTTTTATCAACCATGGTGTAGGCTACCACCATGATAACCCCGGCCAGGCTGGCATTGGGGATATATTTGGCAAAGGGGGCGAAGAACAAAAGCAAAACCAGTATAACAATACCGGTAATAACCCCGGTTAAACGTGTCCGCCCACCGTTCTGAAAGGCAATGGCGGAGCGGGTAAAGGAACCGGAACCGGCTATGGAACCGAAGAAAGCGCCACCCATATTGGCTATGCCCTGTCCTATGAATTCCTGGTTGGGATCAATTTTCTGCATGGTCTGGGCTGAAATGGCCTTTGATATGGACACCGCCTCCACCAGGCCGATAACCGCTATTACAATAGCCCCTCCCAGCAGGGAGTTGATACTTTCAAGGTTCAAGCTGATCATGCTGAAGGGAGGTATCGCCGAGGGAATCTCGCCGGCCATTTTAATACCGTATTTATCCAGGCCCATAAGCATTACCAGCACCACCGAAAATATAATTCCCAGCAGCGCTCCGGGGATGTTTTTGCTTATTTTTTTAGATACTATTATCACCAGTATGGTAAAAATGCCCAGCAGTAGAGCGTAATTATTCATTTTATCCATATTTTCAAAGGTCAGCATGACCTTCTCCAGGGTGGAATGCTTACCCTGGCTAAGAGATATCCCCAGCAGGGCATTCAACTGGCCCAGGGCTATTATAACCCCCGCCCCGGCGGTAAACCCCACAATTACGGAGTGTGAGACATAGTTGACAAGTTTGCCCAATTTTAACGCGCCCATGGCAAATTGTATGGCTCCCACCATAAAGGTCAGCAGGAAAAGAGTGGCCAAAAAATTTCCCTGTCCCAGATAAACCGCCATATAGCTGGAAATAAGCAGCGAAACGGCATTGGTGGGGCCGGTGGCCAAATGGTTGGAACTTCCGAATACGGAACCCAGAATGGCCAGCACAATGGCCGAGTAAAGACCGTAAGCCGGATCCACCCCGGCAATCATGGCATAGGCCATGGATTGCGGCAGCGCCACCACCGCCACCGTAAGGGCCGCTATAAAATCGAATCTGAAATATTCTTTTTTATATGTAGCAATTGTATTGATTATGGGAATGTTATTTTTTAAAAATTCCATAAAACCAGCCTCCCCTTTGCTTACACATTATCCCGACATATTTTTTATAAACTTTACCGCCTCCCTAAAAGCAACAAAGCCACCCGCTGCCCGCATTCAGACAGTTTAAATGGCTTTTCAATAAAATATTTTGAAACGGATATCACAAACCTGCCGTCAATGGTATCATGTGCACTATATCATACAATCTCCTTCTATTCCTGAAATCCGGCTTTATATTAATTTTACATCATTGTTCGTTAACATACAATTAATATTTTATAAAATTCAAAGAAAATATAAAGAGCGAACCGGGTCCGGGCTTTAGCCCGCTTCTCCCCGACCTCCGAGGGCGGGGTCTTACAGGCTGTTAGCGGGATAAAAAAGGATACAGGCGCTAATTATAAACAAAATAAAAAGCCCCTGTCTCCTTTTGTGAACAAATAAACATCAGGCCCAATCCGTGCTTTTTCGAACAATAAAAAATACCCCCTATGATAGTGTCCATATTCTACCATAGGGGGTATTTTAATTTACTGTTTCCCGGGGTTCAGTTCATTAAAGCGGGGGATTTCTTCTTTGCGCGGTCAAATTAATCTAAAGACCTACCCTCTCCTCACCGGAACCGCAGCCCCGCTTCTTCCAGTGACTGCCTCCGGACACGCCTCCCGCCGGCCGGTTGAACCACACCACCAGGGCCAGGAATAGAAGAAAAGCCGCCAGCATGATGGTGCCGGTACTTCCGGAAGGAGTCATGAATATCCTGACCAAACCCATGGCCAGTGAATATTGCAGCGTCCAGAGGGCAAAGACCCCGTAATTCTCCAGGGCCAGCTCAAGCATAATGCCCACGGCGGCAGGAAGCAGGCTATACCACGGAGACAGGGGGGAATGCCCTCCCAGAAGGGGATACAACTCCAGCAGCATCCCTGCTATTATTAAATATCTACCCAGGGGAGCAATTCTGCGAACCAGCGGGAATTTATCCATATACATGCTGTAAAAACCAAGGGCCAGCATCAGAACCTCTTTAAGACCCACAAATTTTTCCCAGTCTGAAAGCGGAGAACTGGTAACAGGCCTTGATTCCGGCACATGCCTTCTCTCGGGATGCAATAAAGGGAATAATTCCGGAACAAGGGAAAGCAGAATCGCCGCCAGCCAGTAACCGGGCCGGTAGATTTCAAAAAGCGGCTGGTGCAGTCCCGGCATTAATATGGCTGTGCACAGCCAGAAGAAAAATAAATAGACAACCGTAAAAAGCGGGGCATGCAGCAAACGCAGGTCGAAACACCACAGGGGTATAAGACTTGCCCACAACAGCGGCACCGCCGCAACCACCACCGGGGACGGATCCACCAGGTAAATAACCACGGATGATATCACGGCCCAAAAACAGGTTAGCCAGAAGGATTTGGAGGATACCTGCTGGGTTGCGAAGAAATTAGCCCAGTAAGACAAATGGTAAGCGGCCAGAACCGCCAGGGAAACCACCACCATATCAACGGCAAAAAGCAATACCTCGTGAAAAGCCTCCCCGGCGAAAAGACCCACCGACAAACTGCCTATAAAAATAAAGGGTTTAAATATCCAGGAGTTAATTTTTCCCAGCCTCAGGGCGGTATAGTACCCTGTTAACAAATACGAATAGGGCACCCACAGGTAAAGGGCGAGAAATGCCGCGAACCCGCCTATAAATATTCCTTCCAGCGCTGACTGGGGCAAATTTATTAATTTAACCGTTTTACTGTTAACGTTCTTTTGCACAGGCCGCTACCTGCCTTTTCCTTTATCCTTAAAATTATATTATTCTTCATATTAAAAATAAATCCCGAATAAAAATGCGATCAGTCCATTTCCAATATCTCGCCGTAACATTCCCTGCCAAAGGATCGGTCAAATTCGATTCCGGCAAAATAGCCGGGGCGAATTTCCCGAAAATACAGCAATAAGGGCACCATTATCTCTTTCAGGGATTGAGCCGTCTCAGGGAGCACGCAGGCCTCCAGCAATTCACGCCACTGGGGCAGGGTATAGCTGTATACCACCCTGGTTTTAACAAGCCCTTCCGTTACCTCGCTGGGAAACCTGAAGCTCTCCTCCCCGGCAAAAACCCTCTGAATGCCCACGGTGCCCGGAGCCTTGCCCTGGTAAATTGCTATGACATTGATCAAATCCTGCTCTCCAAATTCCTTATCCCGCAAATTTTGCACCAAAAGCTGCGGTCTGGACATTACTTCACCCCGTTCGATTCATAATTATGCCGTTCAAATTCCCGTCTGCAATCCAAACCAAGCACCCTTCTCCTAAAAAGGCGGATAACTAATTATATCACGGGTATATATTTGTGAAAACTTTACCTTGAATTATGTATAATATAATTTAATAAAAACGAAAGGAACTTTTAGCAATGGAGCTTGTTGCACTGACGGAAAATGTATTTTATCTTTCAGCGGCCACCAATGTGGGGGTCGTCGCCAATGACAGCGGACAGGCCGTACTGGTGGACACCGGCATCGACCAGCAGGCGGCCAAAAAAACACTCAAAATGCTTGAAGAGCATAAACTTAAACCCGTGGCCGTTATCAATACGCACTCCCATGCCGACCACATCGGTGGAAACCAGTTTTTGCAGGACAGGCTGGGCATCCCTGTTTACGCCCCGGAGGGAGAAGCCCCCTTTATCGCCAACCCCTCCCTGGAACCGCTTTATCTCCTGGGGGGAACCGTGCCGTGGAAGGACATGAAAAATAAATTCCTCTGCGCCCGGCCAAGCGAAGTCACCCCTATAGCCGGCGGCGAAACTTCAATCAATATAGCCGGCATACAACTGGATATACACCGGCTGCCCGGCCACAGCCACGATCAGATCGGTGTTTTTGCCCGGGGGGTGATGTTCTGCGGCGATGCCTTTCTAGCCCCGGAATACCTGCAAAAGCACGGTATTCCGTACAATGTGGACATAGCCGGCTACTTTGCCTCACTGGAACGGATACTATCCCTAAAGGCGTCAGTCACCGTACCGGCCCACGGCGGGGAGTTGACCGATCCCGGGGAGGTTATCGGCCGGAATTGGCAGACGGTTCAGCAACAGGTGGAAAGGGTCGAACAAATTATCTCCCGGAACCCCTGCGCCGTGGAGGATGTGGTGGCCGGACTGTGCGGCATGCTCAACTTTAATATCAGCCTGCCAACCCTTTACTTTCTTTACAGGACCACCGTCACAGCCTATCTTGGCTATCTCCTGGAAGCCGGGCGGGCCCAATATATTGTCAGGGACAACAGGCTGGTCTGGTCGGGGAAATAGCGGCAAGACTGAAAACACCGCCCTGGAACAACAAATCCGGGCGTTTTAATGCCCGGATTAAAGTTTTACTTGGGCGTAATTGTCATAAGCCTTTTGTCCGCCGACCAGTCCAGCCACTCTCTGGCCTGGCACACGGGACAGGGGGCGTGGTGGCATTTAATCCTGTCCCACTCCTGGGTGTAGGCTTTAATCCATCCCTGGCCCGTACAGCGGTCGCACTTTGTCCCGGGAGATTCCTCCCCCCCGCTGTCGGTAACCAGTTCTAAAATTTTCTCACCACTGCTAATTGAAACCCTGGGGGCGTGATTTGCCTGCTTCTGTCCAATTCTGACAAAAGTTCCGCCACAAATCAAGCATTCCGCTTTCAACTGGGCAGGGCCAAAAATCGTGGTGCAGCCGCAGCTCCACTTGTCCCCCTTTTGTTTCTGCTTGGCCCCATTTCGACTGATACCGGTGCCTACCGCCATGTACTTACACATCCCTGTTTTTTATAACAATAATACCATAAAAAGGTCCCATTATCATGTTTTTTTGATAAATGGCGGGTAAAGAGCTCATCTAAAATTCAGGTTGCCGGCATCGAAAATAACCGTGCTGCGGGCAGGAAATACAGGGCTCCATTTTTATCACAAGCATACCGTGTTATATAATTAGCCGGGGATACCATTCCACGTACCGGCAAAAGAATTTTCCCGGAGGTATTGTTCAATGAAGAAATTCGGCATTGATATTATTCTGACTATTATAAACGACAAGGTGCTTACAAAAAACCTTGAAGAAGCTCAAAGTGTAGCCAGATACATGACAGGAAAAAAAGAGATTTTAAAACATGAATTGCACCTGGTGCTGCGGGAGTGCGCCCCTTATTTGCTGCAGCAGCACCCGCAGCTAAGAGAAATTAATGTGGATGAAGTCAATGAAGAAAACTGGGATCAATGGCACGCCTCCGTGGCCAGGGACTATGGCACCGAACTTCCGGTCAGGCCTATTCACCATTGACAGTCTTAATGATATAATTCTGATATGAGTAAACCGGGTGGTCGCGGGCGCAGGAGCCGAAAGGCCGCGCCTAAGGAAAGTCCGGGCTCCGCAGGGCAGGGTGCTGGGTAACGCCCAGTGGGGGCGACCCCAAGGAAAGTGCCACAGAAATGCAGACCGCCTGCTTGAGAGGTGAGAAGTAAGAGGCAAGCGGCGAGCAACGGGAAAACAAGACAGTTATTTTTCACTTCCGGCCTCTCACCTCTCACTTCTCAAACAGGCAAGGGTGGAACGGTGCGGTAAGAGCGCACCAGCGGCCGGGTGACCGTCCGGCTAGGTAAACCCCGCCCGGAGCAAGACCGAATAGGGGGGGCAACGGAGTGGCCCGCTCCGCTCCCGGGTAAGGTCGCAAGAGGCGGCGGGCAACAGCCGCCCTCAGATAGATGATCACCCCAGACAGAACCCGGCTTACAGGTTTACTCATAAGCTAAAAGATAAATTCCGCCCCGGGGCGGAATTTATTATTTTCCATGGGATCTGTTTGTCGTAAGCAGGTTTCCGCCGTCGCAGGTATAGGTGGTTACGTTAAAGGTTTTAACGCAAGATACCTGACTTTTTTAAAATAAAGACAGGGCAAGGGAACCGCCCCCTGTCCCAATCCCCCCTTGACAGGGGGATTATTTGGGGGCTAATCGGGTTATCGTGTTGATCTGCCTCAGTAACTTCCAGCTACTTGTTGTATTAAATCTTTGTTACACGTACTAAATAGTTGCTTTTATCAACTAAGGAGTTGTTGCTGCATTTTCTCTTTTCCCCCATGGTTTAATATAAGAAATTACTACTAAGAAGAATAGTATAGCGAGACATATTGCAATGCCAAAGAATAACAACTGACGATTCTCAAGATAAGCCGGATTTTGCAAAGGATGCATACCACTGGCAATCTTGCTGGCAGAGAGTGAATCGCTTATCCAAATCCGCACATAGGTGCTGCCCAAAATAATCGCCACTATATTACCGATCCATTTTGCAAAAACCCAATAATGTTTCGTTAGCCCTCCCCAATGCGTTCTTATAGCGAGCCAAATTCCGGTAATGAGCGAACCGAAAGCACCAGGAATGACTAAGAAATGATCAAAACGCTTTATGAATACATGTGAAGCATACACCAGATTATTATCGGTCGTAAATTTCGTCAAAACGGCAAGTAAAAGCATTCCAAAAACCCCGCCTAAATAAATAATGACAAAAATCATATGGGTGATGAGCCACCAATTCTTTTGCTTTATTTTTAATTTATTTTTCCTAAATTTACCGATAAGCAGAGTAAGACCGGTTATCATTAGAAGCACAGCTAATATAGTTAATCCTCCAATAAAAAGATCCATTTTGTTTCTCCTTCACCTTTATAATTTTTGAGCTGGACTATTTATTAACGCTAGATTATTGAGGATCTTTCTGCGGTTATAACTTCATTCAACCTCCCGAAGCATTTTTTCTATAGAAGCTACGCGAAAGCGTAAATCGGATAGATCTTCCGAGATTTTCGTTTGAGCCGAGATAGCTTCTTCCGCGAGCTTGCGATATGCCTCATCCCTGGCGATTTCTGCCCTACTCGTCATTCTTATTTGCCAAGTTCTGAGACCTTGCCATACCAATACCACAGCCAGCGGTACGAGCAGTACGAGCGCAAAGACCATTCCGCTAATTTGTGAAATAACTTCTTCGTTCATTTATTATCCCCCTTTTCGTTGATAGTGTCGTCTGGAGTGGTGCTACCAGTTTTTTTAATAGTAAGCGTTTTTACCGCTTCTGCGATGCTCTCCGGATTTAAGTGGAGTGCAAACGGTGTCACTTCATAATAATTCATAGCTTTTCCGTCCTCTGCCAATTCCAATTTACTAGTTACTAATCCAGCGGTCTCTAATCGTTTTAGATGCATGTATAACAGCGGTCTGCTAATCTTGGCCTCACGGGCAAGCTGACTGACATGGATACGCCTGCCTTTTAACAAAGCAATGATTTGTATCCGGTGGGGATTTGCCAGTGCCTCCAACATTTTGATTAAATCATCACCTGAAGGTGACGCTGGTTTTAAATTATTGTTATCATTTATTTCCTATACCCCCTTTTAAACGTTGTGTCGTGGTGCTTTCCGCGAGATTTTTAGCAAACCAGCACTCCAACAGTATTAGACTTGTCAGGCAGGGATTAAATATTAATATCTTTCACCTGTAATAAATATATTACAGGTGAAAGATTTATGTCAAGACGAAATTATCCTTAAACTAATTGCTTCCTGTTAGTTTAAGTGCTGCACAGTATTAACAGAATACCCATTACAAGCACAGCATCTGACACGCATGGCAATACCACACCCACAGCTATACTTAACCCGCAATGCCATCCGGATGAAGCACCCACGACTCGGGGCCGAACAGCTTTGGCCCTGGCGGCTGACGGAACCACTTCGCAAACTCATCAAATCTTTTCATTTCCCAAAGGGGAAAAGCGCTTTCACAGGAATCCGCACCCACCTCCTTGGCAAGTTGAATTTTTTTCGGTGTCCCAGCCCTGGCATAATGAAACCTCTTTCCCTGCCTGTGGGCCAACCGCCGCCAGTAAAGGGCGGTGGCTTTAAACCGGTTGCTGCCGCCCAGGAATATACCGACAAACCCGTCCAGCGCCTGCGCTACCTGCTCCAACCTCATGCCGTCCTGCACCGCCAGATACCAGGGCCACGCCCGGGGCAGCCAGTCAAGCCACCGGATTGAAAACTCCAGGAACTCCTCCCCGTCGGCAACGATATCCGGAACAATCGCAAGATACGGGGTGCCAATTCTGAACGCCATCTCCAGGCGGCGAAGGAAATCACCAGTTTCGAATGGCTTACCGCTGACCCAGTCCCGTTATGCCCCGTTGTTAAAACCCCATTTCTCGCCTGTGTAAATGTTAATGTGCCTGTCTATCACCATCCGACCCCAACCGAGGCGCTGAAGTTTGGCAACCAGCCTTCTGTCTCGGTATTGTCTGTAATCATGTGCATGGCCTTGCCGCCCCCTTAGAAACAAAAAACCAGGCCGCACCAAACACATTTGGTTGACCCGGTATTTCACCTGGAAGAGAAAACAGACTTAATAAACTCAAACAGCGTATTCTTAAGAAAAAAAAGACCTGCGAAACATAAAGTTTAGCCCAAAATTTTTAACTATTTATAACATTGGAACCGTCCCCACGTTAGGAACCCACGTTATGGTTGTCCCCACGTTATGGTTCAAGCGGTTTATCTAATTAAATGAAAAACCCTTGTCCTTAAACAGGCTGAGACAGGCATCAACAGCCAGGGGATCATAAAGCCGCGCCCTGTTTCTATGTATTTCCTCCAACGCCTTGTCAATACCCAGAGCGGGACGGTATGGCCGATGCGAAGCAATTGCCTCAACCACATCCGCCACGGATAAAATTCTAGCCTCCAGAAGTATTTCCTCACCTGCAAGGCCCGACGGGTAACCGGAACCGTCAAACCTCTCCTGGTGCTGCAACACTATTTCAGCCACCGGATAAGTAAAAGGTATTCTCTTTATTATGTCATTGCCCATTTGAGGGTGCGTTTTAATCAATTCCATCTCTATATCCGTAAGCCGTCCCGGCTTGCTTAATATTTCCGCCGGAACATAAATCTTACCAATATCATGAAGAGTCGCAGCCACATGAATACCCTCTACCATATCCTCCCCCAGATTCATTTCCATGGCTATGGCACAGGCCAGGCTGGCAACCCGCTGCTGATGCCCGGCGGTGTAGGGATCTCTTTTTTCCGCCGTGGCCGAAAGAGCATTAACCGTTTCCTTTAGAGTACTTTTCAAATTTGCAAAACTTTTATTAATTACTTCTTCTGCCCTTCGTCGCTCGGTTATATCCCTGACATTGACCATCACCACATGGTCACTTCCATAACTTATGAGCGAAGCAACAATTTCAACATCCACCGGCAGCCCATCCCTGCGCATGTACTTTCTTGTACCAATATTGACCTGGCGTTCTGTTAGCACCTTAGTAATATTTTTGTATATACTATCGCTATCAGCCAATATAAAATCATCCAGAAGAAGCCCACCGAATTCAATCTCGCTATAACCCATCATTGTCAAGAACTGGGCATTAGCCTCCTGAACCTTTCTGGTCACCGGATCGAATATATAAATTCCGTCCGATGACTGCTCAACCAGAGAACGATAACGCTCCTCGCTTTCCCTCAAGGCAGCTTCGGCCATCCTGCGGCTAGTAATATCCCTGAAAACCACGACCGCGCCCGCAACCTTCCCATTCTCACTTACCGGTGTGCATGTATACTCCACAGGAAAGCTGCTGCCATCCTTCCTCCAAAATATTTCATTATTTAGCTGGCGTGGGATACCGTCCCTCATGGTGGCATGTATCGGACAATCATTGTGGTGGTACGGCAGCCCGGGCTCCTTGGTATGATGGAGGATTTGGTGCTGGTTTCGTCCTATCATATCTTCAGGTCCAAAGCCCGTAATCCTTACCGCAGCCGGATTGACAAAAGTGGTATTACCATTTAAATCTACACCATATATACCGTCTACAACAGCCTCCAGAATAAGTTTATTCTGACGGTTGGACCGTTCCAGGGCTTCCTCTGTTTTTTTGTATTCCTCCAGTTGCTGCTTCATTATTTCGTTAACCACGGTAATTTGGGAGAGCCTTTTAGTCACCTTTTTATTCCGGACTCTCTTCAACCCTCTGTAGTGCTTCCTCAGCTCGTTTTCTCTCTTCACTCAGTTTTTAACACCCCCGCTAAAGTTCCAATTATTCCGCACAATAAATTTATTAGACATCTTTATCTATTAATAAAACACTTTATCATTAAGAAAGCATAAAAATTTTATTAACAAATTAATAAATTGTGTATTATTATTCAAATTATTAGTAATTATTTGCACCCGACCCACAAAACTGACTCCAATTTACTGCACAGTAATAAATTGGAGGAACGCCCCCTTCTTTATCGTCAGATGCTGCAGCACATCTTTGAAGTGTGCAATAATAATTTTTGAGCAATATTAAAAAGTTTCACGTTGTATCGACAATGTGTATACAATAGGATATAATAATAAATGCGGAGGAGGCGAGCTAATGGCAAAAACAGCAAACATCAACATTCGTATTGATCCGGAAATAAAGGCAGGAGCGGAACAGCTTTTTGCCAGCTTTGGTATTACTATTACCGATGCAGTAAATATCTTTTTGCATCAGTCCTTAATGATAGGTGGACTACCTTTTGAAATGAAGCAGCCCCGTTTTAATACCGTAACAGAAACAGCCATGCAGGAAGCAAGGGATATTGCCAACGGAAAAGTCCCGGCGAAAAGCTATTCTTCTGCTCGTGAACTGCTCGAAGATCTTGACAGTGAATGTTGACGTTAAAAACAACTGCACAATTTCGTAAGGATTTTAAAATTGCGAAAAAGCGTGGATACAAGATGGATTTGCTGGAAGAAGTCTTGCAAACGCTTTTGGAAGAAAAGCCACTTGATAAGAAACATCTCGACCATGCACTAACAGGAAACTATATTGGTTTTCGTGAATGCCATATTCTACCGGACTGGCTGTTGATTTATGCAACAAATAAAGATTTACTTATTCTAACAGCAACACGCGCAGGGACACATTCCGATTTATTCAAAAAATGAGAAATGTATATGTGAACCACAAATCGTATAAAAAGGCGAGGATTTACCCCGCTAACTGTGTTTAAGTTTTATGACTATACCTGAAATCGGTTGGTGAATATTTTAAACAAACTGTGCCCTTTTTCTTCCTCCAGACTTAAGCCAAAATCAGATTCTACATTTCGGGAATTAATTAAATCACCCCCGGGGATAATGTTCCCGGAGGTGATTTTATGTTCCCTGACAAAACAAGTGCCTGGGGAGAAGTCAAGGTAATGGACCTGACGGCCGGGGAAATAGATTGGAAAGATAAAGAAGCAAACGAGGAAGCGGCCCAGGACTATTTACGCCTATATATTTAAACTGCCCGCCTTATTCACCCGGCATCATTCCCGGCCCGGGTACAGGAAGTTTTCACTGTCTTGTACCCGGTTGTTTTTTTGCATACAAAAACCTTGTGAAATACATATAAAATTCGTGTTGCCAAAAGCACAATATCCTTGTATAATATTTCTCAAGCATAATGACGACTTATGGTGACAAACCAGGTGGAATACAATATCGGATACCCCGGTGACAGTGGCCGGCACGGCTTTAGCACAGCAGGAGCCTTGTTGTGAAGAAAAATATTTATCAGTAATGACAACATGGGCAATTTTTTTTAAAAAGCCAAGTGAATATTATTACATTTTTATGTCACCATTTCCCTTATGACCGGGAAAATATTAACCAACCAAATAATTGACTATTGCAATTATTTGTCATTATGTTTAATTTATATGTGAAGGAGGTCGGGCTATGTACAGATCAAGCCCCGTCACCAGCTGGCATAATACAGAACTGTTCCCCACCGTCAGTCCCAGCGCCTTCATTCATGAAACAGCAATTCTGATTGGCAATGTCATAGTGGAAGATGACGTAATCATCCACCCTGGAGCAATAATCAGGGCTGATGAGGGCTCCCCCATAATAATAGGCAGCGGCACCAACGTCCAGGACGGAGTCATCATGCACTGCCTGAAGAACACTTCCATCGTTATCGGAAGCAACTGCAGCATTGCCCACGGGGCGGTCATCCATGGTCCCTGCCGGGTTGGCGACAATTGTTTTATAGGCTTCAACGCTGTTTTGCTAAAGGCCGAACTGGGAAGCGGAAGTTTTGTCTCCCATTGCGCGCTGGTTACCGAAGTTAATGTCGGTGAGAATAAATATATACCCCCTTCTTCGGTGATAGATTCACCGGACAAGACCGCAATACTGGATTCCACCAATGGCGCTCATTTTCATTTTTCCCAGGAAGTGCTGAACGTTAACGAGGAACTGCGCAGGGGCTATAAAAACCTGGAGGAATCGGAGCAAACTTCCGGCATCAATTTACTTCAGAACTCCGGGCTGCTGGCTACATACGGTAAGAAAATCAGTACGGAGTAAATTTGTTTTCTATAAAAAAGAGTCTTAGACATTGTTAATTAAATAACGTCTATTCGGTTGGCCCTTTTAAAGGGGGTTTCAAGATTCGATTACTTGGGTGGGTAGTCATTGCGACTGCCCACCCTTTTTCTTTTTTTTTACGTGGTTATATAGGTCTTCCAAACCTTCAGGGGGGATCAGAAATGTTTTTCAGAATCGTCACCTCAAAATATAAGAAGAAAAAATACCACTATTTGAGGGTTATGGAAAGCTATAGAAAAGGTACAAAAGTTAAACAAAAGGAACTGATTACCCTGGCCAACCTCAGCCGCCTGCCGGCGGAGAAAATCCAGCTGGTAATGAGTGAACTCAAATTTCTGCAAAACCATTGCAGTTCCCTGAATGAGCACACTGACGGCATTACCCCGGTATCCCTGCTGGTGGCCCTGGAAATGGTTTTCCAGCCCAAAAGGCTCTGCCCTCTGGCGGTGGTGCAGCAGATAATGAAAAAGGAATTGGAAAAGAAAGCCGCAAGTCTGGGGAACCCCGGGGGTTTCTTTGAACTCTTGAGGAAGCATTATCCACCCGGGGATGAATCCCCGGAGCTCATACTGTACACCGGAGAATTATTATTTAAAGAAAACACCGGCACTGTTCATCTGGGATATTTAATTGATAGCGACGGCTTCCCCCTGAACTATTTCATATTCGGGGAAGAGCCCCGGCCGGATAATTTGCATCCCCTTGCCGAAGAAATATGCAAAGCCCACAACGCCCAAAAAATATTGTTATTCACAGACAATAATCCGGATAACGGCTCAAAAGCAAACATTATTCCGTTCACAGGACACCGTTCCTCATCCCGTCCGGCCCTGGTTCCCGAGCCCGTACTGACACTTGATGCCGTTTTACTTCCTCAAAAATGCCCGGCAGCAATGGATTTTATCCGCTTTACCCCGCCTCCGGCGGAGCTGCTTACCCAAATATCCCGCTCAGTGGGGCTTTTATACTGGTCCACAGGCCGGATAAAAAATATAGGTAAAAATTACATCAATAGTGTGAACGAGCTGCTGGACATGTGCATTATATCAGTCTCCCTGTCCAAACTGATTGAAACCCGCATCACGGAAAAATATGCCCTGCTGGCCAAAAGAAAAATGTCCCAGCAAAACCTTGCGGGAATACAAGAGCCGGAAGACCAGCAAAAACTAAATCCTTGAAAAAAGGCCGGCTTTCACAAATACAAAAAATTATATAAATATGCGGGGAGGAGGGAAAACCGTCCGATTCGGACCACATTGGCAACCAGTATTTATTGAGGGGTGAGGAAATGAGTTTGAACGCCAAAAGATTATTTTTTATAGCTCTGGGATTCGCACTATTACTACTGTTTTACTTTATGCCGGAATTTAAGCCCGCCGTTGACCCCATGGGAAAGGAATTTCCCCTGTCCCAGGCGGGTAAGGCCGCCATCGGACTATTCCTGCTGGCAGGCGTATGGTGGGTGTTTGAGGTTATCCCCATCGGCGTCACCAGTATTGCCATTGGGGTTTTCCAGCCCCTGTTCGGTATCCGCGCGGCCAAGGACGCCATGAAAGATTTCATGGACCCCACGGTTATGTTTATACTGGGTTCCCTGCTGGTGGGCCTGGCCTTCACCAAGGCCGGTATCACAAAACGTATCGCCTATAAAATGCTGTCCCTGGTGGGTGAAGACACCCGTAAAATTCTGCTGGGGGTATTCGTGATTACCTCACTGCTGACCCACGTGATGGCGCATACCGCCGTGGCGGCCACCATGTTTCCCATTATGATGGCCATACTGGCGTTATACGGGGAAGGAAACAAACCCACCAACTTCGGTAAGGCAATGTTTATCGGGATGGCCTATACCGCCGGGGCCGGCAGCATAGCCACCCTGATGGGAGGCGCCCGCAACCCGGCGGCGGTGGGATTTTTTAAGGAATTCACCGGCCAGGACGTATCCTTCATCGCCTTTTCCCAGCACCTGCTGCCTGTTGCCTGGGTTAGCGTGGTGCTTATCTGGCTAATGCTGATCACCATATTAAAACCGGAAAAAACAAGGATAAACGGCATCCGGGAAAAGGCAAGAAGTCTGTATGCGGAGCTGGGACCCATGTCCAGACAGGAGCTATTGGTTCTTTTGCTGGTGGCGGGCGCCCTGTCGGTGCTTATATTACAGTCCTTTATCCCGGCCCTGAAATCCATTGACCGTTCCATCCCGCTGCTGGTGGCAGGGCTGTTGTTCTTTATACTGGAAATACTTACTGTTCAGGATCTGGAAAAAAGCATTCCCTGGAACATAGTGCTGCTTTTCAGCGGCGCCATGAGCATTGGTTTCGCCCTGTGGCAAACAGGCGCGGCGGAATGGATCGCGGTAAACTTTATTTCTCTGCTGCAGGGTTCGCACTGGCTCATATTTGTGATTGGCATAGCCATACTGGTGGGATTGCTTACCAACTTTATTATGAACGTTGCCGCCATTTCCATTGTGCTGCCGGTTGCCCTGGTAATCGCCAAATATTTGGGTGTAAACCCCGAGCTGGTACTGTACTCCTCCGTGGCCATGGCTGGAATGCCCTTCCTTCTGTTGATCGGGGCGGCGCCCAACGCCATAGCGTATGAATCAAAACAGTTTTCCACCGGTGAATTTTTCAAATTCGGTATTCCCGGAACCCTCCTGATACTTGCGGTGCTGCTGGTGTTTATGTTTACCTACTGGCCTCTGGTGGGATTAAGCCCCCTGGCTAAATAAATTATATTAATCGACGAATAAGTAGTTAAGCTTCTAAATGTCAAAGGAGGTTTCGAACCTTGTCGGAAAGCACGCAGGTTGTTTTCGCAACGGCGGTGTTTATAGCCGCCTACGCCATAATTGTGTCGGAAAAAATTCACCGTACCGTAGTGGCGCTGGTGGGGGCCGGGTTAATGGCCCTGACCAAAATTTTGAACCCGGAACAGGCCGTGGAGGCCATAGACTTCAACACCATTGGCCTTTTGGTGGGCATGATGATTATTGTGGGCATAACCAGGCAAACCGGTGTATTTGAATACCTGGCCATCAAAGCAGCCAAACGCTCCCAGGGACAGCCGCTGAAAATCATGGCTGCCCTGGCCCTGGTGACCGCCGTGCTGTCCGCGTTTCTGGACAATGTTACCACGGTGCTGCTTATAGTGCCGGTTACCTTTGCCATCGCCAACAAACTTCAGGTAAACCCCATACCCTTTTTAATCGTGGAAATTATCTCCTCCAACGTGGGTGGCACCGCCACACTGATAGGCGACCCGCCCAACATAATGATCGGCAGCGCCACAAAACTCGGATTCCTGGATTTCATGATCAATCTTACCCCGGTTATCGCGGTAATCTATGTACTGACAATATTTTTTCTTAAAATTATCTACAGAAAGCAGCTGGTTACCAGCCCGGAGTTGCAAAAGAGCATAATGGAGCTGGATGAAAAGGACGAAATAAAAGATTCCGCCCTTTTACGCAAATGTTTGATTGTACTCACTCTAACCATAGCCGGTTTCATGCTGCACCAGTTTGTTCATCTGGAATCTTCGGTGATAGCGTTAAGCGGCGCCAGTTTGCTGCTGCTTCTTTCCAGGGATGACCCGGAACACGCCCTGCATGCCGTGGAGTGGCCCGTCATATTTTTCTTTGTGGGACTGTTCGTGCTGGTGGGAGCCCTGGAGCACGTGGGAGTAATCGAGCAAATTGCGCAGGTATCGCTGGAAATAACCGGAGGCCAGCTGGTGCCGGCCGCAATGCTGATATTGTGGATATCGGCCATAGCCTCGGCCTTTATCGACAACATACCCTTTGTGGCCACCATGATACCGTTAATTCAAGACATGGGCAGACTTGGCGGCATTGAAAACCTCAATCTACTCTGGTGGTCCCTTTCCCTGGGAGCCTGCCTGGGCGGAAACGGCACCATCATAGGGGCTTCCGCCAACGTGGTCGTGATAGGCATGGCTGAAAAACGGGGAGTGCCCATAAGCTTCCTGGGATTCATGAAAGTGGCCTTTCCGCTAATGATAATGTCAATAATACTATCAACCGGCTACATGCTGCTCTGGCATTTCATGTACGGGCCGGTCATGATGCTGGGAGTGCTGGCGTCGGCGGTGGTACTTGCATTTATTCTTAACCCCATCTCCAACGCCATTGCCGGAAGGGATACCCGGTCAGCCGGCATAAATTAACAAGCCAGAAAAATTTAAAACATATTCCGGAAAACCGTTAGCCTGTTGGAATGGGCAGTCATTGACTGCCCATTTGTTTTTTTGCCCCTATCCCATAATTTCAGGAACCGGGTTTTGAAACAGCCGCTCCCTACAGGTTGTACCTTATCACACATTATGGGTTTTAACCCTACATCAGCTTTCTCAGCCCTCAAACCACAAGTCTTGCGGGGTCTCTGTTGTCAGTTATCCCTGCTGGGTTGGCAGAATTTTTTAATACATGCCCCTGTAGTGGCAAAGAAGTGTTGCCAAAACCTTTTTATCTTTGTATAATATTTCTCAAGTAGATATTTTACATAAACCCAAAGGAATTGTATCAGGAGCAGTTGACTGGTTAGCTAAAAGGGCACGGGTAATTTACAGCCTTTACAATACCAAGGAAGGGTGGTGACAAAGGAATTAAATGTTTTAACCGGGGCGCGGGAAATGCGTCGCCCGCCCTGGAAACAATATTTAATCCCATTAAAACACTGCCTGAGAACATAATATAATGACCGGACAGCAAACAGCCCCCAAACACGGACTTTTTTTAAAAAATTTTATGTGAAAAATACTACAACTCACATCCGCCAGGGAAAGTCAGCCGGGAGGAAACCGCCAAAACGCCTCTCTCCCAAAGACAAAAAAACCGGGAAGGCGCAATGTCAGCCGGAAAGCACAAAGGCGTTCTTTGCCAGTGGTGACGCGCACCTGCTTTTTGGCGCTTTAGATTATTTTGAAAGATTGGGTGAGGAAAATGAGTTTAAATGCCAAGAGATACTTTTTCATTGCTTTGGGATTTGCACTTTTACTGCTGTTTTACTTTTTGCCGGATTTAAAACCGGCCGTTGACCCCATGGGAAAGGAATTTCCCCTGACCCAGGCGGGTAAAGCCGCCATAGGTCTTTTTCTGCTGGCCGGTGTCTGGTGGGTGTTTGAAGTTATCCCCATCGGCGTAACAAGTATTGCCATAGGGGTTTTCCAGCCCCTATTCGGTATTCGCACCGCTAAGGAAGCCATGAAGGATTTTATGGACCCCACGGTTATGTTCATACTGGGTTCCCTGCTGGTGGGCCTGGCCTTTACCAAGGCCGGCATTACCAAGCGCATAGCGTATAAAATGCTGTCGGTGGTCGGGGAAGATACCCGCAAGATACTTCTGGGTGTATTTGTAATAACGGCGGCCCTCACCCACCTGATGGCCCACACCGCGGTGGCCGCCACCATGTTTCCCATCATGATGGCCATACTGGCCCTGTATGGAGAAGGAGACAAACCCACCAAATTCGGCAAGGCCATGTTTATAGGCATGGCCTATACAGCCGGGGCCGGCAGCATAGCCACCATGATGGGCGGCGCGCGCAACCCCGCGGCAGTGGGATTTTTCAAAGAGTTCACCGGCCAGGACGTGTCCTTTATCGCTTTCTCCGAGCACCTGCTGCCCTTTGCCTGGGTAAGCGTGATTTTAATCTGGTTGTTGCTGATTACAGTGCTAAAACCGGAAAAAAGCAGGATTCACGGGATAAAAGAAAAAGCTGTGACCCTTTACTCCGAACTGGGCCCCATCACAAAGCAGGAAATAACCGTGCTGATACTGGTGGCCGGAGCGCTGTCCGTGCTGGTGCTGCAGTCCTTTATCCCCGCGCTTAAAGCCATCGACCGCTCCATACCCCTGCTGGTAGCCGGCCTGCTGTTCTTCATGCTGGAGATACTGACGGTTCAGGATCTGGAAAAAAGCATACCCTGGAACATTGTCCTGCTTTTCAGCGGCGCCATGAGCATTGGCTTCGCCCTGTGGCAAAGCGGCGCCGCGGAGTGGATTGCCGTTAACTTTATTTCATTGCTGCAAGGCGCTCCCTGGGTGGTATTCGTGATGGGCATTTCCCTCCTGGTAATGGCGCTGACCAACTTCATTATGAACGTGGCTGCCATATCAATCGTACTGCCGGTGGCCCTGGTTATCGCCAAATACCTGGGTGTAAACCCCGAACTGGTCCTTTACGCCTCGGTGTCCATGGCGGGCATGCCTTTCATACTGCTGATAGGCGCCGCGCCAAACGCCATAGCCTATGAGTCGAAACAGTTCAGTACCGGGGAATTTTTCAAGTACGGCATACTGGGCAGCATACTGATACTTGTTTTACTGCTTATATTCATGTTTACCTACTGGCCGCTGATAGGTATGGGCCCCCTGGTGAAATAAATCCGACAAATTATTTTAAAAAATCGAAATTGCCGGTCCGGGATACTTTCCATGTTATCCCGGGCCGGTTATAATTAAATACAATCCGCCTTTACCTATTTAGATGCCTTTAAGGAGGTTGTCGCTTTGTCTGAAAGCACCCAGGCATTATTTGCCACGGCGATATTTCTGCTTACCTATGGAATCATAGTATCCGAAAAAATCCACCGCACGGTGGTGGCCCTGGTGGGAGCGGGTCTGATAGCCCTGACCAAAATATTAAGCCCGGAGCAGGCCGTGGAAGCCATAGATTTCAACACCATAGGCCTTCTGGTGGGTATGATGATTATAGTGGGAATAACCAGACAGACCGGGGTATTTGAATATCTGGCCATTAAGGCTGCCAAACACTCCCAGGGCCAGCCCCTGAAAATTATGGCGGCCCTGGCCCTGGTCACCGCGGTGCTTTCCGCCTTTCTGGACAATGTGACCACCGTTCTGCTAATCGTGCCCGTCACCTTTGCCATCGCCAAAAAACTTGAGATCGACCCCCTGCCGGTATTGATCGCCGAAATACTGGCATCCAACATCGGCGGCACGGCGACCCTCATCGGAGACCCCCCCAACATTATGATCGGCAGCGCCACCGGACTGGGTTTCGTGGATTTCATGCTCAACCTCACCCCGGTCATCGCCGTGACATACGTTTTTACCATATTTTTTTTACGGATTATATACAGAAAACAGCTTATTACCAAACCGGAGCTGCAAAAGGATATAATGTCCCTTAATGAAAAGGATGAAATAAAGGATCCGGCCCTGCTTAGAAAATGTCTGCTCGTACTGGCCCTGACCATTTCTGGTTTCATTCTGCACCAGTTCGTGCACCTGGAATCATCGGTAATCGCTTTAAGTGGAGCCAGCCTTTTGCTGCTGCTCTCCAGGGAAGACCCGGAACATGTGCTGCACGCCGTGGAATGGCCGGTAATATTCTTCTTTGTGGGGCTGTTCATACTGGTTGGCGCCCTGGAACATGTGGGAGTCATTGAAGCCGTGGCCAAGCTGTCCCTGGATATTACCGGCGGCCAGATGGTTCCAACAGCCATGCTGATACTGTGGATATCCGCCATAGCCTCGGCCTTTGTGGACAATATCCCCTTTGTGGCCACCATGATACCCCTTATTCAGGATATGGGACGCCTGGGAGGAATAGATAACCTTAACCTGCTGTGGTGGTCCCTTTCCCTGGGCGCCTGCCTGGGGGGCAACGGCACCATAATTGGGGCCTCCGCCAACGTGGTGGTTATCGGAATGGCGGAAAAAAGGGGCTTCCACATCAGCTTCGTGGGCTTTATGAAAGTAGCCTTTCCCCTTATGATCTTGTCCATTATTCTGTCCACCGGATACCTGCTGTTATGGTACTACGTCCACGGGGCGGTAATGATGGTCGGGGTGCTGGCGCTGGCCTTTGTGCTGGCCCTTGTTCTAAATCCCATCACCAACGCGCTCTCCAGGAAAGACACGCCAAAAGAAACTCCTGGACCCCACAAGGCATAAGCGAAATCACTAATAAGCCGGCGGCACAAAGCCGCCGGCTTATTAGTCCGGCGCACGGCCTTCTTCAGCCCTTCATTGGGAAAGCCACCGGCTATTATACCTATACCAACTTTTTTCTAAATTTTTTATGGATTCAGGCAGGACATTTTGTGAATTTTTCGAATAAATAGCATGAGGAGGTGCTGCCATGAGCACGGCAATGGACCTGAACGTTTTGGAAAAGGAGATCCGCGAACTGGAACTGTCCCTTAAAGTCAGAGAGTCCTGGCTAAACAGCAATGATTCCAAATATAATTATTTCAGGCAAAAGCACCTGTACGACAGCAAAAGATTATCCACCCTTAAAAAGCTGGCGGACATAATCAAACTAAACAAACGGTAAGGGGTCCGGCCGATTAGTATAGGACATAAGGATCCCCGTTGATGCCGGTTATATGGACCCGGACCTCAAGCTCCCGGAGCCGGCAATTTTCTTCCAGAAATTCCTTCAGCGCGGGCAGGACAACCCTCTCGGTGCCGTAATGTCCCGCATCTATAAAGCTAAAGCCGGACTGCACCATATCCCTGGCCGGGTGGTAGCCCACGTCCCCGGTAATGAGCACATCCGCCCCGGCAGCCCTGGCCAGCGGCCATAAGTCGGCGCCGGAACCCCCGCACAGGGCCACTCTGGCAATAGTCCCGCCGGCATCGCCGCCGGCCCGGACATGGGTCAGGCCCAGTATCTTTTTAACCTCCGCGGCCATTTGTCCCAAAGTGACAGGATGTTTCAATTCACCGATCCGGCCCAGGCCGGCACTGGTGTTTTTTATTTTTAAGGGGTATAAATCATAGGCAACCTCCTCGTAGGGGTGCGCCTCCAATGCAGCTTCCACCACCACAGGGGCCAGCCTTTCCGGAACAATGGTTTCCAGCCTTATTTCCTCAACCTTTTCAAGGTCTCCCTGTTTTCCGATAAATGGGTTTGTTCCTTCCCGGGGCCGGAAAGTGCCGGTTCCAAGGGTCTGGAAGGTGCAATCGCTGTAATTGCCTATCCAGCCGGCTCCGGCCCGGCAGACCGCTTCCCTTACCCTGTCCTCATGTCCTGACGGCACAAATACCACAAATTTGAGCAAGCCCTCCGGCCCGGCTGCTTTCAGCGGGCTGGTGCGCTCCAGTCCCAGCAAGCCGGCCAGGCAGTCATTAACCCCGCCCCCGGCGCTGTCAAGATTGGTATGGGCGGAATAGAGGGCTATGCCGTTTTTAATTAATGCGGCCACCAGTTCACCCTGGGGGCTTTGCAGGTTAATCTGTTTTAATTGCTTAAAGAAAAGAGGATGGTGGGTAATAATAAGCTGGCAGTTCTTTTCCGCCGCCTCCCTGCATACATCCAAATCAGCATCCAAAGCCAGCAGAACCCCGGTTACCTCAGCCTCGGGGTCTCCCACCTGAAGTCCGCAGTTGTCCCACTCCATGGCCAGACCGGCGGGGGCAAGCTTCTCCACAATACCGAATATCATTTTACATTTTGCCTGCATCTGCACAACAACTCCCTAACCCTGGTTAATTTTGAGGTGAGCATAATGGCCTTTTCCCGGGAATCCCTGCTGCGGCTGCGGGCCAAGCCACTTAATATTTTCTGGTAATCGGCTTTAATTTTTTCCAGATAAGCCTCCAGCAGGGGCTCGCCGTTTTCCAAAAGTTTTGGACCGATTTCCAAATTAAACATATCGGTTTCCGTTTCCACCCCGGGCTCGGCCACGATAACAGGGTATATCCGGCCATCCTCCACCACCAGTTTTTCGGCCACCAGTTTCCAGCCGTTGCCGGCCAGCCAAAGCCTCAAATCCCCGGCATCGGCCATGGGCTGCAGCACCATGCGCCTGGCCTGGGCCAGCACACCCCTGGAATCCTCCAGTATTTTAACAATGGTATTACCGCCCATCCCGGCAATTACTATCACCTGGGCCTCACCCGGGGATAGCGCCCGCAGACCGTCCCCCAGGCGCACATCCACGGCCCCGGTCAAGTTTTTGCCTGCAACGGCGGAATACGCGCCCCGGTATGGTTTCTCGTTTAAATCGGTGGCAATTACCCTGGGATTTCTGCCGCTTAAAACCAGATTCATGGGTAAACGGGCGTGGTCTGTCCCAATATCGGCCACCACCAAACCGGGCGGTATGAATTCGGCTATGGCGGCCAGTCTCCGAGTAAGCTCCAAAATCAAAACCCTCCAGTATTTAATAAAACCTCCCGGTGGACAGTTCCTCGAAGCTCATCAAATCATCAACGGGCACCCTGCAGCCAACCCTGCACATCAGCACGTTGGCCGGATGCTCCAGTATATCCGGGTCCGTAGTATATTTTACTATAAATCCGGCCCTGCCGAAAAATTTGTCCAGCAGGTTGCGATACTGCCAAACGGTAAGGCTGTTTCCTTTCAAGTCCCAGTGGCGAAAATATTCCGTGGTGATAACCAGGTATTCCTCCCAGTAATCATCCTTAAAAATATAATCCAGCAAGGAGCTGCCCACACCGAGACACCTCCAGTCCCTGGCCACTTCTATTCCGCCCAGTTCCTGTATTCTGGGGTTGCGGCACCAGCGGCTGCATTCATCCGGCAGGTGAAAGGCCACGTAACCGATGACCGTGTTTTCCCGGCAGGCGGTATATATCCTTCCCCGGGGCATTTCGGTTATTTTTATTAATGCTTCCTGCTGCAGCCCGGCAGGGCGGAAATTGCTTAATTGATTGTCCAGCACCTTGGCGGCCAATTCTTTTCCGGTTACAGGCCCATTAATGGTCACCGTTCCCAGGGGGGTGGACATATTATTTACTTCAGCAGACAAAATGTTACCTCCTTGCCCAATATCCGTATTCCAACAGAAACATAACTGGAGTAAACTAGTACCAGTACGGCGCCGGAGGGATTGATGTTGAACAACGTTAATTGCAAATACATAACCAGCCTCATTCCGGCGGCCTTTTTTTCCGCCATATTCCTCATGGCCGCGGTATTTATATTGGTGTTGACTCCATCCGCCGGACTTGCGGCAGCCCGGGAAAGGGTACAGGCCCAGGACAGCTTGCGGGAATTGGGCGCTGCTGAAAAGGCGCTGGCCGAGGAAATATTTATTTTGAATTTTAAAATACGCCGGGAAGACAACCGGATAAAAAAACTGCAAAACGATATCGCCGGCACAAGAATCCGGAAGGATTTGGCGTACCGTGATTATCTGGCGGCGCAAGCCCGGAAAAAAGCCGGGCTGGACCGTTTGTCCCACTGGCTCAAATTTCAGTATATCCAGGGTTATGGGACTTATCTGGATGTTTTATTCAACTCTTCAAACTTTGCCGAATTCATCAACAGGATATTCCTGGTGGCGGAAATCATTGCCCGGGAAACCGCCGCTTTCAGGGATGCCTCCCGCTGCGCGGCCCTGGCCGGGGAAAAGGAAAAAGCGCTTCACAAAACCGAATTCCAGCTTATCAACCAGCTGGAGACCCTGGACAAGCAGCTGCGTGCCTTGCAAGACCTGAAAAAAAGCCGCGAATCAATGTACAGTGAGATTAAAAGCCGTTCAGCCGGACTGGCGGAAGCCATTTACCAAATGGAAAAAGGATGGTACTATTCCACTGATGTGTTAAGCCTCCTGGCGGACAGCTTCATATCCCTTTCAAAACAGTCCATTACCCCGGACAGGATAAATTTCAGCCTGGGGGGTATTACGGTGGAGTACGCCGAATCCACCCTTAACAGAGCCATTGCCTCCTCCGGCGGGTCCCGGCTGAAAGATATAACAGTTAATCTGCAGCCTGACAGAATAACCTTTACCGGAAAAGACAGCACCGGCCGGTGGGGATTCCAAATAAGCGGCAGAGTGCTGGTTTCAGAAAAACAGGAAGGTATCAGCTTCCTGCCGGACTCCCTGCTATTGGACGGCGTTCCCGTATCCCGGAGGGTGATGGCCGAAATGTCGCCGGAAAAGGTTATCTTCCTTGAAGAAATGCCCCGAAAATTATCCCGGGTACAAATTTCCCAGGATGTTTTAAAAATAGTTTTTAAATAGGGTCGGAGCGGGCCGGGGAGGCGCCGTCGCCCCCCACAATATCCTAAAATAAAAAAGGTTAGCGGGTAATTAAATAGAATATATAATTAAAATAGATAAAATTGCAGCCGGCCGCCCTTGCTTAAAGACCGGCGGAAAAGAAAATATCTGATTATTTAGTCCAATTTCCGTTAGCTGCGGAGGGTATATATAAGATGCATTTCGACTCCAATGAATTAATTTTTATGGTGGATTACGCCCGTCAAATACTGACCGTATATGCGGCCATAATCTCTACTTACGTTCTGTATCTGCTTGTTAAACAAACCCGCCCGAATATCAAGGTATCGGCGGAAAGAAGCGAGGAACGGGGCTTTACCCAGAACTTAATTATTATAACAGCTCTAAACACCGGAAAAAAACCGGCCACCGTTACCGTTTTCGGGATAATAACCCCGGATGGAAAAAAAATTATCGTACCGCCCTCCAGCGGGGAAATATCCCGTCCGGCACTGCCTGCAAGATTGGTGGAGGGTGAGGTTTGCACAGGTTTCTTTGACCTGGACGCGAACCTTCCCTATCTCATCCAGTTCGGCAATAAAATAATTGTCCAGGGATTTTTCCGTGATTTGGACAAAAGGGACCACGTAAGCCTGCCCATGGAAATACAGCTTCCCACCCTGCCGGAAAACGTCAAAGTGCTTCAGCGGCCCCATTGACCAAACAGGGGCGGCCGCTTTAATAAGGAGGAACCATGTTGGAACTATTGGGCTGGCTGGGACTCTTGCTGATAGCCTCAGCCCTGGCCCCGCTGTTGCTGAAATATTGCCGCGCCCGGCGGGAGCCGTGGATTTTTTTGCGCCGCCACCATCATTATATCGCCCTGGCCAGCCTGGCTATTCTTACATTGCACGGTCTGCTGGCACTTACCTGGCGGCCCGGCCGGGGCTGGGGAGCCAGGGGCCGTCACGCGGAAATGATTAGCACCGGAGTCCTCGCCTGGGCCGTTCTGCTGGCAATTTGCCTGCTGGCGCTATACTACCGCCATAAAAACCAAAAATCCAGAATCCACTGCTGGCTGGCCGCACTGTTGCTGGCATTGCTCCTTCTTCACATTTAGGGAATGCGACAGGGGACGGTTCTCAAATGTCGCAAAAATCAAATTTTCAGGGTGGTATCACTGCCGTTATCTTTTAAGGAGCCGTGCAAACCAGATCTTACATAATCTCTTTCTTCTATTTAGATAATAATTCCTTCATATATTTGTGAAATAGTTCTTTGTTTAATAGACAGCAAAAGACCTCCGTCTCACGGAAGTCTTTTATAGTGGTGGGCGATGACGGGCTTGAACCCTACTAACTGCGCAGGTTATCACTACACTTAAACCACACCGACATTTAGTCCAAAGGACTCCAGTATTTTGACGGCTTCTTGAATTTCCTCCTTACTTAAAGACTTCAGCTCTTCGAGCGGGTATCCCTGGCCAAGGGCATAATACTTGCTTACGCCCAGCCGGTGATAGGGAAGTATATCCACCCTTTCCAGCCCCCATAACTTCATAAACCGCCCAGCGGCCGTAATATTTTTTTCATCAAAATTATAGCCCGGTATCAGGGGAATCCTGATTATAATTTCTTTACCCATTTTTTTAATTTTAGCCGCGTTATCCAAAATGAGCTGGTTGTCCACACCTGTATATTCTTTGTGTTTGCGGGAATCCAGGTGTTTTATGTCAAACAGCACCAAATCCACCTTTTTTAATATCTCCTCCAACACACTCCAGGGCGTATACCCGCAGGTATCAATGCAGGTATGGATACCCCGATCGTAGCACCTGCTCAAAAGTTCCAATGCAAATTTCGGCTGGGAGGTGCACTCTCCGCCACCCAGCGTTATACCGCCACCGGAATTCGCATAGTACAAGGAATCCTTGCTCACAATGTCAAAGACTTCGCTTACTGTCATCCAATTTCCGGAAACAGACCTGGCATTGGCCAGGCAGGCCTGGACACAGGCGCCGCAGCCGGTACAAAGCTCACGGTCCACCCATAGGGAGCCGTCTTCCTTTTTTTGATTGGCCCCGGTGGGGCACACTTCCACACAACTGTAGCATTTTACACAGGTATTCTTGAAATAAAGCATCTGCGGTTTATGCAGCTGCGACTCCGGGTTACTGCACCACAGGCAGCTTAGTGGGCAACCCTTTAAAAAAACGGTGGTTCTTATCCCCGGGCCGTCTTCTGTTGAATATCTCTGTATATTAAAAATAAGTCCTTTGGGATCGGAGGATTGCTCGTTTATTGTCACTTTTACATCATATCCTTTTTTTTTTCATTAAAGCCTCCCGCCCGTTCAAAGACAGGAGGCTTTAACACCGTCTAGGAGGCCGTTGAAAAAGTCCATCTGCTGCGTTGCGGCTGCGGCCTCAATGCTCGACGTACTATGAGTACGCCTCCGCTTGAGGCCTTGCCAC